>CBDALO010000098.1:0-6935 GCA_965196985.1 Gammaproteobacteria bacterium | reverse complement strand
TGAGTTAAATGTATGGAAAAATTCTTCTTGTGAACGATCTTTACCAGCAAAAAATTGAATATCATCAATCAGTAACAAATCAACTGAACGATAGAAACGTTTAAAGTCATTCATTGAGTTAGTTTGTAAAGCTTTTACCATATTAGCAACAAAGCGTTCTGAGTGTAGGTAAAGTACTTTAGCATCTGGTTTAACTTGTAAAATGGCATTACCAACAGCATGCATTAAGTGAGTTTTACCTAAACCGACACCACCATAAATAAATAAGGGGTTATAAGAACCACCTGGTTTTTCGGCAACTTGCAATGCTGCTGCATGAGCAAACTCGTTTGATTTACCTTTAACAAAATTATCAAATACAAAATGACGGTTTAGATTACTACTGTGATCTTTAAGTAAGTTAGTTTTAGTATGCGTTGTGGTAGTTATGGTAGAGCTAACTGTTGTTTTGGTAGTTTGTAATATTGGTTTTAGCTTGGCCTTTGAGCCGATTTGCAAAGCAACTCGAGGTGGGTTAGTAGTTTCTATCTCATTAATTAAATTACAAATAGAGTCTAAAAAACGATCATTTATCCAGTCGATGACAAAACGATTAGGCGCAAGTAAAACTAAAGCATCACCTTTATCCTCAACCTGTAATGGACGTATCCAAGTGTTAAAATCTTGCTCATTAATAGTTCCTTGCAATCTTTCTAAGCACTTTTGCCAAAGTTCTGACACCGAACTAATCCTTTAACCAATACAGAATTGAATAGGGCGGCCAGTTTATACTGAAAAAAAAAGAATAGCTAGTCTAAATCATCACTTTGCTTGTGAATAATTACTGGATATCCACTGCAAAATCCTTGTTGTAAGCTGTGAATAAAATGGATAACGTTTTCTTCTGTGGATAAAGCATCAATCTGTTAGCAGTTTACACAAGGATATCCACAACCAAAACTAACTACTCGTTTGATAGTAAGTTTTTGATTTTATAAGGTTAAGTGAAAGTTATAAACAGAACTTATTCTGCTAATAACCACAACAATAAACTTATATATATTTATATTATTATTGTTAAGTAGCTATCGTTTTTTAATTTAATTGTGCAGCCTTTTGCTGGGGAGATTTCTTAACTCATAAGGATCTCTTTCGGAATCTATGAATAAATATTCAGTAGTAGCTCTTTAGAAATATTTTTCGATTTTTTGTTATTCAATGCTGCAGAACGATTTGTGACAGGAGCCGTTAGTCGTAAAGCGTTTGAAAAAGTCGAAACTTATATCACCCATAGATTTTGAAAGAGATCCGTTTTTTATACGTGTTCCATTGACAAATACTCAACCAATCTCTAGTATTACCAACCCTCTATAGAATTAACAAAACAATGGATTAGGTAATGAAACGTACTTTTCAACCAAGTAATTTAAAACGTAAACGTACTCATGGTTTTCGTGCTCGTATGAAAACTAAAAACGGTCGTGCTGTAATTAACAGAAGACGAGCTAAAGGTCGTCACCGTATTGCGGTGTAACGCTAACTATTTGATAAATTGGTGAATTATTCTTTTACTAAGCAATTACGCTTACAAAAGTCAGTCCAATTTAAGTTCGTTTCGACTCGAGGAAAGCGCCTAAAAGGGCGTTTTTTCGTTGTTATTTATAAAATTACTAATGAAAACAATCGGTTAGGCGTTACTGCTTCTAAAAAATGTTCAAAAAAAGCTGTAGAACGTAATCGTTTGAAACGTATTATTCGAGAGAGCTTTCGTCACAGCCAAGCACAATTTAGCGCTTATGATATTGTTGTGATTGCCCGTCATTGGGCAGTTAATGCAACTAATCAAGAATTATTCAGTGAGCTAGCAGGCATATGGAAAAAATTAGCCAAGGAATAGATTTAGTAAGTAGGTATACCAGTAAGGTTTTACTGTTACCTAAAGTATTATTGTTGCTTTTGATAAAAATTTATCAATACACACTAAGTCCATTATTGGGTCCACGTTGTCGTTTTTACCCAAGCTGTTCACATTATGCTGTTGAGGCACTGCAAACCCAGCATTTTTTACGTGCATTATGGCTAATAATCTATAGAATCATCCGATGTAATCCACTCCACTCAGGCGGGTATGACCTAGTTCCATCAACAAAGGTAATAAAACGTTAATGAAGTATTTAAAAATAGTTCTTTATATATTGTTTAGTTTGGTTGCTTTGTCCTTGTGGAATAAGTGGCAGCATGACTATGCGCCCGCTAAAAAAATTGAAACAACTATTCAAAATGCAACAGCTAATAAAGTCGCTGCACAGCAGGCTTCAGAATTACCGAGTGCAGTAGCTGACCATTTAAACCAAGCAGTTGGGCATGTTAAGCATTTAAGCGCTCCAACGACTTCATCAACGCCATCAACGCAAACCTTAACAATTAAAACTGATGTATTAAAGTTAACAATTAATAAACTGGGCGGGGGTATTGTTGAAGCACAACTATTAAAATACCCGCTAAAGCAAGGCCAGCCAGAACCGATTGCATTACTTAATAACAAAGCGAAGAGTTTATACATTGCTCAATCTGGTTTAACCAATGTGCCTGGACTTGGTAATAAACCGATTCTTTACCAATCAGCAAAAACAAGTTATCAGCTGGCTAATGGCCAACAACAAGTTAAAGTGAATTTAACTTATCAAGGGCAGGGTGGTTTTAAGGTAACTAAAACTTACATTCTAACAAAGGGTAGTTACGCTATTGGTATGAACTACCAAGTTCATGCAGATAATAAAGCTTGGCAAGGTCGTTACTATACCCAAACTAAGCGACGTGATTATGCAGGTGCTAGTAAAGATCACTTATTAGGTTTCCATACTTTCTTTGGAATAGCTATTTCAACGCCTGATGATCATTACGATAAAATGAGTTACAAGGATTTAACCGAATCACCTTTAAATCAAACCATTAAAGGTGGTTGGTTAGCGGTTATTCAACATTATTTCTTATCAGCTTGGGTGCCTAACGCGAAAGAAAAGTTTTATTACTATAGCCAAGCGCTTGCTAATAAAACTTATGTAATGGGAATTTTAAGCCAACCCATTAATTTAAAATCAGGTCAACAAACTCAGTTCGGTAGTCAACTTTATGTTGGCCCTGAAATTGCTACTAACTTAGATCAAGTATCACCGTATTTACATTTAACTATCGATTATGGTTGGTTATGGTTTATTTCAGTCATTATATTTTGGTTGTTAAAACATATTTATAACATTGTTGGCAACTGGGGTTGGGCAATTATCTTAGTAACAATTTTAATTAAGCTCATTTTTTATAAGTTTTCAGAAACTAGCTATAAATCTATGGCTAAGATGCGGGCTTTACAACCTAAGTTAGAACAACTTAAAGAACGTTTTGCGGGCGACAAACAACAGATTAGCAAAGCAACCATGGAGCTTTATCGTAAAGAAAAAGTGAATCCATTGGGCGGTTGTTTACCGATCTTAATTCAAATTCCAGTGTTTATTGCTTTGTATTGGGTGTTAATTGAGAGTGTTGAATTACGCCAAGCGCCGTTCATTTTATGGATTCATAACTTAGCTGCTCCTGACCCTTATTACGTACTTCCAATTATTATGGGTGGTACGATGTTCTTGCAACAGCGGTTGAGTCCAGCACCGTCCGATCCTATGCAAGCAAAGATTATGATGTTTTTACCGGTCTTTTTTACCGTGCTGTTTTTAAAGTTTCCGGCTGGTTTAGTGCTTTATTGGACTGTTAATAATGGGGTATCGATTTTACAACAGTGGTATATCACCAAGCGTTTTAAGGCAGGTGCTTATACTAAGAAAAAATCTAAAAAGAAATAACTTATGACGGCTGAAACGATTGCCGCCATTGCTACGCCGCCTGGAATAGGTGGCGTTGGTATTGTTCGAGTATCAGGCCCACTTACTTTATCAATTGCTGAACAAATTACTGATCTAATACCAATACCAAGGCAAGCTCACTTTTGTCGTTTTTATTCAGAAGAAAAAGAAATTCTTGATGAAGGGTTAGCCTTATATTTTTCTGGACCAAATTCCTTTACTGGTGAAGATGTTTTAGAGCTACAAGGTCATGGTGGCCCGTTAGTCCTTGATAGGCTTTTGCAACGAGTACTACAGTGTGGAGCACGATTAGCAAAGCCAGGAGAATTTAGTGAACGCGCTTTTCTCAATGGAAAGTTAGATTTAGCGCAAGCTGAAGCAGTGGCTGATTTAATTGAAGCAAGCTCTGAACAGGCGGTGCGTTCAGCAGTGCGATCACTATGTGGTGAATTTTCAAAACAAGTCAAAGAGCTAGTTGAAGCGCTAATTCAATTGCGACTTTATGTTGAAGCAGCAATTGATTTTCCTGAAGAAGAAATTGATTTTTTGAGTGATGGTCATGTACTAGCACAGCTAGAAGCTATTCAAGAAAAGCTAGCTAAAGTAAAAGTTTCTGCTAAACAAGGTAGTTTGTTGCGTGATGGCATGAATGTTGTGCTAACGGGTAAACCTAATGTTGGTAAATCGAGTTTATTAAATGCTTTAAGTGGCGAGCAAACAGCAATAGTGACTCAAATAGCAGGCACGACGCGCGATGTGTTAAAAGAACAAATTAACATTGATGGTATGCCGCTACATTTAATCGATACGGCTGGCTTACGTACTAGTGAAGATTTAGTTGAACAAGAAGGTATTAATCGTGCTAAACAAGCTATTAGTAAAGCCGATGAGATTATTTTAATTGTTGATGCAGACGAAAAGAGTGATTTAAAGAAATTAATAGAAAAAAATTTTTCAGAAATTGATTGTGACTTGTCTTCGGTAACGGTGATTAAAAATAAAATTGACTTAACAAAAGATAAGCCTCGTTTAGCTGAAGAGCAAGGACATACAGTTATTTATTTATCAGCTAAACAAGAACAGGGTATTGATTTATTAAAGCAACACCTAAAAGAAAGAATGGGTTATAAACAAACAATGGAGGGTGTTTTTATTGCTAGAAGACGTCATCTACAAGCGCTTGATTTAGCGGCGGAGCATTTAACCCTTGGCCAAGAGCAATTAGTATCAGCTGATGCGGGTGAGTTTTTAGCAGAAGAATTACGTTTAGCACAACAAGCACTTGGAGAAATTACAGGGGAATTTACCACAGAGGATTTATTAGGTCGTATTTTTTCAAGTTTTTGTATTGGTAAGTAGTAGAGTTCTGTTGTAAATTTTACGGTTTTGAATTAGTAGACAGAGGACTGAAGTTTGCAAAACAACAGCCTCTTTTAAAAAAGCGTTGCTGCATAAAGAGTAGAACTGGATAGACAGCTCGATTTCAATTGATTTGTGCATTGCTTTTGCGTAAGTAAAGTGCAGCGTAGCGTAGCGAGCCATGAAGCAAAAGCAGAGCACAAATCAGTTGGTAAGGCGTGAAATAGGATTTATGCAGCAACGCCATTCTAAAGCAGGGATGTGCTTGTCAGGTGTTAGTAGGCAGGAAACAGGATGCGGGCGCTAAAAATTTTTAGATAGTAAGTAGAGGCGAAGTCCGGGGAAGCTTGTGTAGTGAACTATGGAGTAAAAGCACTTAAAGTGTAATTTTATAAAGCAGAATTGCTAGCCCAATAAATAAGTAGGTAGTTATGGCAACAATACTGATAGGCTTAATGCTGCTGTTATCATTAATTTGTTTAGTGATAATGGCATATAAATTTAAAAGTGTGCCGCAAGAAGCGATAGGGCGTAGACGAGTTATTCCACTAATGATTTCAGGTGTGCTTGCTTATATTGCCGATACAATTGGGGTTGGTAGCTTTGCTGTTAATATTGCAGTTTGTAAAGGCTTTAAGCTCTTTCGTGATGAACAGCTTCCCGCAGTTATTAATGGCGTGCAAATTATTCCTGGTGCCATTGAAGCAACTGTCTTTATGCAGCGTGTTCACGTTGACATTAAAACGCTTGTTATTTTAGTTATTGCTACTTGCTTTGGCGGAATTATTGGTGGTTTATTAGCTTCTCGCCTACAAGCACGGCTAATTCAATTAATCATGATGGTTTCTTTTGCAGGGGTAGTGATCTTACTATTAGGAAAGGCTTTTTCTTTATTTCCAATTGGTGGAGAGGCAATTTCTTTAGTCGGTTGGAAATTATGGCTTGGTTTTGCTGGCTTATTTGCTGCAGGTATTTTGGTGGCATTTGGTGTAGGACTGTTTGCCGTTGTTGAAGTAATTTTATTTTTATTAGGAATGTCACCGCTGGTGGCATTTCCAATCATGACAGCAGCTGGTGCAATACAAAAGCCTTTTACTACGGTGACTTTCGCGTTAAATAATAAAATTCCCTTGAAACCCGTATTAGTTATTTCACTATCAGGTATTATTGGTGTTTTTATCGGTTTGGCAGTTATTTCGCATCTATCTTTTTCAGCATTACATTGGCTATTAATTGTGATCTTATTGTTTAATATTTTTGGTATTGCTAGATCTTATTTTGGGTATAAGAAGTAGTAGTTTTTAAGACTCTCTTTCAGAGACTATGGGTTAAACAAAGTGAGGCTTGTAGCCTTGGCGGAGCGTAAGCGCAGTCAAGGGGTAAGTAAGCCATTAGCATAAATTATTAGGCTAACTATTTATACACAATGTTATAAAGCAGGGGATAATTTAAGAACGCTTGCGTTGTGTTAATTGTCCAGTAGCAAACTTGTGTAATACGCTTGTTATTAGCGTTTGATAGGGGAGCACTTCTTGCATAGCAATGCGTTTAATTTGTTCTAGATCATTGCCATAAACACGAATGCTAATTCGTTTGTTTTTCTTAATGTAATTATCAGCAGCCGTTTCTAGTTTTTTGGACAACTCTTTTTTTATTGATTGATTAAGCGATTCTAGTTCATCAAAGTCTTCCTCAAGACCTTGTTCATATCGGTCTAGTTTTTCTTTATAAAACTTGTCGTCT
>CBDALO010000097.1:0-9883 GCA_965196985.1 Gammaproteobacteria bacterium | reverse complement strand
CGAATGGAGTACCACAACAAAGTGTTGCATCGTGAGTATAGTACTTGTTTTGGCGACTATGCTATTGAGTTTTATACTTTTGTAGCTGATAATTATGCTCCGTTCTTTAGTAAACCCATTGAGTGTACCAATCGGGATGCCGTTCATGTGCTTGATGGTATTTTATATAATGAAACAAGTTTACAGTTACTTGATCATTATGTTGATACCCATGGCTATATGGAGATTAACTTCACAGGATTTACTATGTTTGGCAAGCGATTAAACCCTCGTATTAAAGGCATTAAAAAGCAATGGCTTTATATGATTGACCCAACGTATCACTTTGGTAGCCTTGCACCGTTGCTAAAAGGTAAGGCACACCAAGTTGATATGGATTGTATTGTTGACCAATATGATCGGATGGGGCAGTTTTATGCTTCTATGAAGCTTGGTTATTCTTCGGCTTCTGCTGCAATGCGCCGATTAGCTAGCTTTAGTGAGAAAAATAATTTTTATAAAGCCAATCGTGAGTTTGGTCGCGTGATTAAAACCGAAAATATTTTAGCTCACATGGTTAGTGCTGATTTACGGGCAAGACGGCAGCAAGGTTTACTGAAAACAGAACAGTTACACCAATTATCACGGGATGTTGCTTATGGTAAACATGGTAAAGTGGTAGGTCGTGAGCTTTCACAGTTAAAAAATTCCTGTAATTGCTTGACGCTCATTGATGCCTGCATTATTTATTGGCAGGCAAAGGAAATGATGAGAGTTTGCGAGCAATGTGACCCGATTAAAGATGGGATTAATTTAGGTTCTGTCGAAAAATTTACACCTAGATGAGGTAGCCTATTTTTGGGCGCAACTAGTCTGCGAGCGTGTAGAACTGCTGCCAGGCTGGCATCATGCTATTGCCTCGCATCTGCCCTTTTTTTAGCATATGGCATAACTCAATACCAGCTATTGTTGCCTTAGCTGAATTGAACTTTTTAAAACCCAGTGTATATTTCGTGATACGCTTTATCGATCGATGGTCTTGTTCGACCAGATTATTGAGGTATTTAATGCGCCTAACCTCGACCATCGCAAACCAGAATCCAGATAAAAATAATAAGGTATTGAGTCTTTCCAACGCTGCTGTATTTGCACCACTTTTATCAATGTTAACCTTTTTGGGTAACCCGCTTGATCCAATCGCTTTATTAAAAAAAGCTAGAACTGCCTTACGATCACGCTTCTCTGACAGCATAAAATCAACGGTGTTACCGTACTTATCAACTGCACGATAAAGATAAACTTGCTTGCCATTGACCTTAATATAAGTCTCATCCATCTTCCAGCTATCAGCAAGCTTGCGCTTGCTTTTACGAAACTCTTGCTCAAGCTGGGGCGCATAGCGAACCACCCATTTTTGTACTGTAGATTGATCAACGCTAACACCACGTTCTTCCATGAGCTCTTCAATATTTCGGTAACTTAATGGGTACGCAAGCTTCCAGCGTACTGCTGTTAAAATAATCTCTTTGGGGAAATGTCTTCCTTTAAAACTAATCGCCATAATAACTCCATTATTATTCAATACTAAATTTGGTCGGTATTATATCAAATAACCATTAATTTGCGACAGAACCGAGCTGGGTGGTCACAGTTTAGGCACTGGCTGAGTAGCATGACGCAACCCTCGTTCTTTAACAAGATGCAGTCTCTTCCAATGCAAGATGAGCCTGAAATAGCCCCCACTTTCCAATGCAAAGTGGGCCTGAAGTTGTTGCGTGATCGTTCATCCTATATGGATGAATATCAATATGAACGACATAGAATTAAACACACTTGCCCAGATTGAGCAATTTCTATCCTCATCAACCCAGCTTACCTTTGAAGCTACATCACGAGCAGAATCTTACCTATGGGTTACGAACACATTAAAAAAATTTGCTTATTGCGGTATGTGCAAAAAGGACAAAGGATTGATTCGTGATTACCTGCAACGAATGACTGGTTACTCACGTTCACAAATTACTAGGCTAATTGCTCAGTATCAAAAGTCAGGAAAAGTTGTTGTTAAGCAACGATCACCTAGAAATAAGTTTAGCTTAATCTATACGCATGAGGATACTTGGTTGTTAGCTGAAACGGATCAGGTTCATCAAACGCTTAGCGGGCCTACCACAAAAAAACTTTGCGAGAGAGCCTTTCATTTGTTTGGAGATAAGCGTTATGCGCGTCTTGCTTTTATCTCAGTCTCTCATCTTTACAATCTTCGACAAACTGAAACCTACCAGCGCAAACGGCGACACTTTAATAAAACTAAAGCAACGCAGGTTTCTATTGATAGAGCGTTATTTTGTCTGTAAAAACCAACTTCAGTACTTAGAAAAACCTTTAAAATTCTAAATGGCACTCTATTGTACCTGTCTCATCGCATAATATCTTAAATTAATTATGCTAATCAATCTAAAAAATTATTTATACCTCAAATTTTTCTCCTCTCAAAATAAATTATTAACTTTTAGGTAATAGCAATTATATCTCGTTAATAAGAACAAGAATGATCTATCCTAAAACCCTATGAAGCCTTATTATTCACTTCAACTTAAGTATCTAGGTGATCCGCTCCACTGGTCATCAATTTCCACTAAAACAGCTGATACGAGCCTTAGGCACGATTCAGTATTAGGGAAAATTCCAACTGTATGCGTCCTTCTTTTTACCTCTCTGTTTACGCGCTCAGCTATGTTACTGGTTCTTAATCTTTTTTGATGCGGCCTGTCAAAGTTCATCACTACTAAGCCCTCCGGTATATTCACTTCCAACCAAGAAGAAAGCTCTGGTGCTGTTTGCTGATATTTATCTACCGCCATAGCCAATAGTCTTTCCGACTCATGAATGTTTGAGGCATTAAATATAGCTGTAATCTCCTCAGCTACTGGTTCCTTCATTGAGCGCTTTGGTATGTGAGCCTGAGCATTTTGCTGCAAATGAAATTGGCAGCGTTGCCAAGGAACACTGGGGAACACAGCTCTTCTAGCGGCTTTTAGGCCAGTATGAGCGTCGCTAGTAATCAACTCAATACCATGTATACCTCGCTCAACCAACTGCTGAAGAAAATCACGCCAATGTACCTCAGCCTCTGATAACGCAACAGAAACACCTAGCACTGTTCTCTTGCCGGTTGATTCATCAAAGCCATAGGCTATCAATACCGCACAGTCTTGTACTGTGCCGCTAGTGCGCACCTTCTCATAACGTGCATCTAGCCAAAGATATTTTATCTTTCCTAACGGCTTATTTCGCCATTTCTTTAAATCTTCATCCAACAATTTAGCGCAACGGCTTACCTCTGTGCTTGAAATATCTGTTCCACAGAGTTGCTTTAGCACCTTTTCAACTTTGCGCGTGGAAACCCCATGCACATACATTTCAGCGACAGCCAGCTTAAGTGCTCTATCAGAGCGTACACCTCGCTCTAAGACTGATGGATAGAAGGCTTCATTGGAGTCTCTAACCTGCGGTATCTGTAGCTCAAGCTGACCTTGACCTGTGTTAATTAACCTTGGTTTAAAGCCGTTCGCATATCCGTTTCTATCGCCAGTTCGCTCATAAGGACTGGCATTTAAATGGCGCTCCCTTTCTATTAACATAGCCTCATTCATCAACCTGGAGACAAGCTTAGGTAAAGCTTCAAACCCCTCCATCGCTAAAACATGTATGGCTTCTTCGATTAAGTTCTCATTTTTATAGCAGCTCATTGTCATTCCTCTTTTTTGGTTAAGTTTACCTTAAAAGGAATTTCTAATCTGACTGAGTCGCCTGCTTATTTTCAGCAAGTCAATGGAATTTACAGAAAGGATGGCGCACTAGCATGCCTGCTATGCCTGATGCAAGGCCTAGGCAGAAAGTAGTAGCTATAGCATAGTAGTTTCAGATTCCATGAGGCACAGTTAATTGTTAAAGAGCAAGCAATGACGTTCGACTAAAATGAACAAAACCGTATCACACTGCAAACATAATCAGAATAAATCTATCTTTATAAAAAAGAATTTCAACTTGCGAAGCGTGACATGGTCAAAAAAATGAATGACACATGGAAAGAATCCTAAGATGTTTCACTGTCCCAGGTTATGGAGATACCCGAACTATGCGTAAGAAATACCACATAAACAACCATGATTTTATCATATTATATTAACGATGAGCGATTATCATGAAACATATTGTTGATTGTTTTGAGGCAACTTAGTTATGGGTGCTGGCTCTGATTTAAAAGATAAAATTAAACGTGATACAGGAATTACAGTATATAAAATTACTGATTATGAGGTTGAAGACGCTAACAAACTTTATGACTTATTAACAGATGAAACCAATCAAATAAAGAGTTGGTTGTTATCTATTTCTCAGAATGGTAGAGAAACTATACCGTTTGACATAGCGGTAAATTTAGCTAGCGACAAACAAGTACTAAATTACCTTACTTCAATGGTTCAATCCAAACATATTTCAATTTCAAATAATACAGATTTAAAATTGATTAGGGATATTATTGTATCTTCACGCCCAGATTATTTCACTTGCTTATTGTTAGTAGCAAGAAATAATGATCTTGACGCCTTATATAACATGGTAGTAATGGATATACAAGCTAGTGGCTATCGGGAAGACAGAGCTAGTCGATACTATGACAGCATTATTGCTGTAGCTAATGGTAATAACGGTATGATAAGTCATGACCAGCTGAGATGGTTATCAAACCAAAGTCAAAGTTTTCAAAGTATGATGAACTCTATAGCAGGAGCGCAAAGTAACAGCATCAATCAAGAGGGCCTTAAAAAATTACATGATGATCCTAGTAAAGACTCATTTTATAATGATGTAGATGTTTTATCTATATTTAATAAACGTGGCGTTGTGGGTCTTAGCCACGCTAATTCTTTATACGATACGGCAATAGCACTTTACGAGAAAGAGATTAAGCTGGGTAATGCCACTGCGATGTGTAATCGCGCATATATGCATCAACACGGCCTGGGTGGCTCAAAAGATTGCGCGGCGGCAATAGCGCTTTACGAGAAAGCGATTAAGCTGGGTAATGCCACTGCGATGCGTAATCGCGCATATATGCATGAACACGGCCTGGGTGGCTCAAAAGATTACGCGACGGCAATAGCGCTTTACGAGAAAGCGATTAAGCTGGGTAATGCCACTGCGATGAATAACCGCGCATATATGCATCAACACGGCCTGGGTGGCTCAAAAGATTACGCGGCGGCAATAGCGCTTTACGAGAAAGCGATTGAGCTGGGTGATGCCACTGCGATGAGTGACCGCGCATATATGCATCAACACGGCCTGGGTGGCTCAAAAGATTACGCGGCGGCAATAGTGCTTTACGAGCAAGCGATTAAGCTGGGTAATGCCACTGCGATGAATAACCGCGCATATATGCATGAACACGCCCTGGGTGGCTCAAAAGATTACGCGGCGGCAATAGTGCTTTACGAGCTAGCGATTAAACTGGGTAATGCCTCTGCGATGCGTAATCGCGCATATATGCATCAACACGGCCTGGGTGGCTCAAAAGATTACGCGGCGGCAATAGTGCTTTACGAGCTAGCGATTAAACTGGGTAATGCCTCTGCGATGCGTAATCGCGCATATATGCATGAACACGGCCTGGGTGGCTCAAAAGATTACGCGACGGCAATAGCGCTTTACGAGAAAGCGATTAAGCTGGGTAATGCCTATGCGATGAATGACCGCGCATGTATGCATGAACTCGGCCTGGGCGGCTCAAAAGATTACGCGGCGGCAATAGTGCTTTACGAGCAAGCGATTAAGCTGGGTAATGCCTATGCGATGCGTAATCGCGCATATATGCATCAACACGGCCTGGGTGGCTCAAAAGATTACGCGGCGGCAATAGTGCTTTACGAGCTAGCGATTAAACTGGGTAATGCCACTGCGATGAGTGGCCGCGCATATATGCATGAACACGGCCTGGGTGGCTCAAAAGATTACGCGGCGGCAATAGCGCTTTACGAGAAAGCGATTAAGCTGGGTGATGCCTATGCGATGAATAACCGCGCATATATGCATCAACACGGCCTGGGTGGCTCAAAAGATTGCGCGGCGGCAATAGCGCTTTACGAGAAAGCGATTAAGCTGGGTAATGCCTATGCGATGCGTAATCGCGCATATATGCATCAACACGGCCTGGGTGGCTCAAAAGATTACGCGGCGGCAATAGTGCTTTACGAGAAAGCGATTAAGCTGGGTAATGCCACTGCGATGAATGACCGCGCATGTATGCATGAACACGGCCTGGGTGGCTCAAAAGATTACGCGACGGCAATAGCGCTTTACGAGCAAGCGATTAAGCTGGGTAATGCCGTTGCGATGAATGACCGCGCATACATGCATCAACACGGCCTGGGTGGCTCAAAAGATTACGCGGCGGCAATAGTGCTTTACGAGCAAGCGATTAAGCTGGGTAATGCCTATGCGATGCGTAATCGCGCATATATGCATCAACACGGCCTGGGTGGCTCAAAAGATTACGTGGCGGCAATAGTGCTTTACGATCGAGCGGTTGTATCGTTCAGCAACTTCCTAGATCGCGAAATAAGCGATCTTCTGAGCACTGGTAGTCAATTCTTTACGCCGAATAACTTAATAAATGCTCTTCTTCCACGATTGAAAACTGGAGAAACGGTTTCTACTTCTATTTATCAGTGGTTAATAAGGCATAAAAAAGAGTTACTGAAACAGATTTTAGTTGGCGAGGATGATGATACAGCAAAGTATAAAGTAATTCATTCTGCACTTACTGATCAGGACCATGTTTTATATAAAATATTTTACAAAAAGACTGGGTTTACACCTGTGAGCGTGGATAAGCCAAAATCAAATTTAGGACAGCTTAGAATAAAACATGATGAGCTTGCTACAAATCTTAACCTTCCTGTATATGACGCAGGTAAATTTATGTCTAACAGTTCAGCGTCTTTTTTTACGAATGCTTCTACTGCTAAAGTTGATACCTGTTGCGAACCAAGAGATGCTGTAGATGATTGTGAAGGATATGGGTCGGTTTTTAATAGTATTACAGATGCAGGATTGTAAGAGCCTACCTGGAAAAGAGAAGGCGGCTCTATGATAATTCCCGTGGTTGAGTTTATCCTTTATTAATAGCATAAAGCCTTCCTTTCCAAATTATTCAGGTATAGAATTTTCTCTCCATTTTAGCTCATAATAAGGACATTACCTATGCCGACCATTGACATCCAGTTTAATATTCCCTTCTTCCGTATCGATAAAGTTGAAGAAACTGATACAGCAATTTTTATTTACGGGCAGACAGAAGAAACATCCGTAAGCGATCCACGGGCGTCCTTGCTTCCGTAGCTAACACGTGCTAGGTGCTATCCGGCGGCACATTCCATGGCAGCAGTGCCTCAATATCTTCTAATGTTTTGCAATGTGGTAGGCGCTCATAAAGATAGGTGAAGTATCGACAGACATTGTGGTGATGCAGTTCAGCAGTTAGAGCTAGACTTGCATGCATTGCTAGTGCGTTAGCGCCTGGCATTGTGTCGCAAAATAGAAAGTTCTTCCTTGCAAGCACTAAGAGCTTAATGTCTCTCTCTGTGTGATTGTTATCAATCTCACATCTACCATCATCAAGAAACCGAGTCATGTTTTCCCAATGCTTGATGACATATTCCATTGCCCTGCCAAGATGAGATTGTGGTAGAACCTTTGGATAATACTCCTCTAGCCACTCCTTGTACTCATCCATAATCGGTTTTGATTCTTTCTGCCGAAGCGCAAGGCGTTGCTCAGGCGACATCTCTTCTTCTTTCGCCTTTCTTTCAATCCGGTAGAGTTTTTTATAGACCCGCATAGCATGAGCGGCTAACCCATTCTTTTTGGTCGCCTTGGTGATCTCTTCAAATTTCCTGCGGGCATGAAGGTTGCACGCAATGATCGTAACGCCGGTATTTTCTAATTGGTCGAATATAGGGCTTGCATCAGTATGAAGCTTGCCAGTCCACCCTTGAAACCATTCTACTAGAAACTCACTGTGGTCACTTGGCGTATAGGCAAACAGGATAACCTCACGACCAGGAGCACCACCTCGCATGCAATGAATCAGTGACTTAGTTTGTGGCCGTCGACCAGGCTCTTTTAAGACTTGTAGTTTAGTGGCGTCACAACTTGCTATTTCATAATCCAGCAGCTCATCCTTCAATAGATTATAAATCGGCTGTAAAGGTTTAGTCAGCTCAATAAACCAACGTGACATAGTTTGCCTGGATAGATTGACGCCGTATTGTGAGCGTAGTTGTTTTTCTAAATGATAAAAGGGTTGTCTATCCCTGATTTTACTAGACACTAAATGCGCTAGTAATGATTCAGACGCCTCGGCCTTAGGTAGGATATGTAAAGGCTTAGGTGCAACCGTAACACCACCTTGCTCGCAATCACAGCCTAGTTTTTCACGGCGCTCTTCAATCATTTCAAAGACAGCTGGTTTGTAGTTCAGTATTTTTTTAGTCTCAAAACCCATTGGGCATTTTTCTTTACCGCAAGGACAAATACGCTGGTCATCAGGTACTGGAATGATTCTCACCGTCACAGGTAATTCATTCTTGACCTTCTTCTTACGTTTGTGAGAAGAGACAACAACTGCTTCATCATCTTCTTGATCCTCCGGTGTTGAGAGATCACCGAAGAGTGGCAACTGATCTTCTATGTAGCGCTCAGATTTACTACCAAAATGCTGTCGTTGGAGCTTAGCAAATTGTATCTTCAAATGATCATAAGCCTCGGCATACTGTTCAACACGAGCATGTTCTATTTCAAGCTTATGACAAAGCTTTTCATTTATTCCGACTTGTTGATAGAAAAGCTCACTAGGGACTGTTTGCATTGCGTTTCTCATTCAAGTAACTACTGCAAAGTGTACCATGACATTTTAAGTGCAATATTTTCTTCCTCAGGCGCTTGGTTAGCGCATATTACTTTTTTGGGGTAGCTGGTCATTGTGATGTTTTCTTTTCAACTCCTAGCGGATCTCACAAAGCCTGGGCTAAGGATATAAAACAAGCATTAAAATCACGTGTAAAATCAAAAAACACAGAAAAAACCTGTCAAGACTTTTTTTGCCATTTTAGTAAAAAAACTCGGGAGAGACTTTGGGTAATGACTTTTGCTTCATCCAGTTTAAACCTGACAATAACCAGCTTAACTGATCTTGGGTCAACTCGATAGTCTCATCTGCTTCGCTAGGGAACTTCAGCTTACCTTTTTCTAATCGTTTGTAGCAAAGCCAAAAACCATTTTGGTCGTACCAAAGTAATTTTATTTTATCGCGCTGCCTGTTACGAAAAAGAAATAGCTGGCCTGAGCTTGGGGTCATTGAGAGATGATCGGCAATCAGCATTACTAGGCCATCAATCTGTTTTCTAAAGTCCACAGGGGTACGATAAAACCAGATCGGTGTTTTCCAGTTCTGAAACATTAGCAAAGCCTCTGAATCAAAGACGCTAAGCTATCCTGGTCATAAAAGCTAATCTGTATGTGTGAGTTGACCTGCATGACAGCCACTGGTTGTGCTGGCTGCTCAGACACGCAAACAACCTTTGCTAGCGTTTTTTGCTGTTCTCTTCTCAAACGATAGAGAAACTGCGTGTAAGGTACGTTATTCTCTCGGCAGTATTTCGCTTTGGTTAACTTGCTTTGCTTAAAGTCGGAAAGGTGTTTTTCCCAATAAGCATCTGTGTAAGTAGCATTTTCATTTTCAGGATTTGTTGCTGACATACCGTAAGCTCCTTGTTACTATTTGCGGGAGCATACAGTCACATGAATTTAACTAGTTGACTAGGGTGTACTTGCTGGA
>CBDALO010000096.1:0-29130 GCA_965196985.1 Gammaproteobacteria bacterium | reverse complement strand
ATAACACTTCTATTCCAAATCGAATTTTCTCAATTTTGCGCTTATTTTTGGCTGAAATTAGTATGAATTTTATATCAAGCGATACCTTCTTGAGAAATATGACACAAAACACTTCTTTTCCAAATCAAAATCTCATGAATTTTTGCTTATTGTTGGTTGAAATTGAGTATGAAGTTTCACTCAAATGATACCTCCTTGCGAAATGAAACTTGTAACTCTTCAATTGAAAATCACGATTTCATGAATTTTTGATAATTTTTGCTGAAATTGAGAATGAAATTTCATTCAAAAGATACCTCCTTGAGAGATATGAAACATAACACTTCAATTCCAAATCAAGATTCTACAATTTTGTGCCTATTTTTGGCTAATACTGGTATGAAATTTCATTTAGAAGAGACCTCCTTGAGAAATATGACACATAACACTTCTATTCCAAATCAAATCTTTTCGATTTTCTGCTTATTTTTGGCTGAAAATAGTATGAAATTTCATTGAAATGATACCTCCTTGAGGTATATAACGTGTAACTCTTCAATTCTAAATCATAATTTCATGAATTTTTGCTTATTGTTAGTTGAAATTGAGTATGAAATTTCATTCAAAAGATACCACCTTGAAAAATATGACACAAAACACTTGTATTCAAAATCAAAATTTTTCAATATTGTGCTTATTTTTGGCTGAAATTAGTATGAAATTTCATTCAAAGGATACCTCCTTGAGACATATGACTTGTAACTTTTCAATTCAAAATCATAATTTCATGAGTTTGTGCTTATTGTTGGTTGAAATTGAGTATGAAGTTTCACTCAAATGATACCTCCTTGCGAAATAAGACTTGTAGCTCTTCAATTGAAAATCACGATTTCATGAATTTTTGATAATTTTTGCTGAAATTGAGTATGAAATTTCATTCAAAAGATACCTCCTTGAGAGATATGAAACATAACACTTCAATTCCAAATCAAATTCTCTCAATTTTGTGCTTATTTTTCGCTGAAATTAGAATGAAATTTCAATGAAAAAAGACCCTCTTGTGAAATGACACATAACACTTCTATTCCAAATCAAATTTTCTCAATTTGTGCTGATTTTTGGCTGAAATTAGTATGAAATTTCATTCAGAAGATACCTCCTTGAGAAGTATGTTACATAACACTTCAATTCCAAATCAAAATTTTTAAATTTTGCGCTTGTTTTTGGCTGAAATTAGTATGAAATTTCATTCAAAGGATACCTCCTTGAGACATATGACTTGTAACTTTTCAATTCAAAATCATAATTTCATGAGTTTGTGCTTATTTTTGGCTGAAATTAGTATGAAATTTCATTCAAATGATACCTCCTTGCGAAATAAGACTTGTAACTCTTCAATTGAAAATCACGATTTCATGAATTTTTGATAATTTTTGCTGAAATTGAGTATGAAATTTCATTCAAAAGATACCTCCTTGAGAGATTTGAAACATAACACTTCAATTCCAAATCAAATTTTCTCAATTTTGTGCTTATTTTTCGCTGAAATTAGAATGAAATTTCAATGAAAAAAGACCCTCTTGTGAAATGACACTTAACACTTCTATTCCAAATCAAATTTTCTCAATTTGTGCTGATTTTTGGCTGAAATTAGTATGAAATTTCATTCAGAAGATACCTCCTTGAGAAGTATGTTACATAACACTTCAATTCCAAATCAAAATTTTTAAATTTTGCGCTTGTTTTTGGCTGAAATTAGTATGAAATTTCATTCAAAGGATACCTCCTTGAGACATATGACTTGTAACTTTTCAATTCAAAATCATAATTTCATGAGTTTGTGCTTATTTTTGGCTGAAATTAGTATGAAATTTCATTCAAATGATACCTCCTTGAGAAATATGACGTGTAACTCTTCAATTCAAAATCATAATTTCATGAATTTTTGCTTATTATTAGTTGAAATTAAGTATGAAACTTCATTCAAAAGATACCTCCTTGAGAAATGTGACACATAACACTTCAATTCCAAATCAAATTTTCTCAATTTTGTGCTTATTTTTGGCTGAAATTAGTATGAAATTTCATTCAAATGATACCTCCTTGAGAAATATGACGTGTAACTCTTCAATTCAAAATCATAATTTCATGAATTTCTGCTTATTGTTAGTTGAAATTGAGTATGAATTTTAAGTCAAAAGATACCTCCTTGAGAAATATGACACATGACAGTTCAATTCCAAATCAAAATTTTTAAATTTTGCGCTTGTTTTTGGCTGAAATTAGTATGAAATTTCATTCAGAAGATACCTCCTTGAGATATATGACACATAACACTTCTATTCCAAATCAAAATTTTACAATTTTGTGCTTATTTTTGGCTGAAATTAATATCAAATTTTATTCAAAAAATACCTCTTTGAGAAATATAACACATAACAATTCTATTCCAAATCAAAATTTTTCAATTTTGTGCTTGTTTTTGGCTGAAATTAGTATGAAATTTCAATCCAAAGGATACCTCCTTGAGACATATGACTTGTAACTTTTCAATTCAAAATCATAATTTCATGAGTTTGTGCTTATTTTTGGCTGAAATTAGTATGAAATTTCATTCAAATGATACCTCCTTGAGATATATGACGTGTAACTCTTCAATTCAAAATCATAATCTCATGAATTTTTGCTTATTATTAGTTGAAATTAAGTATGAAACTTCATTCAAAAGATACCTCCTTGAGAAATGTGACACATAACACTTCAATTCCAAATCAAATTTTCTCAATTTTGTGCTTATTTTTGGCTGAAATTAGTATCAAATTTCATTCAAATGATACCTCCTTGAGAAATATGACGTGTAACTCTTCAATTCAAAATCATAATTTCATGAATTTTTGCTTATTGTTAGTTGAAATTGAGTATGAATTTTAAGTCAAAAGATACCTCCTTGAGAAATATGACACATGACAGTTCAATTCCAAATCAAAATTTTTAAACTTTGCGCTTGTTTTTGGCTGAAATTAGTATGAAATTTCATTCAGAAGATACCTCCTTGAGATATATGACACATAACACTTCTATTCCAAATCAAAATTTTACAATTTTGTGCTTATTTTTGGCTGAAATTAATATCAAATTTTATTCAAAAAATACCTCTTTGAGAAATATAACACATAACAATTCTATTCCAAATCAAAATTTTTCAATTTTGTGCTTATTTTTGGCTGAAATTAGTATGAAATTTCATCCCAATGATACCTCCTTGAGAAATATGACACATAAAACTTCTATTCGAAATCAAAATTTCTCAATTTTGCGCTTATTTTTGGCTGAAATTAGTATGAAATATCATTAAAAAAAGACCCTCTTGTGAAATAAGACACATAACACTTCTACTCAAAATCAAATTTTTTCGATTTTGTGCTTATTTTTGGCTGAAATTAGTATGAAATTTCATTGAAATGATACCTCCTTGAGATATATGACGTGTAACTCTTCAATTGAAAAACATGATTTCATGAATTTTTTCTTATTGTTAGTTGAAATTGAGTATGAAATCTCATTCAAACGATACCTCCTTGAGAAATATGACACATGACACTTCAATTCCAAATCAAAATTTTTAAATTTTGCGCTTGTTTTTGGCTGAAATTAATATGAATTTTTAGTCAAATGATACCTCCTTGAGAAATATGACACATAACACTTCAATTCCAAATCAAAATTTCTGAATTTTGTGCTTATTTTTTGCTGAAATTAGTATGAAATTTCATTCAAATGATACCTCCTTGAGAAATATGACGTGTAACTCTTCAATTCAAAATCATAATTTCATGAATTTTTGCTTATTGTTAGTTGAAATTGAGTATGAATTTTAAGTCAAAAGATACCTCCTTGAGAAATATGACACTTAACACTTCTATTCCAAATCCAATTTTCTTAATTTTGTGCTTTCTTTTGGCTGAAATTAGTATGAAATTTCATTAAAAAAAGACCCTCTTAAGAAATAAGACACATAACATATCTATTCCAAATCAAATTTTCTCAATTTGTGCTGATTTTTGGCTGAAATTAGTATGAAATTTCATTCAGAAGATACCTCCTTGAGATATATGTTACATAACACTTCTATTCAAAATCATAATTTCATGAATTTTTGCTTATTGTTGGTTGAAATTGAGTATGAAGTTTCACTCAAATGATACCTCCTTGCGAAATAAGACTTGTAACTCTTCAATTGAAAATCACGATTTCATGAATTTTTGATAATTTTTGCTGAAATTGAGTATGAAATTTCATTCAAAAGATACCTCCTTGAGAGATATGAAACATAACACTTCAATTCCAAATCAAATTTTCTCAATTTTGTGCTTATTTTTCGCTGAAATTAGAATGAAATTTCAATGAAAAAAGACCCTCTTGTGAAATGACACATAACACTTCTATTCCAAATCAAATTTTCTCAATTTGTGCTGATTTTTGGCTGAAATTAGTATGAAATTTCATTCAGAAGATACCTCCTTGAGATATATGTTACATAACACTTCAATTCAAAATCATAATTTCATGAGTTAGTGCTTATTTTTGGCTGAAATTAGTATGAAATTTCATTCAAATGATACCTCCTTGAGAAATATGACGTGTAACTCTTCAATTCAAAATCATAATTTCATGAATTTTTGCTTATCATTAGTTGAAATTAAGTATGAAACTTCATTCAAAAGATACCTCCTTGAGAAATGTGACACATAACACTTAAATTCCAAATCAAATTTTCTCAATTTTGTGCTTATTTTTGGCTGAAATTAGTATGAAATTTCATTCAAATGATACCTCCTTGAGAAATATGACGTGTAACTCTTCAATTCAAAATCATAATTTCATGAATTTTTGCTTATTGTTAGTTGAAATTGAGTATGAATTTTAAGTCAAAAGATACCTCCTTGAGAAATATGACACATAACACTTCTATTCCAAATCAAATTTTCTCAATTTTGTGCTTTTTTTTGGCTGAAATTAGTATGAAATTTCATTAAAAAAAGACCCTCTTAAGAAATAAGACACATAACATATCTATTCCAAATCAAATTTTCTCAATTTGTGCTGATTTTTGGCTGAAATTAGTATGAAATTTCATTCAGAAGATACCTCCTTGAGAAATATGACACATAACACTTCAATTCCAAATCAAATTTTCTCAATTTTGTGCTTATTTTTCGCTGAAATTAGAATGAAATTTCAATGAAAAAAGACCCTCTTGTGAAATGACACATAACACTTCTATTCCAAATCAAATTTTCTCAATTTGTGCTGATTTTTGGCTGAAATTAGTATGAAATTTCATTCAGAAGATACCTCCTTGAGAAGTATGTTACATAACACTTCAATTCCAAATCAAAATTTTTAAATTTTGCGCTTGTTTTTGGCTGAAATTAGTATGAAATTTCATTCAAAGGATACCTCCTTGAGACATATGACTTGTAACTTTTCAATTCAAAATCATAATTTCATGAGTTTGTGCTTATTTTTGGCTGAAATTAGTATGAAATTTCATTCAAATGATACCTCCTTGCGAAATAAGACTTGTAACTCTTCAATTGAAAATCACGATTTCATGAATTTTTGATAATTTTTGCTGAAATTGAGTATGAAATTTCATTCAAAAGATACCTCCTTGAGAGATATGAAACATAACACTTCAATTCCAAATCAAATTTTCTCAATTTTGTGCTTATTTTTCGCTGAAATTAGAATGAAATTTCAATGAAAAAAGACCCTCTTGTGAAATGACACATAACACTTCTATTCCAAATCAAATTTTCTCAATTTGTGCTGATTTTTGGCTGAAATTAGTATGAAATTTCATTCAGAAGATACCTCCTTGAGAAGTATGTTACATAACACTTCAATTCCAAATCAAAATTTTTAAATTTTGCGTTGTTTTTGGCTGAAATTAGTATGAAATTTCATTCAAAGGATACCTCCTTGAGACATATGACTTGTAACTTTTCAATTCAAAATCATAATTTCATGAGTTTGTGCTTATTTTTGGCTGAAATTAGTATGAAATTTCATTCAAATGATACCTCCTTGCGAAATAAGACTTGTAACTCTTCAATTGAAAATCACGATTTCATGAATTTTTGATAATTTTTGCTGAAATTGAGTATGAAATTTCATTCAAAAGATACCTCCTTGAGAGATATGAAACATAACACTTCAATTCCAAATCAAATTTTCTCAATTTTGTGCTTATTTTTCGCTGAAATTAGAATGAAATTTCAATGAAAAAAGACCCTCTTGTGAAATGACACATAACACTTCTATTCCAAATCAAATTTTCTCAATTTGTGCTGATTTTTGGCTGAAATTAGTATGAAATTTCATTCAGAAGATACCTCCTTGAGAAGTATGTTACATAACACTTCTATTCAAAATCATAATTTTATGAATTTTTGCTTATTGTTGGTTGAAATTGAGTATGAAGTTTCACTCAAATGATACCTCCTTGCGAAATAAGACTTGTAACTCTTCAATTGAAAATCACGATTTCATGAATTTTTGATAATTTTTGCTGAAATTGAGTATGAAATTTCATTCAAAAGATACCTCCTTGAGAGATATGAGACATAACACTTCAATTCCAAATCAAATTTTCTCAATTTTGTGCTTATTTTTCGCTGAAATTAGAATGAAATTTCAATGAAAAAAGACCCTCTTGTGAAATGACACATAACACTTCTATTCCAAATCAAACTTTCTCAATTTGTGCTGATTTTTGGCTGAAATTAGTATGAAATTTCATTCAGAAGATACCTCCTTGAGAAGTATGTTACATAACACTTCAATTCCAAATCAAAATTTTTAAATTTTGCGCTTGTTTTTGGCTGAAATTAGTATGAAATTTCATTCAAAGGATACCTCCTTGAGACATATGACTTGTAACTTTTCAATTCAAAATCATAATTTCATGAGTTTGTGCTTATTTTTGGCTGAAATTAGTATGAAGTTTCACTCAAATGATACCTCCTTGCGAAATAAGACTTGTAACTCTTCAATTGAAAATCACGATTTCATGAATTTTTGATAATTTTTGCTGAAATTGAGTATGAAATTTCATTCAAAAGATACCTCCTTGAGAGATATGAAACATAACACTTCAATTCCAAATCAAATTTTCTCAATTTTGTGCTTATTTTTCGCTGAAATTAGAATGAAATTTCAATGAAAAAAGACCCTCTTGTGAAATGACACATAACACTTCTATTCCAAATCAAATTTTCTCAATTTGTGCTGATTTTTGGCTGAAATTAGTATGAAATTTCATTCAGAAGATACCTCCTTGAGAAGTATGTTACATAACACTTCAATTCCAAATCAAAATTTTTAAATTTTGCGCTTGTTTTTGGCTGAAATTAGTATGAAATTTCATTCAAAAATTAGGATACCTCCTTGAGACATATGACTTGTAACTTTTCAATTCAAAATCATAATTTCATGAGTTTGTGCTTATTTTTGGCTGAAATTAGTATGAAATTTCATTCCTCCTTGAGAATATGACGTGTAACTCTTCAATTGAAAAACATTTTCATGAATTTTTTCTTATTGAAAATTGAGTATGAAATCGATACCTCCTTGAGAAATATGACACATGACACTTCAATTCCAAATCAAAATTTTTAAATTTTGCGCTTGTTTTTGGCTGAAATTAATATGAATTTTTAGTCAAATGATACCTCCTTGAGAAATATGACACATAACACTTCAATTCCAAATCAAAATTTCTGAATTTTGTGCTTATTTTTTGCTGAAATTAGTATGAAATTTCATTCAAATGATACCTCCTTGAGAAATATGACGTGTAACTCTTCAATTCAAAATCAATTTCATGAATTTTTGCTTATTATTAGTTGAAATTAAGTATGAAACTTCATTCAAAAGATACCTCCTTGAGAAATGTGACACATAACACTTCAATTCCAAATCAAATTTTCTCAATTTTGTGCTTATTTTTGGCTGAAATTAGTATGAAATTTCATTCAAATGATACCTCCTTGAGAAATATGACGTGTAACTCTTCAATTTAAAATCATAATTTCATGAATTTTTGCTTATTGTTAAAATTGAGTATGAATTTTAAGTCAAAAGATACCTCCTTGAGAAATATGACACTTTCTATTCCAAATCCAATTTTCTTAATTTTGTGCTTTCTTTTGGCTGAAATTAGTATGAAATTTCATTAAAAAAAAACCCTCTTAAGAAATCACAAATCAAATCAAATTTTCTCAATTTGTGCTGATTTTTGGCTGAAATTAGTATGAAATTTCATTCAGAAGATACCTCCTTGAGAATATGTTACATAACACTTCTATTCAAAATCATAATTTCATGAATTTTTGCTTATTGTTGGTTGAAATTGAGTATGAAGTTTCACTCAAATGATACCTTCTTGCGAAATAAGACTTGTAACTCTTCAATTGAAAATCACGATTTCATGAATTTTTGATAATTTTTGCTGAAATTGAGTATGAAATTTCATTCAAAAGATACCTCCTTGAGAGATATGAAACATAACACTTCAATTCCAAATCAAATTTTCTCAATTTTGTGCTTATTTTTCGCTGAAATTAGAATGAAATTTCAATGAAAAAAGACCCTCTTGTGAAATGACACATAACACTTCTATTCCAAATCAAATTTTCTCAATTTGTGCTGATTTTTGGCTGAAATTAGTATGAAATTTCATTCAGAAGATACCTCCTTGAGATATATGTTACATAACACTTCAATTCAAAATCATAATTTCATGAGTTTTGCGCTTATTTTTGGCTGAAATTAGTATGAAATTTCATTCAAATGATACCTCCTTGAGAAATATGACGTGTAACTCTTCAATTCAAAATCATAATTTCATGAATTTTTGCTTATTATTAGTTGAAATTAAGTATGAAACTTCATTCAAAAGATACCTCCTTGAGAAATGTGACACATAACACTTCAATTCCAAATCAAATTTTCTCAATTTTGTGCTTATTTTTGGCTGAAATTAGTATGAAATTTCATTCAAATGATACCTCCTTGAGAAATATGACGTGTAACTCTTCAATTCAAAATCATAATTTCATGAATTTTTGCTTATTGTTAGTTGAAATTGAGTATGAATTTTAAGTCAAAAGATACCTCCTTGAGAAATATGACACATAACACTTCTATTCCAAATCAAATTTTCTCAATTTTGTGCTTTTTTTTGGCTGAAATTAGTATGAAATTTCATTAAAAAAAGACCCTCTTAAGAAATAAGACACATAACATATCTATTCCAAATCAAATTTTCTCAATTTGTGCTGATTTTTGGCTGAAATTAGTATGAAATTTCATTCAGAAGATACCTCCTTGAGAAATATGACACATAACACTTCAATTCCAAATCAAATTTTCTCAATTTTGTGCTTATTTTTCGCTGAAATTAGAATGAAATTTCAATGAAAAAAGACCCTCTTGTGAAATGACACATAACACTTCTATTCCAAATCAAATTTTCTCAATTTGTGCTGATTTTTGGCTGAAATTAGTATGAAATTTCATTCAGAAGATACCTCCTTGAGAAGTATGTTACATAACACTTCAATTCCAAATCAAAATTTTTAAATTTTGCGCTTGTTTTTGGCTGAAATTAGTATGAAATTTCATTCAAAGGATACCTCCTTGAGACATATGACTTGTAACTTTTCAATTCAAAATCATAATTTCATGAGTTTGTGCTTATTTTTGGCTGAAATTAGTATGAAATTTCATTCAAATGATACCTCCTTGCGAAATAAGACTTGTAACTCTTCAATTGAAAATCACGATTTCATGAATTTTTGATAATTTTTGCTGAAATTGAGTATGAAATTTCATTCAAAAGATACCTCCTTGAGAGATATGAAACATAACACTTCAATTCCAAATCAAATTTTCTCAATTTTGTGCTTATTTTTCGCTGAAATTAGAATGAAATTTCAATGAAAAAAGACCCTCTTGTGAAATGACACATAACACTTCTATTCCAAATCAAATTTTCTCAATTTGTGCTGATTTTTGGCTGAAATTAGTATGAAATTTCATTCAGAAGATACCTCCTTGAGAAGTATGTTACATAACACTTCTATTCAAAATCATAATTTCATGAATTTTTGCTTATTGTTGGTTGAAATTGAGTATGAAGTTTCACTCAAATGATACCTCCTTGCGAAATAAGACTTGTAACTCTTCAATTGAAAATCACGATTTCATGAATTTTTGATAATTTTTGCTGAAATTGAGTATGAAATTTCATTCAAAAGATACCTCCTTGAGAGATATGAAACATAACACTTCAATTCCAAATCAAATTTTCTCAATTTTGTGCTTATTTTTCGCTGAAATTAGAATGAAATTTCAATGAAAAAAGACCCTCTTGTGAAATGACACATAACACTTCTATTCCAAATCAAATTTTCTCAATTTGTGCTGATTTTTGGCTGAAATTAGTATGAAATTTCATTCAGAAGATACCTCCTTGAGAAGTATGTTACATAACACTTCAATTCCAAATCAAAATTTTTAAATTTTGCGCTTGTTTTTGGCTGAAATTAGTATGAAATTTCATTCAAAGGATACCTCCTTGAGACATATGACTTGTAACTTTTCAATTCAAAATCATAATTTCATGAGTTTGTGCTTATTTTTGGCTGAAATTAGTATGAAGTTTCACTCAAATGATACCTCCTTGCGAAATAAGACTTGTAACTCTTCAATTGAAAATCACGATTTCATGAATTTTTGATAATTTTTGCTGAAATTGAGTATGAAATTTCATTCAAAAGATACCTCCTTGAGAGATATGAAACATAACACTTCAATTCCAAATCAAATTTTCTCAATTTTGTGCTTATTTTTCGCTGAAATTAGAATGAAATTTCAATGAAAAAAGACCCTCTTGTGAAATGACACATAACACTTCTATTCCAAATCAAATTTTCTCAATTTGTGCTGATTTTTGGCTGAAATTAGTATGAAATTTCATTCAGAAGATACCTCCTTGAGAAGTATGTTACATAACACTTCAATTCCAAATCAAAATTTTTAAATTTTGCGCTTGTTTTTGGCTGAAATTAGTATGAAATTTCATTCAAAGGATACCTCCTTGAGACATATGACTTGTAACTTTTCAATTCAAAATCATAATTTCATGAGTTTGTGCTTATTTTTGGCTGAAATTAGTATGAAATTTCATTCAAATGATACCTCCTTGAGAAATATGACGTGTAACTCTTCAATTCAAAATCATAATTTCATGAATTTTTGCTTATTATTAGTTGAAATTAAGTATGAAACTTCATTCAAAAGATACCTCCTTGAGAAATGTGACACATAACACTTCAATTCCAAATCAAATTTTCTCAATTTTGTGCTTATTTTTGGCTGAAATTAGTATGAAATTTCATTCAAATGATACCTCCTTGAGAAATATGACGTGTAACTCTTCAATTCAAAATCATAATTTCATGAATTTTTGCTTATTGTTAGTTGAAATTGAGTATGAATTTTAAGTCAAAAGATACCTCCTTGAGAAATATGACACATAACACTTCTATTCCAAATCAAATTTTCTCAATTTTGTGCTTTTTTTTGGCTGAAATTAGTATGAAATTTCATTCAAAGGATACCTCCTTGAGACATATGACTTGTAACTTTTCAATTCAAAATCATAATTTCATGAGTTTGTGCTTATTTTTGGCTGAAATTAGTATGAAGTTTCACTCAAATGATACCTCCTTGCGAAATAAGACTTGTAACTCTTCAATTGAAAATCACGATTTCATGAATTTTTGATAATTTTTGCTGAAATTGAGTATGAAATTTCATTCAAAAGATACCTCCTTGAGAGATATGAAACATAACACTTCAATTCCAAATCAAATTTTCTCAATTTTGTGCTTATTTTTCGCTGAAATTAGAATGAAATTTCAATGAAAAAAGACCCTCTTGTGAAATGACACATAACACTTCTATTCCAAATCAAATTTTCTCAATTTGTGCTGATTTTTGGCTGAAATTAGTATGAAATTTCATTCAGAAGATACCTCCTTGAGAAGTATGTTACATAACACTTCAATTCCAAATCAAAATTTTTAAGAATTTTTGGCTGAAATTAGTATGAAATTTCATTCAAAGGATACCTCCTTGAGACATATGACTGTAACTCTTCAATTCAAAATCATAATTTCATGAATTTTTGCTTATCATTAGTTGAAATTAAGTATGAAACTTCATTCAAAAGATACCTCCTTGAGAAATTGACACATAACACTTAAATTCCAAATCCAATTTTCTCAATTTTGTGCTTATTTTTGGCTGAAATTAGTATGAAATTTCATTCAAATGATACCTCCTTGAGAAATATGACGTGTAACTCTTCAATTCAAAATCATAATTTCATGAATTTCATTGAATTTTTGAATTTTAATTACCTCCTTGAGAAATATGACTAAACTTCTATTCCAAATCAAATTTTCTCAATTTTGTGCTTTTTTTTGGCTGAAATTAGTATGAAATTTCATTCAAAAGATACCTCCTTGAGAAATATGACACATAACACTTCAATTCCAAATCAAATTTTCTCAATTTTGTGCTTATTTTTCGCTGAAATTAGAATGAAATTTCAATGAAAAAAGACCCTCTTGTGAAATGACACATAACACTTCTATTCCAAATCAAATTTTCTCAATTTGTGCTGATTTTTGGCTGAAATTAGTATGAAATTTCATTCAGAAGATACCTCCTTGAGAAGTATGTTACATAACACTTCAATTCCAAATCAAAATTTTTAAATTTTGCGCTTGTTTTTGGCTGAAATTAGTATGAAATTTCATTCAAAGGATACCTCCTTGAGACATATGACTTGTAACTTTTCAATTCAAAATCATAATTTCATGAGTTTGTGCTTATTTTTGGCTGAAATTAGTATGAAATTTCATTCAAATGATACCTCCTTGCGAAATAAGACTTGTAACTCTTCAATTGAAAATCACGATTTCATGAATTTTTGATAATTTTTGCTGAAATTGAGTATGAAATTTCATTCAAAAGATACCTCCTTGAGAGATATGAAACATAACACTTCAATTCCAAATCAAATTTTCTCAATTTTGCTGCTTTATATGAAATTTCGCTGAAATTAGAATGAAATTTCAATGAAAAAAGACCCTCTTGTGAAATGACACATAACACTTCTATTCCAAATCAAATTTTCTCAATTTGTGCTGATTTTTGGCTGAAATTAGTATGAAATTTCATTCAGAAGATACCTCCTTGAGAAGTATGTTACATAACACTTCAATTCCAAATCAAAATTTTTAAATTTTGCGCTTGTTTTTGGCTGAAATTAGTATGAAATTTCATTCAAAGGATACCTCCTTGAGACATATGACTTGTAACTTTTCAATTCAAAATCATAATTTCATGAGTTTGTGCTTATTTTTGGCTGAAATTAGTATGAAATTTCATTCAAATGATACCTCCTTGCGAAATAAGACTTGTAACTCTTCAATTGAAAATCACGATTTCATGAATTTTTGATAATTTTTGCTGAAATTGAGTATGAAATTTCATTCAAAAGATACCTCCTTGAGAGATATGAAACATAACACTTCAATTCCAAATCAAATTTTCTCAATTTTGTGCTTATTTTTCGCTGAAATTAGAATGAAATTTCAATGAAAAAAGACCCTCTTGTGAAATGACACATAACACTTCTATTCCAAATCAAATTTTCTCAATTTGTGCTGATTTTTGGCTGAAATTAGTATGAAATTTCATTCAGAAGATACCTCCTTGAGAAGTATGTTACATAACACTTCTATTCAAAATCATAATTTTATGAATTTTTGCTTATTGTTGGTTGAAATTGAGTATGAAGTTTCACTCAAATGATACCTCCTTGCGAAATAAGACTTGTAACTCTTCAATTGAAAATCACGATTTCATGAATTTTTGATAATTTTTGCTGAAATTGAGTATGAAATTTCATTCAAAAGATACCTCCTTGAGAGATATGAAACATAACACTTCAATTCCAAATCAAATTTTCTCAATTTTGTGCTTATTTTTCGCTGAAATTAGAATGAAATTTCAATGAAAAAAGACCCTCTTGTGAAATGACACATAACACTTCTATTCCAAATCAAATTTTCTCAATTTGTGCTGATTTTTGGCTGAAATTAGTATGAAATTTCATTCAGAAGATACCTCCTTGAGAAGTATGTTACATAACACTTCAATTCCAAATCAAAATTTTTAAATTTTGCGCTTGTTTTTGGCTGAAATTAGTATGAAATTTCATTCAAAGGATACCTCCTTGAGACATATGACTTGTAACTTTTCAATTCAAAATCATAATTTCATGAGTTTGTGCTTATTTTTGGCTGAAATTAGTATGAAGTTTCACTCAAATGATACCTCCTTGCGAAATAAGACTTGTAACTCTTCAATTGAAAATCACGATTTCATGAATTTTTGATAATTTTTGCTGAAATTGAGTATGAAATTTCATTCAAAAGATACCTCCTTGAGAGATATGAAACATAACACTTCAATTCCAAATCAAATTTTCTCAATTTTGTGCTTATTTTTCGCTGAAATTAGAATGAAATTTCAATGAAAAAAGACCCTCTTGTGAAATGACACATAACACTTCTATTCCAAATCAAATTTTCTCAATTTGTGCTGATTTTTGGCTGAAATTAGTATGAAATTTCATTCAGAAGATACCTCCTTGAGAAGTATGTTACATAACACTTCAATTCCAAATCAAAATTTTTAAATTTTGCGCTTGTTTTTGGCTGAAATTAGTATGAAATTTCATTCAAAGGATACCTCCTTGAGACATATGACTTGTAACTTTTCAATTCAAAATCATAATTTCATGAGTTTGTGCTTATTTTTGGCTGAAATTAGTATGAAATTTCATTCAAATGATACCTCCTTGAGAAATATGACGTGTAACTCTTCAATTCAAAATCATAATTTCATGAATTTTTGCTTATTATTAGTTGAAATTAAGTATGAAACTTCATTCAAAAGATACCTCCTTGAGAAATGTGACACATAACACTTCAATTCCAAATCAAATTTTCTCAATTTTGTGCTTATTTTTGGCTGAAATTAGTATGAAATTTCATTCAAATGATACCTCCTTGAGAAATATGACGTGTAACTCTTCAATTCAAAATCATAATTTCATGAATTTTTGCTTATTGTTAGTTGAAATTGAGTATGAATTTTAAGTCAAAAGATACCTCCTTGAGAAATATGACACATAACACTTCTATTCCAAATCAAATTTTCTCAATTTTGTGCTTTTTTTTGGCTGAAATTAGTATGAAATTTCATTCAAAGGATACCTCCTTGAGACATATGACTTGTAACTTTTCAATTCAAAATCATAATTTCATGAGTTTGTGCTTATTTTTGGCTGAAATTAGTATGAAGTTTCACTCAAATGATACCTCCTTGCGAAATAAGACTTGTAACTCTTCAATTGAAAATCACGATTTCATGAATTTTTGATAATTTTTGCTGAAATTGAGTATGAAATTTCATTCAAAAGATACCTCCTTGAGAGATATGAAACATAACACTTCAATTCCAAATCAAATTTTCTCAATTTTGTGCTTATTTTTCGCTGAAATTAGAATGAAATTTCAATGAAAAAAGACCCTCTTGTGAAATGACACATAACACTTCTATTCCAAATCAAATTTTCTCAATTTGTGCTGATTTTTGGCTGAAATTAGTATGAAATTTCATTCAGAAGATACCTCCTTGAGAAGTATGTTACATAACACTTCAATTCCAAATCAAAATTTTTAAATTTTGCGCTTGTTTTTGGCTGAAATTAGTATGAAATTTCATTCAAAGGATACCTCCTTGAGACATATGACTTGTAACTTTTCAATTCAAAATCATAATTTCATGAGTTTGTGCTTATTTTTGGCTGAAATTAGTATGAAATTTCATTCAAATGATACCTCCTTGAGAAATATGACGTGTAACTCTTCAATTCAAAATCATAATTTCATGAATTTTTGCTTATTATTAGTTGAAATTAAGTATGAAACTTCATTCAAAAGATACCTCCTTGAGAAATGTGACACATAACACTTCAATTCCAAATCAAATTTTCTCAATTTTGTGCTTATTTTTGGCTGAAATTAGTATGAAATTTCATTCAAATGATACCTCCTTGAGAAATATGACGTGTAACTCTTCAATTCAAAATCATAATTTCATGAATTTTTGCTTATTGTTAGTTGAAATTGAGTATGAATTTTAAGTCAAAAGATACCTCCTTGAGAAATATGACACATAACACTTCTATTCCAAATCAAATTTTCTCAATTTTGTGCTTTTTTTTGGCTGAAATTAGTATGAAATTTCATTCAAAGGATACCTCCTTGAGACATATGACTTGTAACTTTTCAATTCAAAATCATAATTTCATGAGTTTGTGCTTATTTTTGGCTGAAATTAGTATGAAGTTTCACTCAAATGATACCTCCTTGCGAAATAAGACTTGTAACTCTTCAATTGAAAATCACGATTTCATGAATTTTTGATAATTTTTGCTGAAATTGAGTATGAAATTTCATTCAAAAGATACCTCCTTGAGAGATATGACACATAACACTTCAATTCCAAATCAAATTTTCTCAATTTTGTGCTTATTTTTCGCTGAAATTAGAATGAAATTTCAATGAAAAAAGACCCTCTTGTGAAATGACACATAACACTTCTATTCCAAATCAAATTTTCTCAATTTGTGCTGATTTTTGGCTGAAATTAGTATGAAATTTCATTCAGAAGATACCTCCTTGAGATATATGTTACATAACACTTCAATTCCAAATCAAAATCATTTTCATGAATTTTTGCTTATTTTTAGTTGAAATTAGTATGAAATTTCATTCAAAAGATACCTCCTTGAGAAATATGACACATAACACTTCAATTCAAAATCATAATTTTCATCAATTTGTGCTTATTTTTGGCTGAAATTAGTATGAAATTTCATTCAAATGATACCTCCTTGAGAAATATGACTTGTAACTCTTCAATTCAAAATCATAATTTCATGAATTTTTGCTTATTTTTAGCTGAAATTGAGTATGAAATTTCATTCAAAAGATACCTCCTTGAGAAATATGACACATAACACTTCAATTCCAAATCAAATTTTCTCAATTTTGTGCTTATTTTTGCTGAAATTAGTATGAAATTTCATTCAAAAAATACCTCCTTGAGAAATATGACACATAACACTTCTAATTCCAAATCAAAATTTTCTCAATTTGTGCTGATTTTTGGCTGAAATTAGTATGAAATTTCATTCAGAAGATACCTCCTTGAGAAGTATGTTACATAACACTTCAATTCCAAATCAAAATTTTTAAATTTTGCGCTTGTTTTTGGCTGAAATTAGTATGAAATTTCATTCAAAGGATACCTCCTTGAGACATATGACTTGTAACTTTTCAATTCAAAATCATAATTTCATGAGTTTGTGCTTATTTTTGGCTGAAATTAGTATGAAATTTCATTCAAATGATACCTCCTTGCGAAATAAGACTTGTAACTCTTCAATTGAAAATCACGATTTCATGAATTTTTGATAATTTTTGCTGAAATTGAGTATGAAATTTCATTCAAAAGATACCTCCTTGAGAATTTCATTCATAAAGATACCTCCAAATCAAATTTTCTCAATTTGATTTTTGGCTGAAATTAGTATGAAATTTCATTCAGAAGATACCTCCTTGAGAAATATGACACTTTCAATTCCAAATCAAATTTTCTCAATTTTGTGCTTATTTTTCGCTGAAATTAGAATGAAATTTCAATGAAAAAAGACCCTCTTGTGAAATGACACATAACACTTCTATTCCAAATCAAATTTTCTCAATTTGTGCTGATTTTTGGCTGAAATTAGTATGAAATTTCATTCAGAAGATACCTCCTTGAGAAGTATGTTACATAACACTTCAATTCCAAATCAAAATTTTTAAATTTTGCGCTTGTTTTTGGCTGAAATTAGTATGAAATTTCATTCAAAGGATACCTCCTTGAGACATATGACTTGTAACTTTTCAATTCAAAATCATAATTTCATGAGTTTGTGCTTATTTTTGGCTGAAATTAGTATGAAATTTCATTCAAATGATACCTCCTTGCGAAATAAGACTTGTAACTCTTCAATTGAAAATCACGATTTCATGAATTTTTGATAATTTTTGCTGAAATTGAGTATGAAATTTCATTCAAAAGATACCTCCTTGAGAGATATGAAACATAACACTTCAATTCCAAATCAAATTTTCTCAATTTTGTGCTTATTTTTCGCTGAAATTAGAATGAAATTTCAATGAAAAAAGACCCTCTTGTGAAATGACACATAACACTTCTATTCCAAATCAAATTTTCTCAATTTGTGCTGATTTTTGGCTGAAATTAGTATGAAATTTCATTCAGAAGATACCTCCTTGAGAAGTATGTTACATAACACTTCTATTCAAAATCATAATTTCATGAATTTTTGCTTATTGTTGGTTGAAATTGAGTATGAAGTTTCACTCAAATGATACCTCCTTGCGAAATAAGACTTGTAACTCTTCAATTGAAAATCACGATTTCATGAATTTTTGATAATTTTTGCTGAAATTGAGTATGAAATTTCATTCAAAAGATACCTCCTTGAGAGATATGAAACATAACACTTCAATTCCAAATCAAATTTTCTCAATTTTGTGCTTATTTTTCGCTGAAATTAGAATGAAATTTCAATGAAAAAAGACCCTCTTGTGAAATGACACATAACACTTCTATTCCAAATCAAATTTTCTCAATTTGTGCTGATTTTTGGCTGAAATTAGTATGAAATTTCATTCAGAAGATACCTCCTTGAGAAGTATGTTACATAACACTTCAATTCCAAATCAAAATTTTTAAATTTTGCGCTTGTTTTTGGCTGAAATTAGTATGAAATTTCATTCAAAGGATACCTCCTTGAGACATATGACTTGTAACTTTTCAATTCAAAATCATAATTTCATGAGTTTGTGCTTATTTTTGGCTGAAATTAGTATGAAGTTTCACTCAAATGATACCTCCTTGCGAAATAAGACTTGTAACTCTTCAATTGAAAATCACGATTTCATGAATTTTTGATAATTTTTGCTGAAATTGAGTATGAAATTTCATTCAAAAGATACCTCCTTGAGAGATATGAAACATAACACTTCAATTCCAAATCAAATTTTCTCAATTTTGTGCTTATTTTTCGCTGAAATTAGAATGAAATTTCAATGAAAAAAGACCCTCTTGTGAAATGACACATAACACTTCTATTCCAAATCAAATTTTCTCAATTTGTGCTGATTTTTGGCTGAAATTAGTATGAAATTTCATTCAGAAGATACCTCCTTGAGAAGTATGTTACATAACACTTCAATTCCAAATCAAAATTTTTAAATTTTGCGCTTGTTTTTGGCTGAAATTAGTATGAAATTTCATTCAAAGGATACCTCCTTGAGACATATGACTTGTAACTTTTCAATTCAAAATCATAATTTCATGAGTTTGTGCTTATTTTTGGCTGAAATTAGTATGAAATTTCATTCAAATGATACCTCCTTGAGAAATATGACGTGTAACTCTTCAATTCAAAATCATAATTTCATGAATTTTTGCTTATTATTAGTTGAAATTAAGTATGAAACTTCATTCAAAAGATACCTCCTTGAGAAATGTGACACATAACACTTCAATTCCAAATCAAATTTTCTCAATTTTGTGCTTATTTTTGGCTGAAATTAGTATGAAATTTCATTCAAATGATACCTCCTTGAGAAATATGACGTGTAACTCTTCAATTCAAAATCATAATTTCATGAATTTTTGCTTATTGTTAGTTGAAATTAGTATGAATTTTAAGTCAAAAGATACCTCCTTGAGAAATATGACACATAACACTTCTATTCCAAATCAAATTTTCTCAATTTTGTGCTTGTTTTTGGCTGAAATTAGTATGAAATTTCATTCAAAGGATACCTCCTTGAGACATATGACTTGTAACTTTTCAATTCAAAATCATAATTTCATGAGTTTGTGCTTATTTTTGGCTGAAATTAGTATGAAGTTTCACTCAAATGATACCTCCTTGCGAAATAAGACTTGTAACTCTTCAATTGAAAATCACGATTTCATGAATTTTTGATAATTTTTGCTGAAATTGAGTATGAAATTTCATTCAAAAGATACCTCCTTGAGAGATATGAAACATAACACTTCAATTCCAAATCAAATTTTCTCAATTTTGTGCTTATTTTTCGCTGAAATTAGAATGAAATTTCAATGAAAAAAGACCCTCTTGTGAAATGACACATAACACTTCTATTCCAAATCAAATTTTCTCAATTTGTGCTGATTTTTGGCTGAAATTAGTATGAAATTTCATTCAGAAGATACCTCCTTGAGAAGTATGTTACATAACACTTCAATTCCAAATCAAAATTTTTAAATTTTGCGCTTGTTTTTGGCTGAAATTAGTATGAAATTTCATTCAAAGGATACCTCCTTGAGACATATGACTTGTAACTTTTCAATTCAAAATCATAATTTCATGAGTTTGTGCTTATTTTTGGCTGAAATTAGTATGAAATTTCATTCAAATGATACCTCCTTGAGAAATATGACGTGTAACTCTTCAATTCAAAATCATAATTTCATGAATTTTTGCTTATTATTAGTTGAAATTAAGTATGAAACTTCATTCAAAAGATACCTCCTTGAGAAATGTGACACATAACACTTCAATTCCAAATCAAATTTTCTCAATTTTGTGCTTATTTTTGGCTGAAATTAGTATGAAATTTCATTCAAATGATACCTCCTTGAGAAATATGACGTGTAACTCTTCAATTCAAAATCATAATTTCATGAATTTTTGCTTATTGTTAGTTGAAATTGAGTATGAATTTTAAGTCAAAAGATACCTCCTTGAGAAATATGACACATAACACTTCTATTCCAAATCAAATTTTCTCAATTTTGTGCTTTTTTTTGGCTGAAATTAGTATGAAATTTCATTCAAAGGATACCTCCTTGAGACATATGACTTGTAACTTTTCAATTCAAAATCATAATTTCATGAGTTTGTGCTTATTTTTGGCTGAAATTAGTATGAAGTTTCACTCAAATGATACCTCCTTGCGAAATAAGACTTGTAACTCTTCAATTGAAAATCACGATTTCATGAATTTTTGATAATTTTTGCTGAAATTGAGTATGAAATTTCATTCAAAAGATACCTCCTTGAGAGATATGACACATAACACTTCAATTCCAAATCAAATTTTCTCAATTTTGTGCTTATTTTTCGCTGAAATTAGAATGAAATTTCAATGAAAAAAGACCCTCTTGTGAAATGACACATAACACTTCTATTCCAAATCAAATTTTCTCAATTTGTGCTGATTTTTGGCTGAAATTAGTATGAAATTTCATTCAGAAGATACCTCCTTGAGAAGTATGTTACATAACACTTCAATTCCAAATCAAAATTTTTAAATTTTGCGCTTGTTTTTGGCTGAAATTAGTATGAAATTTCATTCAAAGGATACCTCCTTGAGACATATGACTTGTAACTTTTCAATTCAAAATCATAATTTCATGAGTTTGTGCTTATTTTTGGCTGAAATTAGTATGAAGTTTCACTCAAATGATACCTCCTTGCGAAATAAGACTTGTAACTCTTCAATTGAAAATCACGATTTCATGAATTTTTGATAATTTTTGCTGAAATTGAGTATGAAATTTCATTCAAAAGATACCTCCTTGAGAGATATGAAACATAACACTTCAATTCCAAATCAAATTTTCTCAATTTTGTGCTTATTTTTCGCTGAAATTAGAATGAAATTTCAATGAAAAAAGACCCTCTTGTGAAATGACACATAACACTTCTATTCCAAATCAAATTTTCTCAATTTGTGCTGATTTTTGGCTGAAATTAGTATGAAATTTCATTCAGAAGATACCTCCTTGAGAAGTATGTTACATAACACTTCAATTCCAAATCAAAATTTTTAAATTTTGCGCTTGTTTTTGGCTGAAATTAGTATGAAATTTCATTCAAAGGATACCTCCTTGAGACATATGACTTGTAACTTTTCAATTCAAAATCATAATTTCATGAGTTTGTGCTTATTTTTGGCTGAAATTAGTATGAAATTTCATTCAAATGATACCTCCTTGAGAAATATGACGTGTAACTCTTCAATTCAAAATCATAATTTCATGAATTTTTGCTTATTATTAGTTGAAATTAAGTATGAAACTTCATTCAAAAGATACCTCCTTGAGAAATGTGACACATAACACTTCAATTCCAAATCAAATTTTCTCAATTTTGTGCTTATTTTTGGCTGAAATTAGTATGAAATTTCATTCAAATGATACCTCCTTGAGAAATATGACGTGTAACTCTTCAATTCAAAATCATAATTTCATGAATTTTTGCTTATTGTTAGTTGAAATTGAGTATGAATTTTAAGTCAAAAGATACCTCCTTGAGAAATATGACACATAACACTTCTATTCCAAATCAAATTTTCTCAATTTTGTGCTTTTTTTTGGCTGAAATTAGTATGAAATTTCATTCAAAGGATACCTCCTTGAGACATATGACTTGTAACTTTTCAATTCAAAATCATAATTTCATGAGTTTGTGCTTATTTTTGGCTGAAATTAGTATGAAGTTTCACTCAAATGATACCTCCTTGCGAAATAAGACTTGTAACTCTTCAATTGAAAATCACGATTTCATGAATTTTTGATAATTTTTGCTGAAATTGAGTATGAAATTTCATTCAAAAGATACCTCCTTGAGAGATATGACACATAACACTTCAATTCCAAATCAAATTTTCTCAATTTTGTGCTTATTTTTCGCTGAAATTAGAATGAAATTTCAATGAAAAAAGACCCTCTTGTGAAATGACACATAACACTTCTATTCCAAATCAAATTTTCTCAATTTGTGCTGATTTTTGGCTGAAATTAGTATGAAATTTCATTCAGAGGATACCTCCTTGAGAAGTATGTTACATAACACTTCAATTCCAAATCAAAATTTTTAAATTTTGCGCTTGTTTTTGGCTGAAATTAGTATGAAATTTCATTCAAAGGATACCTCCTTGAGACATATGACTTGTAACTTTTCAATTCAAAATCATAATTTCATGAGTTTGTGCTGATTTTTGGCTGAAATTAGTATGAAACTTCATTCAGAAGATACCTCCTTGAGAAGTATGTTACATAACACTTCTATTCAAAATCATAATTTCATGAATTTTTGCTTATTGTTGGTTGAAATTGAGTATGAAGTTTCACTCAAATGATACCTTTGCGATTTGTTGGTTGAAATTTTTTGGCTGAGTATGAAGTTTCACTCAAATGATACCTCCTTGCGAAATAAGACTTGTAACTCTTCAATTGAAAATCACGATTTCATGAATTTTTGATAATTTTTGCTGAAATTGAGTATGAAATTTCATTCAAAAGATACCTCCTTGAGAGATATGAAACATAACACTTCAATTCCAAATCAAATTTTCTCAATTTTGTGCTTATTTTTCGCTGAAATTAGAATGAAATTTCAATGAAAAAAGACCCTCTTGTGAAATGACACATAACACTTCTATTCCAAATCAAATTTTCTCAATTTGTGCTGATTTTTGGCTGAAATTAGTATGAAATTTCATTCAGAAGATACCTCCTTGAGAAGTATGTTACATAACACTTCAATTCCAAATCAAAATTTTTAAATTTTGCGCTTGTTTTTGGCTGAAATTAGTATGAAATTTCATTCAAAGGAGACATATGACTTGTAACTTTTCAATTCAAAATCATAATTTCATGAGTTTGTGCTTATTTTTGGCTGAAATTAGTATGAAATTTCATTGTGATACCTCCTTGAGATATATGACGTGTAACTCTTCAATTCATGAATTTTTTCTTATTGTTATCATTCAAACGATACCTCCTTGAGAAATATGACACATGACACTTCAATTCCAAATCAAAATTTTTAAATTTTGTTTTTTTGTGAAATTAATATGAATTTTTAGTCTTACCTTTTTGGCTGAAATTAGTATGAAATTTCATTCAAATGATACCTCCTTGAGAAATATGACGTGTAACTCTTCAATTCAAAATCATAATTTCATGAATTTTTGCTTATTATTAGTTGAAATTAAGTATGAAACTTCATTCAAAAGATACCTCCTTGAGAAATGTGACACATAACACTTCAATTCCAAATCAAATTTTCTCAATTTTGTGCTTATTTTTGGCTGAAATTAGTATGAAATTTCATTCAAATGATACCTCCTTGAGAAATATGACGTGTAACTCTTCAATTCAAAATCATAATTTCATGAATTTTTGCTTATTGTTAGTTGAAATTGAGTATGAATTTTAAGTCAAAAGATACCTCCTTGAGAAATATGACACATAACACTTCTATTCCAAATCAAATTTTCTCAATTTTGTGCTTTCTTTTGGCTGAAATTAGTATGAAATTTCATTAAAAAAAGACCCTCTTAAGAAATAAGACACATAACATATCTATTCCAAATCAAATTTTCTCAATTTGTGCTGATTTTTGGCTGAAATTAGTATGAAATTTCATTCAGAAGATACCTCCTTGAGATATATGTTACATAACACTTCTATTCAAAATCATAATTTCATGAATTTTTGCTTATTGTTGGTTGAAATTGAGTATGAAGTTTCACTCAAATGATACCTCCTTGCGAAATAAGACTTGTAACTCTTCAATTGAAAATCACGATTTCATGAATTTTTGATAATTTTTGCTGAAATTGAGTATGAAATTTCATTCAAAAGATACCTCCTTGAGAGATATGAAACATAACACTTCAATTCCAAATCAAATTTTCTCAATTTTGTGCTTATTTTTCGCTGAAATTAGAATGAAATTTCAATGAAAAAAGACCCTCTTGTGAAATGACACATAACACTCTATTCCAAATCAAATTTTCTCAATTGGTGCTGATTTTTGGCTGAAATAGTATGAAATTTCATTCAGAAGATACCTCCTTGAGATATATGTTACATAACACTTCAATTCAAAATCATAATTTCATGAGTTTGTGCTTATTTTTGGCTGAAATTAGTATGAAATTTCATTCAAATGATACCTCCTTGAGAAATATGACGTGTAACTCTTCAATTCAAAATCATAATTTCATGAATTTTTGCTTATTATTAGTTGAAATTAAGTATGAAACTTCATTCAAAAGATACCTCCTTGAGAAATGTGACACATAACACTTCAATTCCAAATCAAATTTTCTCAATTTTGTGCTTATTTTTGGCTGAAATTAGTATGAAATTTCATTCAAATGATACCTCCTTGAGAAATATGACGTGTAACTCTTCAATTCAAAATCATAATTTCATGAATTTTTGCTTATTGTTAGTTGAAATTGAGTATGAATTTTAAGTCAAAAGATACCTCCTTGAGAAATATGACACATAACACTTCTATTCCAAATCAAATTTTCTCAATTTTGTGCTTTTTTTTGGCTGAAATTAGTATGAAATTTCATTAAAAAAAGACCCTCTTAAGAAATAAGACACATAACATATCTATTCCAAATCAAATTTTCTCAATTTGTGCTGATTTTTGGCTGAAATTAGTATGAAATTTCATTCAGAAGATACCTCCTTGAGAAATATGACACATAACACTTCAATTCCAAATCAAATTTTCTCAATTTTGTGCTTATTTTTCGCTGAAATTAGAATGAAATTTCAATGAAAAAAGACCCTCTTGTGAAATGACACATAACACTTCTATTCCAAATCAAATTTTCTCAATTTGTGCTGATTTTTGGCTGAAATTAGTATGAAATTTCATTCAGAAGATACCTCCTTGAGAAGTATGTTACATAACACTTCAATTCCAAATCAAAATTTTTAAATTTTGCGCTTGTTTTTGGCTGAAATTAGTATGAAATTTCATTCAAAGGATACCTCCTTGAGACATATGACTTGTAACTTTTCAATTCAAAATCATAATTTCATGAGTTTGTGCTTATTTTTGGCTGAAATTAGTATGAAATTTCATTCAAATGATACCTCCTTGCGAAATAAGACTTGTAACTCTTCAATTGAAAATCACGATTTCATGAATTTTTGATAATTTTTGCTGAAATTGAGTATGAAATTTCATTCAAAAGATACCTCCTTGAGAGATATGAAACATAACACTTCAATTCCAAATCAAATTTTCTCAATTTTGTGCTTATTTTTCGCTGAAATTAGAATGAAATTTCAATGAAAAAAGACGCTCTTGTGAAATGACACATAACACTTCTATTCCAAATCAAATTTTCTCAATTTGTGCTGATTTTTGGCTGAAATTAGTATGAAATTTCATTCAGAAGATACCTCCTTGAGAAGTATGTTACATAACACTTCTATTCAAAATCATAATTTTATGAATTTTTGCTTATTGTTGGTTGAAATTGAGTATGAAGTTTCACTCAAATGATACCTCCTTGCGAAATAAGACTTGTAACTCTTCAATTGAAAATCACGATTTCATGAATTTTTGATAATTTTTGCTGAAATTGAGTATGAAATTTCATTCAAAAGATACCTCCTTGAGAGATATGAGACATAACACTTCAATTCCAAATCAAATTTTCTCAATTTTGTGCTTATTTTTCGCTGAAATTAGAATGAAATTTCAATGAAAAAAGACCCTCTTGTGAAATGACACATAACACTTCTATTCCAAATCAAACTTTCTCAATTTGTGCTGATTTTTGGCTGAAATTAGTATGAAATTTCATTCAGAAGATACCTCCTTGAGAAGTATGTTACATAACACTTCAATTCCAAATCAAAATTTTTAAATTTTGCGCTTGTTTTTGGCTGAAATTAGTATGAAATTTCATTCAAAGGATACCTCCTTGAGACATATGACTTGTAACTTTTCAATTCAAAATCATAATTTCATGAGTTTGTGCTTATTTTTGGCTGAAATTAGTATGAAGTTTCACTCAAATGATACCTCCTTGCGAAATAAGACTTGTAACTCTTCAATTGAAAATCACGATTTCATGAATTTTTGATAATTTTTGCTGAAATTGAGTATGAAATTTCATTCAAAAGATACCTCCTTGAGAGATATGAAACATAACACTTCAATTCCAAATCAAATTTTCTCAATTTTGTGCTTATTTTTCGCTGAAATTAGAATGAAATTTCAATGAAAAAAGACCCTCTTGTGAAATGACACATAACACTTCTATTCCAAATCAAATTTTCTCAATTTGTGCTGATTTTTGGCTGAAATTAGTATGAAATTTCATTCAGAAGATACCTCCTTGAGAAGTATGTTACATAACACTTCAATTCCAAATCAAAATTTTTAAATTTTGCGCTTGTTTTTGGCTGAATTAGTATGAAATTTCATTCAAATGATACCTCCTTGAAATTTTGTAACTTTTCAATTTTAATTTCATGAGTGCTTATTTTTGGCTGAAATTAGTATGAAATTTCATTCAAATGATACCTCCTTGAGAAATATGACGTGTAACTCTTCAATTCAAAATCATAATTTCATGAATTTTTGCTTATTATTAGTTGAAATTAAGTATGAAACTTCATTCAAAAGATACCTCCTTGAGAAATGTGACACATAACACTTCAATTCCAAATCAAATTTTCTCAATTTTGTGCTTATTTTTGGCTGAAATTAGTATGAAATTTCATTCAAAGGATACCTCCTTGAGACATATGACTTGTAACTTTTCAATTCAAAATCATAATTTCATGAGTTTGTGCTTATTTTTGGCTGAAATTAGTATGAAGTTTCACTCAAATGATACCTCCTTGCGAAATAAGACTTGTAACTCTTCAATTGAAAATCACGATTTCATGAATTTTTGATAATTTTTGCTGAAATTGAGTATGAAATTTCATTCAAAAGATACCTCCTTGAGAGATATGACACATAACACTTCAATTCCAAATCAAATTTTCTCAATTTTGTGCTTATTTTTCGCTGAAATTAGAATGAAATTTCAATGAAAAAAGACCCTCTTGTGAAATGACACATAACACTTCTATTCCAAATCAAATTTTCTCAATTTGTGCTGATTTTTGGCTGAAATTAGTATGAAATTTCATTCAGAGGATACCTCCTTGAGAAGTATGTTACATAACACTTCAATTCCAAATCAAAATTTTTAAATTTTGCGCTTGTTTTTGGCTGAAATTAGTATGAAATTTCATTCAAAGGATACCTCCTTGAGACATATGACTTGTAACTTTTCAATTCAAAATCATAATTTCATGAGTTTGTGCTGATTTTTGGCTGAAATTAGTATGAAACTTCATTCAGAAGATATCTCCTTGAGAAGTATGTTACATAACACTTCTATTCAAAATCATAATTTCATGAATTTTTGCTTATTGTTGGTTGAAATTGAGTATGAAGTTTCACTCAAATGATACCTCCTTGCGAAATAAGACTTGTAACTCTTCAATTCAAAATCACGATTTCATGAATTTTTGATAATTTTTGCTGAAATTGAGTATGAAATTTCATTCAAAAGATACCTCCTTGAGAGATATGAAACATAACACTTCAATTCCAAATCAAATTTTCTCAATTTTGTGCTTATTTTTCGCTGAAATTAGAATGAAATTTCAATGAAAAAAGACCCTCTTGTGAAATGACACATAACACTTCTATTCCAAATCAAATTTTCTCAATTTGTGCTGATTTTTGGCTGAAATTAGTATGAAATTTCATTCAGAAGATACCTCCTTGAGATATATGTTACATAACACTTCAATTCCAAATCAAAATTTTTAAATTTTGCGCTTGTTTTTGGCTGAAATTAGTATGAAATTTCATTCAAAGGATACCTCCTTGAGAAATATGACGTGTAACTCTTCAATTCAAAATCATAATTTCATGAATTTTTGCTTATTGTTAGTTGAAATTGAGTATGAATTTTAAGTCAAAAG
>CBDALO010000095.1:0-7493 GCA_965196985.1 Gammaproteobacteria bacterium | reverse complement strand
TTTTCCAGTAATATTAATTACTGTAGCATGATGTACTAGTCTATCAATAGCAGCTACAGCCATACTATTCTCAGGAAAGATACTATCCCATTTACTAAAAGGTTGATTAGCTGTGATAATAAGGCTGCCAGTTTCATAGCGCTGACATATGAGCTCAAAAAGAACACTTGTTTCATGCTCATCTTTTTTAACGTAACCAATGTCATCTAAAATGAGTAGCGGTATTTTATCGAGTTTAGCGAGCAACTCTTTTAATCGATATTGCTGTTTAGCTTGCTGCAAGGTTTGGACTAGATGGGAGGTCTGCTGACACTTAACTCGACTACCTCGCTCAATTTGCCGGTAAGCAATAGCTGCTGCTAGGTGCGTTTTGCCAACACCACTTGGCCCAAAGATGATTAGGTTGTTCCCATCCTTGATCCAGGTATCACTTTCAGCCAAGGCGTTAATTTGTGCGGGGTTAATCGACTCATTAGCATCAAATTTAAAGGAGCTCAGTGTTTTACCTTTAGGCAAACCCGATTCACTAATTCTTCTGGCTAATCTTGTCGTTTGTCGTTTTTGTATTTCCATATCGCATAGCCTAGAAAGATATTGACTGTATGTCCAGCCCTCTTCTTTTGCGGTTAGCCCCAAGTCTTCCCAGTTCATTTTAAATGTTGAAAGCTTGAGATCTTTCAATTGTAATGGTAATACCGCTTCATACTGTTCCATAAGTTTTTTCTCCAAGTTGGTTGTTGTTAGTAGGGATACATTCATCATAATCAGTTAACAAATGTTGTTGGCAATGAATGTTCGGTAATTTTTGATGGCCTGAATTAAACTTTTTCTCAATAGCATTAATATCAAAGGGCATGTTTAACTCAATTAGCCTAGAAACATAGACACCTAGCTGATATTCACAGTGATAGTCAGCGGCTAGTTTTAATAACCGTAGCATCAGCTTAGGCGATACCTTATGATCTTCAGTAGCATCTAAATGCTCCCAGATAGCCCGATAGGTTTCCGTTGGAAGAATCTCATCACGGTACTGGCAAAAACGAAAGGCATTAGGCTTTTTAATTAAGGCATGAATAATATGCCGATAATTAATTGAGTAGCGCGTATTTACTTTATTCCGATACTTTCTTTCTAGTTCGAGCACAAGATTACTGCCTAGGTATCCCTTAATGAGGTGTTGATAGATATGAAGCGTAATGGTATGCCCAACTAATTGGCTAGGTACGCTGTAAGTGATACCTTTAATGATAATAATTGATAGACCAGAAACTTTAGTTGACGCCAAATCATAATCCATTGCTTTATTTTCTGGCAACGGTTGCAAAGCGTCTTTCTCCATCTGTAGGTTTTTGCTATTACGCTTATTACTATTGAGCATAATTCCCTGAAGCCATTCCTCATATTCCGCAACTGAATTAAAGTTATTGCTGCCACGAAGGATCAATTCTTGAGCTACGCGGTTTTTAAAGTGCCCATGTGCTGACTCAACTGAGCCATTCTCATGGCTGCGCCCCTTATTATTTCTAGTTGGCGTCATATTATAATGAGCACACAGATCCTCATAACGCTGCGTCAAATCAGCAATAGCATCCGAGGATAGATTTTTAAATGCCGCAGCTAAGCTATCTGTTCGATGCTCATGGGTCGACCCACCAATGGCCAACAACGCCTCTTGCAAACCTTCCGATAAAGCCTGAAAACTTTCACCTGATTGAATGACCTTGATATTAAGGAATTTCAATGTGTCAATTGGTAAAAATACCACCAATTAAAATGAGTAATTTTAGCACAGGTATTTTTTATAAAATCGATTTAGTGGTGGGGCAGGGTTAGTTATGACAAACAATAGCCAAAACTAGCTGTTATTTGTTGTTTTGGACGGACTACCCCCCTAGGAAGTTATTAGATTTTTTTCAGTAAGGCGAGTTCACGATGCTTTGATAGCAATTTGTAACGGTTAGGTTGTCTATACCAGCAGTTAGCTAAAAACATTTGGCTACCGCATAGAACACATTCATAGGGGTCAATGTTAAAATTATTTTGCATTAAGGTGCGGTAATTGACCTGGGGTGTGTTTGGATCAGTTTCACCTAATAGGAGTCTGACTTTGGGTAGCATCTCACCTCGCACCCGGTTAGCAAGAAACCCATAATAACGCACCATACGAAAGCCAACATCAGGAATGTGTTGAATAAATCGAGCAATAAACTCTTCCGCGGTTAATTTAAATTGCTTGTAGGTTTTAGAGACGTGATCAAGATAATTAAAACTGAGGCTGCTCCCATCAAAGTTTTTAATTTTTGACTCAGCAATAGGAGGACGTTTGGTGTATCGACCTAAGTATTTAACGTTTTGTTTGTGATTCTTTGAGGGCTTTGCGCAATGTACTACCCATCGTTTTTGGTAAAGCTGATCAAGCAGTTGATTAAAGTTGAAAGTGTGGTTCAGTGTAGAGGCTAACTGATTTGGCAGAATAAGCCCTTTGTCCTGGTGGTGGTTTCTAAAAAGGTTAATGACCTCATAACGCCACATGGACATTAGTGTAGGTTGATGGAAGTAGAGGCTTTTCCATTGTGTTAACTCTTTGTTGATACCACCCAGAGTGATTGACGCATGAAGATGCACATTGCGCTTTAGATCTCTGCCAAAGGTGTGAAGCGCGATAAATACACCGGGTTTAACCCTCTTGTTTTTAGCAAGCTTGAGTAACACCTTTGCTGCTAATGGTGGGAGTAAATTAAGAAGCTCTCTGTTTGTCCAAAAGCAGTCCCAAAGAGTAGAGGGCATGGTGAATGTGATGTGTTGCCATGTAGTGTTGGGTAAGATTGCCATCTGTTGTTGTATCCATACTTCTGTGGCTTTTTTACCACACGATGAACAGCTTTTAGCTTTGCAGGTATGGCGGATGTATTTGACGTGTGAACAGTTTGGATTACTGCAATGATACTCTTTATGGCCACGCATAGGATGTTTGCAGCTAAGCAGCTTAACAATGCCAATGACAATAGCTTCTCTGATTTTATCTTTGTACTTGGTGTGAAAGTTCCACCAGTTCTGATTGGTTACCAAGATTTGTTTGATACTAAAGCGTTTCATTATTCATAGAGTAAAATGAGAAGCGCGTATAGTAGGTGAGTTATTGCTCAGCTACCTGAAGCAATTTCTATAGCAGGTGTGTTATTTTTATTCGTTATTATTCCATGGGCAGGTTTGACTAGTTTGAGACTTAATAATACTCGTGGCTTTGTAAAGACTAAACTCTTAGAGGCTTAGAAAGTTGCCGGCGAAGCCGGCCTGACTTGATGTAACTCCATTTGCTGTAGACTAATCTAAAGTGGTACAACATGTGCTTAAAGGGCTTGCCTTTTATAAGAATCTCAGAACGATCCATATGAGTAAAATCAGACAGTGACTGCCTACCTGGCTCATGAACCTGCGGAAACTTCACTTCCTTACTTTTGCCATGCTGAGCTTTCCAAAGGGACACCCGCCTTTGTAGTGTTCGCAGAATTGATTCATTATAGAGCGGGTTTCCAGAGCTATCCTGATACTGGCGTTGCAAATAGATAAAAAGTGTTTGAGGTTGTAGATCTGGGTTGTTTCTCAGCATCGGCTCTAAATCATCCTCCCAAACGGGTGCTGCCTTTATATAATGTAGAAAATATAGCATAATATACACTTTAACTTGATTACGGATGGTGTTTGGATGTTAGCTAGAATTCTCTCTGATGAAAATAATGAATTAACTATTGAGCTCAAGCTTCCACTAAAAGGATCCATGCTTGAATGTGAGGATGCAATTCTTGACGGCCTTAATGAGGTTGGAACATTAGCCACTGAAAAAGCTTTAAGTAAGTTTGATGCAGATGGCTCTCCTATCCATGTTGGAAAAATAAAGCTAACAGCACGAAGTAGAGATGAAGCAAATTACCAAACGCCTTATGGAGTTGCTCGAGTTAAGCGTTATGTTTATCAAACCTCTAAAGGCGGGAAGATCTTTTGTCCTTTAGAAGATAAGGCTAGAATTATCCAAGGATCAACACCGCGATTTGCAAAAATAATCTCACATAAATACTCAAACTTACCTGCTCCTAGTGTTATTGATGATCTCAAGGTCAATCATAACCGTAAAATCTCACATTCATACTTGCAACGGGCAACTGATTTTGTTGGCGGTATTGCACAAGCCAAAGAGGCTGAGTGGGAATATGAAGAGCCAAAGCTTGATGCAGGCATTGAGATGCTAAGTATTAGCTTAGATGGTGCATATGTTCTCACCGTTGATGATGGTTATAGAGAGAGCATGGTTGGAACTATTTCCATGTATGATAAGCATGGTGCACGCCTGCACACAACCTACGTTGCAGCATCACCAGAATATGGAAAAGATGAATTCTTTAATAGGCTTGAAAAGGAAATAAAGCTGAAAAAGAAATATTACCCTGATGCTAAAACAATTGGCGTTGCTGATGGAGCAAAAAATAATTGGCCATTTCTAAAAAAACATACTGATACGCAAATTTTAGATTTTTGGCATGCAACTGAATATCTCGGTGAAGCATCAAAGGCAATATTTACCAAAAAATCTGAAAGAGATGAGCGTGATGTTTGGCTCGAAGAGAGATGTCATGACTTAAAGCACAAGAAAGGTGCGGCAGGTAGAATACTTGCTGAGCTTAAAGAGCATCTAAATAAAAAACTGAATAAATCGCTTAGAGAAAAGCTAGAAGGAACAATTACGTATTTTGAAAATAATATTAAAGAAAAGCGAATGTCGTATCATAATTTGATTAAGCAGAATGCACCAATTGGCTCTGGCGTCACTGAAGCAGCATGTAAAACAATTGTTAAACAAAGATTAGGCGGATCAGGAATGCGCTGGAAAGACAAGGGAATGAAAATCGTTTTATGCTTGAGAACACTAGTAAAGACTAAAGGCAGATGGGATCAGTTTTGGGAGAAGGTCAATGATTTTGGCGTGCCAGCAGCAATATAGCCTACATTATATAGAGGCAGCACCCTCCCAAACAGCGTCAATAGGGCTGACACGGGTCTTATAATCACGCGGCCTCTTTGGCTGCTGGGTGTGGTGTTTACCAACCTCGATGGTGTGGCCACTGCGAGAACTCATGCCAACTTTAGCTGCACAGGCCTCTTGAGTTAGGCCTTTATTTCGATATTTCATGTATAGCTCCGCTTGTTGTTTAGTAATGTGCTTTCCAGCCATAACCTGATCATCCTCAGTGAGTTATTATGGCGCGTATATTACCTACTTCTTGCAAAGCTAGTTGGCGTACTTCGCAGAGCTAATTGTCGTCTAACAGATGATAAAAGCGAGATTCTAAATTTTATCAAAAAACTGGAAAAAAAGATTAAGGAACTTGCTAAAGGTAAGAAGTCAAAAAAACAACAGTACGTTTCCGAATTTTACGACATTCTTTTTGGTGGTTATTCCAAAAAGAATGTCTATAAGAATACCCTTCTGTTTTTACTCAACGGTAAAAAAAATATTCGATTCGCTTTAAATTACAGAGACTATTATTTGATATCACTTCTTGCTATTGAAATAAAACCAAAAATCACACTTAAAGCTGCCTGCGATATCGACCATCCAATTGCGTATGAAGCTTTAAGCGAGCTTGGTTTAGAACAGCAAGAAACTTTAGAAATTGTTGAAAAAATCAAGGCTCATAGTAAAGATTGTTTAAGCTATTTCCAGCTATTTAAAGAGGTTATTGACCTAGAAGAATTTTCAATGAAGCCTGTTATTGATTTGGCGGAAAAAATTATCAGAGATAGCAAGTGTGGCACTGTAATTAGCCACTCCTCCAAAATGACCAACCCAGCCTGTAAATTCCCTAGAATTTATTTTAATGATGGGATAAGAGCGCCTGATGGATTAATTCGTTCTGGTAATATACTGAAAACTACCCAAAATTTAAATCAGCAAAATAATGCTGAAATATTGTGTAAAAATGACTATGCTTTGTCTTTTTAACAAGACTAACGAGATGAGTATAAATGTTAAACTTCGCCGATTACGCTGCCCCTCTTTTTTCAAAATTAACTGGGAAAGTTGTTTTAAAAAAATCTATCGACGATTGTAGGAAAGCTATTAACTGAAGGTAGTTGTAAGTTGTTCAGTTCATCAAAAGATAACAATGAGTATAAAAAGATGATTCGTACACTTACCGGTGAAAATAAAAGCACCGATTTAGATCCAATAAAAACAAATGATGTATTGCTAGAACAGAGCTGTGAAAAACTTTCACACGCCAGTAAAATTGATGTTCTTCATGATCCTTCTGATATTAGAAAGCCACATAGCAAGCAAACTGAAAATCTAGGTAAAGTAAGGAGTCTGGACGGGGATATTATCAATGGTTACAGCACGCATAACGCAGTTGCATTAGTACCTGGTGATAAGGCTGTGCATCTACTATCGCATGTAAGCTACAGCAATAAAGACCCTAAGTTTTTAAAAGCTGAGCATATTAAGAAAATAGAGGCTGGAAAGCCATTTGAGGGAGATAAAGAGGCCAAGAGTCTTTATGAATCTGGTGATTACTTTAATAAAAAGCTGCTGTCTATTCGTGAAATAGAAAAAATAGGAATCTGCCTAAAATCAAAGAATGAAGATGCAACCATTACCCATATTCTAGATAGAGAGTTTGATGATAATGACTATCTCTCACTAATTGATACAAACCTAGATCAAGACTTTATTATTCGCTCAAAAATAACAAGAACAATAGAAGGTAGAGGTGATGATGGTAAAAAGCTTAAGCTGATTAACGCTGATTTTGATGCTCAAGGCGAAAAGCAATTCCAAAAGTTAACAGTTGGAAAGAATTGCGTACAAGACGGAAAAATAACTATTTATTTTGGAGAGTTTGAGAACATCAATGCAATTAAAATCCAAATTACAGGCAGAGATGGTAGGAGAATTTTTAAGAATGACATGCTGCTATTAACTAATAAAAAAGTAACGACTTTTGATGAGGCGTATGAGGTATACATAGCCTATCTATCTCGTGCGAAAATTGAATATGTTTTTAAATTTCTCAAGGAAGGACTAGGCTGGGAAAATATGCAGATAAAAAATTTTAAAGGGATACAAAATCTACTGGCTGTATGTTTTTATGTGGCCTCATATTTGTATGAGATAGGTAAGGAAAAAGCTTATGACGATTACGCAATTATGCTAGCTAAATTAGGAGATGGTAAGGGCAAGGTGACACGACACTTTATTGCGAAGGGTATTAGAAAACTTCTAACGTATCACTTAGTAGAGCAATTTTTTAAAGAAAATAGTGTTTCTCAAGAAGAACAAAAAGAATTATCGAATTCAGTTCAGGTAGGGAGATAACAATTTTGGGTAGTTCTCAGTAATATAACCACAGATTTTGATTTGCACATTGATGCTGCTAAACTGAAAGTCTTTAAATTTCTTACACTTCCACTTGAACAAAGTACGATATTTGAGCAGTTAA
>CBDALO010000094.1:0-25492 GCA_965196985.1 Gammaproteobacteria bacterium | reverse complement strand
AAAAGATAACTATCAATTATTACGTTATGCAATTGCAGCTGGTGCTACAGAAATTTTCCAAGAGCTAACATGTCACTTAGGGTCATTAGAAAAGAAAAGAAAGGCCTTTACATCTACTGCCATTTCATTGCTTGAAGCAGCTATTGCTAGGCATCAGCTGGGAATCGTACAACACATGGGCGCACTCCTTGGTAAAACTGAAATGAAAGCCTTTCTAAGTGCTAATATGCACCTCATTGGTTTTACTATGGAGCAAGATAATCTAGAGTTATTTCAATATCTAAGTAGTTTTTTTACTAACGAGGAAATAAAACATTATCTTATTGCAAACAATTATAGTTTAGCCAGGAAAGCCATAGAGCGGAACGTTAGGGGGGCTTTTCAAATTCTAGAAAGCTACTTAAATAACACAGAAATTACGAAAACGTTTAACCCCAACTTATCTACCTGGATACCTACTTTTTTACGATCTGCTTATAACAAAACCTCAGAAAATAACATAGATTTCTTATTAAAATATAATACTTTATTCTCATACATAGAGCAGCATAGCGAGGAATATGACGATAAGTTCACACGCTCATACGTTAATCGAAAGCTAGCTGAACTACAAGCGGCCAAAGCTAGCCTTGAAGCTAACGGCGCAACTGCAACATATGATGTTGATGAGACAGAAGCTCAGCATTACTTTTATATACTGAGGTATTTTATTCGCCGTAGTGAACTTGCAGGAAGCCTTGAAAAAATTAACTTGCTTTTAAGCATGCCAAGCGTAACAGATCTCTGTCACCAAGACCTAGCTATTGATGGCACCAGTCAAGAAAATGAGTTACTAAGACTAGCAATCGGACAAAGTAACATCAAGGTAATAGAACGCTTGCTTCAAATACCCAATGTACGCAGCGTGGCCGCAAAAAATAATTTTTATCAAGACAAGGTAAAACAAACTGATATTGACCTAAACCATATTATAAAAAATGAAGAATCATCAATGAAAGCAATATCACAACCAGAACGTAGAATGCTGCAAGAGTTTGCAACACACTTTCAGGAAAAAATTAATAGCCTCGGCGGTATAGATGCGGCTTTTGAATGCTTAGTACAAGACCTAAAAAGCGGGTATGAAAAAAACCCTGCCACAATCTCAATAAATAAGAAAGGCTCCACTCAAACCATCTCCCTACCTGTTTCCTGGGAGGAATTTCAGAAACTAAACCTAAAACCTAACGACTATAAAAAAGCTCTAAAAGCTTATTACCAACACAGTACGCATACAGCACTCCGCTTTTTATCAATTCCAAACCCCTGGATAGCCAAAGATGCTGCTTTTGTTATCCCACACTCCTCTGGATACAGTTACGCCAGTTTCAGTCACTATAAAAACATCATAGCTTTACTCTATATAGCAGCAAAATATACCAACCCTAGCTCTGGCTCTCATGCAGAGGCTATACCAGAAAACGATATTGATCATTACATACATTCACTAGCTTCTATTGGCAGGGCACATAACTGGGATAAATCTAGAACTAAGCTTAAACGTGGCAAACTCACTACAGAAGAATACGATGATTTAGCTGGTGACAAGCCTAGCTGCGGCTCAGGCGTTCTTAGTCGACTAATTAGCACTTTTACCACTCATCCATTAGTTAATAATATCTTAACTGATGAACTTATTAGAAGTCATTTGCGTGACTTTATAAAGGAGTCCATAAAAAACAAAATAGATAGAATGGATTCACAAGAAATACAGGGTATTCAGCAGGCCTATGAGAGATACTTAATAAAACTTGATGAAAGCACAGAAATTACTGATCGGCTAAAGGTATTTAACCTGACTGAAGAGGAGCAAAGGAACTTTATAGAGCTAATTAAAGAAAAATATCCGAATGAAATAAAACTTGTTGCGCCCCTATTAACAATATATAGCCTACTATACGGAGCCTCTAATGATGACTCTGAGTTACTGATCGCTACGCATGGAGACCTTGTTGAGCTTGATGACCTCTTAAGTCAATCTGGGAAACTAGCGACCGCAGCCACTCCTGCTAAGAACCCATGCTCACTCTTTAGTAATACTGAAATTATTGGAGCTAGCTTTGGCGATGGAGAGGATTACTCATCAGGTGAGAGCCCTGTTTTAAGCACTAGATTATAGTTATCGCCAACCTTATCTATCGATAACAAGTAATTTATCGACTTGCCTAAACCATAGTAAGACAAAGTTGCGAGGGCAAGAAAGACCCGAGGAGCTCTCTTAATATGCTGATTAACCTGTTGATATTTCGTATTTTTCCACTCTAGCATTCTAAATGTTAAAACAACTAACATCATGAACATTAGCAAGTGATTTAGTGGTTAATTTGCTTTGGAGATTTCGAACCAAAACAAGCATGCTTTTTTAATAATTGTTTAATTTATAGCCACAAGCTAAGCTGTTGGCATTAATAACAATAATAATAAGATAGCATTATGCCAACACACCGCCGCCCTTCACCTCCTCCTGGTTCACCGCCTTTAACAAGAAGCTCTGTGCTTTCAGGACGGAGTTCAGCCTCGCTATTCTCAAGGTCGTCAACGGGGCCTACCCCACCTCCAGGAACTCCAGGCTTAAAAAGAACGGTAAGAACGCAACAACTCCTTGCTAAACCTGATGCCAAGCGACCCAAACCAGCAAGCCCACCACCAGGTTTTAGTAGTCAGTAATCAAAATCTAAACTGACTTTTGTACTGCTGTTGCGTAAACGCGTAGCCCGGCTTGAGCGTTAGCGATAATTCGGGGCTGAGTGTGACTTAATCCCGGATTATCAAATGCTTCGCATTTTCAATCCGGGCTACAGCTCGATTCGCACCACCCGTTCTGCAGCATTGAATAGTAAAAGTCAAAACTTACTGCTAAATACCTACACTCATTGCTTACTTACCCACACATCCTGAAAGAGATTCAAAAAATAAAGTGTAACTAAACCACCCTTCCAGCTGCTGCACCGGAGGCCCAAGCCCACTGAAAGTTATAACCGCCTAACCAACCGGTAACATCGAGCACTTCACCAATAAAGTAGAGTCCGGGAACTGATCTGACTTCAAAAGTTTTAGATGACAGCGCACCGCAATCTACGCCACCCAAAGTAACCTCAGCAGTGCGATAACCCTCAGTACCATTTGGCTTAATCTGCCAATGTTTAAAAGATTCTGTTACGGCTCGCAACTGCTGATGCGAACACTGCTGAAGAGTTTGACTACCTAAAGCCTCATCCAACCAAACTGACACCAGGCGCTTTGGTAAATACTGATTTAACACGGTTTTTAAATGCTTATTAGGCTGTTGTTGTTTTAGCTGCTGTAACTCCGTTAGCAAATCATGATCTGGTAACAAATCAACTAATAAGGTATCACCTGCTTGCCAATAAGATGAGATTTGCAACATAGCCGGCCCACTTAAACCACGGTGCGTTAATAGCATCGCCTCACGAAAATCCCGCCGCGCACAACTCACCACACATTCAACCGACACACCCGCTAAAGAGGCCAGCCTTTCTTTATCTTGCACATGCAAAGTAAAGGGCACTAAAGCCGCACGTGTTGGCCAAACCTTAATTCCAAATTGTTCAGCCAAACGATAACCAAAAGGGCTTGCACCCATAGTAGGAATTGATAATCCACCGGTTGCAACCACTAGTGACTGGCAAACCAGCTTGCCAGCACTACCTATCAAAGTAAAATGTTGATCACTTTGCTGACTTACTTCCTCAATACTGCAATCCAACAAAATACTCACACCAACTTGTTTGCACTCACTAAGTAGCATCGTCACTATGTCTTTGGACTTATTAGAACAAAATAACTGGCCAAGCGTTTTTTCCTGATAAGCAATTTTGTGCTTTTCAACCAAACTAATAAAATCTTCTGGTGTGTAACGGCTTAAAGCTGAACGGCAAAAGTGTCGATTATGTGAAATAAAATTCTCGTGGCTCACTCGTCTGTTGGTAAAATTACAACGACCACCACCTGACATTAAAATTTTCTTACCAGCCTTATTAGCATGATCAACCACTAACACTTGCCTACCACGCTTACCTGTCTCAATAGCACACATCAAACCCGCAGCACCAGCTCCAATAATAATGACATCGAATTGTTTCATCGTTACGTCCGCGCAGGTGGAATTTTTAACTGTTGCCCTGCTTTAAGCGCCGAAGAAGACAAGTGATTAACTGCTCGCAAACGCGCAACGCTAATCCAATAATGCTTGGCAATTTCACCCAATGCCTCACCACGCTTAACAGTTATATGCAAACGTCCTTGTTGCTGCAAAGCGACCAAGGTGTCATGTGGTGGATATTGATAAAGGTAATCCATGATTCCCAACATCAACGCATGAGCTAGTTTATGTTGATAGCTAGGAGTATTGAGGCGATGTTCTTCAAAAGGGTTAGAAATAAAACCCGTCTCAACCAATAGAGACGGAATATCAGGTGACTTTAATACCACGAAAGGCGCTTGATCCACATGATAACTGTGCATATCAGTGACTTTTTCTAGTTGATGCACTACATCAGCTCCATAGATTAAACTGTCTTGAATCGTTGCTGATTGAGCAAGATTTAACAGTACAGACTGTACTGCTCGAGAATGCGTATCAAACCCAGCCCCCCCTAATAATGCATGGTTTTCGCTGTTTGCTAGCCAACGTGCTGCTTCACTAGTTGCGCCATGTAATGACAAAGCAAATACCGAAGCACCACGTGCTGTATCATTGGTAAATGCATCAGCGTGGATTGCCATAAATAAGTTGGCTTTATCACGCCTGGCAATTTCCAATCGACCACGCAAAGTAACAAAATAATCACCCGTACGAGTCATATCAACTTTTACGGTGGCAAACGGTCGCAGGTAAGCACGTAAATCTTTTGCAATAGCTAATACTACGTTTTTCTCATGGATACCGTTTGGCCCAGTTGCCCCAGGATCCTTTCCACAATGACCGGGATCAATTACCACCACCGCACGACGATAGACTGCTGTTTTAGTTAAGTCAGCAATAGTAATAACCGGCGCTTGAGTTGAGACAACTTTTTTTGCACGTTTTAAACGTGAGTCGTACAAGTCGATATAAAGTTGATGAGGCTTGACCGGATAAATAATCGGATAAAGGTGTTTATCTAAATTAATCGTTACTCTTAAGTGTTTTTTTACTTTTTGAGGGTAAATAGAGCGAATCAAGGAATCATGATAATTAAATCTTACCGCCTCTTTGCCTAAATTGGCATGGGAGAAATCAATAACCAAGCGATTTGGTTTAGCAAGCTCCTCATAGTGATAGTTAAACTTACCCGTTAATATCAAGTTAATACGTTTAAAGTGTGCTAGGTTTTTTACTTCAATATGAGTTAGTGTTGCAGCATAGCCAGTCGTTATTAAGACGGCAAAGAACAATAGACCTATAAACCATTTTTTCATTTAATTACCTCGTCAATCCCCACCAGATTAAAGGGGCTGTTTTGTTATTAAGCTTCATACAAACATCAAGCTCATAGGGTGCTGCCTCTATATAATGTAGGCTATATTGCTGCTGGCACGCCAAAATCATTGACCTTCTCCCAAAACTGATCCCATCTGCCTTTAGTCTTTACTAGTGTTCTCAAGCATAAAACGATTTTCATTCCCTTGTCTTTCCAGCGCATTCCTGATCCGCCTAATCTTTGTTTAACAATTGTTTTACATGCTGCTTCAGTGACGCCAGAGCCAATTGGTGCATTCTGCTTAATCAAATTATGATACGACATTCGCTTTTCTTTAATATTATTTTCAAAATACGTAATTGTTCCTTCTAGCTTTTCTCTAAGCGATTTATTCAGTTTTTTATTTAGATGCTCTTTAAGCTCAGCAAGTATTCTACCTGCCGCACCTTTCTTGTGCTTTAAGTCATGACATCTCTCTTCGAGCCAAACATCACGCTCATCTCTTTCAGATTTTTTGGTAAATACTGCCTTTGATGCTTCGCCGAGATATTCAGTTGCATGCCAAAAATCTAAAATTTGCGTATCAGTATGTTTTTTTAGAAATGGCCAATTATTTTTTGCTCCATCAGCAACGCCAATTGTTTTAGCATCAGGGTAATATTTCTTTTTCAGCTTTATTTCCTTTTCAAGCCTATTAAAGAATTCATCTTTTCCATATTCTGGTGATGCTGCAACGTAGGTTGTGTGCAGGCGTGCACCATGCTTATCATACATGGAAATAGTTCCAACCATGCTCTCTCTATAACCATCATCAACGGTGAGAACATATGCACCATCTAAGCTAATACTTAGCATCTCAATGCCTGCATCAAGCTTTGGCTCTTCATATTCCCACTCAGCCTCTTTGGCTTGTGCAATACCGCCAACAAAATCAGTTGCCCGTTGCAAGTATGAATGTGAGATTTTACGGTTATGATTGACCTTGAGATCATCAATAACACTAGGAGCAGGTAAGTTTGAGTATTTATGTGAGATTATTTTTGCAAATCGCGGTGTTGATCCTTGGATAATTCTAGCCTTATCTTCTAAAGGACAAAAGATCTTCCCGCCTTTAGAGGTTTGATAAACATAACGCTTAACTCGAGCAACTCCATAAGGCGTTTGGTAATTTGCTTCATCTCTACTTCGTGCTGTTAGCTTTATTTTTCCAGCATGGATAGGAGAGCCATCTGCATCAAACTTACTTAAAGCTTTTTCAGTGGCTAATGTTCCAACCTCATTAAGGCCGTCAAGAATTGCATCCTCACATTCAAGCATGGATCCTTTTAGTGGAAGCTTGAGCTCAATAGTTAATTCATTATTTTCATCAGAGAGAATTCTAGCTAACATCCAAACACCATCCGTAATCAAGTTAAAGTGTATATTATGCTATATTTTGCTAGTGCGCCATCCTTTCTGTAAATTCCATTGACTTGCTGAAAATAAGCAGGCGACTCAGTCAGATTAGAAATTCCTTTTAAGGTAAACTTAACCAAAAAAGAGGAATGACAATGAGCTGCTATAAAAATGAGAACTTAATCGAAGAAGCCATACATGTTTTAGCGATGGAGGGGTTTGAAGCTTTACCTAAGCTTGTCTCCAGGTTGATGAATGAGGCTATGTTAATAGAAAGGGAGCGCCATTTAAATGCCAGTCCTTATGAGCGAACTGGCGATAGAAACGGATATGCGAACGGCTTTAAACCAAGGTTAATTAACACAGGTCAAGGTCAGCTTGAGCTACAGATACCGCAGGTTAGAGACTCCAATGAAGCCTTCTATCCATCAGTCTTAGAGCGAGGTGTACGCTCTGATAGAGCACTTAAGCTGGCTGTCGCTGAAATGTATGTGCATGGGGTTTCCACGCGCAAAGTTGAAAAGGTGCTAAAGCAACTCTGTGGAACAGATATTTCAAGCACAGAGGTAAGCCGTTGCGCTAAATTGTTGGATGAAGATTTAAAGAAATGGCGAAATAAGCCGTTAGGAAAGATAAAATATCTTTGGCTAGATGCACGTTATGAGAAGGTGCGCACTAGCGGCACAGTACAAGACTGTGCGGTATTGATAGCCTATGGCTTTGATGAATCAACCGGCAAGAGAACAGTGCTAGGTGTTTCTGTTGCGTTATCAGAGGCTGAGGTACATTGGCGTGATTTTCTTCAGCAGTTGGTTGAGCGAGGTATACATGGTATTGAGTTGATTACTAGCGGCGCTCATACTGGCCTAAAAGCCGCTAGAAGAGCTGTGTTCCCCAGTGTTCCTTGGCAACGCTGCCAATTTCATTTGCAGCAAAATGCTCAGGCTCACATACCAAAGCGCTCAATGAAGGAACCAGTAGCTGAGGAGATTACAGCTATATTTAATGCCTCAAACATTCATGAGTCGGAAAGACTATTGGCTATGGCGGTAGATAAATATCAGCAAACAGCACCAGAGCTTTCTTCTTGGTTGGAAGTGAATATACCGGAGGGCTTAGTAGTGATGAACTTTGAGCTAGTGCGCCATCCTTTCTGTAAATTCCATTGACTTGCTGAAAATAAGCAGGCGACTCAGTCAGATTAGAAATTCCTTTTAAGGTAAACTTAACCAAAAAAGAGGAATGACAATGAGCTGCTATAAAAATGAGAACTTAATCGAAGAAGCCATACATGTTTTAGCGATGGAGGGGTTTGAAGCTTTACCTAAGCTTGTCTCCAGGTTGATGAATGAGGCTATGTTAATGGAAAGGGAGCGCCATTTAAATGCCAGTCCTTATGAGCGAACTGGCGATAGAAACGGATATGCGAACGGCTTTAAACCAAGGTTAATTAACACAGGTCAAGGTCAGCTTGAGCTACAGATACCGCAGGTTAGAGACTCCAATGAAGCCTTCTATCCATCAGTCTTAGAGCGAGGTGTACGCTCTGATAGAGCACTTAAGCTGGCTGTCGCTGAAATGTATGTGCATGGGGTTTCCACGCGCAAAGTTGAAAAGGTGCTAAAGCAACTCTGTGGAACAGATATTTCAAGCACAGAGGTAAGCCGTTGCGCTAAATTGTTGGATGAAGATTTAAAGAAATGGCGAAATAAGCCGTTAGGAAAGATAAAATATCTTTGGCTAGATGCACGTTATGAGAAGGTGCGCACTAGCGGCACAGTACAAGACTGTGCGGTATTGATAGCCTATGGCTTTGATGAATCAACCGGCAAGAGAACAGTGCTAGGTGTTTCTGTTGCGTTATCAGAGGCTGAGGTACATTGGCGTGATTTTCTTCAGCAGTTGGTTGAGCGAGGTATACATGGTATTGAGTTGATTACTAGCGACGCTCATACTGGCCTAAAAGCCGCTAGAAGAGCTGTGTTCCCCAGTGTTCCTTGGCAACGCTGCCAATTTCATTTGCAGCAAAATGCTCAGGCTCACATACCAAAGCGCTCAATGAAGGAACCAGTAGCTGAGGAGATTACAGCTATATTTAATGCCTCAAACATTCATGAGTCGGAAAGATTATTGGCTATGGCGGTAGATAAATATCAGCAAACAGCACCAGAGCTTTCTTCTTGGTTGGAAGTGAATATACCGGAGGGCTTAGTAGTGATGAACTTTGACAGGCCGCATCAAAAAAGATTAAGAACCAGTAACATAGCTGAGCGCGTAAACAGAGAGGTAAAAAGAAGGACGCATACAGTTGGAATTTTCCCTAATACTGAATCGTGCCTAAGGCTCGTATCAGCTGTTTTTGTGGAAATTGATGACCAGTGGAGCGGATCACCTAGATACTTAAGTTGAAGTGAATAATAAGGCTTCATAGGGTTTTAGGATAGATCATTCTTGTTCTTATTAACGAGATATAATTGCTATTACCTAAAAGTTAATAATTTATTTTGAGAGGAGAAAAATTTGAGGTATAAATAATTTTTTAGATTGATTAGCATAATTAATTTAACCCAAGTTTGGCCATTTCACCCTGAAAATCAAAAATTTCATCACTATTTTTAACTCAACCCATTGATTTTACTTGCCTAGAAACGTGAATTCTCGAATGTAGTGACACATAATGGCAATAAGGGGTTGCATGGGCTGGTGAAGTGATGAGAGTATTGAGTTATGTATATTCGAACCTCTACACAAAAGAGTCCTCGGACAGGTAAGTCTTACGCAACCTACCGACTTGTTGATACTCATCGCACTGCTGACGGCAAAGTACGTCAAAGACTGATTTTAAATCTTGCTGCGAATTTTTCAGTAAAGAAGGACAGTTGGAAATTGCTTGCTGACCGTATTGAGGAAATTTTAACGGGTCAAGGCACGTTAATTTCAATACCAGCACATCTCGAAAAACAGGCGCAAATGTATGTAAAACGCATTCGCTCTAGGTTTGCTGATGACAATGAGACAAGTATCGCTGTTAATTCAGTAAGCGCGGTAGAACCTGACTTTAAAACAGTGGATGTTAACTCCATTGAGAGCGCGGACATACGACACGTTGGAGCTGAGGCGTTGGGCTTACATGCTGCCAGGCAATTACAACTTGAGGAATTGTTCAGGGCTTTGGGCTTTAATCAAAAACAATGTCACCTGATGCTTGCTACCATCATTGGGCGGCTAGTTGCCCCAGGAAGTGATTTAAGTACGCACTATTATTTAAGCAATCAAAGTGCGTTAGATGAATTACTGGGTACTGATTTCTCAGAACTATCACTCAAGAAATTCTATAAGACTGCTGATGAGTTACTCAAACATAAGCAAATGATTGAAGATCAATTATTCGAACGTGAGAAAAATCTCTTTAGTTTAAATCAGGTGATCACTCTCTACGATATAACCAATACCTACTTTGAGGGCAGAGCATTACAGAATGATCACGCACAGCATGGTCGATCAAAGGAGAAGCGGTCTGATTGTCCGCTTGTTTCTCTAGGGCTCGTGCTGGATGGCTCAGGGTTCCCGCAACGCAGTGAATTTTTCAAAGGGAATGTTAGCGAGCCTAAAACATTATCCGAAATGCTAACTGAGCTTCATGCACAGCCAGAGGCAACAATTATCTTAGATGCTGGTTTTGCAACTGAAGAAAATATTTCATGGCTTACTGAAAAAGGTTTCCATTATATTGTAGTGAGCCGTAGAGCATTGCCTGTTGTCGATGAAAACATTGATAAAGTGCTAGTAAAAGAATCAGTAAATAATACGGTTACAGCGCAATTAATTAAAGATACTGAAGCAAATGAAGTCTTACTGTACTGCCATTCTCAGGCTAAGGAAGAAAAAAGCTTAAATATGATTAGTAAGGCTGAGACTCGTTTCGAAGAGGAATTAATTAAGTTAGCTAATGGACTCACTAAAAAAACTGGAATGAAAGCAATTGAGAAAGTAACCTTGCGTTTAGGTCGAATAAAGGAGCGCCATAAACGTGTTTCAGGTCGATACACTATCACGCTTGATTCAGAGGCTGATAAGGTTACGAAAATCAGTTGGAGTAAAGTTAACTCTGAGAATCTGGGCGCATATTGTTTGCGTAGTAACAGAATGGATTTAGATGAAAAAACAATTTGGAGAATCTATACAACTCTAACTGATGTTGAATCGGCATTCAGATCATTAAAATCAGAGTTAGGCCTGCGTCCTATCTACCATCAAAAGCCAGAGCGAGTTGATGCCCATCTGTTTATTAGTATTCTTGCTTATCACTTACTACACACTATTCGCCATCAACTTAAATTGCAGAGCATTGATAGTAGCTGGCAAACTATACGGCAGATTTTTAGCACTCAGGTTCGTATCATGACTACGATGCGGCTTGAAAATAATAAACTACTTTCTGTTAGAAGAACCTCAAAGGCAACTCCAGAGCAAGTTGTGATCTATAAATCGTTAGGCATGAATTCACAACCTGGGCATACTGAAAAAACAATTTGTTAAGTTGTAGTGACCCTAAACGTTTTTTTAAAATGTAAGTCATTGATTTGGATAGGTTTAATTTTAGAAAGGGCAAAGTTGGGTTAAGATATTATGCGATGAGACAGGTACAATAGAGTGCCATTTAGAATTTTAAAGGTTTTTCTAAGTACTGAAGTTGGTTTTTACAGACAAAATAACGCTCTATCAACTTTGACAGGCCGCATCAAAAAAGATTAAGAACCAGTAACATAGCTGAGCGCGTAAACAGAGAGGTAAAAAGAAGGACGCATACAGTTGGAATTTTCCCTAATACTGAATCGTGCCTAAGGCTCGTATCAGCTGTTTTAGTGGAAATTGATGACCAGTGGAGCGGATCACCTAGATACTTAAGTTGAAGTGAATAATAAGGCTTCATAGGGTTTTAGGATAGATCATTCTTGTTCTTATTAACGAGATATAATTGCTATTACCTAAAAGTTAATAATTTATTTTGAGAGGAGAAAAATTTGAGGTATAAATAATTTTTTAGATTGATTAGCATAATTAATTTAAGATATTATGCGATGAGACAGGTACAATAGAGTGCCATTTAGAATTTTAAAGGTTTTTCTAAGTACTGAAGTTGGTTTTTACAGACAAAATAACGCTCTATCTATATTTTCTACATTATATAAAGGCAGCACCCAGCTCATAGTACGCTCTTGCGTAAGAACCCTCCTAGCACGTCCCCTCCTTAGAATAAGGAGGGTTAGGGTGGATTTATAAAAACAACTTCCTTTTAAAAACGATCAAACTCCTTTTTAAACCAAACATCTTTAAATCCCCCACTCGCTGCGCGAGCCACCCCCTTTAAAAAAGGGGGCTATTTTTAAAAGCTTTATAGCAAGCATCAAGCTTCCGTAGCACGTCCCCTCCTTAGAATAAGGAGGGTTAGGGTGGATTTATAAAAACAACTTCCTTTTATTAAATCCCCAGCTTTCGCCTCTGCTGACTTATCTCCTGGAAAAGCTTTATTCACTTGCTGCTGGTTTTTATCGGATCGCAAAAAACAAACTTCCTGTTTGAGTTTGCTAACCAGGCCGTCCTGGCCTGGTTACCCGATAAAAACTGGCGCAGCAAGCGCGCTTTTCTAAGTCGATAAGCAAGCAGAGGCTCACATTATCAAATTTCTGTCCTCTGCCTATTGTCCTCTGCCTACTGACGCAACAAGCTTATCACCCAGCTCAGTTTTCGCCTGCAAAAGGACTTCTCGTTCCCCCGTTGCTAATACCGTTAACATACAATTGATGTCTGCTGTAGGCAAATAACCCTCACCTCGTTCAGGCCATTCAATAAAATGAACTGCCGGCTGCTCTAAGTAATCACGAATACCAATAAACTCTAATTCTTGTGGTGAAGCTAATCGATACAAATCATAGTGCAATACTCGTAATGTGGGTAGATCGTAAGGTTCAACTAGAGTATACGTTGGGCTTTTTACCAATCCTTGATAACCTTGAGCACGCATAAAATAACGCACCAAGCTAGTTTTTCCTGCACCAAGATCACCGTACAAATAAATAACTAATTGCTCAGGGGTAAGCCCTGCTAATTGTTTAGCTAAATTTTCCGTGGCCAGTTCATCAACTAAAAGAAGTTTCATTACAGTGTATTAACCAATTGCATTAAGTAGGGCAATAAATCTGTCGCCAATAAACCCCTTTCACCCAAAGCTTTAGCTGCTAAGTCTCCAGCGCCTGCATGCAAACAAACCCCCAAAGCAGCAGCAATAGGCAACTCAACTCCTTGCGCAGCTAAACCTGCAATCACGCCACTAAGCAAATCACCCATCCCACCTGAAGCCATACCTGGATTCCAAGCATCGCAAATTAATGCACCGCCATCGCCCATCACTAAAGTACCTGCGCCTTTTAACACCATCGTGCCGCCAAATTTTTTCAACAATGCCGCTATAGCAGCAAATCGATCGCACTGGACTGCCGCTGTATCTGATTTTAATAGTCGACCCGCTTCGCCAGGATGAGGCGTTAACACCCAATTATTACGCTTTCTAACACGCTGCGTACTTATTAAGTTAAGCGCATCAGCATCAACAACCATCGGCAACTTGCTTGCTAAAACAACTTTAAGTAAGCGTTTAGCCCAAGCACTCTTTCCCAAGCCTGGCCCTATTACAACGGTAGTTGCCTTCGCTAATAATATATTAAGCTCTCTTTCGGTATTAACCGCCTGGCACATCAGCTCTGGATGACCTTGGTTAAGAAAAGCAGCATGATCAGGGTGTGTTGCCACCGTGATTAAGCCCGCCCCTACACGCGCAGCACCTAAAGCACTTAATAACGGCGCACCACTCATACCTGGTCCACCCCCGACAACTAATACGTGACCACAATCACCTTTATGTGTGCAACGTGGCCTAGGACCCACTCCATTTTGAAAAGTTTCTATATCGATAGAAACCGCATCGTTACTAACTTGCTCAAATAAATCTTTCGACAAATCCAAATCATGACAGAACAATGCTCCACAGCAATCAGGGCCTAAAGCCGTTAACATACCGCGCTAATACCAATAAAAGTCATGGTATAGGCGGCAAGAATTGCCACGCCAGCACTAACACCTGTATCAGCCATTAAACCTGAAGGGATATCGATAGAAAAAACCGGAATATCAATTTCATTAACAATGCTAATAATCTCTGCCATCTCAGCCTTCAACTCACCTTTAAGGCCAATCCCCAATAAGGCATCAACGATTACATCAATAACAAGCTCTTCTTCCAAACTCCAAGCAGCGATATCAACGCCTGCTTTTTTACATGCTTTATAAGCTTTTAATGCTTCACCCTTTAGCTGACTTAACTTACCAATATGACGAACATGCACCGTTAATCCAGCTTTATGGGCTAGGCGGGCCAACACATAACCATCGCCGCCATTATTGCCACCACCACAAAGTACTAAAATAGATTTAGCTTCATGGAAGCACTCTTGCAATAGATTAAATGCAGCGCTGCCTGCTCGCTTCATCATTTCATCACCACTGATACCATGGGCAATAGCAAGCTGCTCAAGTTCACGTATCTCTTGCTGCGTATAGAGTTTAGTCATCTAGCTGTCTCTTCAAATCATTGCTTTGTGTTATCATAACGGCTGTTTTGCAATAGTTAAACAGCGTCATGTCAGAAAGCAACATTAATTATCAACAACTTGCCAAGGATATTAAGTCATGGGCTGTTGAGCTCGGTTTTAGCCAGGTGGGCATTGCCGATGTTAACTTAGAAGAACATGAAGTCCATTTACAGCGTTGGTTAAGCAAAGGTTATCACGGCGAAATGGGCTATATGGCAGCACATGGCAACAAGCGCTCTAGACCTAATGAACTACACCCAGGAACACAACGAGTTATCTGTGTCGCAATGGATTACCTTCCCGCACAAACTCAATTTATAAATTCGTTAAAAAATCCCTTCCGGGCTTACATCTCTCGTTATGCTTTAGGTCGTGACTATCACACCGTTATCAAAAAGAAACTCAAACACCTAGCGCAAAAAATCCTAGCCACAACCGACCAACTTAATTATCGTGCCTTTGTCGACAGCGCCCCCGTACTTGAAAAAGCCCTGGCTGAAAAAGCCGGTTTAGGCTGGATAGGCAAGCACTCTAATCTATTACGCAAAAATGGCAGCTCTTGGTTTTTTTTAGGGGAACTTTTTACAAATTTACCGCTACCTATCGATGACCCTGTTAGCAATCACTGTGGCTCTTGCCAAGCTTGCATAACCATTTGTCCCACGCGGGCTATTGTTGGTCCTAAACAAATCGATGCCAGGCGTTGTATTTCTTACCTCACCATTGAGCTTAAAACTAGCATCCCTGTTGAACTACGCTCACTAATAGGTAATCGTGTTTATGGATGTGATGACTGCCAATTAGTCTGCCCTTGGAATAAGTTTGTCACAAGCAGCAATAACCTTGACTTTGCCCCTCGCAATAACCTAGATAGCGCTGAGCTACTCGATTTATTTCATTGGAGTGAAGCTGAGTTTTATCAACGCACCGAAGGCAGCGCAATTCGCCGTATCGGTTATGAACGTTGGTTACGCAATTTAGCCGTTGGTTTGGGCAATGCACCTTACGACGAAAGTGTTGTTAAGGCATTACAAGCCAAACTTGACCACCCTTCCAATCTGGTTCGTGAACACGTACAGTGGGCTCTCACCCAGCAGGTTAATAAGGAATCAACATGTTAGCTAGCAATGATACTCTCGCGTTATTTTGCACAGGCTCGCCTTCAACTAACAAACAAGAACCACACCAAACTGCACAGTTTTTAAAAAGCCAACATCAACTCAACGCTGTCTATGGACCCGAAACTTATCGCCAGTTACCTGCTAAAGAACGAGCGGAAATTTTTTTAGAATACTTATTTAATGATGAGATTAAAGCCCTATGGGCGTTACGTGGCGGTGAAGGTTCAGCCGATACCTTGCCATTTATTCATCGACACAAAAAACGCATAGCCAAACTCTCACCTAAACCTCTTATTGGCTTTAGCGATATTACTGCATTACTGGTTTATTTTGCCCAACACTATAACTGGCCAGTCATACACGGCCCAGGCGCTTTGCAATTGATCCACTCACATTTAATGAAACGCTACCAAAAACAAGTTATCAATTATTTATTTACTGGGCAAACTAAGCTGCCAACGCTTACTCCACTAAATGAAGCGGCAAAACAACAACCCGAAATTAAAGGACACTGGACTGGTGGTAACTTAACCTTGCTTAGTATTAGCATCGGCGATCTATGGGAAATTAATACGCGCAATAAGATTATTTTACTCGAGGATGTTAACGAGCCACCACATGCTGTTCGAAGAACGCTACATTACCTGGCAAGACTAGGCAAATTCAAAACGGCTAAGGCTATTGTTTTAGGAGAATTTTTACTAAAAACTGGCAACCTAAAAGAGCAACAAGCACTACGACGTATCTTATTACAGTTTGCCGAAGAGCAACGCTGTCCAGTTTTTAAGACCAACCAAATAGGACATGGCAGGCGTAATACTTGTATCGCTTTTAACACCCCTTACCGCTAAGGCGTTGTTGCATAAATCCTTTTTCACACCTTGTCTTGCTGATTTGTGTGTTACTTTTGCTCCATGGCTCGCTACACTGCGCTTTACTTACGCAAAAGCAACTCACAAATCAGTTTAAGTTGAGCCATATCTATCCCGCCCTGCTATTTAGTTAAACCTACCACTAAAGCTACCACAACCCCTCAGAAGCAAAAAAGTGCTCATGAAAAATGTGTCAACCCAGCAGGAAGTGGTACCAGAAAGTGTATAACTGAATATTTGCTAACCAACTCGCTCAGAAACAATATTAAGCTCGCTGTTCCTTGCTCGAATGGGTTTTGCTTTTAAACGCAGCAATTGTTGTTCGGTAATTTTGGCCTTAAATAAACGCGTATTTGGACCAGCAACAATATCTAAACACATCACACCAGTAAAAACTGCACCGCTACAGTTTGCGCCACGCAAGTCCGTTTGGTCCAAGTTAATCCCAGTAAAATCTGTATTACGTAAATCCCAATTACGCAAACTAAGTTCTGATAAGTCAGGCGCATAACCATGATCTCGTAGTAATGCAGCCAAACGGAAATAACCTTCACCTTCAATGACTGGTCGATAAGTTAGGTTATCTCGTGAAGCAAGATAAAGCGTATTTAGCTCAGCTTGAGAAATTTTTTGTGATACAGATAAATTCAATAACGACCCAGCAGATGGTGCCATTAGCAAGTCCCCCCAGATTGCGAATACCGTCCATGATTCGGGGGCCATTCTACCGAATCAATCACACTTCGCCAATAGTTTTTAACTATGGCTAACTACCATAAATTTATCTAAATGTTGACGATAGTGCTGTAACTCAGCAATAGAGTCTTTAATATCATCTAGCGCCAAGTGTTTAGACTCTTTTTTTACGGCTTTTACCACATCCGGTGCCCAACGCAACCCCAGCTCTTTAAACGTTGACACGTCAAGCAAACGATAATGAAAAAAAGAATTCAATTCTGGCATATAACGTGCCATAAAACGTCGGTCTATACACACACTATTACCACATAACGGGGATTTGCCTGCAGCCACGTATTGCTTTAAAAAATCTAGAGTCGCTACTTCAGCCTCTCGTTCATTGACCTGGCTTTGCCGTACTCGCTCAGTCAAACCTGATGCACCGTGTTGGTTGGTACACCATTTATCCATTAACGCTAAGTGATCATCAGGCTGATGAATAGCAAACACTGGGCCTTCCGCTAAAACATTAAGCTCCTTATCAGTTACTAAAGTTGCTATTTCAATGATACGATTTTTTTCAACGTCAAGACCGGTCATCTCTAAATCAAGCCAAATTAAATTACTGTTGTTTTTCACGCGCCTTCCTTTTGATTAATTTGCAAGCATAGTAACAAAGCTATTCATTTTGACAAGCAGCAAGGCTTCTTATATGTTAAGCACCAACGATTAATTCAGAGATTTCGCACTTAACCTATTTTGATGCTGCAGAACGGGTGGCGCGAATCGAGGGCTCCCAGCGGCGCAGCCTGCAAGCACGCTGGGAAACGATTCGTGACAGGCCCCGTTGGATGCAAGCACTTTATTCAAAATGTAAAACCCATAACTAAAGGGACTCGAATATGTTTTTAGACGCCGTTGCAATTGTTATCGCCTATCTACTCGGCTCAATAAACTGCGCCATTATCATTTGCAAATTAGCCAAGAAGCAAGATCCTCGCGAACAAGGTTCAGGCAATCCAGGAGCCTCTAACGTACTGCGTGTCGCTGGCAAACCCTATGCCATTGCCACTTTAATAGGTGATGCATTAAAAGGTTTCATTGCCGTATTTATTGGTATGTTATTTGGCACGCATGGCTTTATGTTAAGTGTGGTAGCACTGGCTGCTGTACTCGGTCATATGTATCCACTCTACTTTCGCTTTCAAGGTGGGAAAGGCGTAGCAACTTCGCTAGGTTGCTATTTTGCGTTGGCACCAGCTATTGGCGGCGTGGCTTTAGTTATTTGGATCGTCTTAGCCGCTTTATTCCGTTACGCTTCACTTGCTTCACTTGCTGCTTGTGTAGTAGCTCCTTTTATTGCCTTAGCGATTTATCCACCTTATTTTGTTGGCTTGGTTTTAATTGCCTTGATTGTTATTTGGCGTCACCGCGGTAACATCGATCGCCTACGTCGCGGCACAGAGAGCAAACTAGTCTCAAACAAACCGGAAGGCAGTCCTGGTAGCGAATAGTGAAATTAGAGTTATTTAGGTGGGTGCAACTCATCCAATGGCCAACGTGGGCGTGCATTAATGAATAAACCGTCTTGCTCACCTTGCAATAAACGCAGGCAACCAACATAAGCAATCATGGCGCCATTGTCTGTGCAAAACTCTAGCTTAGGATAATAAACCCGCGAGCTTTGCTGCGTTGCCATCGCTGCTAATGCCGTGCGCAAAGAACGATTAGCACTCACCCCACCTCCAATTACTAAACGCTTTAAGCCTGTTTGTTGTAACGCACGCTGACATTTGGTGACCAAGGTTTCTACAACAGCTTGTTCAAATGACTTGGCGATATCCGCCTTAGTTTGCAAATCTAGCTGTTGCTGTTGGCTCACTGTTCTAAGCACACTTGTTTTAAGTCCGCTAAAACTAAAATCTAAACCAGGCCGATTTAGCATGGGCCTTGGAAAAGTAAATCTATCCGACTGACCTTGCTCAGCAAGCTTTGCCAACTCAGGACCACCAGGATAAGGCAAACCAAGTAGTTTGGCAGTTTTATCAAAAGCCTCACCCGCCGCATCATCAATTGATTCACCTAACACCCTATACAGCCCTAAGCCTTGCACCTCAACTAATAGGGTATGTCCACCTGACACCAACAATGCCACGAAAGGAAAATCAGGTTTATTGTCAGCATCAAGCAATGGTGCTAGTAAATGTCCTTCCATGTGGTGCACCCCCAAAGCAGGAACGCCTAAGGCATAGGCCAAGCTACGCCCCACTGCAGCACCGACCATAAGTGCACTCACTAAACCAGGACCAGAGGTATAAGCAACCCCATCGAGCTGGTCTAATCGTAATCCCGCTTGAACCAACACTTGATCCAATAGTGGTAGAATTTTGCGCACATGATCGCGGGAAGCTAGTTCAGGCACTACTCCACCAAATCTACAGTGTATTTCAGTTTGAGAGTAAACGACATGTGATAACAACCCCTTATCAGAGCAATAAATAGCCAAGCCGGTTTCGTCACAAGAGGTTTCTATTCCGAGTATTTGCATGATTAATTTATTCTGTTGGGTAACAAATGTTTTGCTCTTTATGAAATGCTGACAACCAACGAGTCCTGTCACGAACCGTTTCCCAGCCTGGATTTTCGCTAACGCTTAATCTGGGGCTGAGTGTGACTTAACCCCGGATTATCAAATGCTTCGCATTTTCAATCCGGGCTACAGCTCAATTCGCGCCACCCATTCTGCAACGTCGAATCAAAAAAGCGCAAAACACCTGAGTTATATAAAAGAGTAGTAATAATACGCTGTTTCATTTTACAATGGCACTAACTTTTATCAGAAAAATGAGGGACTTATGAAAATACCAAGTGATCACCTAGCAGTTTGTATGGGTGAGATTATTAACAAGTGGCGCTTTTTGATGGACAAAGAAGCCAAAAAAATTGGTCTTAGTCGTCCAGAATGGCGAGTATTTTTTAAAATCTCATCTGATCACAGCCCTCGCCTCACTCAGCTTGATATTGCGCATTCATTGACCATTGATCAAGGATTGCTAACCCGTGTTATCGATAAACTTGAGGAGCGCAATTTGGTTAAACGCACTGTTGATGATTATGATCACCGCGTGAAAAACATCTCTTTAACCGAAGAAGCCAGCCCCATGGTTGAGCAACTCACTGCAGCTATTGATCGCATTCAAGCAGCTATTTTTCATGAATTTAGCGAGGAAGAAAGAGCTTTATTTGTTAAGTTCTTAAAACAAACTGAAATCGCTATCAATGCACTATCTTCTCGGTAGTTTTTTATACTATCGCACCCATTAAGTCGCAACCACCTCTAGAGCCCTGAGGAGGTTGTGATTTTTTAAGAATTTCCTTTTGCATATTGGTGTATTCCTCAGTAGAATGGTGCCCTTTTTGTAAACATATCAACCAGTTGGAGTAGTGATTTAAATGCCAGGCATACATGTCAAAGAACACGAAGCTTTTGAAACAGCTCTACGTCGTTTCAAACGTACTTGCGAGAAAGCAGGTCTTCTCACCGAAATGCGTCGTCGCGAGTTTTATGAAAAACCAACCTGGAAGCGCAAGCGCAAAGCAGCAGCAGCAAAAAAGCGCTGGCTTAAACGCATCTCTAAAGAAAGCTTTGCTATGGCAGGTCGTTTCGGTGCAAAGCGCAAAAGCCGTGGCGCTAAGCGCGCTCGTGCATAAAGGCTACTAGGCTATGTCACTGAAGCAGGCTATCCAAGAACAAGTCAAAGCAGCTATGCGAGCTAAAGAAAAGGCTCGCTTAGAAGCTTTGCGCTTGATTACAGCTAGCATTAAACAAGTAGAGATTGATACCCGTACCGAGCTTGATGATGCAGCAGTAACCAACTTACTCACCAAACTTGTCAAACAGCGTCGTGATGCCGCAAAACAATACCTTGAAGCTAATCGTCCAGAACTTGCTGAAAAAGAACAGTTTGAAATCGAGCTAATCCAAGGCTTTTTACCTGAGCCCCTATCTGAAACCGAAGTACAGCAACTAATTAAAGAAGCTATCACTGAAACGAGTGCTAGCAGCATGCAAGATATGGGCAAAGTAATGGCTATCTTAAAAGCAAAAATCCAAGGTCGTGCTGACATGGCTATGATCAGCAAACAAATCCGAGAACAACTTAGCTAGTCTTACAAAAAACTTTGTAGTTTTATAAAAATCTTTGGTAAGCTTTTCGCCATGCCGATACCACAATCTTTCATCGATGAATTACTCGCCAAAACTGATATCGTTTCAGTCATTGAACGTTATGTTCCTTTGAAAAAAAAGGGCAGCAACTATAGCGGCTTATGTCCCTTCCATAATGAAAAGTCACCCTCCTTTTCTGTTAGCCCTAGCAAACAATTCTTTTATTGTTTCGGCTGTGGCGCCGGTGGGAATGCTATTGGCTTTTTAATGGACTATGAGCGCATGAGTTTCCCAGATACCATTGAGCTACTTGCTAGCCAAGCAGGTCTACAGGTACCACAAACTCACCAAACACATAATCCAGACTATCAAGCTATTATTGAAACACTGAACAAAGCCGCTCACTACTATCAGCAGCAACTACACCGTAGTCCAGCTGCACAAACCGCACGTCAATACCTCGAACAACGCGGTCTAAGTGAAACTACCATTAAACAATTCGGGTTAGGTTATGCACCACCGGGTTGGGATAACCTCCTTAAAACACTTGGCGAGCAATCCCTATTAAAAAAAGCAGGCTTATTAGTCGAAAACGAAAATGGCCGCCAATACGATCGCTTTCGTGATCGAGTTATTTATCCTATCCGTGACCGACGCGGGCGGGTTATTGCTTTTGGTGGGCGCATTTTAGGTGATGGTCAACCTAAGTACTTAAACTCCCCAGAAACTGCTGTCTTTCACAAAGGACAAGAGCTTTACGGCCTCTATGAAGCACGTCAAGCAGAGAAAAACTTAACTCGACTAATCGTTGTCGAAGGTTATATGGATGTCATTGCTCTAACTCAATATGGTATTAATGGCGCTGTTGCCACTTTAGGCACAGCTATTACTGCAAACCACTTACGACGCTTGATTAGCACTTGCCCTGATATTATTTTCTGTTTTGATGGTGATGCGGCTGGCCAACGAGCAGCTTGGAAAGCACTCGAAATTTCACTTAGCCAACTTAACGACCAATCAAGAATCAAGTTCTGCTTTATCCCTAATGATGAAGACCCAGATAGTTATATTAAACAAAATGGTCAACAGGCCTTCGAGTCACTCCTGTCCAAAGCCATGTCATTAAATGACTTCTTCTTTGAACATTTAGCTGAGCCTGTTAATTTAGAAACGCTTGATGGTCGCGCTCAATTTATCGCTAGCTGCATGCCTTACTTACAAAACCTCCCTGCACCTATCAAAAAAGAGCTACTACTTAATCAGCTGGCTGACTTAACCCACACCGCTATTGATAAGCTAACTCAATGGAGCCAGGCGCCCAAACAAACTCCAACTGCGCAAGTCAGCATGCCAGCTCAAGCCCAAACAAAATCAAGCCCAGTAAGACACGCAATTAGCTTGATTCTGCAACATCCACAAGCTTGTCAAACAGTCGAATTCACCCTACCTGATCACCCCATGCCAGGTTTAAGTTTGCTCAAGCAACTCTTTAGCCTAGCCCGATCCAACCCACAACTAAGTACTGGCGCACTTATTGAACACTGGCGTGACAAACCAGAAATTAAGCACCTAACTAAATTAGCTAATGTGGAATTAGTTATTCCAGTCAGTGGTTTTGCCGCCGAGCTTACTGATACGCTAAAAACTATCCAATTAATAGCGCTTGACCAAGCAATTGAGCAACTTATGGAAAAAGCCAGACAAGGCTCTCTTTCTGGGGAGGAAAAGCAGCAACTCAATAAATTAATCAAAGAAAAACAGGGTTAAATTTAAAGGTGCAATTGGATGGTCTTTAGTTAAAAAAAGCTAGCTTCTACTGGCGAGAACCCCTATACTATGGAACTTTTTTAAGCTAAGCGCACTCTAAATAGATAGAAGGTTAGCAAATCTATGGCAGACTCCCAACAACAGCAATCCGAGTTGTTAGCATTAATTAATCGCGGCAAAGAGCAGGGCTTTTTGACCTATACAGAGATTAATGATCACCTTCCTGAAATGATTGATTCAGAGCAAATCAACAACGTTTACAATTTGCTCCAGGAAATGAATATCTTACTTTGTGAAACGCCACCTGATCCAGATACTTTGCTTGAGTCAGAGAGTACTGACGAAGATGCTGTCGAAGAAGTTGCTGCTGCACTTGCTTCAAGTGTCGAGTCTGAAGTTGGCCGCACCACTGACCCTGTTCGCATGTATATGAGAGAAATGGGTAGCGTAGAACTCCTTACCCGACAGGGTGAAATTGCCATTGCCAAGCGTATTGAAGAAGGTATCAAGCAAGTGCTTTATGCCCTATCGCATAACGTTAGTGTTATTGAACACATTTTTGAATTATATGCTCGCATTGACGAAGAAGATAACCAAGGGCGCCTCAGTGATATCTTAACTGGCTGGATCGATGAACTTCCTGCTGACGAAAAAGCTGCTGCAGCAGCTACTGCAAACAAAGAAAATGAAAGCAAGGATGATGAAGGCGGTGAAGGAGGCGACGGCTTCGCTGAAGAAAGCAGCGAAGAAAGCGGCCCTGACCTAGAAGAAGCAAGGAAACGCTTTGCTGAATTAGAAAAGCGCTATAAATCTGTACTACGTTCTGAAAAGCGCAATGGGCGCCATCATAAATCAACTCAGAAAAAATACCATGAAATGGCCAGTTATTTCATGGAATTCAAACTTACGCCTCGTTTAGTGGATAAACTCACTCGCCAAATGCGCGCACAGTTAACTCGCATTCGTAGACAAGAACGTCTTATTATGCGCTGCTGTGTAATGAGAGCTAAAATGCCACGCAAAGAATTTATAAAATCATTCCCCAAGAATGAAACCAGCCTTAAGTGGATCAATCAATACTTAGATGACAAAAAATATGCCGAAGCACTAGGTAAACATAAGCTCGATATCTTACGCGCACAGCGTAAGCTAGCAGAATATGAGAAAGAAGCTGGTTTAGAAATCGCCGACATTAAAGACATTAATCGCCGCATGTCAATAGGCGAAGCGAAAGCACGCCGCGCGAAGAAAGAAATGGTCGAAGCTAACTTGCGACTAGTGATCTCTATCGCCAAGAAATACACTAATCGCGGCCTACAGTTCTTAGATCTTATCCAAGAAGGGAACATTGGCTTAATGAAAGCGGTTGATAAGTTTGAATACCGTCGTGGTTATAAATTTTCAACCTATGCAACTTGGTGGATTCGTCAGGCTATTACACGCTCTATTGCTGATCAGGCACGTACGATTCGTATTCCTGTTCACATGATTGAAACCATTAATAAACTGAACCGTATCGCTCGACAAATTTTACAAGAAACAGGTAAAGAACCTTCACCTGAAGAACTAGCTAAATATGTTGAACTACCGGAAGATAAAATTCGCAAAATTCTTAAAATTGCGAAAGAGCCCATTTCAATGGAAACACCGATTGGTGATGATGAAGATTCCCACTTAGGCGACTTTATTGAAGATCATGCCACCATGTCACCGCTTGACTCAACGACAAGAGAAAGTTTAAAAGAAGCAACTACTGATATCTTACAAACGCTTACTCCTCGCGAAGCCAAAGTGTTACGAATGAGATTTGGTATTGACATGAATACAGACCACACATTAGAAGAAGTGGGCAAACAATTTGATGTAACGCGTGAGCGTATCCGTCAAATCGAAGCTAAAGCGTTACGTAAACTGCGCCATCCAAGCCGCGCAGAATTTTTACGTACCTTTGTAGATGAGGATGAAGAGTTTTAATTATTTTTAAAACCCTCCTTTTCAGAGGACAGCGCGTAGCCCGGATTGAAAATGCCGAGCATTTTATAATTCGGGGTTGAGGTTAAGTTCCGCCTCAGCTAGCCAGGTATCAGTTGACAGGAGCTAGAAAAAAACAGCCCCCTTTTTTAAAGGGGGGGCAGCTCGCGTAGCGAGCGGGGGATTTAAAATGCTTTATTGTGTTTAAAATCCTCCCTGTCCCTCCTTATCCTAAGGAGGGGACGCGCTAAGCAGCTTTTGTGAAATGTGTAGAACTTTAAAATTTGATATACCCGTTTACGGGCCCATAGCTCAGTTGGTTAGAGCAGCGGACTCATAATCCGTTGGTCCAAGGTTCAAGTCCTTGTGGGCCCACCACCTTATTACGAATATTAAGTTCCTATCTAAA
>CBDALO010000093.1:0-14897 GCA_965196985.1 Gammaproteobacteria bacterium | reverse complement strand
GATCACGTCTCTAAAACCTACAAGCAATTTAAATTAACCGCGGAAGAGTTTATTGCTCGATTTATTCAACACATTCCTGATGTTGGCTTTCGTATGGTGCGTTATTATGGGTTTCTTGCTAACCGGGTGCGAGGTGAGATGCTACCCAAAGTCAGACTCCTATTAGGTGAAACTGATCCAAACACACCCCAGGTCAATTACCGCACCTTAATGCAAAATAATTTTAACATTGACCCCTATAAATGTGTTCTATGCGGTAGCTAAATGTTTTTAGCTAACTGCTGGTATAGACAACCTAACCGTTACAAATTGCTATCAAAGCATCGTGAACTCGCCTTACTGAAAAAAATCTAATAACTTCCTAGGGGGTAGTCCGTCCAAAACAACAAATAACAGCTAGTTTTGGCTATTGTTTGTCATAACTAACCCTGCCCCACCACTAAATCGATTTTATAAAAAATACCTGTGCTAAAATTACTCATTTTAATTGGTGGTATTTTTACCAATTGACACATTGAAATTCCTTAATATCAAGGAATTAGGTGGCGGTGCACTAATAGGTAGTATTGATGTAGTACCTTTTGCATGCACGTAACGATATTTAGGGTTACCCGTATAATCAACCCGACTACTACCTTGGGTTAGCGCAAAAATCCGCCGATTAACATGTAACTTAGCAACCGCTTGGTCACAAGTCTTAATTTCAGCATTTCTAACTGTCAGATATTGACCATTCAGCTGAGCATTATCCGATAATGAAGCTCGCAAATTACCTACGTAACCACTTAGGTTTAGTTTATCCGTTCCATAAGCATCAAATGACAAACCCGTTAACTCTAAACCATGCATGCTGATTGTCCGATGTGCACCTATATGTAAAGAAAGGTTACCCCCTTTAATCTTGCCATCAAGTAGCACTTTAGCTGGCCCGTGTTGAACCAAACTAACTAAGGTATAAACCCCTTTTAGCTTCAAATACCCAGCTCCACTAGCATAAACGGAAAGCTTACCACCCTTAATACCTTCAACCGTTGTGTTACCTGGCCCTATGAAACGCACATGACTCAAATAGACCGGACCGGTAATATCAAGGTTTGTTGTGTTAACAACCTGTAAATTAGGTATCACCGCTCCACCTTTTAATAAAACATAAGCTGAGTTTTTAACGACCAAAGAATAATGCGCAGCTTTATTTGAGTGGATACGGACAATGCCGCCATGATCAATATTTAACTCATTCAAACGCGTTACGTAAATCTTTAACGTCATATGGCTAAGGTCATCAGGTATAGCAGCTCGAGTGGGTTTTATTTGTAGTTGGTGATGAGTATGCTGAATCAGGACTTCTGTTAGTTGCCCGCCCATACTAGCTGCCCATGTTAAGTGCGGTTTTTTAGCGCCAATAAAAATCTCTGTCCTGTAAGGTCCATATAAAGAAACTTGTTGCACATTACGCAGTGCTACTGCCTTAGTTTCAGGTCGCAAATTATACATTTTCATGCAGCCAGCTAACGACACTACTGCCAAACTAAAGATGATACTTTTTGTTAAATATTTAACGTAGGACATAATTAATTATCACAACCTTGGTAACTCAGACTTATTAAGATACTAACAGAAATTTCAAACTGTTAAACCTAAAGCCGATTGATAACTAAAGCTCAACCTGCTTTAAAAAGAACCACTGCAGGCCAATTAAAAGTGCAGCGTTGTTAATTTTCCCCTGCTCAAGCCAATCACGAGCCTGCTCTACTTCCACCACTTGCACCCGAATATCCTCATGCTCAGCAGCTACACCATAAATGCCCCCTGCTTGGCTAGCATCTACTTGCGCATAAAAAAGTGTAAAATGTTCATTGCTACAACCAGGACTAACCCAATAATCCAACATGAGAGATAGCTCCTCAACAACCAATCCCGTCTCTTCATAAACCTCTCGTATTGCGACCGACTCTAACGATTCGCCAGGCTCTGTTAATCCAGCTACCAACTCTAACAACCAAGGACTTTGCTCATCCTCTAGCGCACCAATACGTATTTGTTCAACCAAAACAAGGCTATTAAGGCTAGGGTCATGTAACAACACACCAATCGCTGCTGCCTTCTCAACACACTCTCGGATAACTGTATCACTCCACTCCCCTGAAAACTGTCTAAAACGAAAACGATACTGGCTGACACCAATAAAACCTTGGTAAACAGGATCTACTGATTCGATTTGAATATCTTTAGCAACTGTTTTTTCGCGCATAATAGTCTCCACTTTGCAGTGTTAAATTTTTGCTTTATGCTAGCGCTAGTTAGCAACTTTTTTAAGGGATAATTGATGAAAAAGTTAATCACTATTACCAGTTTTATTGCTTTAAGCTGCCATGCTTTTGCTGGACCAAGCTACACTCCCTGTCCCGGATCAACCAACTATATTTATATTGGCAACAGCACTGAAGAAGTTGCTTCTGCTTGCGGCAAACCTGCCAGTACAAAGCAAATAAAACAACCTAAGCATCAACTTGTTCAACAGACGCAGTGGATCTATAACTATCGTCAGTGGAACCCTAGTCGCGACCCCTATGCCCGAGGCAACAATCACCCCGATTATCACTCATCAATGTCAGTAAATTTTGACGCACATAATAAAGTAGTCGCCATTGCCGTTAATGGCCAATCCGTTCACTCAACAAATTATTGTAATCCAAGCAAATCCATCTCTATCGGCGATACCAACCTTGTTGTCCGTCAACTTTGTGGGCAAGCTAGCATTGTGCAAACTGTTAAAGCACCAATTGCTAGCCAGCCACAACACGTTGTTGTCTGGACCTATCCAGGGCAAAACTTTTCTCCATCCCTACAGTTAACTTTTATTGATTCAAAGTTGACTGAGATTAAGCAGGTTCCCTCTCACTAGCAATGCAGTAATAACCCTATGTGCATCAACCTAGACCTCCCACAACCACTCTCTGATCAGGCAACACTGGAATAACTGGTTCTACTTGTGTACGACAAGCATCACCAAACATTGCCATTTTGCTTTTAGAAACTCTTGCTTTACTGACCTCTGCTTGCTCTTCACTCATTAGCCGGAAACTATCACCAAACAGCTGTTCGACATGAGCAAGAAATTCTACCGGCAACTTCCCAAGCTTATCTTGTTCTGTTTGTAGTGCTATTTCAGCCTTTCTAAGAATATTCTGCTCTTCATAAGCTTCATTCATTAAGGCAGCAACCCCACTTGACGAATCTCTTAAATTATAATCTAACTCCTTAATTAACCCGGCTTGGCTAATCCCACAACGGCTAAGCTCCCCAGAAAAAGCAAATTTATATTTCTTATTAAACAAACTCAAAAACCGCCTCCACAGTCCCGTTGACCTAGACTGAAGCTTGCTCTCCACGACACTCGCAGCAGCTTTAAGAAATGCTAAAGAGGCATCGTACTCTGTATACAATCTACTCGCATTACAAGCATTTTTCTCTACTATTTCCTTCATTTTTTCAGGCATGAATTCAAGAATATTACGCCCTGGACTTTCATCACTTTTTTTATTCATAACCTCTAATAAACACTCTTGAAAACTAATAATTGTTAACTTTATTGCCTCAGTTTTTGAGATTTTTTTATTTTTCCCTGTAATATTTTCAAAAATCGTATCATAAAGCTCACTAAAAGACCCTAATGAAGACTCATACGAACCGCCTCTCTGTAGCACAGTATCAAATTTACGTAATAGGCTATCTTTGTAACTAGAAAGAGCTCGTTCACCAACAGGAGACAGTCGCACTTCTTTTTTTATTTGCGTAAGATTTTCAGAAACCCTAAGCGCTGCGCGCCTAGCACATCGATTAAGCAAGTTAAACTTCTCATAGAAATCTTTACCATTTTGCTTAACACCATAAAGGTCTACTCTTCCTTGTTCCGACCAATCTGCAGCAAGCGTTTTTCTTTTAGCTTTCAATTGCTCATCAAGTCTACTCATTTTCGTTTTAGTTTCATCACGACATTGAATAAAATTATCATGGTAACGCGCACGAGAGCTCAAACCTGACGACAACCCTCTTAATAAAGGATCATAAATAGATTTAAATTCATCCAAACCCCTTCTCACCACATCTGTTTCAATATTTGTTAGCCTATCTTTCACGCGACCCAACAAATTATCTAACTGATCCAATAACTTCGCCTTGTCTTCTCCTAATGACTTCTTATCTATAGAAAAGTCACTAGAAGCAAGCGTTTCTTTTACTTCATCAACCCTAGATTTTAAAGAATTATGTAGCCTTAAAATATCTCTTTTAAGCCGTCGTTTTTCAGAAAAATCTTTCTCGATAATAAAGCTATTTGGCTTTAATACCCCTTCGCAAAGAAAACCAAATTCTTCTGCACTTAGTCTCTCAAAAGCAAAATTGAAGTCTTCCCAACTGAATTCCTTATACCCCTCATCATCAGTTACGTAAAAACTTTTAGCTTCATAATGATCATTCGAGAGTCTTTGACTTGCATCAAAAGTCTTATAATCAAGCTCAGACTCCAATAACTCAACCAAATTACAACCTTTAAAAACTTGGCTGCTATCATAATGGCGAAGTAAATCCTGAATTAAAAAGTCAATCATCTCAACTTTACTTTCGGGACAATTTAACCGTGCATCATAAAGCGCTATCAGTAGCCTTTTTATAGTCTCAAAAGGTTCTTTTAAATTTATAATCTCGCTTAATCTTTTCTTTGAAGTTTCACAAACCAACCGTCTTTGCTCTATACGTATTTTATCAACAGATTGATAACCCTCGCTTTGAAGTAAAGATAAAAGCGCTTTATCAAAACCCAAAGAGCCAACCTCACCAGCAACCCCAGCATATTTTTGCAAAAAAGTGAACCAACGCTGTGGCGTTCTTGTAAAATAAGTAATATCAGGACTATCACTACCTAATAAAATAAGAAACTTTTGGGCTGCGCCTCTTTTGCCTTCACCCTCCACCAAAGCTTTTGTTTTCAAAAAAGATAACAAGGCTCTTAAGTAGTCTGACATATCAGTAATTTCATCACCACCATCAACTCTATCAGCCTTAGCAGGTACTTTATAAGCACACCTATCAATATCCTCTTCTGAAAAACCGAACTGCTCTCTTAGCACTTCATCCTCAGAAACCAATATATTAACAAGCCGCATAGTTTCCTCTGGATCAACAGAAGGAAAACTGTCAACTTTTGCAAAAGGATAGAGAATATCATGAACAACACTTCTAACTCCAACGTTACTACCTTGAGCCAAAGCCTTCCTTCTCACCTCAACTGCTTTTCTAAAAGCAAACTGTTTATTAGCTTTACTTATTTTTGCATCAGAGACCTGTGCAAAGCTAACTCTCGTTGAGCCCATAGGTTCCACCGACTGTGTTACTTCAAATTCCCCACCTGCTAAAATAGCTTGAGTGCATTTAAACAGAAGATCAAACTGACGCTTCCATGTAAATTGCCCGCCTTTTGCTTGAAGCTTTGCTTTTGCTAAAACATTATCAAGCAATCGAATAAAGCTCTTCCACTCTCCGTAAGTAGAGAAAATTTTAGGACAGATTAAAAAGAATGGTCTTAACTCAAGTAAAATATTATTTTTTTTATTTTCTTGAGTTTTACTAATTAGATTAACTAAAACTTCAACATCTTTTTTTATTAGTTCATGCTCAAATTCCGACTCAATATTAAAGCATGAGGTATCCAGCTCTTCCAGCTTACGTAAACGAGAATATCCCTTTATACCATTTTTTTCCAAGGTAACGTTATGAATAAAAGCGTGAATTAAGATATGCAACCACGTGCTCTTTTCTGCCAATCCCAATTGATCCAACATAGGATAAAACTGCAACTCTTCAGATTCACCCACATCAGAATCTAAACTAGAAATATCGCTTATTATGCTAGAATCTAACGAGTCCTGCCTGGCAATAGAGAGATCCATGCGCGTATCAAGCGAACCCTCTAGACTAAGAGCAATATCAGGCCCTAACATAGACTCATCTCTACCCAAAGTTGGAAAGGCATATGTATCACTTTGAATAGGATAAGGATCATTAACAGCAATAAAAGCCAGGTAAAATTGGATTAATAAACGCGCTTCAATTTGTCGATTGGGAAGTCCTTTATGACTAGCATCATAACTTCTCAACCAAGCTACTTTTTCTTTTTCACCTTTATTTATAAGAAGCATAGCTTCTTCAGCAACCTCCACCTTTAGTTGCTGAATATATTCCTCTTCCAACCGTTTAACAATCGAAAATACCTTATCCTGATGGAAAGCTGTAATATCGCGTGGAATACTAGCAACTACTTCTTGAAAGTTTTTCTCTAATACAACAAGCCCATCTAACTTATACCCCTCGCTAACCATTGAATTAGATTCTTCTTCTGTTGTGATAGCTTCAAAATGGAAGGGAAGCATCGCCGTTAACTTTTGACAAGTGCCCGTATTACTTTTAAAAAGTTGATTGATGATAGTACTAAGTAGCCTATTTACCGAATTTAATTCTGAAAGCTCACACTCAGATCGGTATTTAAACAGCTCAATAACGAATTCAGCTTGAGGTTTTCTTGGGACAGGAAAAAGATTTTCCACTTCTTTTGCCTGCTCTAGAAGGGATTGCTTTAATAACTCTTTCTCAGTATTAGAGTCAAGCGCTTGCAACAACCTTAACGTTCGCACTTCAGCTGCATCCTCTCTTAAGCCATGCTCTTGTTTAGCTAACTTTAATTTACCAATGACAACTTTAATAAAACCACTAAACTCGTCAATTGATTGAAACAGTTGTTTGCTTTTCGCAATCCTGATGAACCCTAGCAGTTCAGCCAGAAAGTTATTGTTATCCTCCTTAACGCCATAAAAAAACCTATGTTTATTTTCTAAAAAAGTTTCGACATATTGCAAATGTTTCATTACCTCAAAGTGAGTTTCTTCATTCACTCCAGGCACGCTTCCTCCCAAGGGAATCCCACTAGCAATAGTTTCTAACTCACTATTATGCCCCTTAACAACAGCAAAAAGGAACTCTACAGCTATTCGATATGCTTGAGACTCGTTGCTCCCAAGGAACTTCTCAAAAAACTCCTTTGCCACCTCTACATGAATATAGCGGTGTATCTTTTTCTCTTTAGTATGGCTAGACTGGTATGCTTTTAGTTTTTCAACAGCCTCCTTAACTCTATCAGCTAAAACAGCCTCTATAAGAGAAAATTCGAGGCCTGATTTCAAGATTTTATTTGCAGCAGCTACAAACTCTTCATCCTCTGGGAAACTCCCACTTGAATCAAAGCCACCTTCCGAAATCTCATTCCGAAATACCTCTAGTAGCTCACTCCACTTAGCAGAAGTAGTTTGCAACCTAAATAGAGGCAAACTAAACTCTAAAAACTGAACAAATCTTTCACTTCTAGAAACCACTGAGTAACCATGTGAAACCTCAGCGTAGCTCATACCATATCTAGTTCTCTGCTCAGCAGCCTTCTGCACTCCATTAAGATAAGTGAATCTTTCCTTAATTTTGTAAAGGGGGGTTGTTTCAATCAGCTCAGATTTATCAAACTCGAAAGGACAGTCATACTGATACTCACTAAACTCTTCAGCCAGCCTACTCCAAAGCCTCCTCTCTTCTTCATTTTCTGCTGAAAAAGCCTTCTCAACCATCTTACAAACAACCTTAAGCTTATCAAATCTCCCACTACGTATAAGCTTAGCCATAATTCTAGTCATAGCTTTATCTAGCTCTAGCTTATCAGGTGAAAATCCACTAACTTCTACCAGCCTTTCAACCCCTTGTCGCGATGCTAACAAAGCGCCCAAAGGAGTTTTCTTACCTTCTTCTTCTTTCTTTGCATTAAGAGAAGGTTGGGCAGGAAAAATGTGATGACCCAAAAACCAACTTGTCCTTTCATGAACTATTTCAAAAAACTGTTTACCTCGAGCAGAACCAGGGTCAAGCAAACCTCCGCAAAGCTCAAAAACTCCTTGAAGCTCATTAGCAAAATTATTTTTGCCACCATACGCAAGCCCAGAGAAGTAAACTAACAAAAAATCAACCAAGTAATTAACTGTTTCATTAGATTTTGATGAAGGAGGTAGCTCAGATAAGCCTGGTATTCCAAACTTACTAAGCTCACTACCTATTGCGTACCGACCTATGGTACAACCTTTGGCAAAAGCTACTGCCAAACTAGCAAAAAAAACAGCTTCTTCTTTATTTGTACCGAGTAATTCTTCGGCCTTCTCTAAAAGCTTAAGTATTATTTCCCCCTCTAACAACCTATTAGGGAACTTGTGCAAATCTACCCTTGACCCAGCATGCTTTTTGCGCTCCTTCTGACAACATGCTTCAATCTCGCTTTTAGCTTGTTGAAGTTTTGCAGGGGTAAGATCCGTACTGTATTCATGACCACTAGACTTTAAAGAATCAGGTCCACTTTCATGGCTAAAAGAATCCAAGCTGCTACCCGATTCACTATGGCTACTTTCAGCTAAGCTGCTTAAGCTGCTATTAATACTAAGAAAATCTAAATTGCCATCAACAGCTGGTAAATTAGGAACAAAGGCTTTAGGAAGGGCCTCACTTATAGCATGTAATGCCCAATGTGCGCTAGCGAAATCAGCTCTTTTTTCAGAGTCCGGCAAATGAGCAATTACATCTTTTATTAAATAGAGCAAACCGTACCACTGCTCCTCATTAGAACAATAACGTATAGCCACTTGGAGAAACGCAACCAAACGCTCAAAAAAATCATCATCTTGAATACCAACATGTGAGCTAAGGCTTTTACTTCTACGCTCTTGAGTTAGCTGAGCAAATTTTTGAAACACACCTCCTTCCGGATTAAACCCCCCCCTCCCCGTAATACTTGGCTTTATACTTTCTCGCTGAGCTACAATATCCTTAATCTTACTATTTGCACCGCCAGTAACACTATCTGAAAAAAGGCAAAGCATACTTTGCCAAAATGATGAGTTATCACTTTGCTCTTCTCTTTCAGCTGAAATTATTTGTTTAGCTATAACATCTAGTATTTTTACTTTTATCCTTCGGTCAGGCCGATGGTGGCCTGTACCACTATCACCTTCTTTTCTTGATCCCCTAGCATAATCTAGTAATTGAAAATCCAACCAAGCTGCTTCATAGGCAACTGACGAAAGCTCTGTTTTTAAGCGCAAGCATTTCATTAACTTATCTATTTCAGCAACTGCTTTCTTACCATCACTATCAGATAGAACTGCAGTTTCAACAATGCTTTTGCTAACGACCTCTAAAAAATTAGCCAACTCCTTCTCTGATCTAAAATTTTTATGATAAGTTTTTAAAAAAGAAACTAATTTTCTTCTAAACCCTCGATCTAGTAAGCTACTAGAATCTATTTTAGGAAGACGAGCTTCCAATATGTCGGCACAAGCTTTAATCCAAGCAGGGCACCCTTTTTTAGAAGGGCTAACAAATTTATTTGTGGACTTCAGCTCAGCATTAATTGCGCTGCTATCACAAACTGAAGCAAAAGCAAAAAATAGCTTTTCGCGGTCATTACCCTCAACGGGTGAAGTACCCGACTGCTGGCTAGCCATTTCTGCCTCTAAAAAAAGTGCTTCAAGCAGCCGAAACTGTATTTTTTGGTTAGTATTATTCCCGACCTTTGCTTTTTCATCCCTTAAGATTCTTTTTATTTTTTCTAGCATGACTCACCCTCCCAAATAGCTATTGCTTATCTTTAAGCTAACTAACTACTGTGAAGAATTTATTAAGTTCTGGACTGACCCAGTGTGCTTTTTGCCATGAATAATAGTGAAGGTATATTTAATTTAAAAATTTAACCTAATGATTATAAGAGAAAAGTATTTTAGTTATACAATCTATTTGCGAAGATCAATTGTTCGAATAAACTTCCTAGAACAACTAAACGCAACTAAATTACAAACCAAACCAAAGATGATGGGCGTTAGCCCAAGCGGTGTATGAAAACCATATTTCCAGAGCAGCTCACCAAGAATACCAGCTAGGGTTCTGTCGCAAATTAATGGTTATTTGATATAATACCGACCAAATTTAGCATTGAATAATAATGGAGTTATTATGGCGATTAGTTTTAAAGGAAGACATTTCCCCAAAGAGATTATTTTAACAGCAGTACGCTGGAAGCTTGCGTACCCATTAAGTTACCGAAATATTGAAGAGCTCATGGAAGAACGTGGTGTTAGCGTTGATCACTCTACAGTACAAAAATGGGTGGTTCGCTATGCGCCCCAGCTTGAGCAAGAGTTTCGTAAAAGCAAGCGCAAACTTGCTGATAGTTGGAAGATGGATGAGACTTATATTAAGGTCAATGGCAAGCAAGTTTATCTTTATCGTGCAGTTGATAAGTACGGTAACACCGTTGATTTTATGCTGTCAGAGAAGCGTGATCGTAAGGCAGTGCTAGCTTTTTTTAATAAAGCGATTGGATCAAGCGGGTTACCCAAAAAGGTTAACATTGATAAAAGTGGTGCAAATACAGCAGCGTTGGAAAGACTCAATACCTTATTATTTTTATCTGGATTCTGGTTTGCGATGGTCGAGGTTAGGCGCATTAAATACCTCAATAATCTGGTCGAACAAGACCATCGATCGATAAAGCGTATCACGAAATATACACTGGGTTTTAAAAAGTTCAATTCAGCTAAGGCAACAATAGCTGGTATTGAGTTATGCCATATGCTAAAAAAAGGGCAGATGCGAGGCAATAGCATGATGCCAGCCTGGCAGCAGTTCTACACGCTCGCAGACTAGTTGCGCCCAAAAATAGGCTACCTCATCTAGGTGTAAATTTTTCGACAGAACCGAAAATCGGCTGTGAACAAATCTTCACAGACATTGCCAGCGGGGCAAAAACAGAGCGCCCAGGATTAGAACAAGCTATCGATTATGTCCGTGCAGGAGATACCCTAGTGGTTTGGAAGCTGGACCGTCTTGGTCGTTCTATTCAGCACCTCATTCAAACCATTAAGACACTTAATGAGCGTCAAATTGGCTTTAAATCCTTACAAGAAAATATTGATACAACAACTAGTGGCGGGAAGCTAATCTTCCATATTTTCAGTGCCTTAGCCGAGTTTGAACGCAATCTCATTCAAGAGCGAACGGGTGCTGGATTGAAAGCGGCGCGTGCTCGAGGGCGCCTGGGTGGCAGACCTCCTTTGCTTGATCAGAAGCAAGTCACTAAAATGCTTGGGTACTATGATGAGCAGAAACTCATATATGGACTCGCCCCGTATTGTAAAGATTATTTTCTGACGACAATGGTAGAAGAGATGCGCTCATATATCCGACATCTGAAGCAGATGACTGATTGATGCATCACCTCTTCGTGCCCTGATGGAACTACGCATGTTTGTGCCTCATCACTGTTTAGACTCAACTACCTATTACAGGCTGGTTAGCCTTGGGTTTTTCAGGCTCTCAAACATTGGTCTTACCCACTTGTCATCATTCAATACTCTTTGCAATTCTCCTGACTGTTAAACTCAACTAACTACTAAGCAGCACGTCGATACTCTTCGCCACTTTTTAACATAGCTAGAATTATCCGAGCATTTTTATTGGCGACAGCAACACTAGCCTTATTGCTTCCACGCTCCATTTTAATACGCTTAACCCATACACTTCTTGGATCATCCTTTTTTCCGCACCTGGTAACTACAGACCTACCGCCATGGATAAGCAGGGTTCGTAGGTATTTATCTCCTCGCTTACTTATTCCTCCCAAATACTCCCTATTACCACTTGAGTGTTGCCTAGGCACTAGGCCTAGGTAAGCGGAAAGATGTCTGCCATTTTTAAATTCACTCCCATTACCCACCTGAGCAACCACTGCCACCGCTGTTATTGGTCCCACACCCTCTATCGCCTGAATACGCTGGCAACTTTCATTGTTCTTGGAAATGCTATTAATTTCAAGTTCGTAAACATCGATGTTCTCATCCAGAACTAACAAGGTTTCATATTGCCTCTGAATGTAGGCTTTCATGCGATCTGTCAAACCATTGTCATTTGTACGATCGAAAATTGAAGGCAACTCGGCCCTTAATTTATAAATACTTTTTGCAATGACAATACCGTTCTCTGCTAGAAGACCTCTCAACTGATTACATAGCTTAGTTCGAGCTTCTACTTGACCTTCACGTATACGTAACAAGCTTTGCATGTCTTGCTGCTCAACTGTTTTCGGGGTGACAAAATTCATGGTTGGCCGTTGAGCTGCTTCAGCTATTGCGCGAGCATCTTGTTGATCATTCTTATTCCCTTTTAGATAAGGTTTCACGTATTGGGGTGAAATGAGTTTAACCTCATAGTTTCGTTTAATTAATTCACGCGCCCAATAATTTGCACTTCCACAAGCTTCCATTGCTATCACTTTGGGAGCAAGCTGATTAATCACTTCTAATAATTTTGCACGCGTTACTTTTTTCTCAGTTAAAATTGCCCCCTGCTGATTAACGCCACAGAGCTGGAAAACATTTTTTGCAATATCAATGGCTAACACGTTAATATCCATAGTGGACTCCTTCGCTTTCGTTAAATTTAATAGCTTAGCTATTTAGCACTTAGATGCCGAGAACCATTTTTTTAGAATGGTTCAAAGTGGAGCGAGTCCATTCCATTACTGTTGCTGAAATTTGTAAAATTTACGGGATCAGCCGACCTTCATTTTACAACTATTTAAAGAAGCGAAAGAAAGCTATTCAGCTGGTTGGGGCAGATTAGTAAGCAACTAGCTGCTTCGTTTGATAGTTACATAGGTAAGTATTCATTACTGTTTAACCAAATCATAATTAATTGCTTGAGTTAACGCGCTAATTGAGCAAGGTTAAATTAATTAAAAGATGGGTTGATAGACAAAAAATGGGGAAATCCCACTTTGTGCTGCAACTCTACGAACTTATCCTGGCTTTACCCGAAGCTCAGCCACTTGCCCAAAGAGAAACAGCTCGCCAAGGAGAAATTGGTAGGGCATTATTAAACAGTTTCCTAATCCGGAAGGGCTGGATATTATGGTGCTGACACACTGAGTTTTTGCTAGGTATTTTAAGGCTTTTCGAGTAAACTGCGTGGCGTTTTATCAACAATGCACGTATGTAGCTTGATTCATTATGGCAATCATCGCAAGTAAAAAAGCCCTTAGGGTTTTATATACCGCCTCCGATGACATTTACAATCATCGAACCCGTCTTGTTTTAGCGCAAAAAAACTTGTCGGCAGAAGTGATTGAAGTAGATCCTGCTGATCTACCGGGTAGCTTACTTGAGGTTAATCCTTCTGCGGAACTACCTACATTAGTTGATCAAAGTCTTGTCTTGCCGGAGTCTGAGTTAATTATGCAGTACCTTGAGGAGCGTTACCCGAACCCGCCCCTGCTTCCTGATAATGCCGTATTTCGCGCAGACACCCGGATGAAGGTCTTGCGCTTAAAGCGTGATTGTCATCCCTTTTTTCATCAGATTTTAATGGGTAATGAAAAAACAGCAAAGCCCGCTCGTAAGGCGTTACAGCAAGCTTTGTTAAAATTTGCGCCTTTGGTGAATACGCCAGAATCGCCTTATTTAGGTGGTGAAACTTTCTCGCTGATAGACTGCTGTTTAGCACCCCTGTTATGGCGCTTACCTATCTTAGGGATTAAACTGCCTAAACGTGCACAACCCTTGATAGAATACGCTGAGCGAGTTTTCGCTCGCAAGGCATTTCAAAGTAGCTTAACTTTGACGGAAAGTGAACTGGATCTGGGTATAATGAATTAGAAGATGAGTATCTGTTAATGAGCAATTGGGTAGATCAATTTAGCGACTATTTGGTTTTTGTTGATGAAAGCGGTGATCATGGATTAGAAAATATTGATAAAAACTTCCCAGTATTTGCTTTAGCTTTTGTTCTTATTAGAAAAGAAGATTACGTGAATCAATTAGTACCAGAATTTCAACGTCTAAAATTAAAATACTGGGGACATGATCAAGTCATTCTACATGAACGGGATATTAGAAAAGAAAAAAAAGATTTTTCATTATTAATGACTAATGAGAAATTGAGAAATGATTTTTTTAAAGACATTAATCAAATTATAGAAGATATACCATTTACCTGTTTTGCTTCTGTTATTAATAAAAGAAAACTAACAGAAAAATACACATTCCCATTTAACCCTTACTCAATAGGATTGTTATTCTGCCTAGAAAAAACTTATTCATACCTTAAAAAAAAGAAACAAATCCAAAAAATTACGCATTTCGTTATTGAGTCTCGGGGTAAAAAGGAAAATAGCGAGCTAGCTGATGAGTTTTTTAAAATATGTGATAATCACCACAATTGGGGATATATACAAACAGACTTTAAACAAGCTTCATTTATTATGAAGTTAATTGACAAAAAGTCTAATTCTTCTGGATTACAACTCGCTGATCTTATTGCCAGACCAATAGCATTAGAAATAATCAGGCCAAAACAAGAGAATCGCGCTTATGAAATTATTGAGCCTAAATTGCAAGGAATAAAAGTTTTCCCTTAGCTCGCAAGTAGAAAACAAAAAGGGCTCCATCAATAAATCAACAGAACCCTTAATGTCGACCGAGTAAACCCCAGTCCTTAGACTCAGTATATACCACTAATTTTTTTTTTACACTTATAAAAAAAGCTAACAATTTTATAGTGAAAATATTATTACCACTATGGCTAGAAGTTTTTGATATTAAAAATTAGCTTGTTTTTAGGGCTCAAACCAAATAACCTTGATTTAAATTAATATCAATCATAAAATTCATGCCTTTATAATTTCAACTCACGTTCTTGAGGTTTCTATATGCCCCACAGTCACAGCCATGATCACGCGGATAAATGGACTAATTTCTCTGCCTTCT
>CBDALO010000092.1:0-29095 GCA_965196985.1 Gammaproteobacteria bacterium | reverse complement strand
TACTGGAAAAAGCTATCGCACTAAAGAACATGACAAGAATAAGAAAAAATAATTTTTTGCCCTAAATCTGCAATCCTAGTTGGCGCTTACCGCAAAGCTAGTTGACATCTAACAAAAACACATTTCTAGGCTGGTAAAATATGCGCTAGAATATGAGAAAGACAACTATGGTAGTGAAATTGTCACGCTTTTAGCTGAAGCACTACCTGATATGAAGGAGACGATTATGTCTGCAGCGGATCAATTAAGGCAAGAAGGTGAATTTAAAAAACAACATGAAATTGTAGTTAATATGTTGCTGGAAGGTGCAGATGATCGCTTTGTCACCAAGACGACTGGATTATCCCCAGAGGTATTAACTCAACTTAAAAAAGATATTAACCAGCAACAACAACGCTAGACTAGTTTCTCATTTATCAGGCTATTGGCTGACCGCTGCTAGCCTTTTCATGATAAAGGTAATCAGCAACAATTGAGGTAATTAAGGCCATCTTCTCGTCGCTTTCTAATGCTTGTTTGCATAGATCAGGATGGATATCCAACATCTTAACCATCACATCCCTAACCGCCTTAGGTAACCTGCCCTCCATTGCGCGGTGTTTTTCATTGGCATGAATTTGTGACATTGTTTTTTCATCTTGCTTTACCACTTCTTTTACAGCCGCAACAAAATCAACAGCATCATTATCTGAAAAATCACCAGAAAATACACTGTTAAATTGGTCAATGATTTTTTTGAGCACTTCAGTTTTTTTCTCTCTAGGTTGCGCCTGACCTCTACTTACCGCCCCTATTCTTCCTTCTTTTAAATCAATAGCCTGACTACCCTGATGTATAAGTTTATAGTTAGTTAACACCACATCACCAATATCCACTGATGTGGGTTCCTCGGTAATATGAAGATTGGGAACCAGCCCTCTAGCAAAGCTAGAAAACTTTTCTAAACTCGCATCTTTATAATCATAAATTTGCGACAGAAAATCATACATCCTAATATAGCTGATAAGCTGTTTCTTAAAAAAAAGCAGGCTACTTTTTTCAGTGTTCACCTCTTTTAATAAAGACTTGTAATTTTTTATACTCACCTCATCATCACAAGATTCTGCAGCCTTAATGTTAGCTTGATACTGGTTGGTCAATTCAATAATTCGCCTGTATCTTTCCTTAAATCTGTCAGCAGCCGGCTTTATTGCTGCACTCATGAGTTTTTGTAGATTTTTCTTTTGGTAGTATGCCGCAGCATAATCATCAATTTCTTGTTCCGTGAAAATACTATAATTCACTGATGCTTCATAGATTTCATAGACTAAATTGGGATCAGTAACATCTGTTAATTCAGTGTTTTTATAATAAGGCGCAAATGCTTCTTGTATCTCTTCCGCTTTATTCACAAAATCCAAGATAAAAACATGATCTTTCCCTGGGTAGGTTCTATTTAATCGGGACAAGGTTTGGACAGCATCAATGCCCTGTAACTTCCTATCAATATACATTGCGCATAATTTTGGTTCATCAAAACCTGTCTGAAATTTATTAGCAACCAACATGACTTGATAATCATCAGTTTTAAAAGCATCCCTTATCTTTCTTCCGTAGAGTTTAGGGTTCATATTGCTTTCAGTATATTCTTTTTGGTCTCCTTCAACATCATCAATAACCTTACCTGAAAAGGCAACCATTGCATGTATTTTTGTAAACCTTGAGTCTGATTTATGTTTCTCTAGAAAACAATCAAACTCAATTTTATATCTGACCGCCTCTTTCCTTGATGAAGTAACAACCATTGCTTTCGCTTGGTTATTCAATAAATGCTTAATACTGCTAGCAAAATGATTCAGAATAATATCGATTTTTTGTGCTATTGCATGTGGGTGAAGCCTTATATATTCCTTCAACTTTAAGGTTGCTTTTTTACAATCGACCTTCCTTTCACCATCATGTGATTGAATTTTTAAGGCGGTCTTATAGGTAGTATAGTCTTTCAATACATCTAAAATAAAACCCTCCTCAATTGCTTGCTGCATTGTATAAATATGAAACGGCTTTGGCAGGTTGGTTTCGCTAGTCGGTTCATTTGGATTGGGTGGTCGACCAAAGAGTTCCATGGTCTTTTGTTTTGGTGTTGCAGTAAACGCAAAGAAGCTTATATTGATTAGCGCATGTTTTTCTTCAACAGTGGCATTAATCACATCTTCTGATGTTATTTCCTCAGAGGTGAGATCGGTTTTTAAAAGCTTCTTCATTTTTATAGCTGTTTTGCCAGACTGCGAGGAGTGCGCCTCATCAGCAATAATCGCAAATTTTTTCTTTCTCAGATTTGCTTTTTTTTGAATTTCATCTAACACAAAAGGAAAGGTTTGTATTGTCACAGATATTATTCCAGTCTTATCTTGCAAGGCTTTAGAAAGTTTTTCTGATTTACTCTTATTATCTGAGTCGCGATCAATAGCAACAAACACGCCTTCTACTGTTTGAGACTGCTTAATTTTCTCTTTCAGCTGATCATCTAAAACAGTTCTATCCGTAATAACAATCACCATATCAAAATATGGCACATCATTATTTTTATTATGTAGTGAGGAAAGCTGGTCTGCTAGCCAAGCAATCGAATGAGACTTCCCGCTTCCTGCACTGTGTTGTATTAAATACTTCTGAGCTATCCCCTCTTTCTTTACTGCTTTAATCAGCTTTCTTACCACATCTAATTGATGGTATCTTGGAAAAATAATGTTTTCTTTTTGCTGTCTTATTCCATCTGAGTTAGGTTTCTCATCCACTTCTAGGTAAATAAATTTATCCAAAACATTAAGAAAACTTTCCTTGGTTAACACCTTGTTCCACAGGTAGTCAGTGGCAAAGCCTTTTTTATTTATAGGGTTTCCGCTGCCACCATTCCTCCCTTTATTAAACGGCAAGAAAATACTTTCTTGGCCATTTAATTTTGTACACATGTAAACTTCTTCTGTACTAACAGCAAAGTGAACCAAGGCTCCTCGCTTAAACTTTAAGAGAGGCTCGTCTTTTCGCGTTGCATTATCTTTTGGTAACCGGTGGTTTTTGTACTGTTGAATTGCATCTTCAATATTTTGTGTAAAATCAGTTTTAAGCTCCATTGTAACAACTGGAATACCATTGATAAAAAGAACAATATCAATACTTTTTTTTGGGTTATTCTCAGAATAATAAAGCTGACGGACAACACGACATATGTTTGCATGATAGTTATCTTGCGCCACCTTATTGTGTAACTGAGGTTTAAACTGACGGGTGCTGCCTTTATATAATGTAGAAAATATAGCATAATATACACTTTAACTTGATTACGGATGGTGTTTGGATGTTAGCTAGAATTCTCTCTGATGAAAATAATGAATTAACTATTGAGCTCAAGCTTCCACTAAAAGGATCCATGCTTGAATGTGAGGATGCAATTCTTGACGGCCTTAATGAGGTTGGAACATTAGCCACTGAAAAAGCTTTAAGTAAGTTTGATGCAGATGGCTCTCCTATCCATGTTGGAAAAATAAAGCTAACAGCACGAAGTAGAGATGAAGCAAATTACCAAACGCCTTATGGAGTTGCTCGAGTTAAGCGTTATGTTTATCAAACCTCTAAAGGCGGGAAGATCTTTTGTCCTTTAGAAGATAAGGCTAGAATTATCCAAGGATCAACACCGCGATTTGCAAAAATAATCTCACATAAATACTCAAACTTACCTGCTCCTAGTGTTATTGATGATCTCAAGGTCAATCATAACCGTAAAATCTCACATTCATACTTGCAACGGGCAACTGATTTTGTTGGCGGTATTGCACAAGCCAAAGAGGCTGAGTGGGAATATGAAGAGCCAAAGCTTGATGCAGGCATTGAGATGCTAAGTATTAGCTTAGATGGTGCATATGTTCTCACCGTTGATGATGGTTATAGAGAGAGCATGGTTGGAACTATTTCCATGTATGATAAGCATGGTGCACGCCTGCACACAACCTACGTTGCAGCATCACCAGAATATGGAAAAGATGAATTCTTTAATAGGCTTGAAAAGGAAATAAAGCTGAAAAAGAAATATTACCCTGATGCTAAAACAATTGGCGTTGCTGATGGAGCAAAAAATAATTGGCCATTTCTAAAAAAACATACTGATACGCAAATTTTAGATTTTTGGCATGCAACTGAATATCTCGGCGAAGCATCAAAGGCAGTATTTACCAAAAAATCTGAAAGAGATGAGCGTGATGTTTGGCTCGAAGAGAGATGTCATGACTTAAAGCACAAGAAAGGTGCGGCAGGTAGAATACTTGCTGAGCTTAAAGAGCATCTAAATAAAAAACTGAATAAATCGCTTAGAGAAAAGCTAGAAGGAACAATTACGTATTTTGAAAATAATATTAAAGAAAAGCGAATGTCGTATCATAATTTGATTAAGCAGAATGCACCAATTGGCTCTGGCGTCACTGAAGCAGCATGTAAAACAATTGTTAAACAAAGATTAGGGGGATCAGGAATGCGCTGGAAAGACAAGGGAATGAAAATCGTTTTATGCTTGAGAACACTAGTAAAGACTAAAGGCAGATGGGATCAGTTTTGGGAGAAGGTCAATGATTTTGGCGTGCCAGCAGCAATATAGCCTACATTATATAGAGGCAGCACCCAAACTGACATAGTTTTAACTTTGCAGGATACCCTTGTATTCCCTTTTTAAGGGCGCGTAAGCCGCCGGTCTTTTTAATCTTTTCCAAAACTGCTGAAACTAGTTCATCATCAGCTTTATCATGATAGCGTTTTTGGTAGGCAGCATATGCTTCACTTTGAGTGCTTTTAATATAGTTTAATAAATCCTGTTCATAGAGTGCTGCTACTTTGTTATATTCGTCACTCGTTCCCTGAATCCACCCATTGGTGGTAGCACACATATCTAAGACTACCTGTTCTTCAAAATGGCATTCATGCTCTTTAGTCATTACTTTTTAGTCTCATTTCATTAAGCGGTTTTTCATTCTTATCTTTCCAAATAAACCATCCGTTTGCTGAAGAGCCAATACACACTGCAGCGGCAGCAGAGGGGGATTGAAAAAGATAGTCTTTAGTAAAACGGTTATCGGAGATCACCTTGGAGTTAATTAATTGCTCTCTCAGGTTAAAATAGCTATTTTCTTTAAAGCTTTCACAAGTACCTTCTGAGATTAAAGAACCTTTTAAGACAACAAACCCCTCTGTGTTATATATTCCTTGTGCTTGTAAACCATTTCTACCACAAGTATAAATGGTTGCATCAGCAGACTTACTTTTAACGTCGTGCTTTATTAACTGTTTAAATACTGGTAAACCTAGCGTGGTAGTTAAAATGTCTATAACAGGAAATAAATCCCTGCAATCGACTATAAGCGAATCCGAAGCTGGTGGTTTTGCGCTACTTTTAGCGTTTATAAGTAAATAACGATTGGTCTTTTTAGCCTTTTCAATCGCAAGTGATTCTAAATATGCAACGTGAGTAGATGTGAAATTACTAGATATGGATACAAAAACATATGCTTTATTCCAAAATGTAGACTTCCTATTATGCTCACTTAAACGCGCTATTAAGTTAGTGGTTTGTCCAATGTAGATTTTTTCTTCACCAATTTTTGTATTGGTATGGCGTCTGGTTGAGGTGATATCGAGAAGTTTTTCCTTAAAGTCTTCATTATCAATACAAAAATCACTGGGAACATTGCTAGTGCGCCATCCTTTCTGTAAATTCCATTGACTTGCTGAAAATAAGCAGGCGACTCAGTCAGATTAGAAATTCCTTTTAAGGTAAACTTAACCAAAAAAGAGGAATGACAATGAGCTGCTATAAAAATGAGAACTTAATCGAAGAAGCCATACATGTTTTAGCGATGGAGGGTTTTGAAGCTTTACCTAAGCTTGTCTCCAGGTTGATGAATGAGGCTATGTTAATAGAAAGGGAGCGCCATTTAAATGCCAGTCCTTATGAGCGAACTGGCGATAGAAACGGATATGCGAACGGCTTTAAACCAAGGTTAATTAACACAGGTCAAGGTCAGCTTGAGCTACAGATACCGCAGGTTAGAGACTCCAATGAAGCCTTCTATCCATCAGTCTTAGAGCGAGGTGTACGCTCTGATAGAGCACTTAAGCTGGCTGTCGCTGAAATGTATGTGCATGGGGTTTCCACGCGCAAAGTTGAAAAGGTGCTAAAGCAACTCTGTGGAACAGATATTTCAAGCACAGAGGTAAGCCGTTGCGCTAAATTGTTGGATGAAGATTTAAAGAAATGGCGAAATAAGCCGTTAGGAAAGATAAAATATCTTTGGCTAGATGCACGTTATGAGAAGGTGCGCACTAGCGGCACAGTACAAGACTGTGCGGTATTGATAGCCTATGGCTTTGATGAATCAACCGGCAAGAGAACAGTGCTAGGTGTTTCTGTTGCGTTATCAGAGGCTGAGGTACATTGGTGTGATTTTCTTCAGCAGTTGGTTGAGCGAGGTATACATGGTATTGAGTTGATTACTAGCGACGCTCATACTGGCCTAAAAGCCGCTAGAAGAGCTGTGTTCCCCAGTGTTCCTTGGCAACGCTGCCAATTTCATTTGCAGCAAAATGCTCAGGCTCACATACCAAAGCGCTCAATGAAGGAACCAGTAGCTGAGGAGATTACAGCTATATTTAATGCCTCAAACATTCATGAGTCGGAAAGACTATTGGCTATGGCGGTAGATAAATATCAGCAAACAGCACCAGAGCTTTCTTCTTCTGAAAACTACCCAAAATTTAAATCAGCAAAATAATGCTGAAATATTGTGTAAAAATGACTATGCTTTGTCTTTTTAACAAGACTAACGAGATGAGTATAAATGTTAAACTTCGCCGATTACGCTGCCCCTCTTTTTTCAAAATTAACTGGGAAAGTTGTTTTAAAAAAATCTATCGACGATTGTAGGAAAGCTATTAACTGAAGGTAGTTGTAAGTTGTTCAGTTCATCAAAAGATAACAATGAGTATAAAAAGATGATTCGTACACTTACCGGTGAAAATAAAAGCACCGATTTAGATCCAATAAAAACAAATGATGTATTGCTAGAACAGAGCTGTGAAAAACTTTCACACGCCAGTAAAATTGATGTTCTTCATGATCCTTCTGATATTAGAAAGCCACATAGCAAGCAAACTGAAAATCTAGGTAAAGTAAGGAGTCTGGACGGGGATATTATCAATGGTTACAGCACGCATAACGCAGTTGCATTAGTACCTGGTGATAAGGCTGTGCATCTACTATCGCATGTAAGCTACAGCAATAAAGACCCTAAGTTTTTAAAAGCTGAGCATATTAAGAAAATAGAGGCTGGAAAGCCATTTGAGGGAGATAAAGAGGCCAAGAGTCTTTATGAATCTGGTGATTACTTTAATAAAAAGCTGCTGTCTATTCGTGAAATAGAAAAAATAGGAATCTGCCTAAAATCAAAGAATGAAGATGCAACCATTACCCATATTCTAGATAGAGAGTTTGATGATAATGACTATCTCTCACTAATTGATACAAACCTAGATCAAGACTTTATTATTCGCTCAAAAATAACAAGAACAATAGAAGGTAGAGGTGATGATGGTAAAAAGCTTAAGCTGATTAACGCTGATTTTGATGCTCAAGGCGAAAAGCAATTCCAAAAGTTAACAGTTGGAAAGAATTGCGTACAAGACGGAAAAATAACTATTTATTTTGGAGAGTTTGAGAACTTCAATGCAATTAAAATCCAAATTGCAGGCAGAGATGGTAGGAGAATTTTTAAGAATGACATGCTGCTATTAACTAATAAAAAAGTAACGACTTTTGATGAGGCGTATGAGGTATACATAGCCTATCTATCTCGTGCGAAAATTGAATATGTTTTTAAATTTCTCAAGGAAGGACTAGGCTGGGAAAATATGCAGATAAAAAATTTTAAAGGGATACAAAATCTACTGGCTGTATGTTTTTATGTGGCCTCATATTTGTATGAGATAGGTAAGGAAAAAGCTTATGACGATTACGCAATTATGCTAGCTAAATTAGGAGATGGTAAGGGCAAGGTGACACGACACTTTATTGCGAAGGGTATTAGAAAACTTCTAACGTATCACTTAGTAGAGCAATTTTTTAAAGAAAATAGTGTTTCTCAAGAAGAACAAAAAGAATTATCGAATTCAGTTCAGGTAGGGAGATAACAATTTTGGGTAGTTCTCAGCTTCTTGGTTGGAAGTGAATATACCGGAGGGCTTAGTAGTGATGAACTTTGACAGGCCGCATCAAAAAAGATTAAGAACCAGTAACATAGCTGAGCGCGTAAACAGAGAGGTAAAAAGAAGGACGCATACAGTTTGACTTTTCCCTAATACTGAATCGTGCCTAAGGCTCGTATCAGCTGTTTTAGTGGAAATTGATGACCAGTGGAGCGGATCACCTAGATACTTAAGTTGAAGTGAATAATAAGGCTTCATAGGGTTTTAGGATAGATCATTCTTGTTCTTATTAACGAGATATAATTGCTATTACCTAAAAGTTAATAATTTATTTTGAGAGGAGAAAAATTTGAGGTATAAATAATTTTTTAGATTGATTAGCATAATTAATTTAAGATATTATGCGATGAGACAGGTACAATAGGGGTGCTGCCTCTATATAATGTAGGCTATATTACTGCTGGCACGCCAAAATCATTAACCTTCTCCCAAAACTGATCCCATCTTCCTTTAGTCTTTACTAGTGTTCTCAAGCATAAAACAATTTTCATTCCCTTGTCTTTCCAGCGCATTCCTGATCCGCCTAATCTTTGTTTAACAATTGTTTTACATGCTGCTTCAGTGACGCCAGAGCCAATTGGTGCATTCTGCTTAATCAAATTATGATACGACATTCGCTTTTCTTTAATATTATTTTCAAAATACGTAATTGTTCCTTCTAGCTTTTCTCTAAGCGATTTATTCAGTTTTTTATTTACATGCTCTTTAAGCTCAGCAAGTATTCTACCTGCCGCACCTTTCTTGTGCTTTAAGTCATGACATCGCTCTTGGAGCCAAACATCACGCTCATCTCTTTCAGATTTTTTGGTAAATATTGCCTTTGATGCTTCACCGAGATATTCAGTTGCATGCCAAAAATCTAAAATTTGCGTATCAGTATGTTTTTTTAGAAATGGCCAATTATTTTTTGCTCCATCAGCAACGCCAATTGTTTTAGCATCAGGGTAATATTTCTTTTTCAGCTTTATTTCCTTTTCAAGCCTATTAAAGAATTCATCTTTTCCATATTCTGGTGATGCTGCAACGTAGGTTGTGTGCAGGCGTGCACCATGCTTATCATACATGGAAATAGTTCCAACCATGCTCTCTCTATAACCATCATCAACGGTGAGAACATATGCACCATCTAAGCTAATACTTAGCATCTCAATGCCTGCATCAAGCTTTGGCTCTTCATATTCCCACTCAGCCTCTTTGGCTTGTGCAATACCGCCAACAAAATCAGTTGCCCGTTGCAAGTATGAATGTGAGATTTTACGGTTATGATTGACCTTGAGATCATCAATAACACTAGGAGCAGGTAAGTTTGAGTATTTATGTGAGATTATTTTTGCAAATCGCGGTGTTGATCCTTGGATAATTCTAGCCTTATCTTCTAAAGGACAAAAGATCTTACCGCCTTTAGAGGTTTGATAAACATAACGCTTAACTCGAGCAACTCCATAAGGCGTTTGGTAATTTGCTTCATCTCTACTTCGTGCTGTTAGCTTTATTTTTCCAACATGGATAGGAGAGCCATCTGCATCAAACTTACTTAAAGCTTTTTCAGTGGCTAATGTTCCAACCTCATTAAGCCCATCAAGAATTGCGTCCTCACATTCAAGCATGGATCCTTTTAGTGGAAGCTTGAGTTCAATAGTTAATTCATTATTTTCATCAGAGATAATTCTAGCTGACATCCAAACACCATCCTTCATCATGTTAAAGTGTATATTATGCTATATATTCTACATTATATAAAGGCAGCACCCTACAATAGAGTGCCATTTAGAATTTTAAAGGTTTTTCTAAGTACTGAAGTTGGTTTTTACAGACAAAATAACGCTCTATCGGAACATTAAGCTCAGCTGGGTTAATCTTATCTTTGATTACTTCACCATTTAGCCCAACCAGCGTGTATTTTAAAGGATTACTTTTAGGGTCAATGTATATCTTACCCTCCTCTGGAATACCATTTTTTGGCAACCCTGACATCAAACAAAGATCATACCCTTCAGCATCCTCACCAAATAAGATGTATAAAGCGACACTCTGTAGGCCAGGTGTTTTAAAAAAGGTTTTTAATAGTGGTCTAGGAAACTCGAAGGCTTCAATGGTATATGCGTGTATGCTTGCTTTTTTAATTCCGGTTGGATCACCATTTGGTAAAAAGATTTGTATACTTTGTGCATTAGGTTGAATTACTCTCATAGCTGGTATTCCCTTACATCTACCTTCCCAGTTACTACTGCTGTAATTAACGCAGATCTTTTCTCTTTCATTAATTCTATAGCATGTTTCGCTTTTTCGATAGTTTGGTCTATTTTTAATGTTTTTTGGTTTAAGTAATTTACAATAGCTTTTTGTTCATTTAATTGAGGGAGCAGTATAACATAGTTAGCAATATATTCTTGAGGTACCCTTTTTAAACCTCCGGCGCCTGTCATTTCAGCGGTTGCTCTAAATAGAAATTCCAAGTCCTGCAACCTGTAAAACAAAAATCTATTATTAGTATTATAATTTGCTCTAAATGTATATATCTCACTTGTGCCAAATCCTATACCATTAACAAGATTCTTCACAATTGCTATGTTTCTATTTTCAAAGCAAGGTGTAACTTTTGCCATTATGATGTCATTTTCTCTAAAATAATTATATCCTGAAATAACCTCAGAAATTGTTTTACTTTCATCAAGAATAATAGAGTCATTTTTTATTTTTTCCATTGGAAGAAAGCTACAATATAAGTTGCTTGGTAATGATATTTCCGATTTCTTTGGGTTAATAACACAGCAATACTTTATATGTGATTTAGTCCATTCACCAGAGGGCCGCGCATGTTTAGACTTCATTTTAACACTGGTATCTAACCCTTGTGTGACACAATGAGTAATAAGAGCTGTTCGCTTTTCTTGAGAAAGAGTAATGAGCTTTTCGTAGCATTTGATTAGATTGTCTATTTTTTTTGTTTGAATATCAAGGTAATTGGCAATATGTTTTTGCTCAGTATCAGATGGTAAGGGCACCAGCATATTACGCATTTCAGAATACTTTGTACTCCATAAATCAGCAACGATACCTTTTCCATGACGATAGAATTCCTCTTGAAACCACCTGCTTTTCAACAACCAATGCGCGTAATTGCTATTAATATTTATTGGTGTAATGACTGTATTAATCAGAGAAACAGACCCTCTCAAAGATGATAGCCCAGATGATCCTTTTCTATCTGACCTGCTATTAATCACAAAATCACCCTCACAGACTTTCTTCCTATTATCACCATCTGTGGTCTTTGCTGCATTATCTAATTGAGGTACAACACCTTTCTTTGTAACTGATAGTGGCTTGTATATTCTATCACTAACCTTTTCTCGCCTCTCATTAAAACAATACCCAACTCTATTTATCCTCCATTGTTTCGGGATATTGCCCAACCATTCTAAACCGCTATCTTTATACTTAGGGTAACGCTGCATATTATTACTCATTTCTTTAATCGCGCTTCATAGGGAACTGAATAATATTATCTTTATATTCGGGAGTGGCGTTAGGGTAATCACTATTTTCAACAAACTCTAAAAAGAGCCCACAAGGTGTCGTGTAATCATAATCGCTATATGGATTCTTAATGATGATGTGCGTCCAGTAGTTCGAAACATTCGTACAAGTATCCTGACCCATATAGCCAACATCTTTTACATAACACTTAAAAACATCTTTAAATTGCTTAAGAGACGTGAGTGCGCTGTGATCATCAACTTTATAACACTTTGGTAAATTTTGCTCAAAATCAAAGAACGCATCGACTTCGTTGCTATAGATCTTGTAAGTTTTTTCAAAACATCCATGCATCATGCATGTGTGCAGTGAACGAAATGTATTAAATAGGTTTTCCATACCGCCAACTTCATAGAGTGGTATTGATAACGCTATTCTGCTTTTGACATGAACAAAAACAATTATCTCACGCTTAAGCACTGTAAAAACATCAATGAGCCAATCATCATAAAAAGGCAGTCCTTGCTCTTGTGCTTCGCTAGCGAGTTTTTTTATTTTCAACCTGCTTGCTATTTTTTTACTAAGTCTAAATTGTGCCATTAAGTATGTACCTCACCAAGTAATTCAAGTATTTCTTTGGTTACCTGATCTAGATCCGCATCAATTGCTTCAAGTGACCTTGGCGGTTTATACTCATAAAAATAACGATTGAAAGGAATTTCATAGCCCACGATGCCAACTTGGCCGTCTTTTTCATCACGTTTATTCTCATCTATCCAACTATCAGGCACATGAGGCTTGACCTCTTGTTCAAAATACTCATAGACATCTTGATTTAAAGGGATATTTTCATAATCTCTCAACTCAGTGTTAGGCTCTAAATTCCCTTTCGAGTCTAGACAGGTGGTCGCATTATCATCGCCTTTTGCTAAATGCTTTTGGAGTAGTTTATCTTGCGCGCTTGTTAATTTTATGCCCAATGCTTTTTTAAACTGCTCTTTTCCAAGGTACTCTTTTTTACATTTTTTTAGAGCAGTAAGCACGGCAACTTGCTGCTCTGCCTTCCAGTTTTTAAATCCCTTATCCTCTTTAAGCTGCGCCAATCTTTCTTGGTCTTTTGGATAAAAAGCAAGTTTAAGTGGTCTTTCTATTGTTACTCGCCTAAACCCAAAATCTTGGTAATGAAATATCTTGCTTGTCTTGGCTGATTCAAATTCGCCGTACCATTTTACTATTCTTTCAATCGCCTCCTCATTAAGCCACTTTCGTTTGGCACCTAATGACTTTGGCATAGAGCTGCCTTGATTGGTCGCGTTAATAAGCTGAACTTTCTCTTTTCTGGCGGCTTCTTTTTTATTGCTCAATATCCAAATGTAGGTTGAAATGCCTGTGTTAAAAAACATGTCTATAGGTAAAGCAATGATAGCCTCTAGAAAATCCTGCTCTAACACATAGCGTCTAATTTCTGACTCGCCTGATCCAGCACCACCTGTAAATAAGGGTGATCCATTCAGAATAATACCGATTCGACTTCCACCCTCGTTGGGTGAGCGCATCTTTGAAAGAAGATGCAATAAAAACAACAAGGAGCCATCACTTACTCGTGGCAAACCTGGGCCAAAACGACCATTAAATCCAAGCTGTCGATGTTCGGTTTTCACCTGACTTTCAACTTTTTTCCACTCTACACCAAACGGTGGATTAGAAAGCATGTAGTCAAATTGACTTGACTGGAGCTGATCATTGCTAAGTGTATTACCAAACTTAATGTTTTCAGCATCATCCCCTTTAATTAGGATATCGGCTTTACAAATTGCAAAGGACTCAGGATTTAACTCCTGACCATAGGTTTTTAATTGAGCCTCTGCGTTAATCTCCGCAAGGTATTCTGTTGAGGCAGTTAAAAAGCCCCCCGTACCAACAGTAGGATCATAAAGCGATCTTACAACCCCCTCCCCTGCAAGCACTTCGCTATCAGAAGTAAAGACTAATGAGGTTGCCAAGCGCACAATATCTCTCGGCGTAAAATGCTCACCGGCTGTTTCATTGGATTCTTCTGCAAATTTGCGTATCAGCTCTTCAAACAAATTACCCATTTCATAATTCGATACTGCCGTAGGGCTAAGATCACAATCTTTTTTGGTAAATCGCTCAATGACCTTATAAAGCAAATTTGCTTCATCTAAATAATCAATTTGATCGAGAAATTTAAAACGACTAAAAATATCCTTTATGTTTTCACTAAAGGAGGATAAGTAGGTTAGTAAATTTTCTCGAAGATTATCAGGATCTGCCGTTAATTTAGTTAACGTATAAGCAGATGTATTATAAAAACTGCACTTTGATTTACCGGTCAGAATATGTTGTAACGGTACTTTTAACTTTTGTCGCTTCTTATACTCTTTTATCACAGCATCACGGGTTGGGTCTAACACTGCTTCAACGCGGGCCAATACAGTAAAGGGTAGAATCACTTTACCAAAATCAGAGCGTTTATAATCTCCTCGGAGTAAATCAGCTACTGACGATATTAATGAGGATAATTTTTTTGTTTGCATGGTACAACACAGTCCTAATAGTCAAACTTAATCATTTATTAAAAGAAGAAATAACATCACAGATAATACGCTCCGCAAGCCCCTCAAATAACCTCTGCCCACCTTCTTAGCTTCTTAGTACGCTTATCAGTTTAAACCCATTTCATCTCTTCACATAGCTTGGCAACCTTGAATAGATAATCTGTAAGTTTATTATTTTTATCTCTCATATCCCATGAATCAAGTATCATTCGCTTGAAGCCGGTACTTGGTGCTACATGACTGTTCTTTTTTAACTTATCTTCTATTTCACGCATAACTAATTGCAGCTCTCTCAGCTGGTAAATATTAATATAAGATTCAATCATAGTAGGGTCTATTAATCGTTTCTCAATTTCCTGAAGAGATTTCTTGATGTATAACTCTAATTCTTGCACGGGATTTCCTTTTCATCGCGATTATATTGCTGATATATAAAAATACATTCTGTGTATATCTGAACCTTACCTTCAACTAACAACATAATAAATATTAAAAATTACCGTACTTTTTATCAGAGATTTCTATCATCCAAGCAAGAAAGTATTTACATGCATCACTTTCATTATTAAATTTTTTTTCTTGTTCTCTATTTCCTCTTTCTGAATAGTAGACACACCATGTTCCATAGTTGTTTTCAAGGCAGCACATATCCCAATGATCCCCTCCATTTAAGCAATACCTTTTTTGATCTATATGGTTATTTTCAAGTTCTATCTTTAGCTCATTAATATTCATTAACACTCTCCAGCGACCCATTTTCAATTAAAGCCTGCACAGTGTCGGGCAATAGATGCTGCACACCTAACCCGATTTGATTAAATGCTGGTGCAATTTTGCCACTCATAACATTTATTGGTGAAATTACCTTATATACATTGTAAGCACTCAAGTTAGAGTTTGGCGGTATTGCTCTCATGCGAGCAGGAGTTCCTAGGGTAGACACAAATTTTCCTGTTGCTTCTCCAAATCTATCAATCATATCCCCCACCTGTAGTATTGCTTGTTTTGGCTGACCTAAAAAACCATCATTACTAGGGTAAAAGCTCGTAATTGCCTTTCCTGATCTTTCTATACCATTGCTAATAGCATGAGCCGCCTCACTTAAGCTACCAGCAACTTTCGTAGTTGCCTCACCCACCGCATCCGCCGCTTCACCTAAGGCCTTACCTCCCACCTCGATCGCTTCAATCGCTTCAACAGCCCCCTGCTCAGCAGGCAAGGCTTCCAACATCCCCATCACGCCACCAAAGAACCCTTCAGGAAATTGACCAGTCGGATCCTTGAATCGATACGGGTTGTCATTGGCATACGCATAGCGATTAAAACTCAACGGATTCTTGGCTTTAAAACCCACGGGATCCGGTTGAATAAAGCGACCAATTAACGGGTTATAATAACGCGCGCCAAAGTAGGACAACCCTGTTTGCCGGTTATGCAATTGACCGGTATACCCGACATGGCGTGTTGCTTGTTGAGCCACGGCTTGTTCCGTGCCATAAGGTAAATACGTTTGCTGCCATTGCACACTCCCCGTGCTGTCTGTCGCCACAATCGGCGAACCCAAAAGATCATTCAGGTAGTACAAGGCGTCACTGACTGTGCCTGCTTGCCCCGCTGGGTGCGTCACTTTCACAATCGGATGCCCTGCTAACGCAATAAAGTCAGTCGCCACCAGGTGGCCGGCAACGTTTTGCAACGTATACGGCATTTGGTTGGCTTGATGCAGCTCTAAAACTGTTGTTGACCCTTTAGCCGTTGCTTCGGTCACAGCCAGTCGGTGATGATTGCCATCATAACGGTAAGTCAATACCTCAGGCTGGCCGAGGCGGTTGTGCCCCGCAATACTTGTTAATGCTTGTGCGGCGTTATACGTGAAACGCTGTGTGCCGTCACTGGTCAGATTGCCAAACCCATCATACGAGAAGGTGGTAGGGTCTGAGCCACCGATTGCACTTAATTGATTGGTCGTGGGGTCATAGGTATACGTGATCACACGACTGCCCATGGTTTTTTGGGTGATGTTACCCGTAACATCATACGCAATCTGACCACTTCCCCAAGGGCCTGACGCATCGGTTAACCAATTCACTGCGTTGTAGTGCAAGGTTTGATTATTCGTGCTGTTGAGCTGATCCGTGAGCTGACTTAAATTGCCAACCCAATCATAACGGTACTGGCGGTTGACTAAAGCTGCGGCTCCTGCTTTTTGACTCACCCTGCTGGCAATGAATTGTCGTGGGGTTAGGGTATCGGTTGTTTTAACGCCGTTCGCGTCTGTCCACGACTGCACTTGCCCATTCGGAAAATACGTGACCGAGGAGACAAACGGTAGAAGCTGGGTGGGTTCATCAAACGCATTGGGTGCAAAATGTAACACGGTGTCATCAGGATAGGTCATGCTCAACAAGTGATCCAACGCATCATAAGTGTAGTGCAAGGCTAACTGATGCCCTAGTGCCGTTAAAGTGGCACTGAGTAAGTGACCGTTCGCATCGTAGGCATATTGCCAAGTGGCTTGTTGGTTGGTCGTTTGGGTGAGCTCTCCTTTTTGATCGTACGTTCTCGTGATCGGTGACGTACTGGCACCAGGATACGTGATGGTCGTCAGTCGTTGATCCGCATCATACTGATACTGCGTCACACCCGATTGACCCACTTGTTCAGAACGCTTATTCCCCAGTAAATCCCGCCCATAGGTGGTAATACCCGTTTCAGGATTGATCACTTGGGTTAAATACCCCTGCTGATTATAGTGATACTGTCGCTGCCATTGGTCTTGCTGGACTTGCGTAATCTGCCCCAACGTGTTGCGCGTTAGGGTGGTGATCGTCCCATTGGGTTGTTCAATGCCTATCAGTTGCTTTTGGTTAGGATTCCCAAAAGCGCGGTACTGCTTGGTGGTTACATGACCCAAAGGATCGGTCAGTTGCACCCGATTTTTGGGGAGATACGTCAACTGGGTCACATAGGGATTCGTGAGGGTGTTGCACGCAGTGAATGACGCGGCTTGTTCAATCCGTGTAATGCGATTTAAGGGATCATAACGGGTCACCACACCCGTGGTTTGATTGGGATAGGATTTAAATACACACCGCTTCTCTGCGTCATAGCGTCGAATCACTCGGCGATGGATTTTTTGGGTGGTGTCCTCGGTGTCTACGCTGATAGGATTCCCCCACCCATCAAATGCGGTCACTTGTTGGCTGGGGCCTCGAATCACGGTTTGAGTGCTGCCGGTGGGACGATCTTGCCAGAGGAGCTTGGTTGGCGCATGCAACGGCGGAGTGATTAGGCTCAATCGATACAGCGGATCATACTGATAGGTCGTGGTATTCCCCAAAGGATCAGTTGCACTTGTTACCGTCCCATTGTTTTGCACAACAAACCGTTTCACTGCCCCTAAAGGATCGGTCACCGTTTGAGGTAAACCGGCTTGATAATCGGCAAAGGTGGTTTTCTGGCCCAGTGCATTGGTTTTTGAGGTGACATTTCCGTGAGCATCGTACGTGTACGTGGTTTTCACGCCGTCCACGGTATGAGTCAGTAAATTCCCCAACGAATCAAACGTACTGCGGAGGGTTTTGACCGGTTGTTTTTGTGCGTTATACAGCGTGGTGTCTTGGAGCTTCACCATCCAATGTGAAGGATTAATAAAATACGTCAGGTCTTTACTGAAGGATCCTTGATCAGACGTTTCTACAACATGTTGCGCGAGTCCTTGGGCATTAAAATTGGTATACTGGGTGAGATAGGTTGTTCCCACCCCTTGACTGTAACGTGTGATCTTTTTTTGTGTCAGCTCAGCCATGAAGGTACCCGTGTTCGGGTCATAAGGGCCACTCCAAGCCGATTGTGAGATAGGATGAACATACACCGGAGCCGTCGAGATATTTTTAAACCCCCAAGTCAATTGAGTGTTTTCTAAAGGGATCCCATTCAGGGTGGTAATTTCTTTATCCAGGAGTAAACCCGTTTGAGGGGTCGGTACGGGTGAAGTGGTCGTGGCGTAGGCATGCTGGATCGGATCGTAAAACGCGAGGGTAAACAGATCTCTTTGCGTATCAAAGGTATAAATGGTTTTTCGGTCAGGGGCGGTGACCATGGTGTGCTTGCCATACAGGTAGCTTTGATTATTGGGCATGTGGTCATAGGTGTAAGTCCACGTGGCACTGGGCAGAAAAGGGCCTGACTTTTGAACCCGAATCACATAAGGATCAATCATGCGATCAGGTTGCTTGATATTGACCTCAGCACTCTCCACCATCGGTAAAAACCCATAGGTATAAGCGACCTTCGCGCCTCTGGGGTACGTCATATCAGCGAGGACAGTGTAAACCTGCGGGTCAGAGGCATCAGGGTCAGTTAACACCTTCCAATTAAATTGCCACTGTGAGCCATCAGGTAAAAGAATCTGGTACAAGACGGGGCTGTTATGTGCCGTGGTGTACTTAAAGTACCAATGCCGACCATCACTGCTGGCCATGTGTGTTAACACCGCCACACCAGCCACATAGCTGTAACTAAAACCCAACTGATACCCGTCACTGGTTCTGACTTTGAGTAACACCCCATTCGCGCCAGCCGCATAGGTATACTGAATCGTTTGTCCGTTTGGACTGGTGATTTGGGTCACAGGGGAGGTAAAGCCCCCTTTGGAGACAACGGTATACTGAGTGCCATTAGGACTCGTCACTCGGCCTGAATAAATAAATGACCCTTGAAAACGCGGATAGGCTTGTTTACTGAGCGTTGCTTGCCAATGGTCTTTTGAGTAATACCGTGAGCCGTTTTGCGGATAAAGTACATGGATCTTGCCTGCTGGATCCTGAAAAGCAGGAAAGGAAGCGGTATACGGTGTTTTGTCTTCGAGAATGCCTACAAAGTAATTAAAGCGATAGCCTAATCGGTTGATGTTGTACCCGTAGTTTCGACCACTCACATCATTCCCCATAATAAAGGGATCCAGCAGCGAATAACTGCCGGTGATCTGTAACGGTAGCCCGTCCCCGCCTGGGATGGCTACTAACGGTAAGTGCAGTGAGACATTCCCTGTAAACGGATCCACGTGCGTGATTTCATGCAGCTTGATCTCAGAGCGATACAGCAAGTTACCGAGTTGGGTTGATAAATACGGTTGGGATTGGCTATCGGCCAGTTTCAAGTAGCGACGCCAGTCCTTCTCCCACCCTTGGGCGTGAGTGGAGGCAGGTTTGCTGGTTTTAGACTGAGCATGGCTGCTCGAATGGAGCGTAGAAAAAAAGGGTGGGGGATTAGCTGGCTTGACCGAATCCGCAAAACCACTGGCCATGACCAACAGAATAATCAGGGCAACACTCGCCCAAGTGACAAGCGTTGAGTACAAGCTCAGCCAAGGGGAGTTCACCCTCGCCTTGGTAAATTGCTTTGCGCTTAATTCCGCTTTATCCCCGACACTCATCACACGTCCTTGTTTGGCCACGCCATTCAACAGGCGCGACTATACAAGAATGCGAGAAGTTAGGCTAACTCTTTTGTTAATCCCGCCCTAATTTGACCAAAAATCAAACTGCTGCTAATACGCTGTAAGCGATGCTAAAATTTAACCACAAAAGCGAGCCAGTTTTTCTTGCTGATCAAAAATTAGTTTACTTCGCATAAGGTCGCTTATGGGGGCTATTTTTACTGGCGTTTTACTCCCCTACTCCCCCTGCTTTTGAGGTCCGGCCGGAATCCTGGTTAAAAGGGACCAAATCTACCGCTCAACTCTTATTTTAATCAAAATTTACGAATTGACTGGAAATCCTTCCTCATTGCATCAATCAATTGCTCCATTAATTGAGGTTGGTCTTCCGGGCTAGCATTATAAAACTTTTTACTGATCATAATAACTTCTCTATTGGCTATCAGCTTTACTTGCTCTTGTGATGATACATACTTTTGAGGAGATTCTTGATTACTCTTACTAATAATAACGTTTCGGTAACTTTCTATTAATTTAATATATATAGTCATTTTGTGATTAAAAAGATGCTTGCTTCTTTCGGAGTTTAGTCTGATCCAGGTTCCAATAAATCCACCAATTGCTGCAGCTATAATACTGAACAGTGGTAACCAAATATTCATAGTTATACTTGCAAACCTTTAAATTTCTTAGTTCGAAAAAACGACCGTTTTAATGAACCCGTAGTCTGTTAATTTTTAGCTACTCAATGAGCGCGAATTTAGTATAAGATACTGGCCCTTAAAATCAAAGTCTAAGTCTCTTCCAATGCAAGATGAGCCTGAAATAGCCCCCACTTTCCAATGCAAAGTGGGCCTGAAGTTGTTGCGTGATCGTTCATCCTATATGGATGAATATCAATATGAACGACATAGAATTAAACACACTTGCCCAGATTGAGCAATTTCTATCCTCATCAACCCAGCTTACCTTTGAAGCTACATCACGAGCAGAATCTTACCTATGGGTTACGAACACATTAAAAAAATTTGCTTATTGCGGTATGTGCAAAAAGGACAAAGGATTGATTCGTGATTACCTGCAACGAATGACTGGTTACTCACGTTCACAAATTACTAGGCTAATTGCTCAGTATCAAAAGTCAGGAAAAGTTGTTGTTAAGCAACGATCACCTAGAAATAAGTTTAGCTTAATCTATACGCATGAGGATACTTGGTTGTTAGCTGAAACGGATCAGGTTCATCAAACGCTTAGCGGGCCTACCACAAAAAAACTTTGCGAGAGAGCCTTTCATTTGTTTGGAGATAAGCGTTATGCGCGTCTTGCTTTTATCTCAGTCTCTCATCTTTACAATCTTCGACAAACTGAAACCTACCAGCGCAAACGGCGACACTTTAATAAAACTAAAGCAACGCAGGTTTCTATTGGTGAAAGGCGAAAACCAACTCCAGAGGGTAGGCCTGGCTTTATACGTATTGATACAGTGCACCAAGGAGATATGGATAAAATCAAGGGTGTTTATCATATTAATGCTGTTGACGAGGTGACACAGATGGAAGTAGTCTGCGCTGTTGAAAAAATTAGTGAGGCTTACTTAGTGACTGACAGAAAACCCGCAAAGCCTTTTATTTTCAATGTTTCGGGGCGAACTGGTCACATGAAGATTTTCAAAAAACAGCACTAAATACTCGTTTTCCAGCTATTTACAGCTTATTTTCGATATAATGCCTTAATCTTCGATGATTTTTCGCCACAGCATGGTAACTCTTCACTGGAAAGCAAGAATGACAAGACTAGCCCAAAATCCACAAATGCAAATTGGCCAAGTAGATATTTCTAAAATTCAAATCAGCTCTAAATCACGGGATGACATTCCAAAATTATTAAAAGGGCTACAGTTTATTTATAGTACACCCTCTGTACGGAAGGAGATTTTCGAACTACTAGAGGCTCAGATTGCACCTGAGGTTGACAAGAATAATGGACGCCCTGGTATGGAATTATGGAAAATATTGGTCATGGGAGTACTCCGCCTGAGTCTAAATTGTGATTATGATCGACTGCATGAACTTGTGAATCAACATAAAACCATTCGTGAAATGCTAGGGCATGCTGATTTTTTCGATAAAATAGAGTATCAGCTGCAAACAATTAAAGACAATGTCTCGCTACTCACTCCCGAGTTGTTAGATGAGATTAATCAAGTTGTTGTGAAAGCTGGTCATTCATTGTTAAAAAAAAGTGAGCCTCTGCGAGGCCGTTGCGATTCCTTTGTGGTTGAAACAGACGTACATTTTCCAACAGACATAAGCTTACTGTTTGACGCAATGCGCAAAATAATTCAGCAGGTGGCCAAGCTGTGTGAACACAGCGGATTGAGTGACTGGCGTCAATATCGATATAACATCAAGCATCTGAAACGGCTCATGCGAATAGCTCAACTAAAAAAGCGCAGTAAGAGCAAGCAAGCAGATCAACAAAACAAAAAGGACAAGGCAATCAAGGATGCTCATCAGGAGTATCTCAATATTGCGCAAAAATATTTAGATAAAGCACATGCCTCAATAAACGCTATCCAGAAAGCCGATCTACTGAAGCCGCAAGATGCGCCACTGGTTGAAAGTATAGAAATGTTCACGGTTCATGCAGATCGCCAAGTTGATCAAATTAAACGCCGAATATTATTGGATGAAAAGATCCCGCATGAAGAAAAAGTCTTTTCTGTCTTTCAGCCACATACTGAATGGATTGTAAAAGGAAAGGCTGGTGTACCAGTCGAATTAGGAATGAAAGTCTGTGTCTTGGAGGATCAACACCAATTTATATTGCATCATCGTGTGATGGAGAATGAGACTGATGACAAGGTCGCCGTATCTATGGTTCAAGAGACCCAACAAAAGTTCCCAGAGTTAAACACATGTAGTTTTGATAAGGGCTTTCATTCAAAAGAAAATCAATCTGCGTTAGCAGATATTTTGGAAGTTGTTGCATTGCCGAGAAAAGGTCGACTCTCAAAGGAAGCACAGGAAATTGAAAAGTCAGACTCGTTTGTGAAAGCGAAACAAAAGCATTCTGCGGTAGAATCCAGTATTAATGCTCTTGAAGTTCATGGGTTGGATCAATGCCTAGATCACGGCATTGATGGCTTTAAGAGTTATGTTGGCTTAGCGATTGTTGGAAAAAACATAGATCGTATCGGAAGTCTTATACAAAGAGCTGAGCAAAGGAAAGCAGCGCGACTAAAAAAACGCATTCGAGGTCGCAGCCCACCGTTAGCTGCCTAGTCAGCCTCAGAATATCCCATTGTATTCCAGAAAGCAGGATGCTTTTTTTCGTATCAAAACAGCGAGATTTCATTTTTTTGTACGCGGCCAGGGCTTAACATGCTATTTTTATTCTGAGAACTACCCAAAATTGTTATCTCCCTACCTGAACTGAATTCGATAATTCTTTTTGTTCTTCTTGAGAAACACTATTTTCTTTAAAAAATTGCTCTACTAAGTGATACGTTAGAAGTTTTCTAATACCCTTCGCAATAAAGTGTCGTGTCACCTTGCCCTTACCATCTCCTAATTTAGCTAGCATAATTGCGTAATCGTCATAAGCTTTTTCCTTACCTATCTCATACAAATATGAGGCCACATAAAAACATACAGCCAGTAGATTTTGTATCCCTTTAAAATTTTTTATCTGCATATTTTCCCAGCCTAGTCCTTCCTTGAGAAATTTAAAAACATATTCAATTTTCGCACGAGATAGATAGGCTATGTATACCTCATACGCCTCATCAAAAGTCGTTACTTTTTTATTAGTTAATAGCAGCATGTCATTCTTAAAAATTCTCCTACCATCTCTGCCTGTAATTTGGATTTTAATTGCATTGATGTTCTCAAACTCTCCAAAATAAATAGTTATTTTTCCGTCTTGTACGCAATTCTTTCCAACTGTTAACTTTTGGAATTGCTTTTCGCCTTGAGCATCAAAATCAGCGTTAATCAGCTTAAGCTTTTTACCATCATCACCTCTACCTTCTATTGTTCTTGTTATTTTTGAGCGAATAATAAAGTCTTGATCTAGGTTTGTATCAATTAGTGAGAGATAGTCATTATCATCAAACTCTCTATCTAGAATATGGGTAATGGTTGCATCTTCATTCTTTGATTTTAGGCAGATTCCTATTTTTTCTATTTCACGAATAGACAGCAGCTTTTTATTAAAGTAATCACCAGATTCATAAAGACTCTTGGCCTCTTTATCTCCCTCAAATGGCTTTCCAGCCTCTATTTTCTTAATATGCTCAGCTTTTAAAAACTTAGGGTCTTTATTGCTGTAGCTTACATGCGATAGTAGATGCACAGCCTTATCACCAGGTACTAATGCAACTGCGTTATGCGTGCTGTAACCATTGATAATATCCCCGTCCAGACTCCTTACTTTACCTAGATTTTCAGTTTGCTTGCTATGTGGCTTTCTAATATCAGAAGGATCATGAAGAACATCAATTTTACTGGCGTGTGAAAGTTTTTCACAGCTCTGTTCTAGCAATACATCATTTGTTTTTATTGGATCTAAATCGGTGCTTTTATTTTCACCGGTAAGTGTACGAATCATCTTTTTATACTCATTGTTATCTTTTGATGAACTGAACAACTTACAACTACCTTCAGTTAATAGCTTTCCTACAATCGTCGATAGATTTTTTTAAAACAACTTTCCCAGTTAATTTTGAAAAAAGAGGGGCAGCGTAATCGGCGAAGTTTAACATTTATACTCATCTCGTTAGTCTTGTTAAAAAGACAAAGCATAGTCATTTTTACACAATATTTCAGCATTATTTTGCTGATTTAAATTTTGGGTAGTTTTCAGTTTTATTATGATCTCGCGCGGATATAAAAAAATGAAAGTGTAATAAAACAACAAAGACTAAGAATTAGTAGGTTTTCTGTCAGTCACTACTTAATCCCTGTCTTAGAGCAAATAATCGATACCTTTCCATTTAAAGTGTTAGGCCTACATGCTGATAATGGCTCAGAGTACATTAATCAGCATGTAGCTAAACTATTGCAAAAGTTATTTATTGAACTCACTAAATCGAGGCCAAGGCATAGTAATGACAACGGTTTGGTGGAAAGTAAAAATGGCTCGGTTGTTAGAAAGCATTGTGGCTACATACATATTCAACAACGTTTTGCCCCGCAAATTAATGAATTCTATAACCAGCATTTTAACGACTATATTAATTTTCACAGACCTTGTTACTTCCCTGTAACCAGCATTAATAGCAAGGGTAAGCAAACTAAACTTTACCCTTACTAGGGGGTGCTGCCTTTATATAATGTAGAATATATAGCATAATATACACTTTAACATGATGAAGGATGGTGTTTGGATGTCAGCTAGAATTATCTCTGATGAAAATAATGAATTAACTATTGAACTCAAGCTTCCACTAAAAGGATCCATGCTTGAATGTGAGGATGCAATTCTTGACGGCCTTAATGAGGTTGGAACATTAGCCACTGAAAAAGCATTAAGTAAGTTTGATGCAGATGGCTCTCCTATCCATGTTGGAAAAATAAAGCTAACAGCACGAAGTAGAGATGAAGCAAATTACCAAACGCCTTATGGAGTTTCTCGAGTTAAGCGTTATGTTTATCAAACCTCTAAAGGCGGGAAGATCTTTTGTCCTTTAGAAGATAAGGCTAGAATTATCCAAGGATCAACACCGCGATTTGCAAAAATAATCTCACATAAATACTCAAACTTACCTGCTCCTAGTGTTATTGATGATCTCAAGGTCAATCATAACCGTAAAATCTCACATTCATACTTGCAACGGGCAACTGATTTTGTTGGCGGTATTGCACAAGCCAAAGAGGCTGAGTGGGAATATGAAGAGCCAAAGCTTGATGCAGGCATTGAGATGCTAAGTATTAGCTTAGATGGTGCATATGTCCTCACCGTTGATGATGGTTATAGAGAGAGCATGGTTGGAACTATTTCCATGTATGATAAGCATGGTGCACGCCTGCACACAACCTACGTTGCAGCATCACCAGAATATGGAAAAGATGAATTCTTTAATAGGCTTGAAAAGGAAATAAAGCTGAAAAAGAAATATTACCCTGATGCTAAAACAATTGGCGTTGCTGATGGAGCAAAAAATAATTGGCCATTTCTAAAAAAACATACTGATACGCAAATTTTAGATTTTTGGCATGCAACTGAATATCTCGGCGAAGCATCAAAGGCAGTATTTACCAAAAAATCTGAAAGAAATGAGCGTGATGTTTGGCTCGAAGAGAGATGTCATGACTTAAAGCACAAGAAAGGTGCGGCAGGTAGAATACTTGCTGAGCTTAAAGAGCATCTAAATAAAAACCTGAATAAATCGCTTAGAGAAAAGCTAGAAGGAACAATTACGTATTTTGAAAATAATATTAAAGAAAAGCGAATGTCGTATCATAATTTGATTAAGCAGAATGCACCAATTGGCTCTGGCGTCACTGAAGCAGCATGTAAAACAATTGTTAAACAAAGATTAGGCGGATCAGGAATGCGCTGGAAAGACAAGGGAATGAAAATCGTTTTATGCTTGAGAACACTAGTAAAGACTAAAGGCAGATGGGATCAGTTTTGGGAGAAGGTTAATGATTTTGGCGTGCCAGCAGTAATATAGCCTACATTATATAGAGGCAGCACCCTTACGAGGCCATTATGACTCCTTACGAAAAGTTCAAATCAATTGAAAATGCTGAGCAGTATTTAAAGGAAAATGAAACCTTTGAACGACTAGATAAATTAGCGTATTCTCTGACTGATCATGAATCTGCACAAAAGATGCAGGAAGCAAAGAAGACGTTATTTGAGAAAATAACAAAAGAGCAAATAGCTGATACTATCAGCACTGAAGACTAACCGATGGACCATCATGGTGACATCTGTTCAGATGCTGCTTCAGGCTCATCTTACGATTGGAATATACTGTCTACAGAACTATCTGTTTATTAAGTAACGCGAACCGTACTTATTGAGAGTTAGGAGAGTTGAATGAAAATTGGCTATGCCAGAGTTAGTACGCGTGAGCAAAATTTAGATCTGCAAGTCATTGGGTTAGAGGAAGCTGGTTGCGAGCGAATCTATGAAGAAAAAGTCAGTGGCGTTAAAGCAGATCGCCCTATTTTAACTAATCTGATTAATCAATTAAGACCTGGTGACGTATTGGTTATTTGGAAGCTAGATCGACTGGGCCGGTCACTTAAAAATTTAGTTAATCTTGTGCAGCAACTTATGGAAAATAATATTGGTCTATGCAGTTTAAATGATCCAGTTGATACAACGAACCCACAAGGTCGTTTGGTGTTTAATATCTTTGCTGCGTTAGCTGAGTTTGAACGTGATGTTATTTGTGAGCGAACCCAGGCAGGTTTAAGTGCAGCACGTGCACGAGGTCGACTTGGTGGCAGGCCGAGAGGTTTAACAAAAAAAGCTGAAGCAACGGCTTGCGCTGCTGAGACATTATATAAAGAGAAGAAACTATCTGTTGTTGAAATTTGTAAAAAGCTTAGTATTTCAAAGAGCACGCTTTATAAATACTTAAGATACAGGAACGTTCCTATTTCTTACTATGAAACAAATAACAAATAAAAGCTTGGAAACTCCATGGCAGCAATACATGAAACAGCCTATCCTCGGTTTAAACCTTATTTAACAGCTAAAGAACTAGATGAGTTGTTTAGTTTGTCTGTTGATGAAATAGATTTTATTAACAGGAAAACAAAAGTAAATAACGTTACCTCTCGTCTTGGGTTTGGAATATTATTGAAGTGTTATCAGTAAGCGATCCAGCAAGTACACCCTAGTCAACTAGTTAAATTCATGTGACTGTATGCTCCCGCAAATAGTAACAAGGAGCTTACGGTATGTCAGCAACAAATCCTGAAAATGAAAATGCTACTTACACAGATGCTTATTGGGAAAAACACCTTTCCGACTTTAAGCAAAGCAAGTTAACCAAAGCGAAATACTGCCGAGAGAATAACGTACCTTACACGCAGTTTCTCTATCGTTTGAGAAGAGAACAGCAAAAAACGCTAGCAAAGGTTGTTTGCGTGTCTGAGCAGCCAGCACAACCAGTGGCTGTCATGCAGGTCAACTCACACATACAGATTAGCTTTTATGACCAGGATAGCTTAGCGTCTTTGATTCAGAGGCTTTGCTAATGTTTCAGAACTGGAAAACACCGATCTGGTTTTATCGTACCCCTGTGGACTTTAGAAAACAGATTGATGGCCTAGTAATGCTGATTGCCGATCATCTCTCAATGACCCCAAGCTCAGGCCAGCTATTTCTTTTTCGTAACAGGCAGCGCGATAAAATAAAATTACTTTGGTACGACCAAAATGGTTTTTGGCTTTGCTACAAACGATTAGAAAAAGGTAAGCTGAAGTTCCCTAGCGAAGCAGATGAGACTATCGAGTTGACCCAAGATCAGTTAAGCTGGTTATTGTCAGGTTTAAACTGGATGAAGCAAAAGTCATTACCCAAAGTCTCTCCCGAGTTTTTTTACTAAAATGGCAAAAAAAGTCTTGACAGGTTTTTTCTGTGTTTTTTGATTTTACACGTGATTTTAATGCTTGTTTTATATCCTTAGCCCAGGCTTTGTGAGATCCGCTAGGAGTTGAAAAGAAAACATCACAATGACCAGCTACCCCAAAAAAGTAATATGCGCTAACCAAGCGCCTGAGGAAGAAAATATTGCACTTAAAATGTCATGGTACACTTTGCAGTAGTTACTTGAATGAGAAACGCAATGCAAACAGTCCCTAGTGAGCTTTTCTATCAACAAGTCGGAATAAATGAAAAGCTTTGTCATAAGCTTGAAATAGAACATGCTCGTGTTGAACAGTATGCCGAGGCTTATGATCATTTGAAGATACAATTTGCTAAGCTCCAACGACAGCATTTTGGTAGTAAATCTGAGCGCTACATAGAAGATCAGTTGCCACTCTTCGGTGATCTCTCAACACCGGAGGATCAAGAAGATGATGAAGCAGTTGTTGTCTCTTCTCACAAACGTAAGAAGAAGGTCAAGAATGAATTACCTGTGACGGTGAGAATCATTCCAGTACCTGATGACCAGCGTATTTGTCCTTGCGGTAAAGAAAAATGCCCAATGGGTTTTGAGACTAAAAAAATACTGAACTACAAACCAGCTGTCTTTGAAATGATTGAAGAGCGCCGTGAAAAACTAGGCTGTGATTGCGAGCAAGGTGGTGTTACGGTTGCACCTAAGCCTTTACATATCCTACTG
>CBDALO010000091.1:0-13793 GCA_965196985.1 Gammaproteobacteria bacterium | reverse complement strand
AATAGCTTTTAACTCTTCTTTGGCCATCGTAAATCGTTGGACCATGCATGACATCGCCATACCAAATATCACAAGCTGTGAGCGCCTCAAATGAGCGGCGCTCAATTTGGTTAGAAGGTGTGACTGTTCTTTTAGACAGGCCGTGTTTTACTAATAAGCGGTGAACTGTTGCGTGAGATAATTCACCTCGTGCTACCTTCCCTTGATATTAAGGAATTTCAATGTGTCAATTGGTAAAAATACCACCAATTAAAATGAGTAATTTTAGCACAGGTATTTTTTATAAAATCGATTTAGTGGTGGGGCAGGGTTAGTTATGACAAACAATAGCCAAAACTAGCTGTTATTTGTTGTTTTGGACGGACTACCCCCCTAGGAAGTTATTAGGTTTTTTTCAGTAAGGCGAGTTCACGATGCTTTGATAGCAATTTGTAACGGTTAGGTTGTCTATACCAGCAGTTAGCTAAAAACATTTGGCTACCGCATAGAACACATTCATAGGGGTCAATGTTAAAATTATTTTGCATTAAGGTGCGGTAATTGACCTGGGGTGTGTTTGGATCAGTTTCACCTAATAGGAGTCTGACTTTGGGTAGCATCTCACCTCGCACCCGGTTAGCAAGAAACCCATAATAACGCACCATACGAAAGCCAACATCAGGAATGTGTTGAATAAATCGAGCAATAAACTCTTCCGCGGTTAATTTAAATTGCTTGTAGGTTTTAGAGACGTGATCAAGATAATTAAAACTGAGGCTGCTCCCATCAAAGTTTTTAATTTTTGACTCAGCAATAGGAGGACGTTTGGTGTATCGACCTAAGTATTTAACGTTTTGTTTGTGATTCTTTGAGGGCTTTGCGCAATGTACTACCCATCGTTTTTGGTAAAGCTGATCAAGCAGTTGATTAAAGTTGAAAGTGTGGTTCAGTGTAGAGGCTAACTGATTTGGCAGAATAAGCCCTTTGTCCTGGTGGTGGTTTCTAAAAAGGTTAATGACCTCATAACGCCACATGGACATTAGTGTAGGTTGATGGAAGTAGAGGCTTTTCCATTGTGTTAACTCTTTGTTGATACCACCCAGCTGAGAACTACCCAAAATTGTTATCTCCCTACCTGAACTGAATTCGATAATTCTTTTTGTTCTTCTTGAGAAACACTATTTTCTTTAAAAAATTGCTCTACTAAGTGATACGTTAGAAGTTTTCTAATACCCTTCGCAATAAAGTGTCGTGTCACCTTGCCCTTACCATCTCCTAATTTAGCTAGCATAATTGCGTAATCGTCATAAGCTTTTTCCTTACCTATCTCATACAAATATGAGGCCACATAAAAACATACAGCCAGTAGATTTTGTATCCCTTTAAAATTTTTTATCTGCATATTTTCCCAGCCTAGTCCTTCCTTGAGAAATTTAAAAACATATTCAATTTTCGCACGAGATAGATAGGCTATGTATACCTCATACGCCTCATCAAAAGTCGTTACTTTTTTATTAGTTAATAGCAGCATGTCATTCTTAAAAATTCTCCTACCATCTCTGCCTGTAATTTGGATTTTAATTGCATTGATGTTCTCAAACTCTCCAAAATAAATAGTTATTTTTCCGTCTTGTACGCAATTCTTTCCAACTGTTAACTTTTGGAATTGCTTTTCGCCTTGAGCATCAAAATCAGCGTTAATCAGCTTAAGCTTTTTACCATCATCACCTCTACCTTCTATTGTTCTTGTTATTTTTGAGCGAATAATAAAGTCTTGATCTAGGTTTGTATCAATTAGTGAGAGATAGTCATTATCATCAAACTCTCTATCTAGAATATGGGTAATGGTTGCATCTTCATTCTTTGATTTTAGGCAGATTCCTATTTTTTCTATTTCACGAATAGACAGCAGCTTTTTATTAAAGTAATCACCAGATTCATAAAGACTCTTGGCCTCTTTATCTCCCTCAAATGGCTTTCCAGCCTCTATTTTCTTAATATGCTCAGCTTTTAAAAACTTAGGGTCTTTATTGCTGTAGCTTACATGCGATAGTAGATGCACAGCCTTATCACCAGGTACTAATGCAACTGCGTTATGCGTGCTGTAACCATTGATAATATCCCCGTCCAGACTCCTTACTTTACCTAGATTTTCAGTTTGCTTGCTATGTGGCTTTCTAATATCAGAAGGATCATGAAGAACATCAATTTTACTGGCGTGTGAAAGTTTTTCACAGCTCTGTTCTAGCAATACATCATTTGTTTTTATTGGATCTAAATCGGTGCTTTTATTTTCACCGGTAAGTGTACGAATCATCTTTTTATACTCATTGTTATCTTTTGATGAACTGAACAACTTACAACTACCTTCAGTTAATAGCTTTCCTACAATCGTCGATAGATTTTTTTAAAACAACTTTCCCAGTTAATTTTGAAAAAAGAGGGGCAGCGTAATCGGCGAAGTTTAACATTTATACTCATCTCGTTAGTCTTGTTAAAAAGACAAAGCATAGTCATTTTTACACAATATTTCAGCATTATTTTGCTGATTTAAATTTTGGGTAGTTTTCAGCACCCAGAGTGATTGACGCATGAAGATGCACATTGCGCTTTAGATCTCTGCCAAAGGTGTGAAGCGCGATAAATACACCGGGTTTAACCCTCTTGTTTTTAGCAAGCTTGAGTAACACCTTTGCTGCTAATGGTGGGAGTAAATTAAGAAGCTCTCTGTTTGTCCAAAAGCAGTCCCAAAGAGTAGAGGGCATGGTGAATGTGATGTGTTGCCATGCAGTGTTGGGTAAGATTGCCATTTGTTGTTGTATCCATACTTCTGTGGCTTTTTTACCACACGATGAACAGCTTTTAGCTTTGCAGGTATGGCGGATGTATTTGACGTGTGAACAGTTTTGATTACTGCAATGATACTCTTTATGGCCACGCATAGGATGTTTGCAGCTAAGCAGCTTAACAATGCCAATGACAATAGCTTCTCTGATTTTATCTTTGTACTTGGTGTGAAAGTTCCACCAGTTCTGATTGGTTACCAAGATTTGTTTGATACTAAAGCGTTTCATTATTCTTAGAGTAAAATGAGAAGCGCGTATAGTAGGTGAGTTATTGCTCAGCTACCTGAAGCAATTTCTATAGCAGGTGTGTTATTTTTATTCGTTATTATTCCATGGGCAGGTTTGACTAGTTTGAGACTTAATAATACTCGTGGCTTTGTAAAGACTAAACTCTTAGAGGCTTAGAAAGTTGCCGGCGAAGCCGGCCTGACTTGAGTTTCTAAGAGTTTAATCACGGTCGGAATTGATCTTGAAGGGCTTTCCTGTTTAGTGGAAATAATTAACTCTTGTAGCTCTGGATTGATGTGACACTGGCCTTTGTCTCGTCGAGTTTTAGGAACTAATCCATCAATACCCTGCTTTAACCAGGCGTAATACCAATTCTCAATTGTTTTAGCACTGAGGTGAACACGCTTACTACCTGGAATGTTGTAGGTTTGCTGGGACAACCTTTTAATAATGCTCTTGAGCTCACCATGCTCAAAACTATTTCGGCTACATAGCTCACCTAAAACACTTAGGCGAAACAGTGCTGTTGGGTGAATGGGCTTGGTCATTTTGCAATTCCTGTGTGATTTAACTACTTGCAATGAGTTAATCACAACTTGAGTTGAGAATGCTACGCTCAAACTGTGTGGGGTCGTGAGGTTTACAGAAAATATCCATCTCAACTTTTTTTCACGTTAATTAATTATGGGATGCTCACTCCTGTGTTGTTAAGAAAAAGCATGATGCTCGATAAATCATGCTCACCAAGGCAGGCCAACCAAAACGCTTGTGGATCACTATGTCGCCCAAGCTGTAACCACAACGGATGTGCTTTGATATGGAAGGAGTAATCAACGAAGTGGTCAACCAACCAGTGAAGCCACCTAGCAACGGTGTGTCGACTAACACCTTGCTCCTGACCTGATGAGCTAATACTTTTCCCAGGAGCACGCTCATTAACACTGCCTGCTGAACTGACCAGCAATACCAACGCTTTGGAGAAAGTATCTCAGGTAGGGTTGAACAAGTACGTTTACATTGATGACAATAAAATCTCAAAACAGGGGTGGGATTTAAAGAGCGTCCTTTACCTGGGTTCCTATCTGGTTTTCGATCATATGATCCATGTGACCATAGTCCACCTGCACCGCAATGGCTGCACTGCTCTGGCCTTAGTAGCTCTGGATTTTTTTTCAGCAGGATCAGGTAATCACTCAGGCTTTTAATCGCTTTTATGATTCTGCGCATGACTAATTTCACTATAGTTTTTATATCAAGTTATTTTACCTTGATAGGTTACTAAAAACCTTGTTTATTATGAGATAAAACTAGCTCAATTCCCCTAAATAAAGATAGACGTAACACCATACTTCTGTGGCTTTTTTACCACACGATGAACAGCTTTTAGCTTTGCAGGTATGGCGGATGTATTTGACGTGTGAACAGTTTGGATTACTGCAATGATACTCTTTATGGCCACGCATAGGATGTTTGCAGCTAAGCAGCTTAACAATGCCAATGACAATAGCTTCTCTGATTTTATCTTTGTACTTGGTGTGAAAGTTCCACCAGTTCTGATTGGTTACCAAGATTTGTTTGATACTAAAGCGTTTCATTATTCTTAGAGTAAAATGAGAAGCGCGTATAGTAGGTGAGTTATTGCTCAGCTACCTGAAGCAATTTCTATAGCAGGTGTGTTATTTTTATTCGTTATTATTCCATGGGCAGGTTTGACTAGTTTGAGACTTAATAATACTCGTGGCTTTGTAAAGACTAAACTCTTAGAGGCTTAGAAAGTTGCCGGCGAAGCCGGCCTGACTTGATATTAAGGAATTTCAATGTGTCAATTGGTAAAAATACCACCAATTAAAATGAGTAATTTTAGCACAGGTATTTTTTATAAAATCGATTTAGTGGTGGGGCAGGGTTAGTTATGACAAACAATAGCCAAAACTAGCTGTTATTTGTTGTTTTGGACGGACTACCCCCCCCTAGGAAGTTATTAGATTTTTTTCAGTAAGGCGAGTTCACGATGCTTTGATAGCAATTTGTAACGGTTAGGTTGTCTATACCAGCAGTTAGCTAAAAACATTTGGCTACCGCATAGAACACATTCATACTGAGAACTACCCAAAATTGTTATCTCCCTACCTGAACTGAATTCGATAATTCTTTTTGTTCTTCTTGAGAAACACTATTTTCTTTAAAAAATTGCTCTACTAAGTGATACGTTAGAAGTTTTCTAATACCCTTCGCAATAAAGTGTCGTGTCACCTTGCCCTTACCATCTCCTAATTTAGCTAGCATAATTGCGTAATCGTCATAAGCTTTTTCCTTACCTATCTCATACAAATATGAGGCCACATAAAAACATACAGCCAGTAGATTTTGTATCCCTTTAAAATTTTTTATCTGCATATTTTCCCAGCCTAGTCCTTCCTTGAGAAATTTAAAAACATATTCAATTTTCGCACGAGATAGATAGGCTATGTATACCTCATACGCCTCATCAAAAGTCGTTACTTTTTTATTAGTTAATAGCAGCATGTCATTCTTAAAAATTCTCCTACCATCTCTGCCTGTAATTTGGATTTTAATTGCATTGATGTTCTCAAACTCTCCAAAATAAATAGTTATTTTTCCGTCTTGTACGCAATTCTTTCCAACTGTTAACTTTTGGAATTGCTTTTCGCCTTGAGCATCAAAATCAGCGTTAATCAGCTTAAGCTTTTTACCATCATCACCTCTACCTTCTATTGTTCTTGTTATTTTTGAGCGAATAATAAAGTCTTGATCTAGGTTTGTATCAATTAGTGAGAGATAGTCATTATCATCAAACTCTCTATCTAGAATATGGGTAATGGTTGCATCTTCATTCTTTGATTTTAGGCAGATTCCTATTTTTTCTATTTCACGAATAGACAGCAGCTTTTTATTAAAGTAATCACCAGATTCATAAAGACTCTTGGCCTCTTTATCTCCCTCAAATGGCTTTCCAGCCTCTATTTTCTTAATATGCTCAGCTTTTAAAAACTTAGGGTCTTTATTGCTGTAGCTTACATGCGATAGTAGATGCACAGCCTTATCACCAGGTACTAATGCAACTGCGTTATGCGTGCTGTAACCATTGATAATATCCCCGTCCAGACTCCTTACTTTACCTAGATTTTCAGTTTGCTTGCTATGTGGCTTTCTAATATCAGAAGGATCATGAAGAACATCAATTTTACTGGCGTGTGAAAGTTTTTCACAGCTCTGTTCTAGCAATACATCATTTGTTTTTATTGGATCTAAATCGGTGCTTTTATTTTCACCGGTAAGTGTACGAATCATCTTTTTATACTCATTGTTATCTTTTGATGAACTGAACAACTTACAACTACCTTCAGTTAATAGCTTTCCTACAATCGTCGATAGATTTTTTTAAAACAACTTTCCCAGTTAATTTTGAAAAAAGAGGGGCAGCGTAATCGGCGAAGTTTAACATTTATACTCATCTCGTTAGTCTTGTTAAAAAGACAAAGCATAGTCATTTTTACACAATATTTCAGCATTATTTTGCTGATTTAAATTTTGGGTAGTTTTCAGATTCATAGGGGTCAATGTTAAAATTATTTTGCATTAAGGTGCGGTAATTGACCTGGGGTGTGTTTGGATCAGTTTCACCTAATAGGAGTCTGACTTTGGGTAGCATCTCACCTCGCACCCGGTTAGCAAGAAACCCATAATAACGCACCATACGAAAGCCAACATCAGGAATGTGTTGAATAAATCGAGCAATAAACTCTTGATAGAGCGTTATTTTGTCTGTAAAAACCAACTTCAGTACTTAGAAAAACCTTTAAAATTCTAAATGGCACTCTATTGTACCTGTCTCATCGCATAATATCTTAAATTAATTATGCTAATCAATCTAAAAAATTATTTATACCTCAAATTTTTCTCCTCTCAAAATAAATTATTAACTTTTAGGTAATAGCAATTATATCTCGTTAATAAGAACAAGAATGATCTATCCTAAAACCCTATGAAGCCTTATTATTCACTTCAACTTAAGTATCTAGGTGATCCGCTCCACTGGTCATCAATTTCCACTAAAAAAGCTGATACGAGCCTTAGGCACGATTCAGTATTAGGGAAAATTCCAACTGTATGCGTCCTTCTTTTTACCTCTCTGTTTACGCGCTCAGCTATGTTACTGGTTCTTAATCTTTTTTGATGCGGCCTGTCAAAGTTCATCACTACTAAGCCCTCCGGTATATTCACTTCCAACCAAGAAGAAAGCTCTGGTGCTGTTTGCTGATATTTATCTACCGCCATAGCCAATAGTCTTTCCGACTCATGAATGTTTGAGGCATTAAATATAGCTGTAATCTCCTCAGCTACTGGTTCCTTCATTGAGCGCTTTGGTATGTGAGCCTGAGCATTTTGCTGCAAATGAAATTGGCAGCGTTGCCAAGGAACACTGGGGAACACAGCTCTTCTAGCGGCTTTTAGGCCAGTATGAGCGTCGCTAGTAATCAACTCAATACCATGTATACCTCGCTCAACCAACTGCTGAAGAAAATCACGCCAATGTACCTCAGCCTCTGATAACGCAACAGAAACACCTAGCACTGTTCTCTTGCCGGTTGATTCATCAAAGCCATAGGCTATCAATACCGCACAGTCTTGTACTGTGCCGCTAGTGCGCACCTTCTCATAACGTGCATCTAGCCAAAGATATTTTATCTTTCCTAACGGCTTATTTCGCCATTTCTTTAAATCTTCATCCAACAATTTAGCGCAACGGCTTACCTCTGTGCTTGAAATATCTGTTCCACAGAGTTGCTTTAGCACCTTTTCAACTTTGCGCGTGGAAACCCCATGCACATACATTTCAGCGACAGCCAGCTTAAGTGCTCTATCAGAGCGTACACCTCGCTCTAAGACTGATGGATAGAAGGCTTCATTGGAGTCTCTAACCTGCGGTATCTGTAGCTCAAGCTGACCTTGACCTGTGTTAATTAACCTTGGTTTAAAGCCGTTCGCATATCCGTTTCTATCGCCAGTTCGCTCATAAGGACTGGCATTTAAATGGCGCTCCCTTTCTATTAACATAGCCTCATTCATCAACCTGGAGACAAGCTTAGGTAAAGCTTCAAACCCCTCCATCGCTAAAACATGTATGGCTTCTTCGATTAAGTTCTCATTTTTATAGCAGCTCATTGTCATTCCTCTTTTTTGGTTAAGTTTACCTTAAAAGGAATTTCTAATCTGACTGAGTCGCCTGCTTATTTTCAGCAAGTCAATGGAATTTACAGAAAGGATGGCGCACTAGCAAACTCTTCCGCGGTTAATTTAAATTGCTTGTAGGTTTTAGAGACGTGATCAAGATAATTAAAACTGAGGCTGCTCCCATCAAAGTTTTTAATTTTTGACTCAGCAATAGGAGGACGTTTGGTGTATCGACCTAAGTATTTAACGTTTTGTTTGTGATTCTTTGAGGGTTTTGCGCAATGTACGTGAGCTTGCGGCAAGCATGTGTGCATTAGGTCAGCTAGTTACTTTATCCTAAAGGACCGATAGTAAAACTATTTAGAAAGGTCCTATTATGTTTGGCAAAACATTTGATAAAAAAGTCGTTACACCCAAGTCAGCAACACCTTCAACACTAGATAATATTGCTCAATCGCTCAAGTCATGGCGTTCATCATCAAAAGAGCCATGGGAGATTCCAGAAGACCTTTGGGTGAAAATTATTGCGCTCTATCCTGCTTATACAAAAAAGGACATTACTGAACGATTATCAATCAGCTCTAAACGGCTCAACAAAAAAATTAATGAAAAAGAATTATTAGCCAGCAGTACATCAGTTGCCAATTCTGATGATGACCAAGCCGATGAATGTTTTGTTGAAGCCACTATTCAGGATTCAGTTGTGCTTTCACAGCAACTGATTAGCATTACAAGAACTGATGGCGTCGTGTTACAACTGCCTAAGCCGGAGTATGCTGAAACCATTAATCTGATTCTTACTTTTTGCAAGGGGTAGTGTATGCTGCAATTCACGCCTCAAATGAGGCTATTGTTATCAGTCAGACGGGTGCTGCCTTTATATAATGTAGAAAATATAGCATAATATACACTTTAACTTGATTACGGATGGTGTTTGGATGTTAGCTAGAATTCTCTCTGATGAAAATAATGAATTAACTATTGAGCTCAAGCTTCCACTAAAAGGATCCATGCTTGAATGTGAGGATGCAATTCTTGACGGCCTTAATGAGGTTGGAACATTAGCCACTGAAAAAGCTTTAAGTAAGTTTGATGCAGATGGCTCTCCTATCCATGTTGGAAAAATAAAGCTAACAGCACGAAGTAGAGATGAAGCAAATTACCAAACGCCTTATGGAGTTGCTCGAGTTAAGCGTTATGTTTATCAAACCTCTAAAGGCGGGAAGATCTTTTGTCCTTTAGAAGATAAGGCTAGAATTATCCAAGGATCAACACCGCGATTTGCAAAAATAATCTCACATAAATACTCAAACTTACCTGCTCCTAGTGTTATTGATGATCTCAAGGTCAATCATAACCGTAAAATCTCACATTCATACTTGCAACGGGCAACTGATTTTGTTGGCGGTATTGCACAAGCCAAAGAGGCTGAGTGGGAATATGAAGAGCCAAAGCTTGATGCAGGCATTGAGATGCTAAGTATTAGCTTAGATGGTGCATATGTTCTCACCGTTGATGATGGTTATAGAGAGAGCATGGTTGGAACTATTTCCATGTATGATAAGCATGGTGCACGCCTGCACACAACCTACGTTGCAGCATCACCAGAATATGGAAAAGATGAATTCTTTAATAGGCTTGAAAAGGAAATAAAGCTGAAAAAGAAATATTACCCTGATGCTAAAACAATTGGCGTTGCTGATGGAGCAAAAAATAATTGGCCATTTCTAAAAAAACATACTGATACGCAAATTTTAGATTTTTGGCATGCAACTGAATATCTCGGCGAAGCATCAAAGGCAGTATTTACCAAAAAATCTGAAAGAGATGAGCGTGATGTTTGGCTCGAAGAGAGATGTCATGACTTAAAGCACAAGAAAGGTGCGGCAGGTAGAATACTTGCTGAGCTTAAAGAGCATCTAAATAAAAAACTGAATAAATCGCTTAGAGAAAAGCTAGAAGGAACAATTACGTATTTTGAAAATAATATTAAAGAAAAGCGAATGTCGTATCATAATTTGATTAAGCAGAATGCACCAATTGGCTCTGGCGTCACTGAAGCAGCATGTAAAACAATTGTTAAACAAAGATTAGGCGGATCAGGAATGCGCTGGAAAGACAAGGGAATGAAAATCGTTTTATGCTTGAGAACACTAGTAAAGACTAAAGGCAGATGGGATCAGTTTTGGGAGAAGGTCAATGATTTTGGCGTGCCAGCAGCAATATAGCCTACATTATATAGAGGCAGCACCCAGTCAGACCTGCTGATTTTAGAAAGGGTATTGATGCTTTAGTTGCGCTTTGCCAGCAACGGCTGGGTGAGGATCCATTCTCTGGTACGGTCTTTGCTTTTACGAATAGCCGCCGTACCTCAGTGAAACTTCTAGTTTATGATGGCAATGGATTCTGGCTTTGTCTAAAGCGTTTTTCGCAAGGAAAGTTACAATGGTGGCCAAACTCCCACTCAGCCACGTACCATATCGATAGCACGCAGCTAATGATTCTGCTTAACCAAGGTAACCCTATCACTAGTCATCTCGGTGAGCCATGGAGAAGGCTCGCTAGTCAACCTCCTGTAATAAGTCAAGCGGCCTCTTCATCGACCAAACCTCCTTTATCTTCAATCTGGTAATTCCATGGCAACCATAAGGAGGGATCCTTAAAAACACTTGATTTATTTTCCTGCAAGGCAACTAAGTAATCGAGTGGGTTTTCCCCGCACAATTGAGCTGTAACAATAAGAGATAATAAGATGCTACCGATGTTAGCGCCATGCTGAGTTTTATAAAACATTGCAGCTTTTCTAATGCGAATAGGAATCTTTAGTATCGCCTCGACAATGTTGTTATCTACTGAAAACTACCCAAAATTTAAATCAGCAAAATAATGCTGAAATATTGTGTAAAAATGACTATGCTTTGTCTTTTTAACAAGACTAACGAGATGAGTATAAATCTGAAAACTACCCAAAATTTAAATCAGCAAAATAATGCTGAAATATTGTGTAAAAATGACTATGCTTTGTCTTTTTAACAAGACTAACGAGATGAGTATAAATGTTAAACTTCGCCGATTACGCTGCCCCTCTTTTTTCAAAATTAACTGGGAAAGTTGTTTTAAAAAAATCTATCGACGATTGTAGGAAAGCTATTAACTGAAGGTAGTTGTAAGTTGTTCAGTTCATCAAAAGATAACAATGAGTATAAAAAGATGATTCGTACACTTACCGGTGAAAATAAAAGCACCGATTTAGATCCAATAAAAACAAATGATGTATTGCTAGAACAGAGCTGTGAAAAACTTTCACACGCCAGTAAAATTGATGTTCTTCATGATCCTTCTGATATTAGAAAGCCACATAGCAAGCAAACTGAAAATCTAGGTAAAGTAAGGAGTCTGGACGGGGATATTATCAATGGTTACAGCACGCATAACGCAGTTGCATTAGTACCTGGTGATAAGGCTGTGCATCTACTATCGCATGTAAGCTACAGCAATAAAGACCCTAAGTTTTTAAAAGCTGAGCATATTAAGAAAATAGAGGCTGGAAAGCCATTTGAGGGAGATAAAGAGGCCAAGAGTCTTTATGAATCTGGTGATTACTTTAATAAAAAGCTGCTGTCTATTCGTGAAATAGAAAAAATAGGAATCTGCCTAAAATCAAAGAATGAAGATGCAACCATTACCCATATTCTAGATAGAGAGTTTGATGATAATGACTATCTCTCACTAATTGATACAAACCTAGATCAAGACTTTATTATTCGCTCAAAAATAACAAGAACAATAGAAGGTAGAGGTGATGATGGTAAAAAGCTTAAGCTGATTAACGCTGATTTTGATGCTCAAGGCGAAAAGCAATTCCAAAAGTTAACAGCTGGAAAGAATTGCGTACAAGACGGAAAAATAACTATTTATTTTGGAGAGTTTGAGAACTTCAATGCAATTAAAATCCAAATTACAGGCAGAGATGGTAGGAGAATTTTTAAGAATGACATGCTGCTATTAACTAATAAAAAAGTAACGACTTTTGATGAGGCGTATGAGGTATACATAGCCTATCTATCTCGTGCGAAAATTGAATATGTTTTTAAATTTCTCAAGGAAGGACTAGGCTGGGAAAATATGCAGATAAAAAATTTTAAAGGGATACAAAATCTACTGGCTGTATGTTTTTATGTGGCCTCATATTTGTATGAGATAGGTAAGGAAAAAGCTTATGACGATTACGCAATTATGCTAGCTAAATTAGGAGATGGTAAGGGCAAGGTGACACGACACTTTATTGCGAAGGGTATTAGAAAACTTCTAACGTATCACTTAGTAGAGCAATTTTTTAAAGAAAATAGTGTTTCTCAAGAAGAACAAAAAGAATTATCGAATTCAGTTCAGGTAGGGAGATAACAATTTTGGGTAGTTCTCAGTATCTAGTGGCGCTCCTGGTGTCGTTAAGAATCGCCGAAGCTTTTTCCAGTGCTTTAACATATACTTCATCGCCTTACCAAGGTGACTATTTGGTTCTACCACTTTGTTAGATAATTGCTTATTGAGCCAACCATGCAGTTTAAGCATCAATGGTTTGCTATGCTTTCGATGATAAAGTAAGCGTTGATGTGGGTCCATTTGCTTTGTTTGCTCATCATTTCGATAAACCTCACCCAGGATTTGCATAACGTGCAAACAAGGCTCAGGATAATATTCAAGTAAATCACGAAACTTTCTAAAACCATGAGCTAAGCAATTGCAGATGATAGTTTGTAACTCTTTCGGCATGTTGGCTGCTAACGCATCACACATTTGAATCACCTTCTTTTTTTCAGCCACCCTGTTTGCTAATAGTTGTGATAAGTTTTCGCCGCCGTGATGCTCGCCTGCATAAAATAGAGCAACCTGGTGAGCACCAATAGTCTTGCTTAAAATGGCTGTTGTATACATCCCTTTTCTTGGTTTATTAAGGTCCGCCTTGTTATCAGATAGTATCGAAAGTATCTTTGCGAATGTGTCATCATGCTGAATAATATCACCGTTCGCGCCATACTGTTCTAAAACATCAAACACACGATAGCCGATATCAGCCACCTGCTCACAAAGCTCGAACTGTGTACTTGAGGGTAACGGAAAGCCTAGTAACTCTTGGAACTTTTCTTGACGGTAAAAAGGCACGCCAATGTAATACTTTTGCAAGCACAGCATTACTTTAAACTTAGCGTCATACTTTGGTTGCTTCCTAACATCCGTGGGTAACTGGGCAGTGATAATAAGCCCACACAAGGCGCAGCGAAGCTTTTCCAAATGATACCGTGTTGCCGTGCCTAATGAGTTGCCAGTTATACGAATAACTACACCGGCTTTTTTAACCTTATACAGTTTCCCACCACATCCTCCAGGACAGGCATCGCCACATGCATGGTCAGCAACATGGCAATAAACATCAGTGGCATTCCGGTAATCCTGATTACCTCGCCTGCCATGACCGGATTTCCCTTTCTTATCTGATTGACTATCACCTTTTTTATTGCCTGATGTATTATCGTCAGAGTTATT
>CBDALO010000090.1:0-10035 GCA_965196985.1 Gammaproteobacteria bacterium | reverse complement strand
CTTGTGAAATGTAATTGACTTAATTGCTGTAGTCCACGAGAAATCAAAGTCTGTTGCGAACACAGCAAAGCCCACGTCTGACTTAAGTAGCTTAACTTTGGTAATCTTAAGCAAAATATTTCATATGTTGCCTTTTTCATGATAGCAAGTACTAGTAATAGTGAGCAATACTTGATATAGGGGTGTCCCTTCGTATAGATCTAGATATTAGAACATTTATTCTTTACCAACGAAACTTTCAGTTCAAGTCATCATTTAGTGATAGAAGAGAGGCTTCTATGTGGCATTCTCATAGAGAGGCTGGCGCTAATCTAGTTAAAACATAAACGGAGTGTTTTTCATTGCAGAATTACAAATGGTGGGGAGCCTGTCGGTCGTGCTGGTTTGACTTATCAACCTATTATTGTATCAAAGCAAGAAAATGAGGTAAATTTGCACAATTAGTTAATTATTAGTATTTACTGGACAGTTCTACAGTATTTACTGATATAAGTTTATATTTTTAGCTAGACTACCGTGGTAAATGCCCGTGATATATTCATGATGCCAATAGTCATGCAACTTTTTTTGCATATTTTCAATTTCCGAAAATTCCCTTTATTACAAGGTGAAATATCAGTTATTTTTGATTGTCAGTTTTTCGTTGCTTTCTTCGTTAGTCTCGCTCTCTCTCTTTCTCTGGTCCTTTTGCGAAATTCCTGTATTCAAATTTCGTTAGTAGCTACATTGTTCTAAAATGCACCTTCGTAGTTAGTGTTTCAATAGTGTTTAAGCAATACCTAATTTTCAAGATTGACATCCATTTTACAGCTTAAATCCCGCAATACATGGTAAAGATAGGGTGCGCACTATTTACCTATATGTATAAGATTATATGCATACTTATTTAAGCTTCCACCATTTTCTAATAGCAGCTTTCTAATATCCTATCCTTACTTGCCGTAACCAGAGATTCATTATTTGAAGACCTTTTTCTTTCTTGATATATTGATACGGAGTTAGAAGGAAGAGGACGACAACGAAAAACATCTGCATTTTTATACGTCCATGGTGATTAAAAATCTCAAATTAAATCATTTTAAATTTTTTGAGATATTCGATAATCGACATTAACTTATAGAGCGTCATTTACAGTACATAAAAAGTGGTTCAATGTAATAAACTAAGATTTGTCATCAGCATGGTCTCTTCACAATGACGATGTTTTTTGTTGTCGTCTTGTTCCTTCGCTTTCTACTTAAACTGTGATTCTCACAAGATGTGTCTGATAGAGAGTTGTTCCTCAATTCCTTGATCTTGATCTGTCTTTCTAGATTTCTGTTTTGTTTAAAGGATTGGTTTCTTACCAGCTCCGAGACGTTTATTTTTGTGAATCTTATAGTGCACGACTGTTTGCAGAGTGCTATGAATATTTAAAACGTCTTGGTCTGGATAATTAGCCTATGTTTCTCGTGCATTTCACGATTTTATGGTCTGTAAGCTGAAGGCTTCCTTTCAAACGAAAGTAGCCAAATGTAAAAACAGTTAGTCTTCTTGTGTGGTCCACATGCATTTGTTTTTTTTTAAGAAACATCGGATTGAACAGTAAGCTTAGTTTTTTAAGAACGTTAAATATCATCTTATCTTGATTAATGTAGATAGCTTTTACCAGCCACCCAATAATTATTTATTGGTGCTGCAATTGGTTTTCCGTTATTTCATTTTCTATTTTTGGTTTTTGAGACATTGGCAGGTTACAGGGCGTGAGTAGAAACTACAATATGATAATTTATGTTTCCGCTTTTACGTACAATTTTTGAATTTCATCCTACAAAACACTTAATAATTAATAGTTGCCTTGTAAGTCCAGTTTAGAAGTTGATGTTAAAATTCGAGCTTTCAATGTTAAAAAAAATAGAAATGAGAACTATGTACTACCTTTCATTTTCGACCCTTGAACGTGGCTATAACATGGCTATAAAATGGACATTGATTTTCTGTGTTTGATAGGCACTTTTTTTATCGGATGGTGGAAGCTTTTTATGTTTTAATAAAAGCTATGATCCCTTCACTAAAGTTTAGTACAAATGCCGCTTTCATTAAGATTGCTGATTCTCTTAACGGGCGGGCTGAGCTACTTGCAGATCCTGCCAGTTAGCAAATGAAATGCGATGTTCCTACTTTTTTGTACAGTTTACGCTCTGTGTACAGTTAATTGCTCTCCATATTTCCTCCATAATTTTTGTAAACTCATTTTCACACTTGGGTCCAAATAATACAAGGCAATGATGTTTTTACATTAAAACAGACATGGACTATTCCTTCTTTGTGAGAATTTTATGGAAACCTCGTAAACATTCATCTCTACTTCTAGGAGATGAAACAGAAGAAGGAGTTCTCTGCGCAATGCATGAGTGAAGTCATAAAAAGAGTTTCGTTAAGTGAGCAGAAAAGAGAACAGTTTGAAAAGGCCTGGCCTCAATTTTTTAACGAATATCTTCAAAGAACTGTGAGAAGAATGAATGACATCGATTCGTATATGCACGCATCTCTTGAAAAGATGAAAAAGGCATGATTTGTATTCACTCTTAATAGTAGAACTTAGCATGAACGGAAGGTGAATCTATAATGTAATAAGATTTATGATCTGCTAGAATTTACAACGAACGCGAACCCGAAGAGGTAAATGACCATCTGGCGAAAGTCATCACACGATTTCGAAACCAAACCATGAAGCAATAGTATGTGAAGCTCTTTAGGGCTTATGAGTTATTGCATTCATGTTTATAGAAACCAATTCATCGACATATTAATAGTTAAGAGAAGTTAATACCGGTAGGATTTCTAAATGAACTTCTTGTAGCTTACGATTTAGGGATAAATAAAGACACAATCTACCCTTACTTTTGCAGCTTTTCTAACCCTTGCATTCTTAGTTTACTTTTTTTTCTGGATTTCTATAGAAGAAAACCAGTGTTTTTAATTTCAAAGTCAATGCAGGTCCAGATAATAGCTAATAGCTTTCAAAGAGAATTAGCTCATGTCAGTAAGTGAATTATACTGAATTTGATGCCTTAAATGTGAATATAACTTAATTTGTAAATATTCGTCTAACTATATCTGCATGTAAATATCTAGTTGGGTTTGTTCAAAGTAATTTCTAATGTAATATTTAATCAATGTTCTCAAAGAGGATTCACGAAAGCAAATTTTTTCATTTTCTAAAATTTCTTATGCAAATCAGGTAAAATTTAAGAGAATCGTTTGCCATAATCATTCTTTTTTCTAATGCATCAATTTTCAACCCAAACGATTAGGCTATGCCTTGCATTTTTTGCTAACACTGCCTACTTTAATGTAGACCAGATTCAATCACACAAGTAAGTAAATATCCTTACATTCTTTGCCAAAATAAGCCCAATTTCATATCAACCAATTTTAACCAAAAATGTAAGGCTGTCGGCTTGCATTTTTACACAAAATCTGCCTTTTATATCGACCTACTTTCACCAAAAAAGTAAGGCTATAGGCTTGAATTTTTACCCAAAATCAGTCCATTTTCGTCTGGACCAATTTTCACCAAAACAGTAAGGCTATAGCCTTGCATATTTTCCCAAAATCTGCCCATTTTGATATGAACCAATTTTCACCAAAAAAGTAAGGCTGTAGGCTTGCATTTTTACACAAAATCTGCCTATTATATCGACCTACTTTCACCAAAAAAGTAAGGCTATAGGCTTGAATTTTTACCCAAAATCAGTCCATTTTCGTCTGGACCAATTTTCAACAGAAAAGTAAGGCTATAGGCTTGCATGTTTTCCCAAAATCAGCCCATTTTCATCTGGACCAATTTTCACCAAAAAAGTAAGGCTATAGCCTTGCAATTTTACCCAAAATCTGCCCATTTTGATATGAACCAATTTTTACGGAAAAGTAAGGCTATACCCTTGCATTTTTACCCAAAATCTGCCCATTTTGATATGAACCAATTTTCACCAGAAAAGTAAGGCTATACCCTTGCATTTTTACCCATAATCAGCCATTTTCATGTGAACCAATTTTCACCAAAAAAGTAAGGCTATAGCCTTGCAATTTTACCCAAAATCTGCCCATTTTGATATGAACCAATTTTTACGGAAAAGTAAGGCTATAGCCTTGCATTTTTACCCAAAATCTGCCCATTTTGATATGAACCAATGTTCACCAGAAAAGTAAGGCTATAGCCTTGCATTTTTACCCAAAATCTGCCCATTTTCATCTGGACCAATTTTCACCAAAAAAGGAAGGCTATAGCCTTGCATTTTTACCAAAAATCTGCCCATTTTGATATGAACCAATTTTCACCAGAAAAGTAAGGCTATAGCCTTGCATTTTTACCCAAAATCAGTCCGTTTTCATCTGGACCAATTGTCACCAAAAAAGTAAGGCTATAGCCTTGCATTTTTACCCAAAATCAGCCATTTTCATGTGAACCAATTTTCACCAAAAAAGCAAGGCTATAGCCTTGCATTTTTACCCAAAATCAGCCTGTTTTCATCTGGACCAATTTTCACCAAAAAAGTAAGGCTATAGCCTTGAATTTTTACCCAACATCTGCCCATTTTGAAATGAACCAATTTTTACCAGAAAAGTAAGGCTATAGCCTTGCATTTTTACCCAAAATCAGCCATTTTCATGTGAACCAATTTTCACCAAAAAAGCAAGGCTATAGCCTTGCATTTTTACCCAAAATCAGCCATTTTCATGTGAACCAATTTTCACCAAACAGGTAAGGCTATAGCCTTGCATTTTTACCCAACATCTGCCCATTTTGATATGAACCAATTTTCAGCAGAAAAGTAAGGCTATAGCCTTGCATTTTTACCCAAAATCAGTCCGTTTTCATCTGGACCAATTTTCACCAAAAAAGTAAGGCTATAGCCTTGCATTTTTACCCAAAATCAGTCCGTTTTCATCTGGACCAATTTTCACCAAAAAAGTAAGGCTATAGCCTTGCATTTTTACCCAAAATCAGTCCATTTTCATCTGCACCAATTTTCAGCAGAAAAGTAAGGCTATAGCCTTGCATTTTTACCCAAAATCAGTCCATTTTCATCTGGACCAATTTTCACCAAAAAAGTAAGGCTATAGCCTTGCATTTTTACCCAAAATCTGCCCATTTTCATCTGGACCAATTTTCACCAAAAAAGGAAGGCTATAGCCTTGCATTTTTACCAAAAATCTGCCCATTTTGATATGAACCAATTTTCACCAGAAAAGTAAGGCTATAGCCTTGCATTTTTACCCAAAATCAGTCCGTTTTCATCTGGACCAATTGTCACCAAAAAAGTAAGGCTATAGCCTTGCATTTTTACCCAAAATCAGCCATTTTCATGTGAACCAATTTTCACCAAAAAAGCAAGGCTATAGCCTTGCATTTTTACCCAAAATCAGCCTGTTTTCATCTGGACCAATTTTCACCAAAAAAGTAAGGCTATAGCCTTGAATTTTTACCCAACATCTGCCCATTTTGAAATGAACCAATTTTTACCAGAAAAGTAAGGCTATAGCCTTGCATTTTTACCCAAAATCAGCCATTTTCATGTGAACCAATTTTCACCAAAAAAGCAAGGCTATAGCCTTGCATTTTTACCCAAAATCAGCCATTTTCATGTGAACCAATTTTCACCAAACAGGTAAGGCTATAGCCTTGCATTTTTACCCAACATCTGCCCATTTTGATATGAACCAATTTTCAGCAGAAAAGTAAGGCTATAGCCTTGCATTTTTACCCAAAATCAGTCCGTTTTCATCTGGACCAATTTTCACCAAAAAAGTAAGGCTATAGCCTTGCATTTTTACCCAAAATCAGTCCGTTTTCATCTGGACCAATTTTCACCAAAAAAGTAAGGCTATAGCCTTGCATTTTTACCCAAAATCAGTCCATTTTCATCTGCACCAATTTTCAGCAGAAAAGTAAGGCTATAGCCTTGCATTTTTACCCAAAATCAGTCCATTTTCATCTGGACCAATTTTCACCAAAAAAGTAAGGCTATAGCCTTGCATTTTTACCCAAAATCAGCCATTTTCATGTGAACCAATTTTCACCAAAAAAGTAAGGCTATAGCCTTTCAATTTTACCAAAAATCAGCCCATTTTGATATGAACCAATTTTCACCAAAAAAGTAAGGCTATAGCCTTGCATTTTTACCCAAAATCAGTCCGTTTTCATCTGGACCAATTTTCACCAAAAAAGTAAGGCTATAGCCTTGCATTTTTACCCAAAATCAGTCCATTTTCATCTGGACCAATTTTCACCAAAAAAGTAAGGCTATAGCCTTGCATTTTTACCCAAAATCAGCCATTTTCATCTGAACCAATTTTCACCAAAAAAGCAAGGCTATAGCCTTGCATTTTTACCCAAAATCAGTCCGTTTTCATCTGGACCAATTTTCACCAAAAAAGTAAGGCTATAGCCTTGCATTTTTACCCAAAATCAGCCCGTTTTCATCGGGACCAATTTTCAACAAAAAAGTAAGGCTATAGCCTTGCATTTTTACCCAAAATCAGTCCGTTTTCATCTGGACCAATTGTCACCAAAAAAGTAAGGCTATAGCCTTGCATTTTTACCCAAAATCAGCCATTTTCATGTGAACCAATTTTCACCAAAAAAGTAAGGCTATAGCCTTGCATTTTTACCCAAAATCAGCCTGTTTTCATCTGGACCAATTTTCACCAAAAAAGTAAGGCTATAGCCTTGAATTTTTACCCAACATCTGCCCATTTTGAAATGAACCAATTTTTACCAGAAAAGTAAGGCTATAGCCTTGCATTTTTACCCAAAATCAGTCCGTTTTCATCTGGACCAATTTTCACCAAAAAAGTAAGGCTATAGCCTTGCATTTTTACCCAAAATCAGTCCGTTTTCATCTGGACCAATTTTCACCAAAAAAGTAAGGCTATAGCCTTGCATTTTTACCCAAAATCAGTCCATTTTCATCTGCACCAATTTTCAGCAGAAAAGTAAGGCTATAGCCTTGCATTTTTACCCAAAATCAGTCCATTTTCATCTGGACCAATTTTCACCAAAAAAGTAAGGCTATAGCCTTGCATTTTTACCCAAAATCTGCCCATTTTCATCTGGACCAATTTTCACCAAAAAAGGAAGGCTATAGCCTTGCATTTTTACCAAAAATCTGCCCATTTTGATATGAACCAATTTTCACCAGAAAAGTAAGGCTATAGCCTTGCATTTTTACCCAAAATCAGTCCGTTTTCATCTGGACCAATTGTCACCAAAAAAGTAAGGCTATAGCCTTGCATTTTTACCCAAAATCAGCCATTTTCATGTGAACCAATTTTCACCAAAAAAGCAAGGCTATAGCCTTGCATTTTTACCCAAAATCAGCCTGTTTTCATCTGGACCAATTTTCACCAAAAAAGTAAGGCTATAGCCTTGAATTTTTACCCAACATCTGCCCATTTTGAAATGAACCAATTTTTACCAGAAAAGTAAGGCTATAGCCTTGCATTTTTACCCAAAATCAGCCATTTTCATGTGAACCAATTTTCACCAAAAAAGCAAGGCTATAGCCTTGCATTTTTACCCAAAATCAGCCATTTTCATGTGAACCAATTTTCACCAAACAGGTAAGGCTATAGCCTTGCATTTTTACCCAACATCTGCCCATTTTGATATGAACCAATTTTCAGCAGAAAAGTAAGGCTATAGCCTTGCATTTTTACCCAAAATCTGCCCATTTTCATCTGGACCAATTTTCACCAAAAAAGGAAGGCTATAGCCTTGCATTTTTACCAAAAATCTGCCCATTTTGATATGAACCAATTTTCACCAGAAAAGTAAGGCTATAGCCTTGCATTTTTACCCAAAATCAGTCCGTTTTCATCTGGACCAATTGTCACCAAAAAAGTAAGGCTATAGCCTTGCATTTTTACCCAAAATCAGCCATTTTCATGTGAACCAATTTTCACCAAAAAAGCAAGGCTATAGCCTTGCATTTTTACCCAAAATCAGCCTGTTTTCATCTGGACCAATTTTCACCAAAAAAGTAAGGCTATAGCCTTGAATTTTTACCCAACATCTGCCCATTTTGAAATGAACCAATTTTTACCAGAAAAGTAAGGCTATAGCCTTGCATTTTTACCCAAAATCAGCCATTTTCATGTGAACCAATTTTCACCAAAAAAGCAAGGCTATAGCCTTGCATTTTTACCCAAAATCAGCCATTTTCATGTGAACCAATTTTCACCAAACAGGTAAGGCTATAGCCTTGCATTTTTACCCAACATCTGCCCATTTTGATATGAACCAATTTTCAGCAGAAAAGTAAGGCTATAGCCTTGCATTTTTACCCAAAATCAGTCCGTTTTCATCTGGACCAATTTTCACCAAAAAAGTAAGGCTATAGCCTTGCATTTTTACCCAAAATCAGTCCGTTTTCATCTGGACCAATTTTCACCAAAAAAGTAAGGCTATAGCCTTGCATTTTTACCCAAAATCAGTCCATTTTCATCTGCACCAATTTTCAGCAGAAAAGTAAGGCTATAGCCTTGCATTTTTACCCAAAATCAGTCCATTTTCATCTGGACCAATTTTCACCAAAAAAGTAAGGCTATAGCCTTGCATTTTTACCCAAAATCAGCCATTTTCATGTGAACCAATTTTCACCAAAAAAGTAAGGCTATAGCCTTTCAATTTTACCAAAAATCAGCCCATTTTGATATGAACCAATTTTCACCAAAAAAGTAAGGCTATAGCCTTGCATTTTTACCCAAAATCAGTCCGTTTTCATCTGGACCAATTTTCACCAAAAAAGTAAGGCTATAGCCTTGCATTTTTACCCAAAATCAGTCCATTTTCATCTGGACCAATTTTCACCAAAAAAGTAAGGCTATAGCCTTGCATTTTTACCCAAAATCAGCCATTTTCATCTGAACCAATTTTCACCAAAAAAGCAAGGCTATAGCCTTGCATTTTTACCCAAAATCAGTCCGTTTTCATCTGGACCAATTTTCACCAAAAAAGTAAGGCTATATCACCAAAAAAGTAAGGCTATAGCCTTGCATTTTTACCCAAAATCAGCCCGTTTTCATCGGGACCAATTTTCAACAAAAAAGTAAGGCTATAGCCTTGCATTTTTACCCAAAATCAGTCCATTTTCATCTGGACCAATTTTCACCAAAAATGTAAGGCTGTAGCCTTGCATTTTGACCCAAAATCAGCCATTTTCAGGTGAACTAATTTTCACCAAAAAAGTAAGGCTATAGCCTTGCATTTTTACCCAAAATCAGTCCATTTTCATCTGCACCAATTTTCACCAAAAAAGTAAGGCTATAGCCTTGCATTTTTACCCAAAATCAGTCCATTTTCATCTGCACCAATTTTCAGCAGAAAAGTAAGGCTATAGCCTTGCATTTTTACCCAAAATCAGTCCATTTTCATCTGGACCAATTTTCACCAAAAAAGTAAGGCTATAGCCTTGCATTTTTACCCAAAATCTGCCCATTTTCATCTGGACCAATTTTCACCAAAAAAGGAAGGCTATAGCCTTGCATTTTTACCAAAATCTGCCCATTTTGATATGAACCAATTTTCACCAGAAAAGTAAGGCTATAGCCTTGCATTTTTACCCAAAATCAGTCCGTTTTCATCTGGACCAATTGTCACCAAAAAAGTAAGGCTATAGCCTTGCATTTTTACCCAAAATCAGCCATTTTCATGTGAACCAATTTTCACCAAAAAAGCAAGGCTATAGCCTTGCATTTTTACCCAAAATCAGCCTGTTTTCATCTGGACCAATTTTCACCAAAAAAGTAAGGCTATAGCCTTGAATTTTTACCCAACATCTGCCCATTTTGAAATGAACCAATTTTTACCAGAAAAGTAAGGCTATAGCCTTGCATTTTTACCCAAAATCAGCCCGTTTTCATCGGGACCAATTTTCAACAAAAAAGTAAGGCTATAGCCTTGCATTTTTACCCAAAATCAGTCCATTTTCATCTGGACCAATTTTCACCAAAAATGTAAGGCTGTAGCCTTGCATTTTGACCCAAAAT
>CBDALO010000088.1:0-3514 GCA_965196985.1 Gammaproteobacteria bacterium | reverse complement strand
ATTTAAAGCATTTTTGTGTGAGTTTAATCGACTGTTTTTGAGAAAATCAATGTTTTTTTAGTAAACACTGGTTTAGGCCATGTTAGTGTGATTGCAAATAATATGTTTTTTCTGAAAAACTAGCAATAATCCATTCGAAAAATGGCTTGGTTTCATTAAAATTCCGTGTTCTTCATAGGTTTAAAGCATTTTTATGTGAGTTTAATCGACTGTTTTTGAGAAAATCAATGTTTTTTTAGTAAACACTGTTTTAGGCCATGTAAGTGTGATTGCAAATAATATGTTTTTTCTGAAAAACTAGCAATAATTCATTGGAAAAATGGCTTGGTTTCATTGCAATTCAGTGTTTTACATAGGTTTAAAGCATTTTTGTCTGAGTTTAATCGACTGTTTTTGAGAAAATCAATGTTTTTTTAGTAAACACTGTTTTAGGCCATGTTAGTGTGATTGCAAATAATATGTTTTTTTCTGAAAAACTAGCAATAATTCATTGGAAAAATGGCTTGGTTTCATTGCAATTCAGTGTTTTACATTGGTTTAAAGCATTTTTGTGTGAGTTTAATCGACTGTTTTTGAGAAAATCAATGTTTTTTTAGTAAACACTGTTTTAGGCCATGTTAGTGTGATTGCAAATAATATGTTTTTTCTGAGAAACTAGCAATAATTCATTGGAAAAATGGCTTGGTTTCATTGCAATTCAGTGTTCTACATAGGTTTAAAGCATTTTTGTGTTAGTTTAATCGACTGTTTTTGAGAAAATCAATGTTTTTTTAGTAAACACTGTTTTAGGCCATGTTAGTGTGATTACAAATAATATGTTTTTTCTGAAAAACTGGCAAGAATTCAGTGGAAAAATGGCTTGGTTTAATTGCAATTCAGTGTTATACATAGGTTTAAAGCATTTTTGTCTGAGTTTAATCGACTGTTTTTGAGAAAATCAATGTTTTTTTAGTAAACACTGTTTAAGGCCATGTAAGTGTGATTGCAAATAATATGTTTTTTCTGAAAAACTAGCAATAATTCATTGGAAAAATGGCTTGGTTTCATTGCAATTCAGTGTTTTACATAGGTTTAAAGCATTTTTGTCTGAGTTTAATCGACTGTTTTTGAGAAAATCAATGTTTTTTTAGTAAACACTGTTTTAGGCCATGTTAGTGTGATTGCAAATAATATGTTTTTTTCTGAAAAACTAGCAATAATTCATTGGAAAAATGGCTTGGTTTCATTGCAATTCAGTGTTTTACATTGGTTTAAAGCATTTTTGTGTGAGTTTAATCGACTGTTTTTGAGAAAATCAATGTTTTTTTAGTAAACACTGTTTTAGGCCATGTTAGTGTGATTGCAAATAATATGTTTTTTCTGAGAAACTAGCAATAATTCATTGGAAAAATGGCTTGGTTTCATTGCAATTCAGTGTTCTACATAGGTTTAAAGCATTTTTGTGTTAGTTTAATCGACTGTTTTTGAGAAAATCAATGTTTTTTTAGTAAACACTGTTTTAGGCCATGTTAGTGTGATTACAAATAATATGTTTTTTCTGAAAAACTGGCAAGAATTCAGTGGAAAAATGGCTTGGTTTAATTGCAATTCAGTGTTATACATAGGTTTAAAGCATTTTTGTCTGAGTTTAATCGACTGTTTTTGAGAAAATCAATGTTTTTTTAGTAAACACTGTTTAAGGCCATGTTAGTGTGATTGCAAATAATATGTTTTTTCTGAAAAACTAGCAATAATTCATCGGCAAAATGGCTTGGTTTTATTGCAATTCAGTGTTTTACATAGGTTTAAAGCATTTTTGTCTGAGTTTAATCAACTGTTTTCGAGAAAATCAATGTTTTTTTAGTAAACACTGTTTTAGGCCATGTTAGTGTGATTGCAAATAATATGTTTTTTCTGAAAAACTAGCAACAATTCATTGGGAAAATGGCTTGGTTTCATTGCAAATCAGTGTTTTACATAGGTTTAAAGCATTTTTGTCTGAGTTTAATCGACTGTTTTTGAGAAAATCAATGTTTTTTTAGTAAACACTGTTTAAGGCCATGTTAGTGTGATTGCAAATAATATGTTTTTTCTGAAAAACTAGCAATAATTCATCGGCAAAATGGCTTGGTTTTATTGCAATTCAGTGTTTTACATAGGTTTAAAGCATTTTTGTCTGAGTTTAATCAACTGTTTTCGAGAAAATCAATGTTTTTTTAGTAAACACTGTTTTAGGCCATGTTAGTGTGATTGCAAATAATATGTTTTTTCTGAAAAACTAGCAACAATTCATTGGAAAAATGGCTTGGTTTCATTGCAATTCAGTGTTTTACATAGGTTTAAAGCATTTTTGTCTGAGTTTAATCGACTGTTTTTGAGAAAATCAATGTTTTTTTAGTAAACACTGTTTTAGGCCATGTTAGTGTGATTGCAAATAATATGTTTTTTCTGAAAAACTAGCAATAATTCATTGGCAAAATGGCTTGGTTTTATTGCAATTCAGTGTTTTACATAGGTTTAAAGCATTTTTGTCTGAGTTTAATCAACTGTTTTTGAGAAAATCAATGTTTTTTTAGTAAACACTGTTTTAGGCCATGTTAGTGTGATTGCAAATAATATGTTTTTTCTGAAAAACTAGCAATAATTCATTGGAAAAATGGCTTGGTTTCATTGCAATTCAGTGTTTTACATAGGTTTAAAGCATTTTTGTCTGAGTTTAATCGACTGTTTTTGAGAAAATCAATGTTTTTTTAGTAAACACTGTTTTAGGCCATGTTAGTGTGATTGCAAATAATATGTTTTTTCTGAAAAACTAGCAATAATTCATTGGAAAAATGGCTTGGTTTTATTGCAATTCAGTGTTTTACATAGGTTTAAAGCATTTTTGTGAGAGTTTAATCGACTGTTTTTGAGAAAATCAATGTTTTTTTAGTAAACACTGTTTTAGGCCATGTTAGTGTGATTGCAAATAATATGTTTTTTCTGAAAAACTAGCAATAATTCATTGGAAAAATGGCTTGGTTTCATTGCAATTCAGTGTTTTACATTGGTTTAAAGCATTTTTGTCTGAGTTTAATCGACTGTTTTTGAGAAAATCAATGTTTTTTTAGTAAACACTGTTTTAGGCCATGTTAGTGTGATTGCAAATAATATGTTTTTTCTGAAAAACTAGCAATAATTCATTGGAAAAATGGCTTGGTTTTATTGCAATTCAGTGTTTTACATAGGTTTAAAGCATTTTTGTGTGAGTTTAATCGACTGTTTTTGAGAAAATCAATGTTTTTTTAGTAAACACTGTTTTAGGCCATGTAAGTGTGATTGCAAATAATATGTTTTTTCTGAAAAACTAGCAATAATTCATTGGAAAAAATGGCTTGGTTTCATTGCAACTCAGTGTTTTACATTGGTTTAAAGCATTTTTGTCTGAGTTTAATAGACTGTTTTTGAGAAAATCAATGTTTTTTTAGTAAACACTGTTTTAGGCCATGTTAGTGTGATTGCAAATAATATGTTTTTTCTGAAAAACTAGCAACAA
>CBDALO010000087.1:0-174284 GCA_965196985.1 Gammaproteobacteria bacterium | reverse complement strand
CTTAACTCGAGCAACTCCATAAGGCGTTTGGTAATTTGCTTCATCTCTACTTCGTGCTGTTAGCTTTATTTTTCCAACATGGATAGGAGAGCCATCTGCATCAAACTTACTTAAAGCTTTTTCAGTGGCTAATGTTCCAACCTCATTAAGGCCGTCAAGAATTGCATCCTCACATTCAAGCATAGATCCTTTTAGTGGAAGCTTGAGTTCAATAGTTAATTCATTATTTTCATCAGAGATAATTCTAGCTAACATCCAAACACCATCCTTCATCATGTTAAAGTGTATATTATGCTATATTTTCTACATTATATAAAGGCAGCACCCCTAAATAGCTTTGGTAGCCAGAACGCACTTCTTCACATATTATTTCAATCTCATGCAGGGATTTTTTTTCACAAAAAACAGCGGGGTTTATTTGACGATTCAAAGGAAGCGCAACTTGGCTAGCAAGTTCAGCGCTGTGAGAAATAGCTTCTCTAAAAAGATCATCACCTTGAAATTGATTGGCCAGTTTCGTTGCATCTTGGCACCAGGAACGCAAATCAGCCTTAGCGTTAGTGATTAAAGTTACTTTAGAACCTAAAAGCCTTTTGAATCGATCTCTACTTTCTTGTTCAGTTTGAACCGTAATGATAGAGCGTTATTTTGTCTGTAAAAACCAACTTCAGTACTTAGAAAAACCTTTAAAATTCTAAATGGCACTCTATTGTACCTGTCTCATCGCATAATATCTTAAATTAATTATGCTAATCAATCTAAAAAATTATTTATACCTCAAATTTTTGTATCCGTCTTATTTCAGCATGATGCTCATGCTGCGCTCTCTTTAGTTTACTGCGCCTGTGATGAGCGGATGGTAATTAATTCCGCTAGCGAAGGCATAGAATAGTTTTTTGTAATTCTGTCATATATATAATCGAAGACATTAACTGCTAGCTTTTTACATGTCTCAGTAATTGTAACCATTGTATCCTTAGCTTTCGTTCCTTCTTCACTCATAGTATGAAGGTGTACATCGCGCATTCTAGCCTGCTTCCGAGCCATCGACTCTGCTGGATTGTTATGTAGAGGAAGCTCTGGCTTTTCCAGCACTAACAATAGCTGCCTTTTCTTTTTTAAGGTGAGCTCAATTTGTTTATCTAGTTTCTCGTAGCCAGTGATTGTTGAGAATAACTCAGTAAACTCATTGGATAGCTTATCTATCTCATCTTGCCCTGGGTTCTTTTTATATTCAATGAGCTTATGATAATAATCCCAAAACCTATCCAAGAAGCTGTCAACAGAGTCTTGGTGCTTCTTAAAAATTGGCGTCAGCTTTTTATAATGCCTACCCTCATGAACCCAGCACAAGGCGAGTGATTCAGTAATGAGCTTAAACTGTGGCGCATCATCGGTAATGAGTGTTTCTATCGCATAAGGACTCTTTCTATATGTTGAGATAGCTGCCGCATCAGTAATCAGCTTTCTATATTTTGGAAATTTTTTATCACCTAATACCTTATCAAGAATAACTTCCAGCTCCTTACTGTTTAAGATAGTCGATGAGTGAAATACCTTTAAGCTTTCGATTACCTTGTGGGGTAAGTTCATAGTAGCCAGTAAATTAAAAGCGGCCTCATTTAATGTGAACCCAAAGTGGTCTTTGCTTAACATTTCAATGACGCTTAATCGACTTTTACTGGTCAGCGTAAAGTAAGCTGAATAATACTCATTACCCAATACATTAACATAACGGTTTTTCCCATCCTCTCTAGCGTTGGTGTCATCTAGGTGCTGGTAGTTCGTGGATTGTAAACATGCCTTCACAACTTCTACCTTCTCGGGCTCAAGTATCGTAGGTGTTTTAATTGTGAAGCTATGGATGGTTGATTTACTAATATCTATGTTGGCGGTTTTATAAAATGTCTCAAGGCTTTCTAGCGTCATACCACCTTGAGTATTTAGGAAGCTTGTCCAGCTTTTAATAGTAGGGCCGAACTGGCCCTCATAACCAGTTGGCAGAGGTGCTGTATAGTGTTTGTTTTCAGAAGGGGAGTAATATTGTTGGCGCAAAAAAAGAGTGTTATTAGCAGCAATTTTTATATCCTGGATAAGTGTTTTCTTAGAGCCATTTGGCACAGCATCGCTGGGCAACGAATCTGGATTAATTGTTAGTGTCACTGTATTAGAGACTTCGAGATTTTTTTTACTAGATTTTGGCTTTCTAGTTTTATTGGTTTTATTTCCTTTTCTATCCTTCTCGGAGGAATGATCCTTGTCCTTGTTAGCGCGCGTTTGCTTTCTAACATTAGGCTTTCCTTGCTCACCTTTATATTTATTTAATGCGTTATTTAACGATTGCACCTTGTCTTCTAGCTTTATGATTTTCTCAGCCTGACTTTCACATACATTGCTAAAATCTGTTTCTAGTGCTGTTGGTGTAACAGTATTATTAAATCTCTCAATGAGATCGGCTAAAACTGATTTGTCAGGTTGTTTTTTCATAGGAAGAGTATACCACGGGTTTGAAAAGGTAAATTTTCCCCACACAGATGGCCGTACTGCTGAAATTATTTTTAAGCCATGAACCTGATCGATGAAAAAATAATCCGAGCATACAGCGTTGTTATAGAGCGCACATCATGCTTTTATGACACACGATGATTCCAATATAAAATTTCCAAATTTGCACGAAAAAGCTGTCAAGAACTTTTTGAATTATTTTCAAATCATGCTGATATTGAACGGATACAAATTTTTCTCCTCTCAAAATAAATTATTAACTTTTAGGTAATAGCAATTATATCTCGTTAATAAGAACAAGAATGATCTATCCTAAAACCCTATGAAGCCTTATTATTCACTTCAACTTAAGTATCTAGGTGATCCGCTCCACTGGTCATCAATTTCCACTAAAACAGCTGATACGAGCCTTAGGCACGATTCAGTATTAGGGAAAATTCCAACTGTATGCGTCCTTCTTTTTACCTCTCTGTTTACGCGCTCAGCTATGTTACTGGTTCTTAATCTTTTTTGATGCGGCCTGTCAAAGTTCATCACTACTAAGCCCTCCGGTATATTCACTTCCAACCAAGAAGAAAGCTCTGGTGCTGTTTGCTGATATTTATCTACCGCCATAGCCAATAGTCTTTCCGACTCATGAATGTTTGAGGCATTAAATATAGCTGTAATCTCCTCAGCTACTGGTTCCTTCATTGAGCGCTTTGGTATGTGAGCCTGAGCATTTTGCTGCAAATGAAATTGGCAGCGTTGCCAAGGAACACTGGGGAACACAGCTCTTCTAGCGGCTTTTAGGCCAGTATGAGCGTCGCTAGTAATCAACTCAATACCATGTATACCTCGCTCAACCAACTGCTGAAGAAAATCACGCCAATGTACCTCAGCCTCTGATAACGCAACAGAAACACCTAGCACTGTTCTCTTGCCGGTTGATTCATCAAAGCCATAGGCTATCAATACCGCACAGTCTTGTACTGTGCCGCTAGTGCGCACCTTCTCATAACGTGCATCTAGCCAAAGATATTTTATCTTTCCTAACGGCTTATTTCGCCATTTCTTTAAATCTTCATCCAACAATTTAGCGCAACGGCTTACCTCTGTGCTTGAAATATCTGTTCCACAGAGTTGCTTTAGCACCTTTTCAACTTTGCGCGTGGAAACCCCATGCACATACATTTCAGCGACAGCCAGCTTAAGTGCTCTATCAGAGCGTACACCTCGCTCTAAGACTGATGGATAGAAGGCTTCATTGGAGTCTCTAACCTGCGGTATCTGTAGCTCAAGCTGACCTTGACCTGTGTTAATTAACCTTGGTTTAAAGCTGTTCGCATATCCGTTTCTATCGCCAGTTCGCTCATAAGGACTGGCATTTAAATGGCGCTCCCTTTCTATTAACATAGCCTCATTCATCAACCTGGAGACAAGCTTAGGTAAAGCTTCAAACCCCTCCATCGCTAAAACATGTATGGCTTCTTCGATTAAGTTCTCATTTTTATAGCAGCTCATTGTCATTCCTCTTTTTTGGTTAAGTTTACCTTAAAAGGAATTTCTAATCTGACTGAGTCGCCTGCTTATTTTCAGCAAGTCAATGGAATTTACAGAAAGGATGGCGCACTAGCTACCAGGCTCTCTCTTAATAGCACCCCAATACTTCGCTAAAAAGTTTTGCTTAGAGCGATCACCAACAAGCGCAAGAGTAATAACGGGATTAGGCATGATTATTTATCCTTTTTTACTTCAAAAAAGGAACTTTATCGCCTAGGGATGAAGAAACGCTTAGCAACCACAAAACAATAGGGTGGCACTTCTCATAATATGAGCTTTAAGAGGGTGAGCTACTATTAATACTACGATAATCATCACTATCAGCTTCTTCATCAGGAGTAGAGCCATTCTGACCAGTTGGAAACGTTCCATAGCGACTTAAAGTAGTAGCAGCTTGAGGTCGAAAGTTAACTGGCGCACCCTCTTCCATGCCTATCATTGGGTTACTATAACCATGCACGGCAACAGCCTGAACCCGACGTTTCGCTTGGGTTAAAATGGCGTTAATAGCTAAATAGTTAACTACATTTTCAATAAAGTCAGAATCATCAGGCACTTGGTAGTCTGCTAAAGTCTTTAGTAAGCCCTGTACCCGCTCATTGCTGGATCGCTCATAGCGTTGTGCCATTGCCGCACCACCAACTAAGAAAACACCAAAAACACCGAAACCTTGAGTTAAATACCTACTATAGCTATCTGCTGCTTCATCCAGTGAGTTTTGTAAAATAGCATTACCAAAGCCAAGTAGCGGCGTCAGCATCCCTGCTGAATATAAAAGTCCATCTTTTAGCGTATTATAAAACTTTAAGCGATCAACTGCTTTTAGCAACTCGTCTAACAAAGCATCCAAAGCACTCTCTTCATCCCTTCGATAAGATAAAAAACGCTGAAAAATCTGTTTAAACACCCCTACTCTTTTATTTGGCATGATCTATCCCCATTACTAAAAAGTAATACAAGTTTAATCACGCCAATATTTTATTAGGCTTAAGCAAAATGGAGAGAAGCTAGTAGTTTTTTTTGAAAGAAATAACCATAAAAATTACCCCCCTAAAAATGTGCTACGACATAGTGCAAATAAAGCACTGGGGAATAAACCAATAAACAATAGCGCCAAACTATTCACACTAATCACAACACGCATGTCAGCTTGCCAACTGATAGGCTCATCTGTTTCAGGTTGCTCAAAGTACATAACCTTCACAACTCGCAGGTAGTAGTACAAACCAATGATAGCGAAGATAATTGCCACCACTGCTAACCAAACCATATGCACATTAATGAGAGCTTCGAGCACACTTAGCTTAGCGAAGAAACCGACCAAAGGTGGGATACCCGCCATAGAGAACATTACTAACAACATCATCAATGCTAACCAAGGACTACGCGAGTTCAGCCCTTGCAAGTCACTAATATTTTCACACTCAAAACCTTGCCGACTTAGCAACACTAACATTGAGAAGCTAGCCAATGACATTACCACATAAGCGATAATATAAAACAACGCTGATGAGTAACCATCAGGAGTAGCTGCAATTAGCCCCAACGTCATATAACCAATATGGGCAATACCAGAATACGCTAACATGCGCTTTAAATTACTTTGTGCGATAGCCAGTAGATTCCCCAGCCCCATAGACAAAATTGCCACAAAGATTAATAACGGCTGCCATTGTACATGCAACACAGGCAAGGCTTCCGTTAACAAACGAATCGTCATAGCAAAAGCAGCAAGCTTAGGAGCTGTACCAAAAAACAAAGTTACTGACGTTGGCGAACCTTGATAAACATCCGGCACCCACATATGAAATGGCGCCCCACCTAACTTAAACATGACCCCAACAACGATAAAGACCAATCCCATAACTAGTGTTGTGGTATGCAGTCCTGAATCAACCATAACGACCTGGGCAATTTGCTGTAGGTTCAGGTGGCCAGTAGCTCCAAATAGCAAAGACATACCGTATAACAACATGCCTGAAGCCAATGCACCCATCACAAAGTATTTAATCGCGGCCTCACCAGCTACGCCATCATCTCGCTTCATAGCAATTAATGCATAGAGCGGTAATGACATAAGTTCTAAACCTAAGTAAAGCGTCAACAGGCTGCCTGCTGATATTAATACCAACATTCCCAGCATTGAAAATAAACCAAGGATGTAATACTCCCCTCGCCCCATATTGTCACGGGACTGGATATAAGTACGTGAAAAAATAAACACAACAAAGGTGGCCAAGTAGACCATTAGCTCTAACACAGTGGTCAATTGGTCGCGAATAAAGTTACCGTGAAAACCAATGAAAGTTGTACTGCCGAGCTGTAAAAAGCTAAGTACTGCTGCAACAATTAATGCGCACTGCGCCAAACTATAAGTTAATAAGCTACGCTTTTGTGGCACATAGACGTCGACTAGCAAAATAAAACACGCCGCCCCTAAAATAAAAAGTTCCGGCAATAATCGATAAAATTCCATACTGTTGCTACCCTTCTCTCACGTTTTGTCTTTTATAACTCTTTTAATCCCCCGCTCGCTCCGCGAGCCGCCCCCTTTAAAAAAGGGGGCTGTTTTTTCAAGCTCCTGCATTTCGGTTCCCGTTACTTATTTCCTGCAGCCTGCTCCCTACCTACTGCCTATTGCCTACAGCCGGTGCTGCACACTAACCGAAAGTAAGTGGTTAACCGACGTATGCAACAAACCAAGCAGCCATTGAGGATACACACCGATCACCACTACACCAATTCCTAGCAAAATAAACACAATCAAATTACAAGAGCGTACATCTTTTAGTTTCTCTACGCCGCTTCCAGCTATTACTGGATTAAAAAACACTCGCTTATACATCCACAGGGTATATGCCGCACCTAAAATTAAAGTCGTTGAGGCAAAGAAAGCCACCCAGAAGTGAGCCTGAAAAGCACTCAAAATAATCATAAACTCGCCCACGAAACCAGAGGTCCCTGGCAAACCAACATTCGACATAGCAAATAACATAAAGAAGGCTGCAAATACTGGCATTACTTTTGCAACCCCGCTGTAATCCTTAATTAGCCGCGAACCAAGCTGATCATAAAGAATCCCCACACCCAAGAACATCGCACCAGAACCAAAGGCATGAGAAATCATTTGCACCATTGCCCCTTCAATACTTAAGTAAGCATCATGATAGTTATGCGAAACAGCTAAAATTGAATACACCAAGAAGCAACCTAGTACAGCAAATCCCATATGCGAAATCGATGAGTAGGCAATTAAACGCTTCATATCAGTTTGCACAATAGCAATGTAGGCCACATAAACAATCGCGATTAAACCCAGCACAATCATCATCCATGATAAAGCCTGACTTGCATCAGGAGTAATCGGCATGCTAAAGCGAATAAAGCCATAAATACCCATCTTTAACATCAAAGCAGCCAAGATGACCGAACCACCTGAAGGTGCCTCGGTATGTGCATCAGGCAACCAAGTGTGAAATGGCCACATAGGCACCTTCACTGCAAAGGCAGCAAAGAAGGCTAAGAAAATTAATACCTGCACAGTCATTGGCATATCAAGCTTATAGAAGCTTGTGATTGCAAAACTATGAGAGTGCACACGCAGATACAATAATGCGATCAGCATTAACGCTGAACCAACAAAAGTATAAATAAAGAATTTAATGGAAGCGAAGGAACGGTTCTTGCCACCCCAGACCCCGATACAAATATACATTGGGATTAACATCGCTTCCCAAAACACATAAAAAAGCATCGCATCAGTCGCTGCAAAGACACCCACCATTAGCCCCTGCATAATCAAAAAGGCAGCAAGATATTGAGCTACTTTTTCTTTAATTGCAGGAATAGCGGCAATAATAACAATCAAACTAGTAAAGTTGGTTAATAGGATCATCGGCACTGAAATACCATCAACACCAAGGCTGTAATTGATGCCAAAGCCACTAATCCAAGGAATAAACTCCTTAAACTGCATCGCATAAGTACTGGTATTGAACATCACATCCAAAGGAATACAAAGCAGCAAACAAACAACACCCGATACCACCGCAACACCTTGTGCTAAACGGGCATTTTGGTCACCGCCAGTCATCAGTACCAATAGGCCAGCTACAACTGGAATCCAAATTAATAAGCTAAGTAAAATATGAGATAACATCCATCAACCTTCTACAGTAATCGCCAACCAAGAAATAAAAACAACCCTATAATCATCGCAAAAGCGTAATGATAGAGATAACCCGTCTGCACTTTGCGCAACACGCGCGAAGTCCAAGCAATCAACCTTCCTGAACCATTTACCAAGAAGTGATCGATAAAACCCATATCAAAGAAATCTAACAAGAACTGTCCCAAACGACGCGTACCACGCACTAAGACAATTTGGTTAAAATCATCAAACCCATATTTCTTCATAAAAATGATATACAACCAATTTAAGTGTGTTTTTAACGTTTCAGCCAAAGCTGGATTTTTGATATTGAAGTACCACGCACAGAAGATCCCCTCAATAGCAAACCAAAATGGCAAAGTGACAACAGAGTGCAGCGCCATCGCAATCGCACCATGGAACTCAGGGGCCATTTGCGCAATTACATTATACTTCTGAGCCACAAAAACTGAGCTGCCTAACAGACCAGGAACTGAATACACCAAAGGTTTAATCAACACAAAGCCCAAAGCAAAAGAAGGAATCGCCAAAATAATCAACGGCACTGTCATCACCCAAGGTGATTCTTTTAAGTGACTTTTTACCTTTGCTGGAACGTTATCTTTACCATGGAAAGTTAAGAAGAATGCTCTAAACGTATAAAGCGCCGTAACAAAAGCACCTAAAAGCACACAAACATAAGCATAACCAGCACCTGGTATTTGTGAGTGCCGCACCGCATCGATGATTGTATCTTTCGAATAAAAGCCTGCAAAAGGTGGTATAGCGCTCAGCGCCAGAGCTCCCACCAAAAATGTCACATAGGTAATCGGCATATACTTATAAAGCCCACCCATTTTACGCATATCTTGTTCATGATGATTAGCCACAATAACTGAACCCGCTGCCAAGAATAACAACGCCTTAAAGCAACCATGAGTGAACAAGTGAAACATCCCAGCAGAAAAAGCTGAAGCACCGACTCCTGCTATCATATAGCCTAGCTGCGATAAAGTAGAATAAGCAATTACACGCTTAATATCTTGCTGAAACACTCCCAACAACCCACAGAACAAACAAGTCGTAGCCCCGATCACCAGTACAAAACTTAAAGCAACTTGTGACATTTCAAATAAGGGTGATAAGCGCGCCACGATAAATACCCCTGCTGTCACCATGGTTGCTGCATGAATCATCGCAGAAATAGGAGTAGGACCTTCCATGGATTCTGGCAACCATACGTGTAATGGCATTTGTGCAGATTTACCCATCGCACCGATAAAGAGCAAGATAGCAATAACTGTCACCACCGACCAATGCATCCCAGGCAACAAACTAATGGTTTGCCCTGCCAACATTGCCTTATGAGCAAAAACAGTGCTGTAATCAATACTACCAAAGTAAGAAATAATTGCTGCGATACCTAACAACATTCCCATATCACCAACACGGTTAGCGATAAATGCTTTTAAGCTACCAAAAGCAGCCGTACGCTTGGTAAACCAGAAGCCGATTAATAAGTAAGAAACAAGACCAACACCTTCCCAACCAAAGAACAGCACAAAGAAATTATTCGCTAACACCAGCATCAACATTGCAAAGGTAAATGCTGACATATAAGAAAAGAAACGCTGATAACCAGGATCATCTGCCATATAACCGATACTATAGATATGTACCAAAGTTGACACAAAAATTACTAACATCAACATACAAGCACTTAAACGATCAACTAAAAAGCCAACATGGAAGGTATAGCTACCGCTTTGTACCCAAGTGTACAAGTTAAAGTTAAATGGCCCTGCACCATCAATAACTACCGCTTTAAAAACAAATAAATTAAGTATAAAAGCAATCAATACGCCTAAAATCGTCACCCAATGTGCGCCACGACGACCGATCAACTTACCAAAAAAACCGGCGGTCAAAGACCCCACCAACGGGAACAGCACAATACCTACAGATAAATTTCGAATTAAATCAAGTTCACTCACGGTTTAAGTCCTTGCCACTAGCCTTTAAGTTCATCAAGCTCGTCAGTAAGAATCGTTTGACGATTTCTAAATAACGTAATCACAATCGCTAAGCCAATCGCTGCTTCTGCTGCAGCAACCGTTAGCACAAAAAATACGAAAACTTCACCCATATTGTTATGGAGAAAATCTGCAAAAGCGATGAAGTTAGTGTTTACTGCCAGCAGCAACAACTCCACGCACATTAAAATCGAAATCAAACTTTTACGATTCAGCACCAAGCCCGCAATACTAATTGCAAACAATAGCGCTGCGAGAATGAGGTAATTAGATAATGGGATCATGCTTTATCCTCATGGTTTGGTTTGGGGTTCATTTTCACCAAAGTAATGCGGTCTTCACGACGAGTTGCCAACTGCTCACCAATATTAACTTGTTTACGATGCCTACGGCCTCGAAACGCTAAAGTAATCGCAGCAATCATCGCAACCAACAGTAACACACCAGCTATTTCAAACGGATAAACAAAGCGTGAATACAGAGTCGTACCTAAAGCTTTTACATTACTATAGTTAGCAGCAACGGCAGCGGGCTCTGGATACTTGCTCAACCCGAAATGCGACGGACCGATAACGGTAAACATCATTACCATAATTAAGATAACAATAATCAAACCAAGCGGTAAATAACGTACTAAACCGCGCTTTAACTGTTGCCTGTCTAAATTAAGCGTCATTACAACGAACAAGAACAACGTCATCACCGCCCCAACGTAAACAATCACTAGGATTAATGCTAAAAACTCAGCATGTAGCAGAATCCAAATACCGGCCATCGCTACAAAAGTTAGTACCAAGCATAAAACTGCCTTAACTGGGTTGCGAGCAGTCACTACCATTAAGGCCCCACAGACTGCTGAGATAGCAAACAGGTAAAAAACAACCTGGGTTACAATATTAACAATCATCGATAATCCCCATCCTCATCACGCGCTTTAGCAATTTGCGTTTCATACTGATCACCAATTGCTAGTAGCTTTTCTTTTGTTAAGATATTTTCACCCCGCTCAGTGAAGTGGTAATGAGAAATATCCGTTAATACAATCGAGTCCACTGGACAGGCTTCTTCACAGAAACCACAATAAATACACTTGAACAAGTCGATTTCATATTCTTTGGTGCGACGTGAGCCATCTAAACGTGCTTCTGAATTAATCGTAATCGCTAACGCTGGACACACAGCCTCACAAAGTTTACAAGCAATACAGCGCTCTTCGCCATTAGGATAACGACGCAACGCATGTAAACCACGAAACCTAGGTGATACGGGTGTTTTCTCTTCAGGGAATTGCACAGTGATCTTTTTCTTAAAAAAATAGCGCCCGGTTAGAGCCAAACCAACCAGCAACTCCCAGAGCGTAAAGCTTTTAATAATTTGCACCACTTTTTTCAACGTTAGTTCCTCTTCTCACCTTTTTCCGAAGAAACATGTAGCCCGGATTGAAAGCGTGTAACGCTTGATAATCCGGGGTTAATATCAAACTTCGCCCCGGATTATCGAGCACTTCGTGCTCTCAATCCGGGCTACAAAATCCCCCGCTCGCTTCGCGAGCCGCCCCCTTTAAAAAAGAGGGCTGTTTTTTCCTAAACTTCATAACAAGCATGAAATTTTGTAACACGTCCCTACCCACTGTTCCCTGCCTACTACAACCTACCAAACACGCCCCTCACGAGAAGCTGCTTAGCACGTTCCCTCCTTAGAATAAGGAGGGACAGGGTGGATTTATTAATCAAGCAACTTCCTTAACAACAAATCCCCGCTCGCTTCGCGAGCCGCCCCCTTTAAGAAAGGGGGCTGTTTTTTCCTAAACTTCATAACAAGCATGAAGTTTTGTAACACGTCCCTACCCACTGTTCCCTGCCTACTGCCCCCTAAATCACCACCAAGGTGGCAAGTTCAACCGTGCAGCAACCGCAACCACTATAATCCAAATTAATGTTACAGGAATTAACACCTTCCAACCCAACCGCATAATCTGATCATAACGATAACGAGGGAACGTTGCCCGCAACCATAAAAACATAAACGCAAAAAAGACGATCTTAATTAACAACCAAACAACACCTGGCACCCAAGCAAAAGCTTCTTGCAAAGCAGGGATACCCTGAAATGGGGATAACCAACCACCTAAAAATAAAACCGAGACCAAAGTAGCGATCAATAGCATATTGGCGTATTCCGCTAAAAAGAATACCCCAAAACCCATACCACCATACTCAACGTGATAACCCGCAACAATTTCTGACTCACCCTCTGCCACATCAAAAGGAGCGCGATTGGTTTCTGCCACACCAGAAATCCAATACACAATAAATAGCGGCAACAATGGCAACCAATACCAGTGCCATAAGCCACCACTTTGTGCTAAAACAATTTTCTGCAAGTTTAGTGAGCCCGCAGCAATTGCCACGCCAATCAAAGCAAAACCCATAGCAATTTCATAGGAAACAATTTGTGCTGCAGAGCGTAATGAACCAAACAAAGCGTATTTGGAGTTAGAGGCCCAACCCGATAACAACACACCGTAAGCTCCAAAGGAAGTCATCGCTAAAATATACAAAACACCGGCATTAATATTAGCAAGCACCCAGCCATGATTAAAAGGCACTACAGCCCATGCTGCCAAAGCAGGAGCCAAACTTAAAATTGGCGCCAAAATAAAAATAAACTTATTTGCTTTAGCTGGCACGATAATTTCTTTGTGAATAAGCTTTAGCGCATCAGCTAGCGGCTGAAAGAAACCAAATGGCCCCACCCGGTTAGGCCCAATACGCACATGCATAAAGGCAAGCACCTTACGTTCAGCATAAGTAAAGGCAAGTACGCCAATAATGACAGGAACTAAAATTAGGACCAAATATAAAATGATCCATAAAAGATGAATAACTGCTTGTGCCAACGTCATACTCATTCCTTATTGCTGAATCTCAATAACACCGTAAGGGTCACCTAACCCAACAGTTTCAGTTATGCCAGTACGCAGTAATATGCAACCATCCGGCACTCTCTCGTTAATAGCAACCGGCATTCTTAGCTGCCCGTCTTGGCGCACAGTAACTACCTGCTCGGCCTTAAGCCCCAAGCGTGCAGCTGTTGCTGCATTCAATTGAACCGCCTCATTACTCCATTGAGCCATCATTTCTTGTAGCGGCTCCGCTTGCCTTACTAAACTATCGGTTGCATAGCCAGCTTTATCGCCAATACGTTGCAAGCTATCACCATCCACCAAACCATCAATCAACGCTGGCAATTCTAATTTCACCACTTGTGGTGAGTCGTTTGCTTCAACAAAGCGGCGTAACTCCTCTAACACTTCTTCACTCGAGGTATATTCAAATCCCTCCAGCTGAAAAATATTGCCCAATACACGCAATACTTTCCAAGCAGGCCGTGCTTCACCCTTAGGTGCTACCACACCATTGAAGGACTGCCATTTACTTTCAATATTGACGTAAGTTCCAGAGGTCTCACCAAAGCTTGCAATCGGCAATAAAATTGTTGCGTAATCTAATAGACTATCAGTTGCGAAAGAAGTCAAACCAATCACACACTCAGCCGAACGCATTGCTTGTAAAGCTTGGGAGCTATGCGCACAGTCAAGCTCCGGCTCAACACCAAGTAACAGATAAGCTTTCAATGCCTGTTGCAACATATCAGCAGTACACAAACCAGCTTCTTCAACGCCAACACCCGCAGGGCCTCGATGCGGCAAACAACCAGCCAAACTCGCGCCAGCAGAATTTGCACCCTCAGTTAGACAGCCTGCTGTCGCGCCACTTAAATCAGCAATCATGTGCGTTAACGCACGCACTACCGCCCCTTCAGTATGATTCAGTGCTAGCGCACCTAAGATAATTGTTTTCTTCTGCCCCGCTAACAATGCTTTTGCAGCAGCTTCTGCCCACGGGGTTACCTCAATGTGAGCTAAAGCTGTAGCAACTGGCGTACCTGTTGTCTCAGCCAATGCCTTTGCAACGCTAGCCAACGCTTTGCTAAATGAACCCGGTTTAACAACCTGCTTTTCTTTCACAGCAAAAGTTGTTTCATAGTCCATCATATTTAAGCTGTAAATTGCAGCGCCTTTAAGAGCTGCTTGGCGAACCTTCATACCCGCGATAGGTTGTTCAGTATTAATATCAGAACCCACTAGAAAGACTGTATCTTGTAAAGCTAAATCAGCTACACTCACACCAAGATTCAAACAGCGTGGTAATTTTTCCTGATCACTCACATCTTGTGCGCGCAAACGATGATCAATATTGTTGCTACCAATACCACGCATAAATCGTTGCAACAAATAAAGCTCTTCTGTTGTTGCTGAAGGTGAAGCTAAAGCACCAAAGCTATTTACCCCGTGAGCATTTAACACCGTCTGTAAACATTTTAAAGTATGATCAAAAGCCTGTTGCCAACTAACCGTTTTCCATTTGCCATTTTCTTTAATCATCGGTTGAGTAAGGCGCTGTTTACTATACACACCGGTATAAGCAAAACGATCACGATCCGACAACCACACTTCATTAATCGCCTCACATTCACGAGGAGTAACTCGTAACATCTCACCTCGCAAAGTGCCACAGTTAATATGCGAACCTAGGCAATCATGAGCAGCAATACTTGGTGTTTGTGTAAGTTCCCAAGCTCGAGCTTTAAAACGAAACGGCTTTGAAGTTAATGCACCAACTGGACAAACATCAATGGCATTGCCTGATAATTCAGAACTAATGGTATGCTTCACATAAGTACCAATTTTAGTATGCTCACCACGAAACATCGCCCCCAGTTCTCGCTTACCTGCTATTTCATCTTCAAAACGTACGCAACGTGTACAGTGAATACAACGGTTCATTTCCGTTGCAATCAACGGACCTAGATCAGGATCAGGCACAGAACGTTTCATTTCAACGAACCCTGAGGTATCAGCACCAAAGCCCATGGATAAGTCTTGCAATTCACATTGCCCACCCTGATCGCAAATCGGACAATCAAGCGGATGGTTAATTAATAAAAACTCCATGACGGTTTTTTGTGCTTGGATAGCTTTTTCTGATTTAGTAAAAACTTTCATTCCCTCTGCAACAGGTGTTGCACAGGCGGGCAGTGCTTTTGGAGCTTTTTCAACTTCGACTAAGCACATACGGCAGTTTGCTGCCACAGAAAGTTTTTTGTGGTAACAAAATCTTGGAATATACACACCTTCTCGATCCGCTGCTTGAATCAACATCTCACCTGGCTGTGCTTCAACTTCTTTTCCGTCTATTTCTATCTTTGCCATAATTCACCGTTTTCTTTTTTCTAAGGCTCATAACCAACACGAAGCCTGTAGCCCGGATTGAAAATGCGAAGCATTTGATAATCCGGGGTTAAGCTACACTCAGCCCCGGATTTTCCCCCGCCAACAAGTCGCGGGGGCAATCCGGGCTACAAATCTAGGGTCAGGGTGGATTATAAACCCTAAGCCGTCACACCCTCATTCACCATCGAGCGACCATGCTCAATCATATACTCAAACTCATGCCGATAATGGCGCAAAAAACCAGCCACAGGCCAAGCAAACGCTTCACCAAACACACAAATCGTACGACCCTCAACGTTCTTAGCAACACGCTGCAACGTATCAATATCTTCCAGTTCACCTTGACCGTCTTTAATCTTTTTCACCAAACGCCAAACCCAACCCACACCTTCACGACAAGGTGTACATTGGCCACAAGACTCTTCAAAGTAAAAACGTAACAAACGCTCACAAGCACTTACCATACAAGTAGTTTCATCCATCACGATAATAGCGCCAGAACCTAGCATTGATCCTGCTTTCACTAACGAATCATAATCCATATCAAGGTCCATCATCACATCGCCCGGCAAAACTGGCATCGATGAACCACCGGGAATAACGCCTTTAAGCTTACGACCAGCTTTCATGCCACCAGCCATCTCAAGTAAAGTTTTAAATGAGGTACCTAATGGCACCTCAAAGTTACCTGGTTTTTCAACGTGTCCTGACAAACTAAAAATTTTAGTACCACCATTATTTGGCTTACCCAACTCCAAAAACCATTGCGCACCTTTTTGCAAGATAACTGGTACTGAAGCAAAGGACTCAACGTTATTCACTGTCGTTGGCTTACCATATAAACCAAAGTTAGCAGGGAATGGTGGCTTAACTCGAGGCTGACCTTTTTTACCCTCCAAGGAATTAAGCAGCGCCGTTTCTTCACCACAGATATATGCACCTAAACCTACTGCATTATGAAACTCAAAATCAAAACCTGAGCCAAATAAATCTTGGCCTAATAAGCCTGCTGCTCGCGCTTCTTCGACAGCAGCCTCCATACGCTCGAAGCATTCCCAGTATTCACCGCGGATATAGTTATAAGCAACTGTCGCGCCCATAATATAGCCACCGATCATCATTCCTTCGATAAGTTGATGCGGGTTAAAACGTAAAATATCACGGTCTTTACAAGTACCAGGCTCGCCTTCATCAGCATTACAAACTACGTATTTTTGCCCAGGCACATCACGACGAATAAAACTCCACTTTAAACCAGTGGGAAACCCTGCACCACCACGACCACGCAAGCCTGAAGTTTTTAATTCTTCGATCAATTCTTTGGGATCAGTTTTTTCCCGCAAGATTTTTTCGATAACTTCATAACCACCAACACTGCGATAAGTTTCCAATGACCAGGGCTTTTCTAGTTGTAAAGTTCGGTAACAAACTTGATTTAACATATTTTTTTCCATCGTTATCTAATCCCCCCGCTCGCTTCGCGAGCAGCCCCCTTTAAAAAAGGAGGCTGTTTTACCAACCAGCTTAGTACGGTAGGTCGGTCCCAAGCGTAGCGCAGGCCGACACTGAACTCTACTCACACTTCGCTATGTCGGCCTTCGGTGACGTAATACTCAGCAAATTATCAAGTCCTTGACTATGCCACCTCAGGACCGACCTACATTTTCTTACGAAACTTCCTGCAGCTCAGCTAAAATCTCATCTACCTTTTCAGGAGTTAAGTGTTCAACGTATTTCTTACCCACTGAACACATTGGCGCATTAACGCACGCGCCCAAGCACTCCACTTCCTCTAAAGTAAATTTGCCATCAGGTGTCGTTTCACCAAAATCTATTCCTAAACGCTTTTTAAATTGCATAACAATTTCTTCACAACCACTTAACTGACAAGGCAAATTAGTACAAATGGAAATTAAGTGTTTGCCTTGTGGTTTGCGCTTACACATCGTGTAAAAAGTCGCAACCTCATAGAGTGCTATAGGTGGCTGCTCTAAGATTTCAGCAATAGCATCAAGCTGTGCTTCACTTACCCAGCCTTCACCTAGATCTTGCACGATATGAATCGCCATTAAAGCTGCTGAACGTTTTCTATCTTCAGGAAACCGTGTTAGCAATTTGGTAATTTGTTCCCGCATTTCGGGAGTTAATACATCTTTACTCATCGTTTCTCTCAGTTTGTCTCTTTCAATTTGGGCTATAAATCCCCCCGCTCGCTTCGCGAGCCGCCCCCTTTGAATCAAAGGGGGCTTTTTTTATGGAGCTTCATAGTAACTATCAAGCTCATAGCAACTATCAAGCTTTCATAGCACGTCCCCTCCTTAGAATAAGGAGGGTCAGGGTGGATTTATTAATCAAGCAACCTCCTTAACAACAAATCCCCCGCTCGCTTCGCGAGCCGCCCCAGCTTTCGCCTCTACTTACTTATCTCCTGGAAAAGCTTGTTCCGCTTTTCTAAGTTGATAAGTAAGCAGACGCTCCATTATCAAAAAAACCTGTTACCTATTCCCTGCCTACTGATACTTGATCCGTAGCCCGGATTGAAAGCGTGTAATGCTTGATAATCCGGGGTTAATAGTGTCCAAGCTCCGCCCCGGATTTTCGAGCGCCCCGCGCTCTCAATCCGGGCTACAAATCGAAACTATCGATCAATCTCACCAAACACAATATCCTGGCTTGCTAAGATACCTACTGCATCCGCCAACATAAAACCTTGCGACAACTCATCAAAGCTAGCCAAATGTGCAAAGCCTGGCGCACGAATTTTCAAGCGATAGGGCTTATTTGCACCATCAGACACCAAATAAATTCCAAATTCACCCTTAGGGTGCTCAATTGCGCTATACACTTCACCAGCAGGAACACAATACCCTTCAGTAAAAAGCTTAAAGTGGTGAATCATCGCTTCCATGTTGGTTTTCATCTCAGCACGTTGTGGTGGGGTTACTTTGTGATTCTCCGCCATCACCGGACCTGGATTAACTCGCAACCAATCGATACATTGCTTAATAATACGATTTGATTGGCGCATTTCTTCAATACGCACCAAATAACGATCATAGCAATCGCCGGTTTTACCTACTGGCACATCAAATTCGACACGATCATAAGCAGCGTAAGGTTGTGTTTTACGTAAATCCCAAGCCACACCAGCAGCTCGCAACATTGGCCCAGTCAAACCCAACGCCTGAGCCCGCTCAGCACTAACAGGGCTGATATTCACTGTGCGCTGTTTAAAAATACGGTTGTTAGTTAATAAAGTTTCGTATTCATCGACTAACTTAGGAAAACGCTGAGTAAAATCCTCAAGAAAATCCAACAACGAGCCTTGCCGATTAGCATTGCGACGCTTTAACTCTTTCTTGCTGATAAATTTAGACGGTTTGTACTGCGGCATTTTGTCTGGCAAGTCACGGTACACACCGCCCGGACGATAATAAGTCGCGTGCATACGCGCTCCTGACACCGCCTCATAACAATCCATTAAATCTTCACGCTCACGAAATGCATATAAAAACACCGCCATCGCACCAAGATCTAATGAAAAAGCGCCCAACCATAATAAGTGATTTAAAATACGAGTTACTTCATCGAACATCGTACGAATGTATTGAGCACGCAATGGCGCTTCAACACCGAGTAATTTTTCAATAGCGCGCACATAAGCATGTTCATTACACATCATAGAAACATAATCTAAGCGATCCATATAACCAATACTTTGATTAAAAGGTTTAGTCTCGGCAAGCTTCTCTGTACCACGATGCAATAAACCAATATGCGGATCAGCTTTTGTTACCGTCTCGCCATCAAGCTCTAATACCAAACGCAATACACCGTGTGCAGCAGGATGCTGAGGACCAAAGTTAAGTGTGTAGTTTTTAATTTCTGTCATGACTACGACGACTCCTTTGGTAATTGGCTGGCTAATTCAGCAGGATCAAAATCATAACGATGATCATCACGAATCACTTTAGGCACTAACACCCGCGGGGTAATTTCAACGGGCTCGTAAACTACACGCCCTAAAGTTGCGTCATAACGCACTTCAACGTTACCACTCAATGGAAAGTCTTTACGGAACGGGTGCCCAACAAAACCATAATCAGTAAGAATACGACGCAAGTCAGGATGACCATCAAACAAGAAACCAAACATGTCAAATGCTTCACGTTCAAACCAATTGGCGGCAGGCCAAATCGAGACAACTGAAGGCAAAATTAAATCACTCTCATCTAACATAACCTTAACACGTAGGCGTTGATTATTTTGCACTGATAACAAATGATAAACCACCGCGAAACGTGGTCCATGCCACTCAGCAACTCGTTCGCGTTGCACGCCATGCTCAACACCACGGTCAAAACCCGTGCTCGTTGCCTCATGTGTTTCCCATTCAGCAACACCATAATCCAAGTAATCCACACCACAAACATCAACTAACAATTTAAATTGAAAAGCTTCTGCGTCACGCAAAGTCTCAGCGACTTGCAGTAAACTCGTTTTTGCTATTGTAATAGTAACCTCGTCATGCGCCACTTCTAGTGCAACTAGTTGCTCTGCTAGCTGTTGACTTAATTGTTGTTGCAATGCCGTCATTATTTCGTCCTATCGCTCGATTACTTTCTTGCCTTTAATTTTATTCAGCAACTGCAAAATACCATACAGTAAAGCTTCTGCAGTTGGTGGACAACCTGGCACATAAACATCAACAGGAACAATGCGATCACAACCGCGCACCACTGAATAAGAATAATGATAATATCCACCACCGTTAGCACAAGACCCCATTGAGATCACCCAACGTGGCTCACTCATTTGATCGTAAACCTTACGCAAGGCCGGAGCCATCTTATTACACAAGGTTCCTGCCACAATCATCACATCCGACTGTCTAGGGCTAGGGCGAAACATAATCCCAAAACGATCCAAATCATAACGTGATGCACCAGTATGCATCATTTCAACCGCACAACAGGCTAAACCAAAAGTCATTGGCCACATTGAACCTGTCTGCGCCCACTTTACTAACTTGTCGACCGAAGTCAGAATGAAACCTTGCTGTTTTTGTTGCGTCATTACTCCCACTCTAACGCTCCTTTTTTCCACTCATAGATAAAACCGATAGTTAACAACACTAAAAATAAAATCATTGCAAAGAAAGCCATCCACCCCATGCTGTGAATGATCACCGCCCAAGGAATAAGAAAAGCCGTTTCCAAGTCAAACAAAATAAAAAGCAAAGCAACTAAGTAAAAACGAATATCGAATGGTATTCGTGCATCTTGGTAAGCATTAAAGCCGCATTCGTAAGGTGAGTTTTTTTCTGGATCAGGACGATGAGGACCTAAGAGTCGACCGGCAACCAATGGAGCAATACCAATAAATATTCCTACTCCAATGAAAATTAGAATCGGAAAGTAATTTGCTAACATCGCTTGTCCCCTAGTTTTGTTGGCTTATTCCATGCACATCTTTTGCATCACATCCTGATCCGTAGCCCAGATTAAGAGCACGAAGTGCTCGATAATCTGGGGTTGAACCTAGCTTATCCCCGGATTATCAAACGCTTCGCGTTTTCAATCCGAGCTACAAACTGGTGCCGAAGGCCGGACTTGAACCGGCACGACGTTTCCGTCACTACCCCCTCAAGATAGCGTGTCTACCAATTCCACCACTTCGGCAATATTTCTTGTCATTTACTTCTTCTCACCACCAGCAGAATGCTGCTTTGACGAAGTGGTCCCTGACATATTTACGATACCCGTTGTTGTACCTGGTGCATTAAGCTGCTTCGCAGCACGTGCTGCTTCTTGCTGTTGCTGGGCTTGTTGTTTAGAGAGCTGTGTCACATTAGCCAAGATATTGTCTTTAGGCTGACTAGAAACCATCGCACCAGAAAAGTGACCAAGTACAAGGCTCGTCACAAAAAATAAGGCCGCAAACGAACCGGTTAATTTCATAATAAAGGAGCTAGCACCACGACTACCAAATACAGTATCCGAAGCGCCACCACCAAAAGAAGCACCCATAGCAGCACCTTTACCTTGCTGCAATAAAATCAATACGATTAGCGCAATAGCAAAAGCGACATGAAGAATAAGAACAACCTGCTGCATAATTTATACCCAAAATTCCACTAAAGTGAGGATTTAACTCCCCATTAAACTAGATAATTCATTAGCCTAGGCCAACAAAACTGGCGCTATGGTAACGCAAAACCTTGAATTAAGCACGTATTTCTCTCACTCACTATAAGCAAAAGTGTTTACAAAACCAACGGCGGCACCCGAGCGGTCTTAATTTGAACAGCCCTGTATTACAAAAGCTAAGCCGCTACCAACTGCTTTGCCAAAGTCACAAAACTCTCTGCCTTCAAAGAAGCGCCGCCGACCAAACCACCATCGACATCAGGCAAAGCAAAAATTGCCTCAGCGTTCTCAGGCTTTAAGCTACCGCCATAAATAATGGTCATCGCCTCAGCCAACGCTGCATCATAAGTAGCCAAGTGGGCTCGAATCATCGCGTGCATAGCTTGCACCTCATCAGCTGTCGCTACTTTACCGGTGCCAATTGCCCATACTGGCTCATAAGCAATCACCGTCCCCGTTAATGCATTAATCCCAACTTCATGTACCACCGCATTGATCTGTTCACGCACTACTGCCTCAGCCTCACCCACATCACGCTGGATCTCTGTCTCACCAATACACAATACCGGAATTAAATGATGTTGCTTAGCCAAAGCAAACTTACGCGCCACGATGCGATTAGTCTCACCAAATAAGTGTCGGCGCTCAGAGTGACCCAGTAGCACATAGTCACAACCCACATCCTGCAACATCCCCGGCGCCGTTTCACCGGTATAAGCACCTTCCTCATGATCACAGTGATTCTGCCCACCCAAATGCACCGAGCTTTCAGTGAGCAAAGACTTCATGCTTTCCAAATAGACATCACTTGGAAAAACCGCTACCGTCACCCCCGACAAGCCATTAACTTCTGCTACAACCTGGGTCAGCAACTCCGTCAAACCTGACTTATTGCCGTGCATTTTCCAATTACCACCAATGAATTGAGTCCGCATAATACCGCTACTCCTTTAGTCAAAGAAATTGCTGGCATCATACCGGAACTTAGAAAGGTTAGATAGCGGGTAATTATTCAGATTCTCTTTCAGGCTACGTGGGCAAGCAGTTCGTTAGTATAGATGTTTAGCAGTGAGCTTTGTGTTTTTCAAAGCCTTTACGGCCAACGGGTCCTGTCACGAATCGTTTCCCAGCGTGCTCGCAGGCTGCGCCGCTGGGATCCCTCGATTCGTGCCACCCGTTCTGCAATATTGAACAACAAAAACACGAAACGCTCTTTACTCATAGGCTCTGTTGCAAACCATTACTCAGACATGATCTTAATGATATTAGGATCTAAACAAGACATCATAAACTCTGTCATAGGAGCAACATCATTTGAACTATAAAAATCTAACATTAACTTGTTAAACGTCTCTTTTTTACTGGCAGGTAAATTAATCGCTGGGTAACCGGCTTGCAACAACAGACCATTCATCATAAAGCGTCCCATGCGTTTATTGACATCATAAAAAAACTGATTTCTTGCCATTTGCAAAAACACATAAATCGCTCGATCGTAAAGTGATTCAATAGCACTAACTTCTATAAGCAATTTATCCCAACAAGCATCAAGCAACTGCGCATCCGGTGGCAAATAGCTCGTTCCAGCAATCGTCACCCCACCACTACGAAACTTACCCCCCTTGCAAGGCTTCTTCTTTCCCTGCAATGGCATGCAATTCACACACGAAAGACTTTGACAGCTCAAAGCTTTCACCCTCTATAGCAGCAAATAAAAACTGCCAAGCAGCCGCTTGGTTAAGTGTGATAGCTTGATCACTTTGTCTGTGACCACCAACAGTGATCCCATCCAGTAAGGTTTGCACCTCTGGCAAGGTATAATGAATCCCCTCCAGATTAACCGCGTCATAAATAAACTCAGGCAATTGTTTCTTTGCTAGAAAAAGCGCTTTTTCAGTTGAAGGCTTAATGTGAGTAATATCCATGCGTTACCTAATAGCATTGATTAATGAAAACTATGGCAGTATATCGGTAAACCAACTACAAGCCTATTCTAGATTTAGAAATACGCTATTTTTACCCATGACGAGGGCGACGTATGCGCGGCTCTTCCTGCGCCTCACCAAGCTGCTGCCTCTCCACCTCTGCTTTACGCTTACGCCCAGTAAATGAAGCAGCAGAGCGTTCACCTTGCTTATAAACTGAACTCCGTTGCCTTTTTGCCTTAGGTGCTTCATCAGCCTGCTCACCTAATCGTTTTGCTGCTTTTTGAGACCTTTCACTAGCCTGAGCTAAACTCCTGTCTTGCCACGTCTTATAAATCTCCTGCGCTCGCTCCATCACAGGGCCTGGTAAACCTTTAATCTGATCTGATGTCAGCCCAGCCTTTAATGCCTGTACAGCACAAGCTAACTGCATAGCGTAAGGTGTCGTCTCTGCCAAGTGGGTCAAATCAACACTCTGTTTACCTTGAGCATCAGTGACGAACGACTGAGCGAGCAAGTCAAACGCTTCATTCATTACCTTATCGTCCACTCCACGCCCCCAATCCCAACGGCGAGCGAACAGGTACTCTGCCTTACCTTCATCAGTTCGCAACTCTGCCGCTGTCATAAACTTACCAGCACGAACTGAAGTCCTTATCGAAGTGATAAAATTAGCAAACATTAACAAAAGCATGCTAAACATATCACCACCATTACTAAGCCCTTCTAAGAAGTTAGCCACTTCTTTGTCTTGTTCGACTGCTGCTTTAAATTTCTTCCTAAAGTCTTTACCAAACTTTTCTTCTAGAACATCCTTACCATCTTTGTTACGCAATACTCCTTTTTCATCAAAGTGCATACTCGCTTCTTGAGCTTCCAATAAAGCGCGGCGCTTTTCTTCTGCTAAAGCTTTTTGATATTCCTCTTTACTAGTAAATGCTTGGTCACGCTGAGCTTGTAAAGCATCTTGCTCAGCCTCGGCAACGTGTGCATGGCTATCGCGTAATAATTTCAGCTCATCAGCCATGCTGCTATCTCTAGCTGCATCAAAAGCTTGGCTATAGTAATTCTCAGCCAACTCAGCTCTGACTTGTGCTCGGCCTTGTTGTTGCCAGTAACTATCCACCCAAGTATCTGACGTTGCATCCAGTGTATTAAATCGCTGCGGCGCTCGCATATCACCAAACTGCACCATTGGATTATCACGACGCATTTTCTCAAGGTGCGCCTGTTTTGCATCACCTTCTAGCTCAGCTTTAAAAGACTCTGCTTTTGTCCGCAGGCGGTCTCGTAAGGCTTTCTTATTCTCATCAGTTATGCTTGGACGCGGATCAGCCCCCCAATCGATTAGGTTTTGATTTTCAAGTATCACAGTTTTAATCAATTGATCTAACTGCGCATCAGCAACAGCAGGCTCAACACCTCCCTCACCAGCTCTTAACTGCCCAAAACCACTCTCAGCATCAACACCCTGAGCACCAGCTTGTGTACGCATATAGTCACGTAGCTCAGCCATCAGAGCAAGATCAGCCCGCCCACCCAAATGACCACGAGTACCAAGCTTGGCTAGTTTTTTCTGCAACCTTGCAGTATGTGAAACCTTTAACTCCTTCTCTGCTGCATCTAACAGGGCACTAGACTCAACCCCAGGCCGACGCAAGAATTGCTGATGCGCAGCTTCGTCAATCGCCGCATCAAAGCGGTGCTCAGCTCGGGCTGCGGCATAAGCTCTAACGTTCGGAGCAATACCCATCTCCTCAGTGGCAAACCTTTGATAAAGCTGGATAGCAAACGCGTGAAAGTCAGGGGTATCATCACCAAACTGACCCATACCGCCAAGGTCATGATCCCAAAGTTTGGCAAGCTTCGCAGGATCAGTTTTGTTATCAGCATCTAGCAGCTGCGCACGTTGTGCCTCACTAACTTGTAAGTATCGCAAAGCACCATTCACATCACGGTAAGGGAACTGCCAACTATTCTGATCTTCTGCTAATTCCTTGTCTAGAATAGACCGCCACTTTGTAACATCACGCTCACGGGCACGCTCAACGAAAGGCTCAACACTTAAACGTTGTTTAGTGGCTTCTTGGACATCAACAATACCCTCATGAGCAGGAAAATCGCCCCCTAAACCAGCATCGCTAAAATCATGCTGCCAAAGCTGGGCGAGCTTTTCTGGGTCGGGCTGGCGATCCTCATCACCCATATCACCAGCCAACAACTGCCCACGTTGATCTGCAGTAATTACTAAGTGCTGTTGTTCGCCGTTTGCACCACGATAAGGGAGCTGCCAATTATCACCATCACCTGCTGCACCTGCTAAAATTCCTTGCCATTTTGCAACATCGTGCTGACAAGCTGCAGCAAGAGAGCCTTCATCTACAGGAGCAACCTCATCACGCAGCCTGGCAAGCAAGGTTTGGATCTTAGCATCATCTACAGCTCGAGGTTGAGGTTGAGGTTGAGCATCAGGATCAACCTCAGCTAAACAGTGAGCTACTGGTATCTGACGCTCTACACCATTAAAGTCAGTGACAGTAATGTTTGCCTGCCTAGGATCTTGTTGAGCCTGCTGAACCGCTTCAGTAATCTCTTGCCGCTTCGCCGCCATCATCACAGGCGTCACAATCACTCGGCCCGATATGTCATAACCCAAACTGTGCATAAACGCTTGTTTACGCCAAAGGCTAGCGAGCTTTTGCTGAAGCTGGGTTGTGGCTGCTTGGATGTTAGGCGTCTGTTCTCCATTAAAACCATTAATGCCCTCAAAATCATGATCCCAAAGTTTGGCGAGTTTAGCAGGATCAATTTTGCTATCAGCATCTAGTAATTGGTCACGCTGCAACTCGCTAACTTGAAGGTGTTGCAGAGCACCATTTGCATCACGGTAAGGGAGCTGCCAGTTTTCGTCATCACCTGCTTCACCTGCTAAAATCGCTTGCCAAGCTTTGACATCACGCTCACGGGCACGATTGATTTCAGCCTCAGTAGGCTGCGGAGCTGCATCACGCCATCTTTCAAGCAAACCCTGTACAGCGCCTGCATTTACAGCTCCAGCATCAGCTCCACCCCAATAGTCAGCTACAGCTAGCTCATGTTCCACACCATCAAAGTCAGTGACGGTAATGTTTTCCTGCCTAGGCTCTTGTTGAGCCTGCTGAACCGCTTCAGCAATCTCTCGTTGCTTCGCCGCCATCATCTCAGGCGCCACAATCACTCGACCTGCCGGATCAAAATCCAAGCGGCGCATTAATTCCTGTCGAGTCCACTCAGCAACGTGAGCATCATGTGCACCGCCCATTTGACCAGCTACCTGAGCACGCACTTCGGCATAAGCCCCTGCTCGATCGCCGTATAATCGTGTCCAGGCTTGTTGGAAAATCTGTCGGCGCTCATCGAGGTTTGCCATGCCCTCAGCGAAGTAGCTGTCGGCTGGGTTAGGTGTTAAATCAACCTCAGCCTCAGCAGCAGCTCTAGCTCGCCCTGCAAACTCCGGATTCTCCATCAACTCATCAGGATCAAAATCCTCAAAATAAGCCGGAGCATGAACACCACCAAGGAGAGTGGTCTCAAAGCCAACTCGTCGATCGGCTTCACGAGCCAGTTGGTCAAGGCGACCTTGAACAAACTGCTGGTTTTGAGCCGCCTCACCACCACGCCTATCAACAGTGGCAATAACGTTAACCTCATCGGCACGGCTTTGCTGTGCTTTACGTAGTTTTTTAAGAGATTTGGACAAGCCCATACGCTTGTATACGCGTTCTAAATCAGCTTGAGCACCTTTATAATCAGCATAAACACGACCCGTATCAATAAGATCTCGTTCTGTTTTCCATTCGATAGGTTTATCACGGTAAGCTGAACCTTGCTGGCCAAACTGAGCAACCTGGCGAGTCTCACCTGTCACAGCACGTCGTAAAACATCACTTTCAACTGGGTTAGCCACTCTGTGCTCTGCGGCTGCTTTAAGCGCTTTTTCCCTAGCCGTTTCTTCACCCGCTGGATCGCGCTGCTCAGCCGCTGCTAAGCCATGGCCGGTTTTGATTGTTTGTAGTTTGGCTTGCTCTGCTTCTATAGCTCTTGCTTTGGCTGCTTCTTCTAAACGCTGGCGAGCCGCAGCCTTTATGCGTTGTTCATCGGCATTACGCTGTGCCAGAGGGTAACCCTCACCAGCTTCTTCAAGCTCTCCTATCTGCCTCTGAACTTCTGCATCTGCATTCACCATCTCGTCAGTAACTTCATCAACCTGAGCCACTGCTAACGGCACCGTGCAAAAACGCTCCTCTGCATCTGGCAATAAGCGTTCGATTTGTTCTGGCGTTAGCTCACCAAGTTGAATACTAAGGGTACGCTCTTCAACGCTATGCCCATCCGCAGCAACTGTTTCTGAAATAAGCCCGACCTTGTTAGCTCGGGTCACTTCTACCCCATAACGCTTGGCTAGCTCAATGGCAGCAACCGTATCGGTTGCATAGCCATGAGGCGTTTCTTCGCTAAAATCTACGTGTTTCCCTTCTCGATCTAAGCGAATAAGCTGCACTGGCTCACCAGGTGTACCATCAGCATTACGCGGCGTGTAGGCGATCTGAATCTTCAATTTAGGCATAGTCATATTCTCATCATTATTGCTTTTGACAAATATCCCACATTATAGCTCGATAGGTATTTTGCCACAAGCATTGTAAGTGATTTCCTATAAAAGCAGCTCTACCCATAGGTGTTACTGCATACGTCATTCTTCATCTAAGCTCATCGCTTGTCTACTAGTTTATGGATCTCTTTCAGAATGTGTGGGTAAAGTAAGTTTCGGCTTTTTCAAACTCTTTACGACCAACGGGTACTGTCACGAATCGTTTCCCAGCATGCTCGCAAGCTGCGCTGCTGGGAGCCCTCGATTCGCGCCACCCGTTCTGCAGCATTAAATAGTAAAAAGTCGAAACTTACTGCTAAATATCTACACTCATTGCTTACTTACCCACACATTCTGAAAGAGATCCTCATTTATAAAACTCTGCAGCCTAACTACCACGTCCCTTCCTTAGAATAAGGAAGGCTAGGATGGATTATAAAAATAAACGGGTGCTGCCTTTATATAATGTAGAAAATATAGCATAATATACACTTTAACTTGATTACGGATGGTGTTTGGATGTTAGCTAGAATTCTCTCTGATGAAAATAATGAATTAACTATTGAGCTCAAGCTTCCACTAAAAGGATCTATGCTTGAATGTGAGGATGCAATTCTTGACGGCCTTAATGAGGTTGGAACATTAGCCACTGAAAAAGCTTTAAGTAAGTTTGATGCAGATGGCTCTCCTATCCATGTTGGAAAAATAAAGCTAACAGCACGAAGTAGAGATGAAGCAAATTACCAAACGCCTTATGGAGTTGCTCGAGTTAAGCGTTATGTTTATCAAACCTCTAAAGGCGGGAAGATCTTTTGTCCTTTAGAAGATAAGGCTAGAATTATCCAAGGATCAACACCGCGATTTGCAAAAATAATCTCACATAAATACTCAAACTTACCTGCTCCTAGTGTTATTGATGATCTCAAGGTCAATCATAACCGTAAAATCTCACATTCATACTTGCAACGGGCAACTGATTTTGTTGGCGGTATTGCACAAGCCAAAGAGGCTGAGTGGGAATATGAAGAGCCAAAGCTTGATGCAGGCATTGAGATGCTAAGTATTAGCTTAGATGGTGCATATGTTCTCACCGTTGATGATGGTTATAGAGAGAGCATGGTTGGAACTATTTCCATGTATGATAAGCATGGTGCACGCCTGCACACAACCTACGTTGCAGCATCACCAGAATATGGAAAAGATGAATTCTTTAATAGGCTTGAAAAGGAAATAAAGCTGAAAAAGAAATATTACCCTGATGCTAAAACAATTGGCGTTGCTGATGGAGCAAAAAATAATTGGCCATTTCTAAAAAAACATACTGATACGCAAATTTTAGATTTTTGGCATGCAACTGAATATCTCGGCGAAGCATCAAAGGCAGTATTTACCAAAAAATCTGAAAGAGATGAGCGTGATGTTTGGCTCGAAGAGAGATGTCATGACTTAAAGCACAAGAAAGGTGCGGCAGGTAGAATACTTGCTGAGCTTAAAGAGCATCTAAATAAAAAACTGAATAAATCGCTTAGAGAAAAGCTAGAAGGAACAATTACGTATTTTGAAAATAATATTAAAGAAAAGCGAATGTCGTATCATAATTTGATTAAGCAGAATGCACCAATTGGCTCTGGCGTCACTGAAGCAGCATGTAAAACAATTGTTAAACAAAGATTAGGCGGATCAGGAATGCGCTGGAAAGACAAGGGAATGAAAATCGTTTTATGCTTGAGAACACTAGTAAAGACTAAAGGCAGATGGGATCAGTTTTGGGAGAAGGTCAATGATTTTGGCGTGCCAGCAGCAATATAGCCTACATTATATAGAGGCAGCACCCAAATAAACAACTTCCTTTTTAGACCAACCATCTTTAAATCCCCCGCTCGCTACGCGAGCTGCCCCCTTTGAATCAAAGGGGGCTATTGTTTTTTCAAAACCCCTTGCCCTGCTCCCTGTCGACTACCACGTCCCTTCCTTAGAATAAGGAAGGTTAGGATGGATTATAAAAACAAGCAACTTCCTTTTTAGACCACCACAACTTTTATGCACTTACACTTACAAGACGGCTAGCAAACCGATCCTGTCTTGACAAAGCTCCCTCCATAGCGAGTTGATCAGCATAATCTCTAGCACGATTAGTATTAACTGCAGCCATATATGAATACACAATAGCTCGATCCTGTCTCGCCTGTTCAGAATTACCTTGAAGATTCAATGAACGGACTGGTGAGTTGTCATTAAACATCTTTATAAAAATCCCTCGGTACAACTGTTCAGGCTTGACCATCGCCAAACGCTCAGAAGTTAATTCTTTTGCAGCCAATACTGCTTGACGCACTGCGACTTGCAATACCGGCCTAGCCACAGCTTTGTCGTACCCGCCTTGGACACTTACTTGCTCGCCATCCAATAAACCAACTAACTCATCCTCAATTCCCCGCTCTCCAAACAAGTGGCCATAAACAGCTTGCGCATTCTGTCTAAAATTTTCTCGCCAATTACCCTCTAGGTAAGCAAATTTTTTATTAACCGCGCATAGATCTCGCAGTGGCTCAAAGCGCGCTAACAATTGTTGACAAATTGCTTCTAACCACCCTGAGTTTTCGGACTGCAAATTGTTCAACAGCCCTTTTAGCTGGGTAAGTGCCGTTTCAAGCTTTTGCTGTGCATTACGTACTTTACCAAGGCTTGGCTTAGTTTCTGCAGCCTCTACTTCCCTAACAGGCGCATCACCTGCCAAAACCGCTTGTACCTGAGCTACTGAATGCACACCGCTTAGCTTGCTTAGCATCGCCGCTGTGGTTTTATTATAACTAGCAACAAGTTGCTGGTAGTTTTGTTGGGCTTCACCGCCTACCTCGTGCAAATCAGCACGTATATTATCGGCATCACCCCTACCTACAAGCTTACTTTCTGCATCGACTACAGCTCTCTCACCACGCAAGAAACAGCGCTGCGCATCGAGCAAGCCTAGCTCGCCGCCGCGGGCCACATTATCGTCAGCCTGTTCAGCAGCCGCCTTTGCCTGCCCTAGCAACACCAGACGGTATTCCGCTTGCAGGCCGATGAAGTTAGCCCACATGTCTTGACGAGCTTCAGTAGCCCCTTCAAGGCGACCAAGATGCTCCTCCAACTTAACACGTTGTTGCCCAACCACCCTTCCTAGATCAATTTCAACACGGCCTTGTAAAATTGCAAGCTCCCTTTGCAAGTCACCAAGACTTTTACCACTACTTTCCTTACGCTTCGCCACTGTTAAAACAATATCAATCTGTTCGCGCAACTCACGCAATGGCTGCATCACTTCAGCAATAGCCTCGCCATCACGTATAAATGGCCGTAAAAATTGTCGTTGCCTTTCTTCAACAGACAACAACTCACTATAAAGCCGGTTGATGTATTGGAAACGGTTAGCTTGTTGGCCTGCACTTAATGCTGGCACATCAGCATCAGCAGCAGCGGGCGGCGCATAACGCAATCGGTCTTCACGCAAGTGTGTCAAGCGGCGAGTCAAAGATGCCTGGGCGTCTAATAGTCCATGGCCAAGCGAAGGTTCAGTGATAAAGTAGTCGACGATGTACTCATGCCCTGCTCCTGCACCTTCAGGCAAAACAATCCTGCGACACCGATCTCTAGCAACCCCTCCTGGCCAAGGCTGTCCTTGAGCTAAAAGAACTTTACCATCCAGTCCTTTAGTACCAGCAGGGAAATAACCACCTGCAACTAGAGTCACCACAATCGGCTCACATGCCAAGTGTTTTGGTTCTAATACACCATCAACTATACCCGGTACTGGTTGACGGTCTTCATCACCAGCTTGATAAAACCGCGGCAACACTCGCGCTAGCAACGCCCCTTCAAAGTCAACAATATAGCGTTGACCTACCGCAACCTCACCCTCATAACCTCCACGGCCAGGTAATCGCCCACAATAATAAGCAAACAAATTATCCGACATACCTTGCGGCTTAACTGGTTGTCTATCAGAACCAATCTCGAACACCACCGGCACCACTGGCACGCCTACACCAGGTTGCTGAACATTATGCGCCATAATACAGCGCCCCCAGCCTTTCGCTCGCACATGCGCACCTGGGTTGATAGGAGTATCTACCTCTGGCTGTCCAACTAAATCAGCATCTCCATCAGGCTGCCTTAATAAAGTTAACTGTGCTGTAGTCACTGGGTTACGTTGCTCATAGTGTGTTGTGCTAGGCTGCACTCGCATCGCATATGGATCATGGAGCCCAACAACTCTACCATCAGGAAATCGGTAGTGCGCACCGTAGCGTGCTGTATGCAAGGCAAGCTCACCTTGTCCGCGTCTCAGAAAAACACCATCACCCTGCCCCGGATGGTGGCCACCCTCTACTTCAACTATGCCTAAATCACGCCCACGCAATAATGATTGATTGCCAAAAGTATCAATAGCTTCTGCACTTGCACTACGCTCAATAAAGCGCACTAAGCCAGGTGCTTCTGTATGTAAATGCGCACGCATGCGCTGCAACATCAAGGGTTGCCGTCTACCATCACAAAGTGCTCGCAAAGCAGCCTCTGCCGCAACTTCTGGGCTGTCAGGGTCAGGCGCTTCTGCCACTAAGGTACGAATAGCTGCAACGACAGCATCAACAACCAGGGGGTTATTAGCATGTTGACCAGGAATAGCATTGCAAGCAACCCGTATTGCTGCATCAGGGTTTTTATTAACATCAGCTCGAGCTGCTAAAACTGCTTCTCTTAAGCCAACATTTTCAAGAAACACATTTCCTACTTCTTCAACGGTAATCTCAGGTAAACCCACGGCTTCCAAAGCTGCATGAACTTCTCCAGCCTGAGCCTCAACAGCCATCCTAACAGCACCACGAACAGCCTCACTCTCTGCATATAATGGTGCCGCCAGAGTAGCGCTAAGTTTGGCTCTAATTACAGCCCTTACTACTGATAAAGTATGTTTATCTTCATAACCAGCCATACGCGCTGCATAATATGCAAATAAAACTGCAACTTCGCTTCCCTGACGCAGCGCACTTGTAGTGCCTTCATCATTACTAACCACCCTAGTTACTGCTTGCGCCTGCTCTTGAGGTAATCCGGTCGCTCGAAACGCCCGATAAAGGGTTTGTTGAAAGCTTTCCCTTCGTCTAATAGCAGCAATAATTGCAGCTCTCACTACTGCACTATCAGTATGTGGTTCTGCAATTCGGCGCTGAACCTGGTGCAACCTCGCTGCTGAATGATTGATTTCGTAAAGGATGGTTGGCAAAACACCTATGCAGTTTTGCCCTCCATCACCTACTGCAAAATTAAATCCTTGCGTTAAATCAACCGCTGGATCTCCGAATAATAATCGGAAGCGGGCTGCACCATCTTGGCGACCATAGGCGCTTTGTAATCGGTCAACAATAGTCTGACGATCAGCAGTAAAATCCTCCCCTCCTGCTTCTACTACTTCTCGATCCTTCAAATGAGCCAAACTGACTTGCAAATTTCGCATAGCTTCTTGCACACTTGCTACACCATTAATACGGTCAAACTCTGCCTGAATTAAGGCCGTCACCCTTGCTTCATCGTGCAGAATGGCACGATTATCTAAAATATTTTTTATACGTGCCTTAGCAGTGGCGATGCGATCAAGTGTTGTAGTTAAAGTGCTAATAGCTCTTCCAACCTGGGTGCGCAAACTCTCAGGCAGTAATTTCTCCATCGCTCTGCGGCGCCCTGATGGCACTTCAAAATCCCGCAGACGTTTTAACAGTCCCAAACTACGTTGATACTCTCGCATCACATCTTCGACGTGACCCAACGTAGTTTCTTGCTCTTCTGCTGGCAAGGTTGTTTCAATAGGACGAGCTAAACCTTCATACCCCAGCAATTGGCTTGCCATTTGCAGTGGATTAGCATCTACTTCATCTTCATCTGCATAAGCAGCAAAACCAAAATGATCTTGAGCCACTACACGCGCAACCCGATTAGGTGCTGGCAGCTCGTCACCAAATGGTGTTACCAAGCGATCACGTAAAGCTCGAAAACCAGCATCATAAGCTACCAAACCACGCTCAGCGATTCGGCGGCGGGCATTTACTTCTTCACCTTCCTGTGGAGCACGTAGCTGCACCGCACCTTCTTGAATATCAGCAGCATAGTCAAACTCAGGCGCACCCAGGTAACAACGCTGCTCACGATGCGCTTGGCGAAATAACTCTCGTTGCTCTTCGCAGAAGCTGCGCATGATGGCCTGGCAGTCTTCATAACACGCATTGACCCAAGCTGCTCGTTCACCTTCAGGAATATTTAGTTCAACCGCCTTTACTTCTAACGCCGCTTTAACTCTTGCTTCTTTATCGGCAGCACTTAGCAGCCTCGCTTGGTTATCAAGAGTAACTGGAATGCTTCCCACAAAATTAAACGTACTATCTAGACGCCCCAACAAACGCTCAACATCTACCCCAGCCTGTTGCCGCTTACCCTCTGATAGCAGCACATCAAGCCTGTCTCGTGCAGCACCAAAAGTCGCTTCTAAGTCAGCGGGCGCTAAACCGATCGTTTGCATAAAACGCTGCATACGTGCTTTAAGGTGATCGATACGAGCATTAACTCCATCTAGACGCGCAAAGCTTGGTTCATCAACAGCGAAATCAGGTACAACGCCTGGCGCCGCAACTACAGGCAAACCGCCTTGCTCTGGCAGATCAACAAGCACCCGAGTTAAACTCGCCGGCCCCACTTGAACCTCTGGTCGCCAAGAGGCACAGTCTGCAAAACCACCCTCTCTACCTTGCGCTTGCGCATCACCAGCATTCGGTACCGGCAAAGCACCACCTGCTACCGCAGCAGCATCGTAGAACCGATAAAAACCCGGTGCACCTAGTTGTATGCGTGCAGTAAGCTGCTCAACTGCATTATCCTCAGCAGTAAACGCATCCAATCGCTGTTGATACACTCGAAAATGGCGATCGAACTCGCGCATGGCGACTGACATGACACAGGTTTGGCCACCATTTTGTGGATCAGTCAGCTCATCACCTTGATATAAAGCAACGCCTTCTCGCACACCAATCATTCGATCCAGTTTTGCTTGTGCGGCAACTTCGCTTAAGCCCTGCCCTTCTGGTGGTGCCTGTGTTAATCGTTCAAGCACTTGATGCTTTACAAAGCCTGGAGAATCAACAACTGCATCAGCCTCCGCCGCTCGCACATCATCGGCTTTTTGATAGATCCCTCTAGCCAATTCACAAACAGCTTCTCGCTGCCCTATAACTTGCTCCACAATAGTTGTAAGCACTGCTTGTACTGCAGCAGGGTTAGCCAAGTCAACTCGAACCCGAACACCATTAAGCTCAACCGTGCGAGCACTTCTTCCACGCACACCAGCTTCGTCATAAGCTAACACGAGGTGTTGATACTGCTGTTTTAAGCTACCAATAATGGCTAAGCGATCTTTTAACTGATCAAGGTCTTCTTGCAAATGATCTCGCAAAGGATAAAAACCAGTATCAGAGTTCAAGCAAGCTTCTAAATAGCTCAACCCTCGGCTGTAATGCGTATGAGCACCCTCAACTTCTGCAAGGGTTGGCCTTTCACCTGCAATCTCACCAAGCACAGGCACATCGTCTACTAAACCGTCTCCACTAAATAGACGGTCAACCTCAGCAACCCGATAGCGCAACCCACCCTCACCAACACCTCTATTAACCTCACGAGCCACATGCTGACGCATACGCTCAAACGACTGATCATAAGGCGCCATCAAGCTAGCCACACCAGCACGCCATCGTATTTCCTCTGCACCTTCAGGCCCAGCACCTAAAAACACTCGTTGCGAAGCAACTACCTCAGCCACCACCGCACGCTGCTCTGCTTGTAGGTCTCTTAACATCGCCTGGCAGTCTTGCCAACGCGCTTCGACAAAAGCGATTTGATCTGCTGCTGCAATACCAAGCTGCTCGGCTGCTTGGCGAAACGTTGCTTTTATGTGATATTGGTTTTCTTGTTCACTCAATCTCACTCCCTGAACAGCAACCTCCACACTTAATAAATCATCAACATTTAAATCGCGCAACTCATCAAAAGCCTGCTCCATTCGCAGGCCCGTTCGCCCACGAGCTTCTGCATCAAGCACTTTGTTAACTTGGTTCATTACCCCAACCCCAAGCCCTCCGGGGTAAATAATCCCAAGCGCTTCGAAAAAGTGATGCATTTTAGCGCGACTGTAATCGAGACGTGCTTTTAAGTTTTCAAGGCGAAGGAAGTCGGGATCACCTGCATAATTAGGCAAAGCTACTTGAATATCATGAACTAATAGTGTAGCCCCTGCTGCATTTGCTCGCTTCGGCTTATAAGACTCTGGCGTAGCTACATCCAAACGCGGCTCAGCACGGTAACTGTATAAAGTCCTTAAATACGGAACATCTCGCCCTTGTGCCAATGGTCGTTGCGGTGCTAGAACTTCACCAATAGGCACTGCTTCAATCGCCCCACCTTCATCAGGAAATCTCGCCAACTGCAAAGCCAAACCTAAACGATTAGCACCCGGTTCAATAATTTGTTGCACACTTTCACGACGACCAACAACTTCCGCACCACCAAACTCCAGTGCACCCGTCAAATACTCTCTCTGCACTTTAACTGCCGCGTCGACTAAACCACGGCGCTCTTCGAGCAAAGAATTAAAAATCGCACGGCAGTCTTGCCAGTCTTCTAAATCACGAGCTGGTGGAGTAAACACCCCTGACAAGCGTGCAGAAAAAGTCGCTCGCAACTCATCACAACGCCCATCGAATGCTGCAATATCCATATCATCAAGCTGACCTAGCAACTCACCAACATCGAGCGCACAAGACGCTCGTTTTTGTGCTGACAATAACAAATCAACCTCTGGTCGCATACGTTCCAGCAATTCAGCAATCAAAGCCTCTCGGCTACCAGCCCCAGCAAAATCCGGCCCCACCATCGAACGAATCAAAGCAGTAAACTTAGCGCAATTTGCTCCAAGCTGGTGAGAAACCTCATCCAAACGAGTAAAACTAAAGTCACCTTCATTAAATGCAAGCAACTCAACAAGCACGGCATCACCACTTCTCACCTGCGGCTGAAACTCATTACAATCAACCTCAATTAGATCACGCCCTTGCTCTGCTTCACCACCAACCTGAGCGAGCAGATCATCAGCACCCCGTACAACAACTGCCTCCGTCGAGTATTTCTGCGCATAACGATAAAACCCCGGCACCTCAGCCGCATGATGCATAATCTGTTGCGTCAGCACTGGCAATGCTTCACCCCTCGCGCCAGGAGCAGAAAAACCTGCCAAACACACCTCATAAGCACCACAAAGACGCTCGAACTCAGCTAAAGCGACTGCCATAACACCGTTCTCCGGGTCTAATAGCAAAGCCTGCTTCATTGCCCTATCATAATGCGCCTCACGAGAAAGCTCATGGCCTGCAACAGCGCCTGCATCACTATCAGTTTCAAAAGAGCTTGCACTGGCAGCGGAACCTGCGGCAGCCTCGTCAGAAACAGCAGACTCCACAGTCGCAATAGAATCTTCATCCCCGTCTCTGCGATATAGTGGACAGTAGCTCGCTACTGTTTGGCGAAACTCTTGGTGTAGCCTCGCCACAGCACCAAGTTGACCATGTATTTCAGTAAGAATTAAATTTAGCGCTGCTGTTACTGTCGCTGGGTTACAAAGATCCACCTCGATTTCACGACCACCTATGCTAACCGTTCGCAATCGTCGCTCACCATCAACCTCGGCAGGCTCTGCTAGATAGTCTAATAAATATCGCGCCTGCTCTAGACTTCCAAGTGCTGCTGTACACTGATCTATCTCTTCAAAAAGCTGCCCTGCCGCTGCTTGCAAACTTTCTAAATCAGCAGGAGATCCAAATCCTTGCTCCCGTGCAACACGTAAGCACTCAGAAAGATACTGCTTACTCAAACCCATTTGAGCATAAGCAGCTTGTAAAGCTTCCCAACCGCCCACTCTCACCTCTACAGGCGAAGTAGTTAATGGTACCTGCCCTAACAGCTGCTGAACTTCATCAACCTGATAGCCCTCTATCTCGCTAACTCCATCTGCAATCGCTTGCAATGAAGCATCATAAGGCGCCATTAGCCGATAAGGCGCCACTAAATCAACTCCATCTGCTTGACTGTAAGGCGTAAATCCGAGCAAGAACCTTTCTTGATCAGTAACACCCCGCTCAATCGCTCTACCTTGCTCGACCTGCAAGCCAAGCAAGGCTTGTTTGCAGTCTTGATAGCGGGCCTCGGCAAAACCCACTTGCTCACGCGAAGCAATGCCTATCTCGCCAGCCAAACCCATAAAATAAGCTTTTATTGCTTCTTGCTGCTGTTCAAAAAAATCAGCCTGGAATTGGGAATAACTCCCCAACAACTCCTCAATATTCACTTCATCTAGTGCTTGCTTTGCTTGCAGTAAGTTTAACTTTGTTTCATGACAAGCACGCTTATCAAGCACTTTATTAAATGCCGGCAAGACTGTTTCAACAAATTCTTTTCTTAAACCATCATCAGCAACAGCCTCTCCAGGCACACCTATTGCCATTAAAAATTGTTCTAATTTAACCTGCGCATACCAAATACGTTGATATAGGTTATCTAAACGAGAGAAAGGGATTGCTGGATCAAAAGCGGGTAACACACCAATTAACGGGCAAAGTTCACCGCCAGATAAATCGTACAAAGCAGGCAGCTCTTGAGTCGCTAATGGCAAACCAAAACGATCGGGTAAAAACTGCTGTAAGTGTTCTACCTCGGCCCAACCCTGCAAGTCCTTAGCTAGACGTTCAATACCAACAGCGAATTGATGTCTTTCTTGATACGCAACTAATTCCTCTCTGAGAATTTGAACCTTGTCTCGTATTTCCTGATCTAACTCAGCTGAACCTCTTCTAATACTCAACCCACGCTCAAGGACTCGAAGCTTTCGCAAAGCAATCCTAACCTGCAAATGCATCATTTTCCTACTATGTAAGTCAGGCTCAATCTGGCTTAAATAAGAATCGTCTAACTCAATATTTAATACTCTTAATGCCACACTTTCTGTTGAATCAAGCTCAGTATTCAATCGTTGAATCAAGCCATCAAGCTCACTCGCTAACTGGTTAATTCTTTCCGCTTCAGGAATTGGTGACGGTGGTAATGGTGGTGGCGAAGGCGGCTCTCCGATGAAGCGTGCTGGCTGAAAACCGTCAGAATGGGTCGGTGTCCCTGGCAACAGGGCAGCATCATCTCGCCCTTCCAAAACTGCAGCGGCCTCTTCATCTGTTCCCTCCTGATAACGCTGCTGCGCAGCAACAATAGCTGCAGCCGTATCACGAAGGTCATCACGCATAGCATAAAATGCTGCGTCTACATCAGCTATTCCTGTCGGTGGAATAGCCTTGGCACCTCTGTCTTGCCAAGCACTTAAGCATATTGTTCGAAGCTCTACAAATGCATCTCTTATTGTATTAGCTTGATCAAAGCGAAAGTCCACTACTTCACCATTAACAAGCACCCGATCAAGCTCCTCTAGCTGAGCATCCACAGCCGCTAAGATAGCTTGACTCATTGCTTCTGCATTACGGCGTTGACGCCAACTTAAACGCTTAGTTAAGTAAGCAAAGTAAGCAGCTAGGTTCTCTCGACCTAACGTTAATCGATAACGCGTCAATTCAACATAGGAATGCAGCTCCTCTCGACCCACACCTTCAAAACCAACATCAGGCAAAGCATGATTAACACGTAGGCCAGGCACCTTGCCCCAGGCAGGTGAGTGCTGCAAGCGTTTCAACCCTGGCGTTAAAAGCTTAGCCTGAACCTCTCTTGCTTTGGCTACTTGCCCATCACCTGGTGGCAGGCCCATGATTTGATATTGAGTTCGTACAACTTGCAAGGCTTGTTCTTGTAGCGCAGTAAAAGCACCCTGGATTGCTTCACCAGCACTAACACCCTGTGCAGAAATACCATCAACAATCGCGTCACCCTCTGCACCCAACAACGACATTCGCTCTTGTTGTCGCTCAGTTACTGGATAGCCCTCTCGTAAAGCTTGTTGTAGTTGTGTTTTAAAATCTGAAAGTGGATGGTCAAAAAGCCCAATATCTCTCTCACTCCGCACACGATGCGCCGAGTCGATAGTAGCTCGACCATTAATCGCTTGATTAAGTTGCCGACAACCATCGGCTGTTAAGAAAAGATCGGCTAATTGGCTAAACGCTTCTACTTGCTCCCGCAGCGTTTCTTTTACACCTGTAGGAGCACCTTGAACTCGCAAGCCAGCGATCTGGTCAAGAAGTGCTTGCTTGCACCTCTCAAACTCTTCCACTTGCTCTTGTAATCGCTCGTAAGCCGGATGCCCCGGTGGTAACACTGGCATAGTCTACCCCTTGTTATTATTAGTTATTGCTGGGTTTACTAGTCTGCTGTTTAGCGGTCATCGCCGTAATTTCAGCAGGCTCGTAGTTACGCACCTCCATGTTATGATTATTGGTGCTTGCTTGATTTAAATCGTAAGCTTCGTACCAGGCAGCATCTGCCATACGGTCAAAGCCACCGAACTCAACGTTCCATTTTTTTGTATGGGCTGACTTGACCATCGCCTTGGCCGTTTGCAATGCATCACCTAAGGTTCGATTAGAATCGTAAAGGTCCTTAGGTGTTGTCACTAAACAAACGTCGAAGTCATAGACATTAAACTTTTCGCTTTGCTCAGGGATAGTCACTAACTTACCGTTGTCTGCCAAGCGCCTGTCATCGGCATTCCATAACGTAAAGCTCGCATAACGCGCTAGTAAGTAATAGATGTCTTTAGCGGTAATAGGACGCTCGATAACCTCCTGCCAATTAGGTGGCAGTACGCCTTGCTTGGCAAGCTCTTCCCAAACAGCCTTACGTTCTGCTGCAATCTCGTCAGCAGTCTTAGGCACATAGACTTTAATTTCGATTGGGAACTCGAGCTTATTGCTTTCAGCAATAGCCAAGACTTTTATTAAATAAGATCCTTGTTGTGCAGCACCTTTAGGTGGGCGACCTTTAAGCACACCCTGCTCAGAAAAACTCAACCAAGCTGGCAACTCACCCCCATCAACCAAACTAGCCTGATAACCAATTGGTTGTTGGTCAGGATTTTCAATATAAGTGGCAAGATTAACTGAATGAAAGGGCGCACCTTCATTGACCTTAATAGGTTTAACTTGAGCAATCGCGATAATATTTGTTATAGCCATACTCTTAATCCTGGTTAAAATTTAACTAATCTTATCAGAGATATACTACAAATAATAGCCCTTATCGTAATACTTCTCTGACAAATTTACACCCTAGTTTTTGTTGCAAAATCAAAGGCTTACTTTCGCACTGGTGGCCGCGGGGGTCAAGTGGGTCAATGCCTCCTTTTCTAAAGCGCTTTGTTGCATAAATCCTTTTTCACACTTTGTCTTGCTGATTTGCGTGTTGCTTTTACGTAAGTAGAGCGAAGCGTAGCGAGCCATAATGACCTTGAACTTGATCACTTGTTTGTTATTCATCCAGGTAGCAACAGCTATTCATTGGGTGAAGCAATTACTGTCTCAGGGCTTGCTGACTATTGGAATTCGTTAGCGCATAGCCTGGATTGAAAATTTGCAGCATTAAAGAACAGTGCATACAACGCTGCGGAAAAATACCCATTTACACACAGCAGTGTGGTTTTTATTGCGAGCAGTTCTTGGGTATGCAACAATCCTGCTCTTTCTACAAAGAATAATCATAGTTATGACTGATCAAGAAATTAACTTTGACCTAGCTGCTGCTCAATGGCGACGTGACATCACTGATCAAAAAGCATTCATTGAAGGCTTGGCAACTCGTCTAGAGCACTCCTTGCCAGGCATGGTGACAATCAATCGCTGGTTTAAGCTCTTTAGCAAGCAGCATCCAGTTCGACAAATTAGTGTGAAATTCAAAGACGCTGAATACTTATTAAACTTTGCTAAAAACAATGGCATTCAAGCACTCATTGGCAAGCTAAGCGGCGGCATTCGCTTAAGCAGTCAAGAAGTTAGCTTTGATGACTGGCTGCATAAGCTCTCCAAGGCAATTGAAGCTCATGCAAAGCAACATGGCAGCTCTCGTGAAGCAATAGAAAAATTTTTATTTTCTTAAAGGTACAAAACGCAATGGACTCTATCTTTTCTCATCTAGTTCCAATTATTGCTGTCCTTTATTTCCTTTGGCGCTTTGTCGGACGCCGTTTATTTATCCAAGCGAAAATCCGCAATAATGGAATGGACTCGCTCCACTTTGAACCATTCTAAAAAATGGTTCTCAGCATCTAGGTGCTAAATAGCGTAAGCTATTAAATTTAACTAAAGCGAAGGAGTCCACTATGGATATTAACTTGCTAGCCATTGATATTGCAAAAAATGTTTTTCAACTATGTGGTGTTAATCAGCAGGGTGCTATTTTAAAGGAGAAAAAAGTTACACGCGCCAAATTGTTAGAAGTGATTAATAAGCTCTCACCTAAAGTAATAGCGATGGAAGCCTGTGGCAGTGCCAATTATTGGGCGCGTGAATTGATGCAGCGTAATTATGAGGTTAAATTAATTTCACCCCAATACGTTAAACCTTATGTAAAAGGGAATAAGAATGATGAGCAAGATGCCCGTGCAATAGCTGAAGCGGCTCAACGGCCGACTATGAATTTTGTAACACCGAAAACAGTTGAACAGCAAGACATGCAAAGCTTGTTACGTATACGTGAAGGTCAAGTAGAAGCTCGAACTAAGCTATGTAATCAGTTGAGAGGTCTTCTAGCAGAGAACGGTATTGTCATTGCAAAAAGTATTTATAAATTAAGGGCCGAGCTACCATCAATTTTTGATCGTGCAAATGACAATGGTTTGACTGATCGTATGAAAGCCTACATTCAGAGGCAATACGAAACCTTATTAGTTCTGGATGAGAACATTGATGTTTACGAACTCGAAATTAATAGCATTGCTAAGAATAATGAAAGTTGCCAGCGGATTCAGGAAATAGAAGGTGTGGGGCCAATAACTGCAGTCGCTGTTGTTGCTCAGGTAGGTAATGGGAGTGAGTTTAAAAATGGTAGGCATCTTTCTGCTTACCTAGGTTTGGTGCCTCGACAACATTCAAGTGGTAATAGGGAGTATTTGGGAGGGATTAGCAAACGAGGTGATAAATACCTACGCACCCTGCTTATCCATGGCGGTAGGTCTGTAGTAACCAGATGCGGGAAAAAAGATGACCCAAGAAGTGTATGGGTTAAGCGTATTAAATGTGAGCGTGGCAGTAATAAGGCTAGTGTTGCTGTCGCTAATAAAAATGCTAGAATAATTCTAGCCATGTTGAAAAGCGGTGACGAGTATCGACGTGCTGCTTAGTAGTTAATTGAGTTTAAAAGTCAGGAGAATTGCAAAGAGTATTAAATGATGACAAGTGGGTAAGACCAATGTTTGAGAGCCTGAAAGCCCCTAGGCTAACAGCCTGTAATAGGTAGTTGAGTCGAAGCAATGATGAGGCACAAACATGCGTAGTTCCATCAAGGCACGAAGAGATGATGCATCAAACCGTCATCTACTTCAGATGTCGGATATATGAGCGCATCTCTTCTACCTTTGTTGTCAGAAAATAATCTTTACAATACGGGGCGAGTCCATATAAGGGGCTTTAATGGCAAATAGCGCTGTTCAAGGCACACCAACACCACAACGCCAAGATATTGCTAATGGTCAGCTACCCGAAATTGTAAAACAAAATATCGCCGCTGAAAAAGCCGGTCAACTACCTTGGACCAGTGCACTATCAGTTAGTGACTGGTTACTTTTACAAAAATACAAAGTCAAACCACTACGCTTGGTTATGGGCACGTCTTATTACCACTTTGGTTTTTCTGAGACATTTTACCAAGCCTTTAGCGCCTCAGGTGAGCTACAACAAGTAGAAAGCGCGCTTTATTCCAGTTGTGAACTGGCGATAAAACGCTTACAAGAAGAAGCTGAGTTGCTCGGCGCTCATGCAGTAGTTGGTATAAAAATGAAAAACCGCATGCCTTATACTGGCATTAAGGCACATGAGGTTGAGTACACCTTTACTGGTACAGCCATCACTTTAGAAGGTGTTGAAAAACCTGCCAAGCCTATTTTAACTAGTTGCTCAGTTCCCGAGTTTGTCAAACTAGTCGAAAGCGGCAGCATGCCAGTTGGCTTAGCGTTAGGAATAGGTATTTACTATCAATACGGCGGATTATTTCAATACCGTAAAAACAGTTTTAGAACTCAAGAGTTCAAAGACTACACTCAAGCCTCGTACCATGCTCGGCAACTTGCTATGCGACACCTAGCTCAAGATGCAAAACGTCACGGTGGGCATGGCACACTAGCTGAACAATTAAATTTCCGAGTTAATCAAATTCCTCGTAGCAACGACAATGACGAGCAACTCGATTACATGTTGGAGTTTATTGCTGTAGGGACTGTGGTTGATTCACTACCCAACCCTGAGTTTCCAGAATTTAAACTAGCTGTTGCGCTTAACCGATAAGGAGAAAAAAGATGACTGAAATGACCACTGAAGGCTTACCAGAACATGCTTTAGAACGACTAAAAGGTATGCGTGAGCAAGGCAACCAAGAAGGAGTTTTTACCTCTGATTTGTCAGTTAATGAATATTTACTGGTGCGTGAATCCGGCTTTGAGCCAGTTGGCCTGGTAATGGGTAGCTCGGTTTATCACATTGGTTTCCAGCGAGGACGCTGGAAAGAAAACATGGAAATGGATGTGCTCACTCAAGCACTTTATGAAGCCCGCGAGCTAGCAATCAAACGCATGGACGAAGAAGCTCATGCTTTAGGCGCTGACGGTGTAGTTGGTGTAAAACTAAGAATCAATCGCTACGAATGGGGGCCAGACGTTGCTGAGTTTATTGCCATTGGTACAGCGGTAGTCGCACGAGACCCTAGCTTAAAATTTAAGAATAAAGACGATCGCCCTTTTAGCTCTGACCTTACTGGTCAAGATTTCTGGACCTTGTTAAAAGCAGGTTATCGTCCTTTGTTCCTGGCTATGGGAACTTGTGTCTATCACATTGCCCACCAAGGCATGATGGAAGCCATGGCAAATATGGGCAAAAACATTGAGCTATCCAATTACACTCAAGCCTTATATGACGCTCGTGAACTTGCTATGGGCCGCATGCAAAAAGATGCTCATGAAGCCGGTGCTGATGGCGTGGTTGGGGTTAAAGTAAGGGAGGGCTCTTATGGTTGGTCATCCAATGTAATTGAGTTTTTCACTGTTGGGACAGCTGTAATACCTATCAGTGCTGAGCACCATATTGAAACGCCAGACATGGTAATGATATTAAATGACAGATTAAGATAGGAGAGTAATCATGGGAATTTTTAATCGCGCCTTGGAAATCACTCAAGCAAAAATTAACACGCTGCTTGATAAAGCTGAAAACCCTAACGAAACCTTAGACCTAAGCTACGAAAAAATGCTCGATGGCTTACAAGAGGTAAAAGCTCACTTAGCTGACGTTGTCACTGAGCAAAAACGCTTAGAAAGCAAAGTCGCCGAAGTACAAAAGGACATAGCGCAACGAGATGAAGAAGCTGCTGCCGCGTTAAAACTTGGCAAAGAAGATTTGGCTCGTGCTGCCTTAGGCAAAAAACAAGATGACAAACAGCGACTAGCTGAACTACAAGCTTCATTAACACATATCAGTGAGCAAGTTGAAAAACTCAAAGTAACTGAACAAAAGTTTCAAGACCGTCTAGATAAGTTCCGTGATGAAAAAGAAATTGCTAAAGCTTCTTACACAGCAGCCAAAGCCCAAACTCAGGTTAATGAATCACTTGCGGGTGCAAGCAAAGCCTTTGGTGGCGTTGGCCAGGCTATGCAGCGCGCCAAAGACAAAACCGAACAAATGCAAGCTCGCTCTGAAGCTGTTGACCAGCTGACCGAAGAAGGCGTATTCAATGATCCGCTTGACTCGCGCGACAAAGTAACCAAAGAGCTTGATGATGTACGTAAACAAGGTGCAGTTGAAGATGAGTTAGCTGCACTTAAAACTCAGTTGGCTGGTGATAAAGAACAGTAAACCCCCCGCTTGCTTCGCAAGCCGCCCCTTTTTTAAAGGTGCGGCTTTTCTAATCAGCTTAGCACGGTAGGTCGGCCCCAAGCGTAGCGTGGGCCGACACTGAACCAACCTAGCACTTCATGTCGGCCTTCGGTGGCGTAACACTCAGTGCTTTATTGAGCTAACACCAATACCACCTCAGGACCGACCTACATTTTTATCCCCTGTCTACTGCCCTCTGACCAGCGCGCCCCCTCCTTAGAATAACGAGGGCTAGGGTAGATTATAAAAAAAGAAATTTAACTAGCGCTACCTTCTAAATATCCCTTGGTCTGCATCTCCAACAAACGGCTTTTAGTTCGTTCGAATGCAAACTCATGACGCCCGCCATGATAAATATCATCGATAGGCACATTGGCAAGAATAATCAAATGAGTACTAACATCGTAAAACACATCAACCAGCTTAATAAAGTTACTAATTAAATCATTCTCGTGCTTTTCAATACAACGCAAACCACTTAAAAAAACGGTTTGGTAGTTTTCGCTTAACCATAAGTAATCACGCTGACTGCGAGGAATACCGCATAGATTCGGCAAGGTAAACCAAACTGCTTGTTTAGCAAGATACTCTGTTTTAACTGGACGCTCGTCAATAGCAATAGTTTGTTTAAAACTAAGCTTAGACCCTCCTAATTGCTTAAAACGGCTTAATAACATTTCTTTCATCTCAGGGTCTTGTGGATAGAAATAAGCGCGATCATAATCAAATTGTTCTTTGCGGTAATCAATCCCGCTATCAACACGCACTACTTCGCAATGTTGATCGAGCAAATGAATTGCTGGCACGAATTGCTCATACTGCAGACCACCCTTATAAAGATCATCAGGCACAACGTTAGAAGTTGCTAACAAAGTTATGCCTTCGTCATATAAGGCTGTCAACAAATTACCAAGCAGCATTGCATCAACAATATTCACCACAAAAAACTCATCAAAGCAAATCACTCGGGCTTGCTCGGCGATTTGCTTAGCAACAATTTTCAATGGATTCTTTTTTCCTTGCAGCGGTTTAAGCTTGGCATGGATCATTTCCATAAACTTATAGAAATGGCTACGCAGTTTTTTCTTCACAGGTAAGTTTTTGTAAAACAAATCCATCAAAAACGTCTTGCCAGTACCCACCGAACCATATAGGTAGGCGCCTTTGACTGGCATGCTTTTACCTAAACCAAACCAAGCTTTCTCGGCTGGTTGCTGTACTTGCACGAACACCCGCTGCAACACTTCTACAGCTTTCGCCTGGTTTGCATCGTAGTTTATTTCACCGTTATCAACGGCTTGTTGGTACAGTGTTGGTAAGTGTTTTTGTTGCAACTGTTTTTCCTTTTTACATAGGCTTTGCTGACTTAACTACAAAACTAGCAAATAATGATTCACTATTGCATCACGCAATGCAATCAACTCCCCATGAAAAAAATGCCCCACACCAGGGAAGCGAATCAATGTGGGTTGTTCTGATGCGTGCTCAGCCCAATCATAAACCTGCTCAGGCGGCACCACCTCATCAGTTTCACCCTGTAATACTAGCCACGGACAAGCAATCGGCTTTAATTCACTAAAATCAAAATGCTCTACCGCTGGCGCTACAGTAAGTAACTGCTCAGGCTGAAGCTCACCGGCTGCTCGTGCTGCCACATAAGAACCAAACGAAAATCCCGCTAACCAAAGCTTATCCTCTGGCGCTACCTGCTTAACCCAAGCCGCTACAGCAAGTGCATCATCAGTCTCACCACGACCAGCATCGTACTCCCCCTGACTTGCACCCACACCACGAAAATTAAAACGTACTGTTTTGATACCAAGCTCAAGAAAAGCTTTTGCTACCGTATGCACTACTTTATTGTGCATGGTTCCCGCAAAAAGCGGATGTGGATGACAAATAACTGCAGTTATCGGTTTAGCCACCTCTGGGTATTGGCTAATTGCCTCAAGCTGCCCGACAGGGCCCTGGATCATAAAGTTTTGTTGTTTATCAGTTGGAAACATAACTTTGCTTTAAGTAAAAAATTGAATTATTCCATTAAAGCCCAAGTACAGCAATGGCTTATAGTGTTAATTAGGGTCTGTTGTGTCACAATGCAGAGCGTTGCAACGAAGCTCCTTTTAGTTAATCAAATCCGACGCAAGGTAAGCTGATAAGTTTTTACGTCGTTATCCCAGTACTTTTTTTCAAAGGCACTGATAGGTGTCTGATAAGGTGTCATCATTGTTACTTGACCGACAAAGTTCCCTAACTGTTTAGCAGCCCACCTAAACTCCTCTAAATAAATTCGCCAGTTGCTGCGAACCTCGATAGTTTTTCCTAGTTGGAGCAAAAACGGAAATACCGGGTGCCCATGCCAACGTTTAGTTAGATCATTGGGTTTTGGATAAGGGTTAGGATAGAAAATCGTTTGCTGAACAACCTGCCAGTTAGCTTCAATCGCCAAACGCCAAAAAGCAATTGCATCAGCTCGTACTAGTAATAAATTATCGCGCTCGCCACCTTGTTGATACACAGCATGTTTATTTAGTCGCGACTGGGATTTGTCGATACCCACCACCCAGTAGTTGGGGTACTGCTCAGCTAGTTTTTCACTACTTTGACCAGTACCGCAACCTATATCAAGCAGCACTGGTTGCTGTTTTATATCTTCATCAACCTGCATAAAGATATCACGTTGTAAATTACTTATGGGGCGCTGGAATTGTGTTTGCTGGTGCTTAGCCACTACTTTCGCCAAGTCCTTGTGAGGAGTGGTTTGCAAACTATGAATTGTGTAGATATCTGGCCCAGTGGTAAATTTCATCGTGTTTCTCGTTTAATCCCCCGCTCGCTACGCGAGCCGCCCCCTTTAAAAAAGGGGGCTGTTTTTTTAAAAAGTTTCTTTCTACATCTTGTTCACTGCTTATTGTTTCCTGTTCACTGCTGCCTGCCAAGCGCACCCCTCCTGAAAGAACTTTCCTAGCACGTCCCCTCCTTAGAATAAGGAGGGTTAGGGTGGATTATAAAAATAAACAACTTCCTTTCAATAAATCAACCATCCTTAAATCCCCCGCTCGCTACGCGAGCCGCCCTTGTTGCGACACAACGCAGAGCGTTGCGACGAGCCCCCTCACCTATAAGCAGACACTCCCATTATCAAATTTCCGTCCTTTGTCCTCTGTCTACTGTTTACCACCACCTAACAACGGCTTTAAAAATTTGCCCGTATAAGAACGCTTCACCTTAACTACTTGCTCTGGCGTACCTGTTGCGATAATTTCGCCGCCCTTATCACCCCCCTCAGGGCCTAAATCAATAATCCAATCAGCCGTTTTAATCACATCAAGATTATGTTCAATAATCACCACCGTGTTGCCCTGATCACGCAAGCGATGCAAAACCTTTAACAACTGTTCAATATCATAAAAATGTAAACCAGTCGTCGGTTCATCAAGAATATACAAGGTTGAACCAGTATCACGCTTAGAAAGCTCACGAGACAACTTAACCCGTTGTGCCTCCCCGCCTGATAAAGTTGTCGCACTTTGACCTAAACGAATATAAGACAAACCCACGTCCATTAAGGTCTGAAGTTTACGTGCTACCACTGGCACATTAGTGAAAAACTCACGTGCTTCTTCAACTGTCATATTTAATACTTCAGCAATAGTTTTGCCTTTGTATAAAACCTCTAAAGTTTCACGGTTGTAACGTTTACCTAGACACACATCACACTGTACGTAAACATCAGCTAAAAAGTGCATTTCCACCTTAATAACACCATCACCCTCACAAGCCTCACAGCGCCCACCTTTGACATTAAAGCTAAATCGACCCGGCTTATAACCACGCGAACGCGCTTCTTGTGTACCCGCAAATAATTCACGAATTGGAGTAAATAGGCCAGTATAAGTCGCTGGGTTAGACCGTGGGGTACGCCCGATGGGGCTTTGATCGATATCAACCACTTTATCTAAATGCTCAAGCCCGTTGACCCTCTTATAGGGACCGACCACAGCATGGGTCGCTCTATTTAACCGCGTTGCAGCTAACGGGTACAAGGTATCGTTAATCAAGCTGGATTTACCCGAACCTGACACACCCGTCACACAAGTCATCAAACCAATTGGCACCTCAAGCGTAACCAATTTTAAATTATTGGTAGTCGCACCGGTTAACTCAATACTTTCACGCAAGGTACGAGAGTGACGCTGCTTAGGAACTTCAATTTTGCGCTTGCCCGAGAGGTATTGTCCCGTTAATGAAGCCTTAGCCTGCATAATCTGCCTTGGAGTACCTTGTGCTACGATTTGCCCACCGTGCACACCAGCACCTGGGCCAATATCAATCACATGATCAGCAGCACGAATCGCATCTTCATCATGTTCTACCACAATCACGGTATTGCCTAGGTCACGCAAATACTCTAATGTTCCTAATAGGCGCTCGTTATCACGTTGGTGCAAACCAATTGACGGCTCATCGAGGATATACATCACTCCCACCAAACCTGAACCAATTTGGCTTGCTAAGCGAATCCGCTGCGCTTCACCGCCCGACAAGGTTTCCGCACTGCGACTTAAGGTTAAATAATCTAGCCCCACCTCAATTAAAAAACGCAGCCTCTCAGTAATTTCTTTTAAAATTCGCTCAGCAATCTCACCACGTTTGCCAGTCAGTTTTAATTTTTTGAAAAAAGCCTGCGCTTCATCAATAGGCAACCAGCAAAGTTCTGGCAATGATTTTTTCTTAACAAATACATGCCTTGCTGCAGTATTCAAACGTGCGCCACAACAACTATCACAAGGCTTGGCAACTAAGTACTTGCTAAGCTCTTCGCGCACCGCCATAGATTCGGTTTCGCGGAAGCGACGCTGCATATTAGGAATTACTCCTTCAAAACTTTGCGTTTTTTGATAGAGTCGATCACCATCACCTTGAAAGCGAAAGGTAATTTTTTCTTTACCACTACCTTGTAAAATAATCTTTTGAATTTTCTTTGGCAGCTTGTTAAAAGGAGTCTCCACTTCAAAACCGTAATGCTCAGCCAAAGAAATTAACATCGAAAAATAATAATAGTTACGCCTATCCCAACCACGGATAGCACCAGCAACCAAACTAGCCGCCTCATTATGAATAACTTTTTCAGAAGCAAAAAACTGCTTGACTCCCAGCCCATCACAATCCGGGCAAGCACCATTAGGATTATTGAATGAAAATAAACGTGGTTCTAACTCTGCAATACTATAACCACACTTTGGACAGGCAAATTTCGCTGAGAACAATAAGTCATCTTGCTTGCTATCTAACAAACTCACTTGCGCCAATCCTTCGGCAAGTTCTAGTGCTGCCTCAAAAGACTCGGCTAAACGCTGTTTTATATCAGCTCGTACCTTCAACCGGTCAACCACCACTTCAATCGTGTGTTTTTTATGAAGGTCTAATACAGGAACCTCGTCTAACTCATAAAGCTCACCGTTGATACGCGCCCGCACAAAGCCTTGGCTACGCAAACGCTCAAAAAGTTGCAAGTGTTCGCCTTTCCTTGCTTGCACTACTGGTGCCAGCAACATCACTTTAGTCCCCATCGGCAAAGCCAATACCGTATCAACCATTTGACTAACTGTTTGTGCTTCTAAGGTTTCATCGTGCTCGGGGCATTTAGGCTCCCCCACCCGCGCAAATAACAGTCGCAAATAATCATAAATTTCCGTTACTGTCCCCACAGTTGAACGCGGATTGTGAGAGGTCGACTTTTGTTCAATTGAGATCGCTGGTGACAATCCTTCGATATGGTCAATATCCGGTTTTTCCATCATCGACAAAAATTGACGCGCATAAGCAGACAGCGACTCAACGTAACGACGCTGCCCTTCCGCATAAAGTGTATCAAAAGCAAGCGACGACTTACCCGAGCCCGATAGGCCAGTAATTACCACCAATTTATCACGTGGCATTTTAACATCGATGTTTTTTAGGTTATGAGTGCGCGCGCCACGAATATGGATTTGCTTCATTATGATCTCTTGACTGCAGGGAAAAATGGCATTTTAACAGAAAAGCTATGAATTAGTTAAGCCAAGTCTCTTCCAATGCAAGATGAGCCTGAAATAGCCCCCACTTTCCAATGCAAAGTGGGCCTGAAGTTGTTGCGTGATCGTTCATCCTATATGGATGAATATCAATATGAACGACATAGAATTAAACACACTTGCCCAGATTGAGCAATTTCTATCCTCATCAACCCAGCTTACCTTTGAAGCTACATCACGAGCAGAATCTTACCTATGGGTTACGAACACATTAAAAAAATTTGCTTATTGCGGTATGTGCAAAAAGGACAAAGGATTGATTCGTGATTACCTGCAACGAATGACTGGTTACTCACGTTCACAAATTACTAGGCTAATTGCTCAGTATCAAAAGTCAGGAAAAGTTGTTGTTAAGCAACGATCACCTAGAAATAAGTTTAGCTTAATCTATACGCATGAGGATACTTGGTTGTTAGCTGAAACGGATCAGGTTCATCAAACGCTTAGCGGGCCTACCACAAAAAAACTTTGCGAGAGAGCCTTTCATTTGTTTGGAGATAAGCGTTATGCGCGTCTTGCTTTTATCTCAGTCTCTCATCTTTACAATCTTCGACAAACTGAAACCTACCAGCGCAAACGGCGACACTTTAATAAAACTAAAGCAACGCAGGTTTCTATTGGTGAAAGGCGAAAACCAACTCCAGAGGGTAGGCCTGGCTTTATACGTATTGATACAGTGCACCAAGGAGATATGGATAAAATCAAGGGTGTTTATCATATTAATGCTGTTGACGAGGTGACACAGATGGAAGTAGTCTGCGCTGTTGAAAAAATTAGTGAGGCTTACTTAATCCCTGTCTTAGAGCAAATAATCGATACCTTTCCATTTAAAGTGTTAGGCCTACATGCTGATAATGGCTCAGAGTACATTAATCAGCATGTAGCTAAACTATTGCAAAAGTTATTTATTGAACTCACTAAATCGAGGCCAAGGCATAGTAATGACAACGGTTTGGTGGAAAGTAAAAATGGCTCGGTTGTTAGAAAGCATTTTGGCTACATACATATTCAACAACGTTTTGCCCCGCAAATTAATGAATTCTATAACCAGCATTTTAACGACTATATTAATTTTCACAGACCTTGTTACTTCCCTGTAACCAGCATTAATAGCAAGGGTAAGCAAACTAAACTTTACCCTTACGAGGCCATTATGACTCCTTACGAAAAGTTCAAATCAATTGAAAATGCTGAGCAGTATTTAAAGGAAAATGAAACCTTTGAACGACTAGATAAATTAGCGTATTCTCTGACTGATCATGAATCTGCACAAAAGATGCAGGAAGCAAAGAAGACGTTATTTGAGAAAATAACAAAAGAGCAAATAGCTGATACTATCAGCACTGAAGACTAACCGATGGACCATCATGGTGACATCTGTTCAGATGCTGCTTCAGGCTCATCTTACGATTGGAATATACTGCCATCAATTACTCTTCAGGCTGATTATCCTAACCAAATCCATACTCTCTAGAAAATAATTACGGATACACAGGGCATGCTGGAACAGCGGCCACCGGCATACCTGCTATCGATTGAGCACCACCAAAGAAAAACAAATAGCCACTTTCTGCAACAGCAACACGCTGAACATAAAGCACTGAAGGTAAGGCAGTTGGATAAAAGCACTCCCTCATCATAGTATTACTATACAAAAAATCTCTAATAGTGTTACGTCTATCTTTATTTAGGGGAATTGAGCTAGTTTTATCTCATAATAAACAAGGTTTTTAGTAACCTATCAAGGTAAAATAACTTGATATAAAAACTATAGTGAAATTAGTCATGCGCAGAATCATAAAAGCGATTAAAAGCCTGAGTGATTACCTGATCCTGCTGAAAAAAAATCCAGAGCTACTAAGGCCAGAGTAGTGCAGCCATTGCGGTGCAGGTGGACTATGGTCACATGGATCATATGATCGAAAACCAGATAGGAACCCAGGTAAAGGACGCTCTTTAAATCCCACCCCTGTTTTGAGATTTTATTGTCATCAATGTAAACGTACTTGTTCAACCCTACCTGAGATACTTTCTCCAAAGCGTTGGTATTGCTGGTCAGTTCAGCAGGCAGTGTTAATGAGCGTGCTCCTGGGAAAAGTATTAGCTCATCAGGTCAGGAGCAAGGTGTTAGTCGACACACCGTTGCTAGGTGGTTTCACTGGTTGGTTGACCACTTCGTTGATTACTCCTTCCATATCAAAGCACATCCGTTGTGGTTACAGCTTGGGCGACATAGTGATCCACAAGCGTTTTGGTTGGCCTGCCTTGGTGGGTGCTGCCTTTATATAATGTAGAAAATATAGCATAATATACACTTTAACTTGATTACGGATGGTGTTTGGATGTTAGCTAGAATTCTCTCTGATGAAAATAATGAATTAACTATTGAGCTCAAGCTTCCACTAAAAGGATCCATGCTTGAATGTGAGGATGCAATTCTTGACGGCCTTAATGAGGTTGGAACATTAGCCACTGAAAAAGCTTTAAGTAAGTTTGATGCAGATGGCTCTCCTATCCATGTTGGAAAAATAAAGCTAACAGCACGAAGTAGAGATGAAGCAAATTACCAAACGCCTTATGGAGTTGCTCGAGTTAAGCGTTATGTTTATCAAACCTCTAAAGGCGGGAAGATCTTTTGTCCTTTAGAAGATAAGGCTAGAATTATCCAAGGATCAACACCGCGATTTGCAAAAATAATCTCACATAAATACTCAAACTTACCTGCTCCTAGTGTTATTGATGATCTCAAGGTCAATCATAACCGTAAAATCTCACATTCATACTTGCAACGGGCAACTGATTTTGTTGGCGGTATTGCACAAGCCAAAGAGGCTGAGTGGGAATATGAAGAGCCAAAGCTTGATGCAGGCGTTGAGATGCTAAGCATTAGCTTAGATGGTGCATATGTCCTCACCGTTGATGATGGTTATAGAGAGAGCATGGTTGGAACTATTTCCATGTATGATAAGCATGGTGCACGCCTGCACACAACCTACGTTGCAGCATCACCAGAATATGGAAAAGATGAATTCTTTAATAGGCTTGAAAAGGAAATAAAGCTGAAAAAGAAATATTACCCTGATGCTAAAACAATTGGCGTTGCTGATGGAGCAAAAAATAATTGGCCATTTCTAAAAAAACATACTGATACGCAAATTTTAGATTTTTGGCATGCAACTGAATATCTCGGTGAAGCATCAAAGGCAATATTTACCAAAAAATCTGAAAGAGATGAGCGTGATGTTTGGCTCGAAGAGAGATGTCATGACTTAAAGCACAAGAAAGGTGCGGCAGGTAGAATACTTGCTGAGCTTAAAGAGCATCTAAATAAAAAACTGAATAAATCGCTTAGAGAAAAGCTAGAAGGAACAATTACGTATTTTGAAAATAATATTAAAGAAAAGCGAATGTCGTATCATAATTTGATTAAGCAGAATGCACCAATTGGCTCTGGCGTCACTGAAGCAGCATGTAAAATAATTGTTAAACAAAGATTAGGGGGATCAGGAATGCGCTGGAAAGACAAGGGAATGAAAATCGTTTTATGCTTGAGAACACTAGTAAAGACTAAAGGCAGATGGGATCAGTTTTGGGAGAAGGTCAATGATTTTGGCGTGCCAGCAGTAATATAGCCTACATTATATAGAGGCAGCACCCGCCTTGGTGAGCATGATTTATCGAGCATCATGCTTTTTCTTAACAACACAGGAGTGAGCATCCCATAATTAATTAACGTGAAAAAAAGTTGAGATGGATATTTTCTGTAAACCTCACGACCCCACACAGTTTGAGCGTAGCATTCTCAACTCAAGTTGTGATTAACTCATTGCAAGTAGTTAAATCACACAGGAATTGCAAAATGACCAAGCCCATTCACCCAACAGCACTGTTTCGCCTAAGTGTTTTAGGTGAGCTATGTAGCCGAAATAGTTTTGAGCATGGTGAGCTCAAGAGCATTATTAAAAGGTTGTCCCAGCAAACCTACAACATTCCAGGTAGTAAGCGTGTTCACCTCAGTGCTAAAACAATTGAGAATTGGTATTACGCCTGGTTAAAGCAGGGTATTGATGGATTAGTTCCTAAAACTCGACGAGACAAAGGCCAGTGTCACATCAATCCAGAGCTACAAGAGTTAATTATTTCCACTAAACAGGAAAGCCCTTCAAGATCAATTCCGACCGTGATTAAACTCTTAGAAACTCAAGGGAAGGTAGCACGAGGTGAATTATCTCACGCAACAGTTCACCGCTTATTAGTAAAACACGGCCTGTCTAAAAGAACAGTCACACCTTCTAACCAAATTGAGCGCCGCTCATTTGAGGCGCTCACAGCTTGTGATATTTGGTATGGCGATGTCATGCATGGTCCAACGATTTACGATGGCCAAAGAAGAGTTAAAAGCTATTTGGTGGTATCCGTCTTATTTCAGCATGATGCTCATGCTGCGCTCTCTTTAGTTTACTGCGCCTGTGATGAGCGGATGGTAATTAATTCCGCTAGCGAAGGCATAGAATAGTTTTTTGTAATTCTGTCATATATATAATCGAAGACATTAACTGCTAGCTTTTTACATGTCTCAGTAATTGTAACCATTGTATCCTTAGCTTTCGTTCCTTCTTCACTCATAGTATGAAGGTGTACATCGCGCATTCTAGCCTGCTTCCGAGCCATCAACTCTGCTGGATTGTTATGTAGAGGAAGCTCTGGCTTTTCCAGCACTAACAATAGCTGCCTTTTCTTTTTTAAGGTGAGCTCAATTTGTTTATCTAGTTTCTCGTAGCCAGTGATTGTTGAGAATAACTCAGTAAACTCATTGGATAGCTTATCTATCTCATCTTGCCCTGGGTTCTTTTTATATTCAATGAGCTTATGATAATAATCCCAAAACCTATCCAAGAAGCTGTCAACAGAGTCTTGGTGCTTCTTAAAAATTGGCGTCAGCTTTTTATAATGCCTACCCTCATGAACCCAGCACAAGGCGAGTGATTCAGTAATGAGCTTAAACTGTGGCGCATCATCGGTAATGAGTGTTTCTATCGCATAAGGACTCTTTCTATATGTTGAGATAGCTGCCGCATCAGTAATCAGCTTTCTATATTTTGGAAATTTTTTATCACCTAATACCTTATCAAGAATAACTTCCAGCTCCTTACTGTTTAAGATAGTCGATGAGTGAAATACCTTTAAGCTTTCGATTACCTTGTGGGGTAAGTTCATAGTAGCCAGTAAATTAAAAGCGGCCTCATTTAATGTGAACCCAAAGTGGTCTTTGCTTAACATTTCAATGACGCTTAATCGACTTTTACTGGTCAGCGTAAAGTAAGCTGAATAATACTCATTACCCAATACATTAACATAACGGTTTTTCCCATCCTCTCTAGCGTTGGTGTCATCTAGGTGCTGGTAGTTCGTGGATTGTAAACCTGCCTTCACAACTTCTACCTTCTCGGGCTCAAGTATCGTAGGTGTTTTAATTGTGAAGCTATGGATGGTTGATTTACTAATATCTATGTTGGCGGTTTTATAAAATGTCTCAAGGCTTTCTAGCGTCATACCACCTTGAGTATTTAGGAAGCTTGTCCAGCTTTTAATAGTAGGGCCGAACTGGCCCTCATAACCAGTTGGCAGAGGTGCTGTATAGTGTTTGTTTTCAGAAGGGGAGTAATATTGTTGGCGCAAAAAAAGAGTGTTATTAGCAGCAATTTTTATATCCTGGATAAGTGTTTTCTTAGAGCCATTTGGCACAGCATCGCTGGGCAACGAATCTGGATTAATTGTTAGTGTCACTGTATTAGAGACTTCGAGATTTTTTTTACTAGATTTTGGCTTTCTAGTTTTATTGGTTTTATTTCCTTTTCTATCCTTCTCGGAGGAATGATCCTTGTCCTTGTTAGCGCGCGTTTGCTTTCTAACATTAGGCTTTCCTTGCTCACCTTTATATTTATTTAATGCGTTATTTAACGATTGCACCTTGTCTTCTAGCTTTATGATTTTCTCAGCCTGACTTTCACATACATTGCTAAAATCTGTTTCTAGTGCTGTTGGTGTAACAGTATTATTAAATCTCTCAATGAGATCGGCTAAAACTGATTTGTCAGGTTGTTTTTTCATAGGAAGAGTATACCACGGGTTTGAAAAGGTAAATTTTCCCCACACAGATGGCCGTACTGCTGAAATTATTTTTAAGCCATGAACCTGATCGATGAAAAAATAATCCGAGCATACAGCGTTGTTATAGAGCGCACATCATGCTTTTATGACACACGATGATTCCAATATAAAATTTCCAAATTTGCACGAAAAAGCTGTCAAGAACTTTTTGAATTATTTTCAAATCATGCTGATATTGAACGGATACATTTGGTGAGTATTTTTGATGATGCCTCAAGGTTGGTCTGTCACAGTAAATTTTGTACTGATGAGAGTGCCATTACTATTGAGCATGTGTTGAAAGAGGCATTACTCAAACGTGGGCTTCCTGTTAAGCTCATCATTGACAACGGCCCTGCCTACCGTGCTAAAACGTTGCAAACCATTTGTGCTCGTTTGAAAATTCAATTGATTTACGGCAGGCCCTATGAACCGCAAAGCAAAGGCAAACTAGAGCGTTGGCATAGAACAGTACGCGAGCAATTCCTAGCTGAATGCAACCTGGATTCCATTCATAGTTTCAATGCGCTGAATGATCGATTTTGGGCTTGGGTTGAGCGTGTTTATCATCAAGCCTCGCAAAGCGCCCTGCCTGACAAGATGACCCCGTTACAACGCTATCAGCAAGACCTCACTAAAATTCAGCCGTTAGGTTGTTTGGCCGATAAGCTAGATGATTACTTCCTGCATCGCATTAAGCGCCGAGTCAGGAAGGATGGCACGGTAAGCTGGAATAATCGACTCTTTGAAGTTCCATTTGAACTGGCTCAACAAGAGGTTTATTTAGTGGTTGATCCGCATAGTGACTCCGCCCGTCACGTCGAATCATTGGAATATCAATACCTTGGTGCAGTGGGAGAGCTGGACAAACATAACAACCTTTCTAGAACCCGAGCTAGACCTCAGATGCCGGAACAACCAGCAAGAAAAACCTCGCTAGTTGAGATTGTTTATAACCAAGTTAAAGAGGATTTGGATATCACTGAGGAGGATGAGTAAGATGTATCTTCAACATTTTGGCTTGAAATTTGATCCATTGGGTAAATCAAACATTATTGAATTGGCGCAGTCAAAGCGACTAGAACAGCAACTTAATGGTTTGCTAGAAACACGCGGCTTAGCAGTGATTACTGGCGACTCAGGGACAGGAAAGACCACGGCGCTAAGATACTGGAGCAATAAACTCAACCCGCTGACCCATCAAGTCATTTATCAATCAGACACTCACTTTCGGTCATTTGATGTGTACTCTCAGCTTGCCGAAAATCTAGGTTTAGAAAACTATTACCGATTCTCTAAACTTTGGAGAGACTTGAAGCAGAGCTTGATCGCGCTCTACCATGATAAAAACGTTCAGCCTATTTGGATCCTAGACGAGGCGCATCAGCTTAGTAATGATTTCATTCTACGATTACCTGACTTCCTTAATTTCAGTTTTGACAGCAAAGACGTCATGACGATTATCTTATGTGGACTCCCATCACTTCTAGCAACATTGCAGAGACCAGCCTATGAACCTATCAACTCTAGAATTCAGTGCTTTATTAGGTGGCATGCAATTGAAGATAGCAGGGATTTTGAGAGCATTATTCACGCTGCTTTTGAGAAGGCAGGAATGAGCAGCAGCTTATTCACTGAAACAGGTATTCGTGCAGTACACATGGCCACAAAAGGTAGGCTTCGTTATGTTGATAGGCTCATGCGACATGCGTTGCTAATCGCCGCTAATATGAATTTAAACCATATACCGGATGATGTCATTAATCAGGCAATTCATGAGCTAAAAGGTTAACTATTTGACACCATCTCACGCAAAATAGGTTGAGATGGTTTCTCTAAATTATTGTGGGACGTTACAATAGCAGTCTTCTGCTCAGCTACCACCTTTTCTAACCTAGACTTCACGCCCAATATACTTAGTCGATCCAAATGAATATTCAACATTGGCTTCGTGGCAAAACGATCATTTAAAAGGGCCACCTGGTCCTCTAGCCTAGATAACAACTGACTAAGCTTACTATGATTTTGACTAATTTCTTCAGGGTGAGCATGAAGATAAAAGCCCCCCTGGAAAAATTTCAACATCTTTTGGGCATCTAAAACTAACTCAAGCCCAACGGTTAGTGCTGACAGATAACCATCATCCTTCTTGTCAGTTCCCTTTCCTTCAGCTTCACTTTTTGGCTGCTCCATAGTCAACTTAAAGAAGGCACCAACCTCGTCAAGCATAAGCTGAACCTCTTGCATTTTATGCTGCTGATTTAATAATTGATGCTGTAACTTAACCCCAATAGAAAACAACCCTACAAGCCCCTCTTCATCAGTAGGCATAGTTACTGAAAGTTTTTCACCAAGCTTTGTTTCAATCTGAAAGCAATATCTCTTCCCCGAGTTGGTTTTAGAAAGAGTTAGTTCACAATAATCATCAGAGCTCACCCTATCTTTAATTTCATCAGCTATAACAACTTGCTCTGGATAAGACCTGCTAAAGCTTTCAAGTGCTAGTAACAAAGTCTGTTTAATAAAAGCTTGAACATCTTGACTGATATCACCCAAACTATCTTTATACTTCTCTGCTAATCCAACGAGTAAACTAACACGCCCTTCCAGCAATAAACCAAGCTTCTCTTTACCTTGTTCTTTAGAAATTTTAGGCAAACACTCAGAAGCTGCATAACGACAGTTTTGAAGGCTAATATCATTCTTTGCAAGCTTTTCGCTTGCTTTAGATAAGCTTTGCTGCAGCACATTAGCTTTTTCTTGATAGAGCGCAAGCTGGACTTCATCAACAGTTACTACACCTCTACTTCCTTGCAAGAGCTTTGCTTCAACACGCATAAGCTCTTCACCTCCATCTAGCATTTCAGCTACGGCTGGCGAATCAATGACGATCGGATGACTCTCTATAGGCCGCCTCTTTGCAGGCTGCTGCTTATTCGCCCGCTTTCGCCTACTTGATAACTGCTGAGGCCGCGCACCCTGGCGATATCTTGCTTGAGCTGACGAAGAAGCAACACCAGCCCGTTTATCACTTTTTACTTGTTCAGCCAAAACACTACTACTCTCAATTAGTACAACTGACTCATTATTTGTAACATCAACTTGCTTATCACCCCCCTTAAGCACTCCCTCTTTAACCTCTCTAATAGTTAGTTTATACACTTGAGCCAATGACAAAGCTTGCTCTAGCGCCTCACTGTTACAAGTTAACTCAACATTAAGCCTCTTACACAAATTAATCACCCTTTGCAACAAGCCATATTCTTTATAAACCTTGATAACACTTTTAGTTAAGAGACTAAGCTCATCCTCTGCAATTAAACTAGCATCACTAAAAGGATTCTTTGTGTTTTCTAGAAGGAGCTCTATCTGGCGATTAAACCACTGATTAAGGTGAGACTGCCAACTTACAAAATCAACCTCACCCTGTACCGACTGAAGAGGCTCAAGCTCACTCTTACTATCAATTGATTTTATCTGCCTGATAACTTCATTAGCCACATCAACTTCAACACTAGATAGCTGAAAAGGATTAAAACAAATCATACCAGAAAAGTTCATATCAATTTGCTCAAGCAAACCCAAAAGCTCTTCCACAGACGGCTTCTTATCAAAAAAAGTTAAATCAAACAGCATCTTAACTTTGCTTTGTAACGATAAAACCTTTTCTTTCTGCAAGTCCAGCTTTGCCAATAAAGCTCCTTTTTCTTCTTGCTTTTCTGCGCAAAGCTTACTTTGCTCTTCTATAGAGCACTGTTCATGCTTTAACTGTAAATGGAACCTAACCAACCGGCGCTTTGCCCCCTGAACAACCTCAAGCAGTTGATTTAGTTCATCCCTTAAACTAGAAATTTGTGCTGTAGTAGGCAAGTCAATTAAACCATCAAGATCAACCTCAACACCAGCTAATTTTGCTAAACCAACAAGCTTATCTTTCATTCCTGCCACACATCGTTCAGAAGTTAACTCCTCTTCAGAAATCTCTAAAACCCTTCTTGAATAACTAGTTATTGACACCATTAAAGAACTTAAACTCTCACTAAACTCCCCTATTGACTGCAGCCATTTAGACACAACTCCCTCACGCTCCGCCACCAACTGCAACCTTGCCACAACCCTATCCAATCTAGCACTCAAGGAGAACCCTTGTCCCACTACCTCCCCACCATCCTCACTCAATAAACTCCAAAAATCATCACCAAAAATAACTTCACCTTTTACCTTTGTCTCAAACCCCTCTTTTAGCTGTTTATAGTAATCTAACACTCGGCGTGACCACTGCCTACAGTCAGAAAAAAACTCATCGTATTGCGACTTAAGAAGCCCTCTCTCTACTTGAGCAATCACCCGCTCTCGCTGAGCAAGAAAGCCATCACTACCTTGAAAGACTTTGATTTTCATTAAGATTTTTAGATAATCATTTAGACAAACAAGTTGTTCCTTTTCAAAAAAACTTATATTAACTTCGACAGGAGACAGACCGTTAATAAACTCGGCAGGAATCAGTTCACAAATATCATGCTTTCTAAGGAAGCTGGAAAGATAACTTAAATCAACGCCCGCATAGCTTTCACATTGAAGTCTCAACTCATTTTTTTTAACCTCGTTCAAGCCAATAAGCACTGCCAACAGACTCATATTATCACTTTGTTTAGCAGACAAAACTACTTGGGTAAAATCACCTTCCAGCTTATGCAGCTCTTCTCGCCAACTATCAAGGTGCTTTTTACTACTGCAACCCAAACTACTTACTCTTTCAAAACGCTTATCAAATCTATCCAATAAAGAAGAAAACTCTTCTAGCTCTCCCAAGTTAGCCCTCACACTTCTCTTCAAGCGACTATCGATAAAAAACGCGGGACTATCCGCAATCATGATTTGCCCAACTGCCTCTTCACTAAATAAAAACAAAACATTATGCAGCAGGTCCTCCACGGTCATTGAACGGTACTCAAGCCCTTCGTTCGCCGTTCGCTTTTCAACTCTAATATGCCCCAGGCAAAGCAATTTATTCATTACAGAAAATAACAAACAACCAAACTGTTGCTCAGCAGTTAATGCTTGCGAGTCAATAGGTATATTTCTTTCATCACGCAACCCTACAGAACGACTCAAGAACTTAAAATCAGAAAAAACAATAGTACCGAGGTGATTCCTTAATAGTGTAACTTTTTCTCTAAGAGTTTTACGATCAAGCGTATAAGTTGTTATCCGAAATGGAATTAGACCACCAATAGTTTTATTGGTTATCGTATGCACAAAAACTTCTAATGCTTTTCTTAACAAGCTGGCTTGCCTAATATCATCCTGAGATAAAGACACAAAAGATAGAGTTTTTCTAAAGAGTATTAACGAAAAGGCAACTGCTAAGTTAAAGCTTCTCTTACCTAAAAATTCCAAATCATTTTGAATACGTTCAACTCTATCCAGAGTAAGGTCAGACTTTTCTGTATGACTAAGTAACGCCTGGTAATAGGTAATCCTTATTTGTAACAGGTGGTTCAGCTCACTAATGTAATAAAACATAGTACGCTCACTCGGTGAATCAGGCATTATCTGTGCATGCGCCAAACGATTCCTGTTTTTATGTCGTACTAAAAGCTCTGTTAAATAATCACTGTTTTCAATCAACTTAGCGCCTTCTTGCGGGGCTATTGATTTGGTTAACAAAATACCTACTTCTTTCTTAGTTAACTTTAGCTTTTGATTGCCTGCAGCGGCTAGTGCGCCATCCTTTCTGTAAATTCCATTGACTTGCTGAAAATAAGCAGGCGACTCAGTCAGATTAGAAATTCCTTTTAAGGTAAACTTAACCAAAAAAGAGGAATGACAATGAGCTGCTATAAAAATGAGAACTTAATCGAAGAAGCCATACATGTTTTAGCGATGGAGGGGTTTGAAGCTTTACCTAAGCTTGTCTCCAGGTTGATGAATGAGGCTATGTTAATAGAAAGGGAGCGCCATTTAAATGCCAGTCCTTATGAGCGAACTGGCGATAGAAACGGATATGCGAACGGCTTTAAACCAAGGTTAATTAACACAGGTCAAGGTCAGCTTGAGCTACAGATACCGCAGGTTAGAGACTCCAATGAAGCCTTCTATCCATCAGTCTTAGAGCGAGGTGTACGCTCTGATAGAGCACTTAAGCTGGCTGTCGCTGAAATGTATGTGCATGGGGTTTCCACGCGCAAAGTTGAAAAGGTGCTAAAGCAACTCTGTGGAACAGATATTTCAAGCACAGAGGTAAGCCGTTGCGCTAAATTGTTGGATGAAGATTTAAAGAAATGGCGAAATAAGCCGTTAGGAAAGATAAAATATCTTTGGCTAGATGCACGTTATGAGAAGGTGCGCACTAGCGGCACAGTACAAGACTGTGCGGTATTGATAGCCTATGGCTTTGATGAATCAACCGGCAAGAGAACAGTGCTAGGTGTTTCTGTTGCGTTATCAGAGGCTGAGGTACATTGGCGTGATTTTCTTCAGCAGTTGGTTGAGCGAGGTATACATGGTATTGAGTTGATTACTAGCGACGCTCATACTGGCCTAAAAGCCGCTAGAAGAGCTGTGTTCCCCAGTGTTCCTTGGCAACGCTGCCAATTTCATTTGCAGCAAAATGCTCAGGCTCACATACCAAAGCGCTCAATGAAGGAACCAGTAGCTGAGGAGATTACAGCTATATTTAATGCCTCAAACATTCATGAGTCGGAAAGACTATTGGCTATGGCGGTAGATAAATATCAGCAAACAGCACCAGAGCTTTCTTCTTGGTTGGAAGTGAATATACCGGAGGGCTTAGTAGTGATGAACTTTGACAGGCCGCATCAAAAAAGATTAAGAACCAGTAACATAGCTGAGCGCGTAAACAGAGAGGTAAAAAGAAGGACGCATACAGTTGGAATTTTCCCTAATACTGAATCGTGCCTAAGGCTCGTATCAGCTGTTTTAGTGGAAATTGATGACCAGTGGAGCGGATCACCTAGATACTTAAGTTGAAGTAAATAATAAGGCTTCATAGGGTTTTAGGATAGATCATTCTTGTTCTTATTAACGAGATATAATTGCTATTACCTAAAAGTTAATAATTTATTTTGAGAGGAGAAAAATTTGAGGTATAAATAATTTTTTAGATTGATTAGCATAATTAATTTAAGATATTATGCGATGAGACAGGTACAATAGAGTGCCATTTAGAATTTTAAAGGTTTTTCTAAGTACTGAAGTTGGTTTTTACAGACAAAATAACGCTCTATCCTGCAGCGCTTTGTTCTTGTGTTAACAAAAAAGTGAGGCTTTGATACTCTTCTGGCAAAATATAGCTTAACAACTCAGTAAATTGTTTCCGAGACAAGTTTATATCCACAAACAGCATAGCCAACTTAACCACGTTATTACCAAAAACAGCACCACTCTCCAACATCTGCTTTAGTTTACTAAACTGTAATGAATCTAGCTCTAACTCCCCTTTATCAGGCGTTAAACCATAAGCTCTAATCTGTGCTCTAACAAGGTCTACCAAAAGCAACCTATTGCTGGCTAAAGCACCAAATAGAACCGTTAACACAAAGCTACCTGTAGAAAAACTAGGTAAACTTATTCTCCTCAGTGAATAATCCAAGTAAGTTTGGCAAATAAGCTCAACTGAAGTTTCTATCTGCTCAGCAATATTTGTTGACGTAAGGCTATAGTTTGATGAGTTCATAAAACAATAAAACCCTAGATTAAAAGACAATTTAATCCAGCTTTCTATAAAAAGGTCAGATGTATTATAAAGCAAAAGGCTAGCTAAATTCTTATTGAACACAGCTAATACTGCTGTACTTATCTGTTGCTCCAACTGCTCATTTTTCTGTTTTAAGCTTTTACCACGCATTGCTATTTGCTCACGGGCTTTTTTTATATAACGCCAGTGCAGCCTCACTGTTAAGTTGATTATAGAGAAGCTGAAGTTTTTGGATCTTTTGCTGAACAGCTTTAGCTAACGTGATGCAATCATACTGCCGAACCAACTTTCTAAAAGCATCTTGAAGCAGCGCTATATTTTTAAGATACCCCATCTGGTCTAAAAAATTTTCAGACCCAGATTTAAATTCCTCTAGAAACCTTATTGTTTCTTGTTCATGAAGCGTTATCTGAAAATATTCGATGGGCTTTGGGCTACTAAAGTTAAAATTAGACCTGCAGGCATAAAGCGTCCACTCACCTTTAATAAAAGAAAAAACAATCAATTTTCCATGCTCAACATCATCAGACTCTTCCTTAGCAAGTTGTCTATATAGAACTTTAATTGGCGCAGCCCCTTTGTCACAAATCGCTTCAAATTCCCTCAACTCAACTAACCGCCGCTCATAAATACGCTTAAAATCATTTAGCTCACTGTCTTGAGTTAAACCTAATTGATCAAAGTAATCACTTTCATACCCCATAATTAAAAAGCCTTTATAACTAAAACAAAATTTCAAAACACACCAACGCTACTAGTTAGCAGCTGTGTTTTATTAAGCGTTACAATAAAGGTAAAATATTTCTTAAAGCTTAATCGCTTACAACTTAATGTGTGGGTTCTCTTCTTGATATTTCTTTGTAAAAATACAGCAAAATAGCCGGGTATTTTTTAACCGAAAACCTGTTTTTTCAGCTCATTCACTAAAATCAGCCCAACCCGTTTTGTCCTCTTTCCTTTTGCAGCAAAGTCACTTATTATCGCGAAACTTTAATTAGTTTTGACGATAGGAGAGTACGATGGCTAAAGGTAGTGTAAATAAAGTGATAGTAATTGGTAATTTAGGCGCGGACCCCGAAGTACGCTACATGCCAAGTGGTGGTGCTGTTACCACTATTAGCGTTGCCACCAGCGAAATGTGGCGCGATAAACAATCCGGTGAACAACAAGAGCGCACTGAGTGGCATCGCATCGTAATGTTTAATCGTCTTGGGGAGATTGCTGGTGAGTATCTCAAAAAAGGCTCCAAAGTCTTTATCGAAGGCAAGCTTCGCACCCGTAAATGGCAAGATAAAAACAGTGGCCAAGATCGCTATACCACTGAGATTGTTGCTGATGAAATGCAAATGCTTGATTCTCGCTCTGGCGCACCAAGCGGAGGTTACAACCCAGCCACATCAAGCTCTCAACCAGCTCAAGGGCAAAGCCAACAGCAACCTGCCCAGGCAATGCAAGAGTTCGACGATGATATCCCGTTTTAGATAAATAGCATGAACCTACTGCCTTGCATTCGCGAGGCAGTTCTTTTTAAAATCAATAACCTAAATACAACCAAGCAATATTATCCGCTCAATATTTAATCAAGATGCGAGGCGATTTATACTTGATTTCGCAGTTTAAGCCTTTTTATCTGAAAAATAATTTACAAGTTACCTCTTCCTTAGTAGGATTAGCAGCTAATAATAATTGAATAAAAGATGAGCTAACAATGACTACCCCCGTTTCATTCCCTGACACTGATATCCGCCAACTGCTCCCTATCTGTAGTGCATCTGATCAACCTCATTTCACATTATCAGGTGTTGCCAAGCTCTTGAAAAAAGTCGATCAGCTGGCAAGTCAGCCACCAAAACCTGAAGCTTTATTATATGGAAATAAACAAAGACAGCTAGAACGCGCACGTGCTTATCAAAGAATTCTTCGTGATGCCCTTAAATCACATGAAACGTACACGAAAAAATGCAAGGCTATCTCATCAAATATTAGTGAGCTAAAAACTATCAGCAAACTAAGGCCCTCAACAGAGGAATTAGTACGCGCACAATTAGCGCAAGAAAAATACAAGCGATCACTAGACAAGCTGTTAAATGCACTCGAACTTGTAATAGCCGACAAGGCAGCTAAACTGCTCGACTTATTACTGCCGGATACATCTCCTCTCTACTCTTCTCACCAGCAAAGTAGCGCCGTCCAACACTCAAGTGTTGTTAGGCCCAAAGCCACCAAACCACTATCCCGTAGCGGCAGCGCCTTTTTTGCTCAACCACCCGCTACATTTGAAGGGCCTCAGCTTGGCTCAAGTGAAGAAATAGAGCATGCATTTAAAAGAACCATCCCTTCTTGCTAACTCAACGGAAGCTAAGCACTGCTCCAAGCACGCTCTCAACCTACCCTGCCCATGATAGCGGAGGCTATTCTTCAGCTTAGTGTGTTGATTATTACATCATAGGTAAAACGCGAATTCGCAGCGATAAAATTTTTTTTATCGGTATCATATTCCTCGCCACTTATAGTTGCAACGAAGCCACCAGCTTCTTCTACCAACAGCACCCCTGGAGCAAAATCATAATCATAACCAAAAGGATCAAGGCATACTCTTGCCTCAGCGAAGCCTGCTGCGACCATTATAAACTCATAACCTGCACAGGATAGATTCATTAACTTATACTGTTTGGCCAAGTCAGCATATTTTTCTAAAGCTAGTGCGCCATCCTTTCTGTAAATTCCATTGACTTGCTGAAAATAAGCAGGCGACTCAGTCAGATTAGAAATTCCTTTTAAGGTAAACTTAACCAAAAAAGAGGAATGACTGTAACGTCCCACAATAATTTAGAGAAACCATCTCAACCTATTTTGCGTGAGATGGTGTCAAATAGTTAACCTTTTAGCTCATGAATTGCCTGATTAATGACATCATCCGGTATATGGTTTAAATTCATATTAGCGGCGATTAGCAACGCATGTCGCATGAGCCTATCAACATAACGAAGCCTACCTTTTGTGGCCATGTGTACTGCACGAATACCTGTTTCAGTGAATAAGCTGCTGCTCATTCCTGCCTTCTCAAAAGCAGCGTGAATAATGCTCTCAAAATCCCTGCTATCTTCAATTGCATGCCACCTAATAAAGCACTGAATTCTAGAGTTGATAGGTTCATAGGCTGGTCTCTGCAATGTTGCTAGAAGTGATGGGAGTCCACATAAGATAATCGTCATGACGTCTTTGCTGTCAAAACTGAAATTAAGGAAGTCAGGTAATCGTAGAATGAAATCATTACTAAGCTGATGCGCCTCGTCTAGGATCCAAATAGGCTGAACGTTTTTATCATGGTAGAGCGCGATCAAGCTCTGCTTCAAGTCTCTCCAAAGTTTAGAGAATCGGTAATAGTTTTCTAAACCTAGATTTTCGGCAAGCTGAGAGTACACATCAAATGACCGAAAGTGAGTGTCTGATTGATAAATGACTTGATGGGTCAGCGGGTTGAGTTTATTGCTCCAGTATCTTAGCGCCGTGGTCTTTCCTGTCCCTGAGTCGCCAGTAATCACTGCTAAGCCGCGTGTTTCTAGCAAACCATTAAGTTGCTGTTCTAGTCGCTTTGACTGCGCCAATTCAATAATGTTTGATTTACCCAATGGATCAAATTTCAAGCCAAAATGTTGAAGATACATCTTACTCATCCTCCTCAGTGATATCCAAATCCTCTTTAACTTGGTTATAAACAATCTCAACTAGCGAGGTTTTTCTTGCTGGTTGTTCCGGCATCTGAGGTCTAGCTCGGGTTCTAGAAAGGTTGTTATGTTTGTCCAGCTCTCCCACTGCACCAAGGTATTGATATTCCAATGATTCGACGTGACGGGCGGAGTCACTATGCGGATCAACCACTAAATAAACCTCTTGTTGAGCCAGTTCAAATGGAACTTCAAAGAGTCGATTATTCCAGCTTACCGTGCCATCCTTCCTGACTCGGCGCTTAATGCGATGCAGGAAGTAATCATCTAGCTTATCGGCCAAACAACCTAACGGCTGAATTTTAGTGAGGTCTTGCTGATAGCGTTGTAACGGGGTCATCTTGTCAGGCAGGGCGCTTTGCGAGGCTTGATGATAAACACGCTCAACCCAAGCCCAAAATCGATCATTCAGCGCATTGAAACTATGAATGGAATCCAGGTTGCATTCAGCTAGGAATTGCTCGCGTACTGTTCTATGCCAACGCTCTAGTTTGCCTTTGCTTTGCGGTTCATAGGGCCTGCCGTAAATCAATTGAATTTTCAAACGAGCACAAATGGTTTGCAACGTTTTAGCACGGTAGGCAGGGCCGTTGTCAATGATGAGCTTAACAGGAAGCCCACGTTTGAGTAATGCCTCTTTCAACACATGCTCAATAGTAATGGCACTCTCATCAGTACAAAATTTACTGTGACAGACCAACCTTGAGGCATCATCAAAAATACTCACCAAATAGCTTTTAACTCTTCTTTGGCCATCGTAAATCGTTGGACCATGCATGACATCGCCATACCAAATATCACAAGCTGTGAGCGCCTCAAATGAGCGGCGCTCAATTTGGTTAGAAGGTGTGACTGTTCTTTTAGACAGGCCGTGTTTTACTAATAAGCGGTGAACTGTTGCGTGAGATAATTCACCTCGTGCTACCTTCCCTTGAGTTTCTAAGAGTTTAATCACGGTCGGAATTGATCTTGAAGGGCTTTCCTGTTTAGTGGAAATAATTAACTCTTGTAGCTCTGGATTGATGTGACACTGGCCTTTGTCTCGTCGAGTTTTAGGAACTAATCCATCAATACCCTGCTTTAACCAAGCGTAATACCAATTCTCAATTGTTTTAGCACTGAGGTGAACACGCTTACTACCTGGAATGTTGTAGGTTTGCTGGGACAACCTTTTAATAATGCTCTTGAGCTCACCATGCTCAAAACTATTTCGGCTACATAGCTCACCTAAAACACTTAGGCGAAACAGTGCTGTTGGGTGAATGGGCTTGGTCATTTTGCAATTCCTGTGTGATTTAACTACTTGCAATGAGTTAATCACAACTTGAGTTGAGAATGCTACGCTCAAACTGTGTGGGGTCGTGAGGTTTACAGAAAATATCCATCTCAACTTTTTTTCACGTTAATTAATTATGGGATGCTCACTCCTGTGTTGTTAAGAAAAAGCATGATGCTCGATAAATCATGCTCACCAAGGCAGGCCAACCAAAACGCTTGTGGATCACTATGTCGCCCAAGCTGTAACCACAACGGATGTGCTTTGATATGGAAGGAGTAATCAACGAAGTGGTCAACCAACCAGTGAAACCACCTAGCAACGGTGTGTCGACTAACACCTTGCTCCTGACCTGATGAGCTAATACTTTTCCCAGGAGCACGCTCATTAACACTGCCTGCTGAACTGACCAGCAATACCAACGCTTTGGAGAAAGTATCTCAGGTAGGGTTGAACAAGTACGTTTACATTGATGACAATAAAATCTCAAAACAGGGGTGGGATTTAAAGAGCGTCCTTTACCTGGGTTCCTATCTGGTTTTCGATCATATGATCCATGTGACCATAGTCCACCTGCACCGCAATGGCTGCACTGCTCTGGCCTTAGTAGCTCTGGATTTTTTTTCAGCAGGATCAGGTAATCACTCAGGCTTTTAATCGCTTTTATGATTCTGCGCATGACTAATTTCACTATAGTTTTTATATCAAGTTATTTTACCTTGATAGGTTACTAAAAACCTTGTTTATTATGAGATAAAACTAGCTCAATTCCCCTAAATAAAGATAGACGTAACAGAATGACAATGAGCTGCTATAAAAATGAGAACTTAATCGAAGAAGCCATACATGTTTTAGCGATGGAGGGGTTTGAAGCTTTACCTAAGCTTGTCTCCAGGTTGATGAATGAGGCTATGTTAATAGAAAGGGAGCGCCATTTAAATGCCAGTCCTTATGAGCGAACTGGCGATAGAAACGGATATGCGAACGGCTTTAAACCAAGGTTAATTAACACAGGTTAAGGTCAGCTTGAGCTACAGATACCGCAGGTTAGAGACTCCAATGAAGCCTTCTATCCATCAGTCTTAGAGCGAGGTGTACGCTCTGATAGAGCACTTAAGCTGGCTGTCGCTGAAATGTATGTGCATGGGGTTTCCACGCGCAAAGTTGAAAAGGTGCTAAAGCAACTCTGTGGAACAGATATTTCAAGCACAGAGGTAAGCCGTTGCGCTAAATTGTTGGATGAAGATTTAAAGAAATGGCGAAATAAGCCGTTAGGAAAGATAAAATATCTTTGGCTAGATGCACGTTATGAGAAGGTGCGCACTAGCGGCACAGTACAAGACTGTGCGGTATTGATAGCCTATGGCTTTGATGAATCAACCGGCAAGAGAACAGTGCTAGGTGTTTCTGTTGCGTTATCAGAGGCTGAGGTACATTGGCGTGATTTTCTTCAGCAGTTGGTTGAGCGAGGTATACATGGTATTGAGTTGATTACTAGCGACGCTCATACTGGCCTAAAAGCCGCTAGAAGAGCTGTGTTCCCCAGTGTTCCTTGGCAACGCTGCCAATTTCATTTGCAGCAAAATGCTCAGGCTCACATACCAAAGCGCTCAATGAAGGAACCAGTAGCTGAGGAGATTACAGCTATATTTAATGCCTCAAACATTCATGAGTCGGAAAGACTATTGGCTATGGCGGTAGATAAATATCAGCAAACAGCACCAGAGCTTTCTTCTTGGTTGGAAGTGAATATACCGGAGGGCTTAGTAGTGATGAACTTTGACAGGCCGCATCAAAAAAGATTAAGAACCAGTAACATAGCTGAGCGCGTAAACAGAGAGGTAAAAAGAAGGACGCATACAGTTGGAATTTTCCCTAATACTGAATCGTGCCTAAGGCTCGTATCAGCTGTTTTAGTGGAAATTGATGACCAGTGGAGCGGATCACCTAGATACTTAAGTTGAAGTGAATAATAAGGCTTCATAGGGTTTTAGGATAGATCATTCTTGTTCTTATTAACGAGATATAATTGCTATTACCTAAAAGTTAATAATTTATTTTGAGAGGAGAAAAATTTGAGGTATAAATAATAGACCTTCTGCGAAACTAAATACTGGGCGAGCTTATGCTCGTTTGTAGTTTTAGAATCCGGCTTGAAGATTGAGAATCCCAGCAATAATATTAAATCTCATATTGTGTTTTCTGCGAAAATTCCTATACACCTCCCCAAGAATGCGGAATTTTTTAAATTTTGAGAATTGATGTTCAACCCTAATACGGATCTTGCTGTGATTACGGTTATCCTCTTTTTGTTGAGTAGTTAATTTGCCGCCTTTGGGCTTTTTATGAGGTAAGTTAACCAAGGGGTCAGTATGTTGAATTCCTTGGTATCCTAGATCAGCATATTTTTCTGCTGGTGGCAGTGGGCTGCCACGTTGTCGGATCTTAATATCATGAACCCTCCCAGGCATTGTTTGAGAGACGTTGATTATTTTTCCGGATGTACTCATTGCTATCTCCACCTTTTGAGTATGTCTTTTCTTTTTACCAGAATAATAATCTTTACGTGGCTTCTTCTTTTTGGGGCGCTGAATAGGCTGCTCCGTTACATCCATTAATATAGCGCAAACCGCATCTTCTGTTAGGGTTCTGTCTTTTTTAATATGAATATGCTTGGCCACTAAGGGTTCTAAGCGTTTAAATAAGCGGCAGACATTACTGTCATCCAAACCAACAAAGTAACCTAAGAATTCATGTGTTACATAAGTGCGATAGTACATCATGAGAAGCAAAAGGCGATCATGGTGCGTGGTGAGTTTCGGGCGCCTTCCCAGCTTACTAAACTCATCATCAAGTGATGACTTCACTTGTTGGTGTATCGTTTCAAAATCATCAAGGGTCAAACCAGTTAACTTTTTAAAAATACGCGGGCGGTTACTGAGTTGCTGATAGCTTAATAGCATATGCCTTTCCATGAATGATTATTAATCAGGCAATTATAAGCAAATTTTAGCTAGTTTCTAGAACTGCCCTTAGTTACGCAGAAGGTCTAATTTTTTAGATTGATTAGCATAATTAATTTAAGATATTATGCGATGAGACAGGTACAATAGAGTGCCATTTAGAATTTTAAAGGTTTTTCTAAGTACTGAAGTTGGTTTTTACAGACAAAATAACGCTCTATCTCGGTAACTTTCTATTAATTTAATATATATAGTCATTTTGTGATTAAAAAGATGCTTGCTTCTTTCGGAGTTTAGTCTGATCCAGGTTCCAATAAATCCACCAATTGCTGCAGCTATAATACTGAACAGTGGTAACCAAATATTCATAGTTATACTTGCAAACCTTTAAATTTCTTAGTTCGAAAAAACGACCGTTTTAATGAACCCGTAGTCTCTTAATTTTTAGCTACTCAATGAGCGCGAATTTAGTATAAGATACTGGTCCTTAAAATCAAAGTCTACAGAACTATCTGTTTATTAAGTAACGCGAACCGTACTTATTGAGAGTTAGGAGAGTTGAATGAAAATTGGCTATGCCAGAGTTAGTACGCATGAGCAAAATTTAGATCTGCAAGTCATTGGGTTAGAGGAAGCTGGTTGCGAGCGAATCTATGAAGAAAAAGTCAGTGGCGTTAAAGCAGATCGCCCTATTTTAACTAATCTGATTAATCAATTAAGACCTGGTGACGTATTGGTTATTTGGAAGCTAGATCGACTGGGCCGGTCACTTAAAAATTTAGTTAATCTTGTGCAGCAACTTATGGAAAATAATATTGGTCTATGCAGTTTAAATGATCCAGTTGATACAACGAACCCACAAGGTCGTTTGGTGTTTAATATCTTTGCTGCGTTAGCTGAGGCTAGTGCGCCATCCTTTCTGTAAATTCCATTGACTTGCTGAAAATAAGCAGGCGACTCAGTCAGATTAGAAATTCCTTTTAAGGTAAACTTAACCAAAAAAGAGGAATGACAATGAGCTGCTATAAAAATGAGAACTTAATCGAAGAAGCCATACATGTTTTAGCGATGGAGGGGTTTGAAGCTTTACCTAAGCTTGTCTCCAGGTTGATGAATGAGGCTATGTTAATAGAAAGGGAGCGCCATTTAAATGCCAGTCCTTATGAGCGAACTGGCGATAGAAACGGATATGCGAACGGCTTTAAACCAAGGTTAATTAACACAGGTCAAGGTCAGCTTGAGCTACAGATACCGCAGGTTAGAGACTCCAATGAAGCCTTCTATCCATCAGTCTTAGAGCGAGGTGTACGCTCTGATAGAGCACTTAAGCTGGCTGTCGCTGAAATGTATGTGCATGGGGTTTCCACGCGCAAAGTTGAAAAGGTGCTAAAGCAACTCTGTGGAACAGATATTTCAAGCACAGAGGTAAGCCGTTGCGCTAAATTGTTGGATGAAGATTTAAAGAAATGGCGAAATAAGCCGTTAGGAAAGATAAAATATCTTTGGCTAGATGCACGTTATGAGAAGGTGCGCACTAGCGGCACAGTACAAGACTGTGCGGTATTGATAGCCTATGGCTTTGATGAATCAACCGGCAAGAGAACAGTGCTAGGTGTTTCTGTTGCGTTATCAGAGGCTGAGGTACATTGGCGTGATTTTCTTCAGCAGTTGGTTGAGCGAGGTATACATGGTATTGAGTTGATTACTAGCGACGCTCATACTGGCCTAAAAGCCGCTAGAAGAGCTGTGTTCCCCAGTGTTCCTTGGCAACGCTGCCAATTTCATTTGCAGCAAAATGCTCAGGCTCACATACCAAAGCGCTCAATGAAGGAACCAGTAGCTGAGGAGATTACAGCTATATTTAATGCCTCAAACATTCATGAGTCGGAAAGACTATTGGCTATGGCGGTAGATAAATATCAGCAAACAGCACCAGAGCTTTCTTCTTGGTTGGAAGTGAATATACCGGAGGGCTTAGTAGTGATGAACTTTGACAGGCCGCATCAAAAAAGATTAAGAACCAGTAACATAGCTGAGCGCGTAAACAGAGAGGTAAAAAGAAGGGCGCATACAGTTGGAATTTTCCCTAATACTGAATCGTGCCTAAGGCTCGTATCAGCTGTTTTAGTGGAAATTGATGACCAGTGGAGCGGATCACCTAGATACTTAAATTGAAGTGAATAATAAGGCTTCATAGGGTTTTAGGATAGATCATTCTTGTTCTTATTAACGAGATATAATTGCTATTACCTAAAAGTTAATAATTTATTTTGAGAGGAGAAAAATTTGAGGTATAAATAATTTTTTAGATTGATTAGCATAATTAATTTAAGATATTATGCGATGAGACAGGTACAATAGAGTGCCATTTAGAATTTTAAAGGTTTTTCTAAGTACTGAAGTTGGTTTTTACAGACAAAATAACGCTCTATCTGATATTTTAAATCCAGTACCGTATGCGCGCCTTTCCTATAGTTGTTTGCTCCAGTCATTTAGATCGCTCCCTTATTAAAAATAAAAAGCGATTCTAATACATCACATTCTGGCTGGTGATAGGTTTGCTAAAGACATTTCCGCCTAAAGGCGAAGGTTTATACCCTACCAAGTGGAAATTAAAGACAGCATAATCGAGTAAAATGGACTACCTCTTGTAAAATGGATCGTGCCATCAATTGGATCAACAAGCCAATACGTTGATTGACTACGATCACCACCAGACTCTTCACCAACCACCGGGATATGTGGAGTTATATCAACCAATCGTTTGCCTATTACCTTCTCAATATGTACATCTAATTTTGTTAACAGATCATAAGGGTTAGACGTATCCGTCTTATTTCAGCATGATGCTCATGCTGCGCTCTCTTTAGTTTACTGCGCCTGTGATGAGCGGATGGTAATTAATTCCGCTAGCGAAGGCATAGAATAGTTTTTTGTAAGCACTAACAATAGCTGCCTTTTCTTTTTTAAGGTGAGCTCAATTTGTTTATCTAGTTTCTCGTAGCCAGTGATTGTTGAGAATAACTCAGTAAACTCATTGGATAGCTTATCTATCTCATCTTGCCCTGGGTTCTTTTTATATTCAATGAGCTTATGATAATAATCCCAAAACCTATCCAAGAAGCTGTCAACAGAGTCTTGGTGCTTCTTAAAAATTGGCGTCAGCTTTTTATAATGCCTACCCTCATGAACCCAGCACAAGGCGAGTGATTCAGTAATGAGCTTAAACTGTGGCGCATCATCGGTAATGAGTGTTTCTATCGCATAAGGACTCTTTCTATATGTTGAGATAGCTGCCGCATCAGTAATCAGCTTTCTATATTTTGGAAATTTTTTATCACCTAATACCTTATCAAGAATAACTTCCAGCTCCTTACTGTTTAAGATAGTCGATGAGTGAAATACCTTTAAGCTTTCGATTACCTTGTGGGGTAAGTTCATAGTAGCCAGTAAATTAAAAGCGGCCTCATTTAATGTGAACCCAAAGTGGTCTTTGCTTAACATTTCAATGACGCTTAATCGACTTTTACTGGTCAGCGTAAAGTAAGCTGAATAATACTCATTACCCAATACATTAACATAACGGTTTTTCCCATCCTCTCTAGCGTTGGTGTCATCTAGGTGCTGGTAGTTCGTAGATTGTAAACCTGCCTTCACAACTTCTACCTTCTCGGGCTCAAGTATCGTAGGTGTTTTAATTGTGAAGCTATGGATGGTTGATTTACTAATATCTATGTTGGCGGTTTTATAAAATGTCTCAAGGCTTTCTAGCGTCATACCACCTTGAGTATTTAGGAAGCTTGTCCAGCTTTTAATAGTAGGGCCGAACTGGCCCTCATAACCAGTTGGCAGAGGTGCTGTATAGTGTTTGTTTTCAGAAGGGGAGTAATATTGTTGGCGCAAAAAAAGAGTGTTATTAGCAGCAATTTTTATATCCTGGATAAGTGTTTTCTTAGAGCCATTTGGCACAGCATCGCTGGGCAACGAATCTGGATTAATTGTTAGTGTCACTGTATTAGAGACTTCGAGATTTTTTTTACTAGATTTTGGCTTTCTAGTTTTATTGGTTTTATTTCCTTTTCTATCCTTCTCGGAGGAATGATCCTTGTCCTTGTTAGCGCGCGTTTGCTTTCTAACATTAGGCTTTCCTTGCTCACCTTTATATTTATTTAATGCGTTATTTAACGATTGCACCTTGTCTTCTAGCTTTATGATTTTCTCAGCCTGACTTTCACATACATTGCTAAAATCTGTTTCTAGTGCTGTTGGTGTAACAGTATTATTAAATCTCACAATGAGATCGGCTAAAACTGATTTGTCAGGTTGTTTTTTCATAGGAAGAGTATACCACGGGTTTGAAAAGGTAAATTTTCCCCACACAGATGGCCGTACTGCTGAAATTATTTTTAAGCCATGAACCTGATCGATGAAAAAATAATCCGAGCATACAGCGTTGTTATAGAGCGCACATCATGCTTTTATGACACACGATGATTCCAATATAAAATTTCCAAATTTGCACGAAAAAGCTGTCAAGAACTTTTTGAATTATTTTCAAATCATGCTGATATTGAACGGATACGGTTAGACCTTCTGCGTAACTAAGGGCAGTTCTAGAAACTAGCTAAAATTTGCTTATAATTGCCTGATTAATAATCATTCATGGAAAGGCATATGCTATTAAGCTATCAGCAACTCAGTAACCGCCCGCGTATTTTTAAAAAGTTAACTGGTTTGACCCTTGATGATTTTGAAACGATACACCAACAAGTGAAGTCATCACTTGATGATGAGTTTAGTAAGCTGGGAAGGCGCCCGAAACTCACCACGCACCATGATCGCCTTTTGCTTCTCATGATGTACTATCGCACTTATGTAACACATGAATTCTTAGGTTACTTTGTTGGTTTGGATGACAGTAATGTCTGCCGCTTATTTAAACGCTTAGAACCCTTAGTGGCCAAGCATATTCATATTAAAAAAGACAGAACCCTAACAGAAGATGCGGTTTGCGCTATATTAATGGATGTAACGGAGCAGCCTATTCAGCGCCCCAAAAAGAAGAAGCCACGTAAAGATTATTATTCTGGTAAAAAGAAAAGACATACTCAAAAGGTGGAGATAGCAATGAGTACATCCGGAAAAATAATCAACGTCTCTCAAACAATGCCTGGGAGGGTTCATGATATTAAGATCCGACAACGTGGCAGCCCACTGCCACCAGCAGAAAAATATGCTGATCTAGGATACCAAGGAATTCAACATACTGACCCCTTGGTTAACTTACCTCATAAAAAGCCCAAAGGCGGCAAATTAACTACTCAACAAAAAGAGGATAACCGTAATCACAGCAAGATCCGTATTAGGGTTGAACATCAATTCTCAAAATTTAAAAAATTCCGCATTCTTGGGGAGGTGTATAGGAATTTTCGCAGAAAACACAATATGAGATTTAATATTATTGCTGGGATTCTCAATCTTCAAGCCGGATTCTAAAACTACAAACGAGCATAAGCTCGCCCAGTATTTAGTTTCGCAGAAGGTCTGTTAGCTTTATGGGTAAACTCGATACTTTGCTCTTGTACTCTTAAACCCTCCCCTAGCTCTTTGAGCACCGTTTCAAGCTTGCTAACGATAGTTTGAGCCTGTTCCTGCGTAAAGGTATTAACCATTGACCAGTTCACCTGTAACCAGATTTGAAGTTGGTGGAAATTCTACGTTAAAAGCTTTAGGACTTACACTCCCCCCCTTTACGTTGTGACAGGCAGTTATCAAGAAATACTGCCACTCCCTTGAGACCAAAATTATAAGCATACCAAATAGAGCTCAACACACAATCAATTGAAGCCGACTCAGGTAAGTTGATTGTCTTAGCAATAGAGTCATCTAAAAAACCTTGAAATCCATCTTGAATTGCTAAATGCTGCGCTGGTGAAACTTGCCTAGCTGTTTTTAAAAAAGGGGCTTGTGATAAAACCTCATCGCTGCAAACGCTCTGTTCTTCAATATGCTTCAAAATCATTTTCTTTTGGTTAACACATTCAATCTGATCATGTAAAGCGCAACCACAACGTTATGGACGCGGCCCAAGTGATCTTTAAGGGCAAAATGAGGCTCTAAGCTTTTTGATGAGTTAGCAATTGTGCTACTTGTACCCGTTGGAGGCATAGAGGTAGTCGAAGCATGTCTAACTCCTTTATTTAGGATTTTTTTATATAGTTCATTCCACAGCTCTTCTTCAATGACCCCTGTCATCTTATGATGCTTGCGCCTCACCCAGTCTTGATCCTTATAGCGACTTTTTGCATAAGCTGGAAAAGCCCCACGACATAAGGCAAGCTCCACCGACATTTTTTTTGAATGATAATCTAACAGCTCTGATATTTTTGAAGCTAACAAAACAGCCCTTTCATCATCATAAGGGATACCTAACTGAATGAGTAAGTCTGCAAAACCAGTGATACCCACACCAATTCTTCTTTTCATGCGAACCAATGGAAGCACCAAATCATCGTTTGCATTTTGAATGGTATACTCTACCGATGCATCAAGGAGGCGAGTCAACACCTCAACTGTTTTACAAAACTTCTTCTGGTTAAATTCTCCATCCTTAGCAAACCTCGCCAGATTCACATAACTGAATTGACAAGCCTCTCCAGGAGCCATCGCTACTTCTGCACAGGGTGCTGTACTTTTATACTCCCACTGTGGCGTTGGGTTATCATACTCAACTCTATCTTTAAATAGTATTCCTGGTTCACCACAATAATGCGCACAGTCTGCTATCTCTTTAAGTAATGCTTTAGCGCTAACGCTATCAACAAAGGCCCCTTCATTATCAACTAACGACCAACTTTGGCCAGCTGTGCCGCCTTAAAGAGCTCTTCTGTAACAAAAATAGAAATGTTAAATCTCCACTTTGCAAAATCCACTTCACGTTTCGCTCTAATAAAGTCAATAATGATAGAGCGTTATTTTGTCTGTAAAAACCAACTTCAGTACTTAGAAAAACCTTTAAAATTCTAAATGGCACTCTATTGTACCTGTCTCATCGCATAATATCTTAAATTAATTATGCTAATCAATCTAAAAAATTATTTATACCTCAAATTTTTCTCCTCTCAAAATAAATTATTAACTTTTAGGTAATAGCAATTATATCTCGTTAATAAGAACAAGAATGATCTATCCTAAAACCCTATGAAGCCTTATTATTCACTTCAACTTAAGTATCTAGGTGATCCGCTCCACTGGTCATCAATTTCCACTAAAACAGCTGATACGAGCCTTAGGCACGATTCAGTATTAGGGAAAATTCCAACTGTATGCGTCCTTCTTTTTACCTCTCTGTTTACGCGCTCAGCTATGTTACTGGTTCTTAATCTTTTTTGATGCGGCCTGTCAAAGTTCATCACTACTAAGCCCTCCGGTATATTCACTTCCAACCAAGAAGAAAGCTCTGGTGCTGTTTGCTGATATTTATCTACCGCCATAGCCAATAGTCTTTCCGACTCATGAATGTTTGAGGCATTAAATATAGCTGTAATCTCCTCAGCTACTGGTTCCTTCATTGAGCGCTTTGGTATGTGAGCCTGAGCATTTTGCTGCAAATGAAATTGGCAGCGTTGCCAAGGAACACTGGGGAACACAGCTCTTCTAGCGGCTTTTAGGCCAGTATGAGCGTCGCTAGTAATCAACTCAATACCATGTATACCTCGCTCAACCAACTGCTGAAGAAAATCACGCCAATGTACCTCAGCCTCTGATAACGCAACAGAAACACCTAGCACTGTTCTCTTGCCGGTTGATTCATCAAAGCCATAGGCTATCAATACCGCACAGTCTTGTACTGTGCCGCTAGTGCGCACCTTCTCATAACGTGCATCTAGCCAAAGATATTTTATCTTTCCTAACGGCTTATTTCGCCATTTCTTTAAATCTTCATCCAACAATTTAGCGCAACGGCTTACCTCTGTGCTTGAAATATCTGTTCCACAGAGTTGCTTTAGCACCTTTTCAACTTTGCGCGTGGAAACCCCATGCACATACATTTCAGCGACAGCCAGCTTAAGTGCTCTATCAGAGCGTACACCTCGCTCTAAGACTGATGGATAGAAGGCTTCATTGGAGTCTCTAACCTGCGGTATCTGTAGCTCAAGCTGACCTTGACCTGTGTTAATTAACCTTGGTTTAAAGCCGTTCGCATATCCGTTTCTATCGCCAGTTCGCTCATAAGGACTGGCATTTAAATGGCGCTCCCTTTCTATTAACATAGCCTCATTCATCAACCTGGAGACAAGCTTAGGTAAAGCTTCAAACCCCTCCATCGCTAAAACATGTATGGCTTCTTCGATTAAGTTCTCATTTTTATAGCAGCTCATTGTCATTCCTCTTTTTTGGTTAAGTTTACCTTAAAAGGAATTTCTAATCTGACTGAGTCGCCTGCTTATTTTCAGCAAGTCAATGGAATTTACAGAAAGGATGGCGCACTAGCTCAATAATCTTTGGGTGATCTGCCCTAAGAGTTGCCATGCTTGCAACGGGTCTTTTATTTTTCGATATAAGATCTTGATTAATTTCATCTAAAACAGCATTTAACTCCAACAAAGCTATTGAAGGATCATCTAGCTCTGACAAATCGTAACCAGTACCAACTGCTTTACTCAAAGCCCCCATAGAGTCCACTCTAAAACGTGCAAGGTTTACTTTGCCATTATTTAAAGTCATTGGCAGCACAGTACAAGCAGCTGTTATCTGCGCCTCTCGCCCGGCATTGGTAAGCACAGGTGTCCCATAGATAATCGTGGCATCATTAATTAATGAGATAGCTGTTTCTTGAAATTCATTATCTTCTATACCACCATTCATTTCTCTATCCATATCGAATAGTGCAAAGGTGGTACGTTCTAATGCATCTGCCATTGTCTCATCGCCTTTTATGATTCCACGGGCACGCATTAAAACCTCTGAATTAACGGTATAAACAGCTTTATCAGGTATGATACTTATCATATAGACTCCTACAGTTATTTAGTTAAACCTGACTTTTTTCAGGGTCTCTTTCAGAATAACAGGGATAAAAAAATTAATTCATCGTGAAAAATACGGATTGTTTATAGCCAAGGCCATCAAGGAATTTTTCAGGGCTAACTAAATAGGAAAAGTACGACAAACGAGCCGGGTTAAGCTGATTTGCGTATTGCTTTTCCTTCATAGCTCGCTACGCTGCGCTTTACTTACGCAAAAGCAATACGCAAATCAGTAAACAAAATATAAATTTAAGCACAAAAATAACTTATGCAACAATACCCTACTCTTAAGCTAAATCCCAGCCATGCTCGGAAAACATTTTCTTAGAACTAATATCCTCTAGTGCGCTTAAGACGCGCGGGACAACGTTATCGGGTAAAGAGTTAAGGCTATACCAAGCCATTCCATCACATTTATGTGGCTCCTTTATGCTTGGAACAGCTCCCTCGGGCAAGATAGCTTTAAAGTAGAAATCGATACGTTGGTCTTTGTGATCGTTAGGCTTTTCAGGCGCAGTATGAGCAACGTGCACCAGCTCTAAATCATTTTCTGTTAAAGAAACACCAGCCTCTTCTTTAAGCTCTCTAGCGGCTCCTCCTATCAAACTTTCATTAGGGTCTAGGTGTCCTGCAGGTAATCCCCAGCGTCCATCCATATACCCGGTATTCGCGCGGCGCATTAATAAAATCTCATACTGACTGTCCATCACCTGATGCCTAAACAACACCACATAAACTGCTGGAGGAACAGCAAATCGCTCTTTCATGACTGTTATCCTTAATTTTGAATCACAACAAAATCTATGGGCAAACCGAGTTTCATATTTTTCAAGCCCTTTGCGGGCCAGTGAGCCCTGCCTATAATCGGCGTTATTGCATAAATTATTTTTCACACTTTGCCCTGCTGATTTGCGTGTTGCTTTTGCTTCATGGCTCGCTACGCTGCGCTTTACTTACGCAAAAGCAACACACAGATCAGTTTAAGTTGAGCTAGCTAGTTTGTTCTGCCATTTATGCAACAATGCCCCTGTAATCAGGATGCGAGTTCTTTGTTTAGAAGGCCCGAGGTATGTATATAGACTATTTAAACCCTGCCACCTGCTCCCTGTCTACTGTATCCTGGCTAGGAGCCCTCGATTCGTGCCACCCGTTCTGCAGCGCGTAACCCGGATTTTTTTCAAAAAGACAAAAAGCCCTGCAATGCAGGGCTTTTGTTTGAATCAATATAATTTAAAGCAACTTACTCTTCGTTAGCACGCTCACGATCAACCCATTCAACGTAGGCCATTGGCGCATTATCACTATGACGGAAGCCACACTTTAAAATGCGTAAGTAACCGCCTGGACGTTTAGCTGAGCGAGGGCCAATAGTTTCAAATAATTTTTTCACCATCGTTTTACTACGCAAGCGATCGAATGCTAAACGGCGATTAGCAACACTATCTTCTTTTGCTAAAGTAATTAATGGTTCAGCAACTCGACGCAATTCTTTCGCCTTAGCGTGAGTAGTTTTAATGAGCTCATGCTCAAACAATGAAGCAGTCATATTACGCAACATTGCTTTACGATGGCTGCTTGCTCTATTTAGTGATCGACCTGATTTACGATGACGCATAATACTACCCTTTTATTTATCGTCTTTTAGTTTCAAAAATGATGGTGGCCAGTTATCCAAACGCATGCCCAATGATAGACCACGTGAAGCCAACACATCTTTAATCTCATTTAGTGATTTCTTACCAAGGTTCGGAGTTTTTAACAAGTCAGTTTCCGTACGCTGAACTAAATCACCAATATACTGAATTGACTCTGCTTTCAAACAGTTAGCCGAACGTACTGTTAGCTCAAGATCCTCAACAGGACGTAACAATACAGGGTCAATTTCATCCTCAATTTTTTCAGGCTCTTGTAAGATACTGCTATCTAAGTTAACAAACGCACGTAACTGATGTTGTAAAATCGTTGCTGAACGACGCACAGCTTCTTCAGGATTTAATGAACCATCCGTTTCTAAAGTGATAACTAATTTATCCAAATCTGTTCGCTGCTCAACACGCGCACTTTCCACTGCATAAGAAACTCGCTTAACAGGACTGTATGTCGCATCCAATTGCAAATACCCAATCTTGCGGTCTTCCTCATCACTTTGGCGCAATGAAGCTGGCTCATAACCTTTACCAACTCGAATTTCCATTTCCATCTCTAGCTCACCTTCATCACCAAGGTGGGCAATAACATGATCTGGGTTCAAAATTTCAATAGCGTGATCTGCCTTAATATCAGCTGCTGTAACCACACCAGGGCCTTTTTTGCTTAGCGTTAATAGAGCACTATCACGATCTTCAAGTTTGATAGCAAGCTCTTTTAAGTTAAGTAAAATTTCAATCACATCTTCTTTAACGCCGTCTAACGCACTGTATTCATGATCAACGCCCTTGATCTTGACGTCTGTCACTGCACAGCCTGGCATAGAAGACAATAATATACGTCGCAATGTATGACCTAACGTATGTCCGAAACCTCGCTCAAAAGGCTCCAAAACAATTTTAGACAGTGTTTGTGAAACTGTTTCAACGTTAATTTTTTGTGGCGTTAAAAACTGGTAAGCATCATTAGACATAGTGTCCTAACCTCTACAATTAGATTACTTCGAATACAACTCTACAATAAGTTGCTCATTGATTTCAGCTGGCAAATCACTACGCTCAGGAATTGCTTTAAACGTACCTTCCATTTTACCGGCATCAACCTCAATCCACTCTGATGGCATACGTTGCTTAGATAGCTCTAAAGCTTCTTTAATGCGCAACTGCGCCTTACAACGTTCACGTACAGAAACAATATCACCTGGCTTAACTCGGTAAGAGGGAATATTTACCTTTGAGCCATTTACTGAAATACTACAATGAGAAACCATTTGACGAGCTTCCTTACGAGTACGGGCAAAACCCATACGATAAACAACGTTATCTAAACGCTGCTCAAGTAAACGAAGCAAGTTTTCACCAGTTGAACCTTTAGCACTAAAGGCTTCTTTAAAGTAGTTACGGAATTGTTTCTCTAATACCCCGTAAAGTCTCTTAACCATTTGCTTAGCACGTAGCTGCTTACCATAATCAGACAGCTTGCCACGACGCGCGCCGTGATGACCAGGACCTACGCCTGTCTTATGCTTAGCTTCTAGCGAAGTTACCCCACTGAATAAACCTAAATCTTGTTGTTCACGTTTTTGTAAACGGCCTCTTGGGCTCAAATCTCTTGCCATTGCTTATACCCTTCGTTTCTTAGGATCGCGGCAACCATTGTGCGGAATGCCTGTGATATCTTCAATTGATAGTATTTTTAAGCCAGCTACTTGTAGTTGACGAATTGCTGACTCACGGCCGGGACCAGGGCCTTTTAAACGTACATCAACGTTTTTCAAACCATACTTTTCCATTGCGCTTGCTGCTACTGCTTCTGCAGCAATCTGTGCTGCATAAGGTGTGCTTTTACGAGCCCCCCTAAAACCACAGCTAGCTGCACTAGACCAAGCAATAGCATTACCTTGGCGATCTGAAATAGTAATAATCGTGTTATTAAACGTAGCTTTGATATGTGCTACGCCATCAACAACTTGGCGTTTTGCCTTTTTTCGAGTTTTTGCAGTAGTTTTTGCGACAGCCATAGCTTCCTATTTCCTCTTCTTACCCTTGCGAGTTTTTGCATTAGTTTTTGTACGTTGTCCACGAGTTGGCAAGCCTCGGCGGTGACGAATACCACAATAGCTACCAAGCTCCATTAAACGCTTAATATTCATAGAGACTTCACGGCGTAAATCACCTTCAATTTGATACTCACCAATTGTCTCACGCAACGAATCAAGCTCAGCTTCACTCAACTCGCCCACTTTGGTCTCTGGTTTTACATTGGATTTAGCACAAAGATCTTGCGCTGTCTTACGACCAATGCCATAGATAGCAGTCAAACCAATCACAACATGCTTTTGGGTTGGTAAATTTACACCGGCGATACGCGCCATTCTCTACTCCTCATTTCTCTATCTTGTCAGGGGCATAGCCTCACTGACTGTTAAAGCCAATTAGCCTTGGCGTTGTTTATGCTTCTTTTCCTTACAAATAACCCGGAACGAGCCATTTCGCTTAATTATTTTGCAGTTTCTGCACCTTTTTTTCACTGATGCTCTTACTTTCATGCTACTTTCCTCTTTAATCTTGTGCTTTAGTTACTAGCAAGGCGCAATATTTTATAGTGTTTACCCTTGTTTTAAAAGCATTTTTTTGGCCTTTTTGGGGTTACTCCCACCTCGGCTCAACCACCCCAAGCTTTCGCCTTTACTTACTGCCATCAGACCGGTAGCCCGGATTGAAGGCGTGTAACGCCTGATAATCCGGGGTTAATACTAAACTTTGCCCCGGATTATCGAGCACTTCGTGCTCTCAATCCGAGCTACAAATCCCCTCTTTAAAAAAAGGCTTTTTTTCCAGCACCCTATCTGCCTGAAATTAAACCCGCTTACCACGCAAGCTAGATTTTTTCATCAGAGAGTCATATTGATTTGACATCAAATGCGACTGCAGCTGCGCCATAAAGTCCATCACAACCACTACTACGATCAGCAAGGAAGTTCCACCAAAGAAGAAAGGAACGTTCCAAATATCCATTAGCAACTGCGGCAACAAAGAAACCAAAATTAAATAGATAGCGCCAAACAAAGTTAACCGAGACATCACACCATCGATATAGTTTGCTGTTTGCTCACCTGGTCGAATACCTGGAATAAAGGCGCCTGATTTTTTCAAATTATCAGCCGTTTCTCTTGGGTTGAAAACAACCGCAGTATAAAAGAAACAGAAAAATACAATCGCTACAGCATAGATAATCATATAAGCAGGATGTCCTGGCTGTAGCATAAAAGCGATGCTACCTAATATACCTTGACCATGGCCAAACCACTGCGCCAAACTTGCCGGGAACAAGATAATACTTGAAGCAAAGATTGGTGGAATAACACCAGACATGTTCATTTTCAATGGTAAGTGCGTTGATTGTGCGGCATACATACGGCGCCCAGCTTGGCGTTGTGCGTAATTAATTTTAATACGACGCTGACCACGCTCAATAAAGACCACTACGGCAGTCACTATAACTACAATTGCAACAATCAAGAATAAAGTGATCATTTCCATTTGCCCTTGGCGAACCTGTACTAAAGTACGACCAATTGCGCCTGGGAAGTTAGAAACAATCCCAGCAAAGATAATCATGGAAATACCATTACCAACACCACGTTCTGTAATTTGCTCACCTAACCACATCAAAAACATGGTTCCAGTAATTAATGTGACGGTCGCAATGAAATAGAACGATAAGTTAGGGTTAAGAGCGATACCATGACTAACTAGCATCTTAGTAATACCGACCGCTTGGAATAACGCTAAAATCAACGTCCCATAACGAGTGTATTGATTCATCTTCCGCTGCCCTGACTCACCTTCTTTCTTTAGCTGCTCTAAAGAAGGAACGATCGACGAAAACAACTGCATAATAATCGATGCCGAAATATAAGGCATAATCCCTAAAGCAAAAATAGTAAAGCGTGATAATGCGCCACCAGAAAACACATTAAACATACCAATGATGTTATTGTGTTGATTATGAAATAACTGAGCCAACTTAGCTGGATCAAGTCCTGGCACAGGAATGTAGGAACCAATGCGAAAGACTAATAAGGCTATCACTAAAAACAACAATCGTTGCTTAAGCTCTTTTAGGCCACCGTTTTTTCCTGGTTTGCTATTTAAAGCGGGTGCTTTCGCCATGCTTATGCCTCAACCTTACCGCCACAAGCTTCGATAGCGGCACGTGCTCCTTTTGTTACTCGGACATCAGCACCAATAGTTAGGGCTTTTTTAATTTCGCCTTGCGCGATAATTTTGACCTTTTTAACATCTTTAGAGACAAGCTTAGCTGCTTTTAAAGAATCCAGGTTAATAACATCAACATCCAGCTTCGCTAGTTCATAAAGGCGAACTTCTTCTGAGTAACGCGCGATACGAGAACGGAAACCAAACTTAGGTAAACGACGTTGCAAAGGCATTTGACCACCCTCAAAACCAACCTTGTGGTAACCGCCCGAGCGTGCATGCTGACCTTTATGGCCGCGACCACAGGTTTTGCCTAAGCCAGAGCCAATACCTCGGCCAACTCGTTTTGCTTCTGATTTTGAACCTGCTGCTGGTTTTAGTGTGTTAAGGTGCATTTCCTCGTTCCTCAATAAGCTTTAATAGTGGCTAAATTTCTTCAACGTTTAATAGATAGTTAACTTTAGTAATCATGCCACGGATACTAGGGGTATCTTGTAATTCAACTGTATGGTTTATGCGACGCAAACCCAAACCGCGCACGCAATCTTTATGCCGTTGTGTACGACCATTAGTGCTACGCACCAAAGTAACTCGTAGTTTCTTTTCTTGTGTGTTAGCCATCGTCTTACCCTATAATTTCTTCTACTGTTTTACCACGCTTACGCGCAATACTCTCTGGCGATTCCATCTCCAACAAACCTTTTAACGTTGCTTCTAATACGTTACTTGGGTTAGCTGAACCAATGATTTTAGCTGAGATATTACGCATTCCAATTACTTCAAATAAGTCACGCATAGCACCACCAGCAATAATACCGCTACCTTCAGCGCCCGGAAACATTATTACTGTTGTAGCACCATGGCTTGCTTGGATAGGGTGTTGAATCGTGCCATTAGCTAGGTGCACTCGTTTCATATTACGACGCGCGCTATCAGTGGCTTTTTGGATTGCAATAGTTACTTCTTTTGCTTTACCTCGACCATAGCCAACTCGGCAATTGCCATCACCAACCACACCAACAGCGGCAAAACTAAAATCACGACCACCTTTTACCACTTTAGTCGTACGGCGAATATCAACAATTCGGCTATCTAATTCAACTTGGTTCGTTTGTTGTTCAGAGTTCGTCATTACTTATACTTTCCTCGTTAGAAGTCTATGCCAGCTTCACGAGCTGCATCGGCTAATGCCTTTACTCGACCATGAAACTTAAATCCAGAGCGGTCAAACGCCACCTTAGCAATTCCTACTTCTTTAGCACGCTCAGCTAATAGTGCGCCTACTTTAGCTGCAGCCTCACAGTTACCCGTTGCACTACTGCGCAATGCCTTCTCTACTGTTGAAGCACTTGCTAACGTCTTATCGCCATCGGCTGAAATTAGCTGTACATAAATATGCTGCGCTGTTTTGTGCACACTTAAACGTGGCATTTTAAGCTCAGAAATTTTAGCCCGAGCCTTTTTAGCACGGCGTAGTCTTGCTTGTTTCTTTGTCTTCATCTTCCTACCCTATTTCTTTTTAGTTTCTTTCAAACTAATTTGTTCGTCTGCATAACGAATCCCTTTACCCTTGTAAGGTTCAGGTGGACGAATTGCACGAATGTTAGCAGCCACTTGGCCTACTTTCTGTTTATCACTACCTTTAATCACAATTTCAGTTTGGCTAGGCGTTTCAATAGTGATTCCTTCTGGCACATCAAAGTGAACAGGATGTGAAAAACCAGCTGAAATATTAAGCTTGTTACCCTGCATCTGTGCACGATAACCTACACCAACCATTTTAAGTTGTTTTTCAAACCCTTGCGAAACACCGACCACATGGTTGTTGATGATCGAACGTGTAGTACCTGCAAGCGCAGTAACACTTTGCTTGATTGCGTTTTTTGAACCTGATTGCTCTGGCAAATCAGGGTTAGCAATAATTCTAACCACATTCCCTTCTTGCTCTAAGCTCACAAAGGGATGCATAGAGTGTTGTAACTGACCTTTAGGTCCTTTGATTGTAAGCATTTGCCCTTGTTGATTAAGTTCAACACCAGTAGGCAATTCAATCGGACTTTTCGCTACGCGTGACATTCTTTATTCTCCTACTCAACGAAGCACAATACTTCGCCACCAACACCAGCAGCACGGGCAGCACGATCCGACATTACACCCTGAGGGGTCGAAACAATCGCTACACCAAGCCCACCTAGCACCTTAGGTAACTCATCTGCTTTTTTATAAATACGTAAACCAGGTTTGCTAATGCGTTTCAACAAAGCAATAACTGGCTTACCTTCAAAATACTTTAACTGAATCGTCAAGCTAGGCTTAGCGTCACCCATAACCGCGTAATCAGCGATATAACCTTCCGTTTTCAGTACGTCAGCAATAGCTACTTTTAGCTTTGAAGACGGCATCGATACTTCTTCTTTTGAGACAAGCTGAGCATTACGAATTCTCGTTAACATATCAGCTATTGGGTCTTGCATACTCATTCGCTTTTATAACCTCATCTATCCTATTAATTACCAACTTGACTTTTCAACACCGGGAACCAATCCCTGCATTGCGTATTTACGCAAGCAGATACGGCATAAGCCAAACTTTCTATAAACTGCATGTGGGCGACCACAACTATGACAACGACGCTGCAAACGGCAACGACTTGCATTGCGAGGCAGCTTAGCAAGAGCTTCTAAAGCATCCCAAGCTGAACCATCATCAGCTTTGTAACCTTGTCGCGCTGTTTCTTTAAGCTCTGCAGCTTTACTTGCAAAGCGCTTAACTGTTTTTTCGCGCTTTCTTTCTCGTTGTATCATTGAAACCTTAGCCATTTACACTCCCTCAAGCTTTTTCTTTAAATGGAAATTTAAACGCAGCCAACAACGCTTTTGCTTCTTCGTCATTTTTTGCTGATGTTGTAATTGTAATATCAAGACCGCGTAATTTATCGATCTTATCGTAATCAATTTCAGGGAAAACAATTTGTTCTTTCAAACCCAAGCTGTAGTTGCCTTGACCATCAAAAGATTTCGCAGAAAAACCACGAAAATCTCGGATACGTGGAATAGCAATTGAAATTAATCGATCCAAAAACTCATACATTTTTTCTTTGCGCAACGTTACTTTGCAACCCAAAGGCCAACCTTCACGAACTTTAAAGTTAGCGATAGATTTACGAGCATAAGTTGTAATAGCCTTTTGACCCGCGATTGTTGTCATATCTGCAAGCGCACGCTCTAAAATTTTCTTATCGCCTACCGCTTCGCCCAAGCCCATATTTAGAGTGATTTTAGTCACCTTAGGGACTTCCATGATAGACTTAAAGCCAAGTTGCTCTTTAAGCGCTTGTTTAATTTTGTCGTTGTAAAGTTCTTGTAACCTTGCCATAACTCAATACTCTTTATTCAGCGTCAATTAATTCGCTAGTTGATTTAAAACATCGCACCTTGCGCCCATCATCTAGCAGCTTGTAACCAACACGATCACCTTTACCGGTTGCTGTGTTGTAGATCTTAGCGTTAGAAACGTTAATAAAAGCCTCTTTGCTAACGATGCCGCCCTGCTCACCCTTTTGCGGGTTAGGCTTAACATGCTTTTTCACCAAGTTAATACCTTCGATAAGTAACTTAACGGCGTCATTCTTACGTAGTACACGTTTTACTGTGCCGCGTTTACCTTTATCTTTACCAGCTATAACGACAACTTCATCGCCTTGCTTAATTCGGCATTTTAATGCTTGTTTGTTTATTGCTCGTTTCATTCACTTAACCCTTATAAAACTTCTGGAGCCAAAGAAATAATCTTCATAAATGACTCGCGCAGTTCACGAGTAATTGGCCCAAAAATACGTGTTCCTATTGGCTGGTTTTGATTGTTAAGCAATACCGCCGCATTATCATCAAAACGGATCACTGAACCATCATTACGGCGCACGCCCTTGCGAGTTCGTACCACCACTGCGTTAACCACATCACCTTTTTTCACTTTACCGCGAGGGATGGCTTCTTTAATAGCAACCTTAATAATGTCACCAACTCGTGCATAACGACGGTGCGATCCGCCCAGCACTTTGATGGACATTACTTTTCTAGCGCCACTATTGTCAGCAACCTCTAACACCGTTTGCATCTGAATCATTTAAGTTTCTCCAACATAAACACTGTAATTTCGCTAAAAATCACCTAACTACTTGTAAAATAGGCGCGGGATTATATCACCAATAATGCCGCACCGATAGTTAATTTCCCAAATTAGCCGCGCTATTCTAGCGACCAAGGTCCTGAAGAAGCGACCCTATCAATACCTCTCTCTACTCAGCACGCTCAATAATTTCAAGGAGTTGCCAAGCCTTAGTCTTAGAAATTGGCTTACCTTCACCAATTTTAACCAAGTCACCAATATTGCATTCATTCTTCTCATCATGAGCATGAATTTTCTTTGAAAGCTTAATGGTTTTTTTGTACAAAGGATGTTGCACGCGGCGTTCCACCACAACAACAATACTTTTGTCCATCTTGTTGCTTGCCACTCGGCCCAACATGGTACGTTGTTTAGTTGCTTTGGACTCCGTCATTATGCTTTACCTTCTTTCTCTTTGAGTAATGTTTTAACTCGTGCAATATTACGTCGCACTTGGGTTAGTAAATGAAGCTTAGTGAGCTGCCCCGTTGCCTTTTGCATACGCAAATTAAATTGTTCACGCAACAAAGCGAGCAATTCTTCATTAAGCTCAGCCGCTGTTTTTTCTCTTAATTCATTGATTTTCATTACATTACTGTCCTTTCAACAAATACTGTTTTAAACGGCAATTTACCTGCGGCTAAACGGAAAGCTTCTCGTGCTAACTCTTCAGGCACCCCGTCCACCTCAAATAACATACGACCCGGCTGAATTAAAGCAACGTAATACTCAACGTTACCTTTACCTTTACCTTGACGTACTTCTAAAGGCTTTTTACTGATTGGCTTGTCAGGAAACACACGAATCCACACATCACCACCACGCTTCATATGACGAGTTAAAGCACGACGCGCAGCTTCAATTTGCCTTGCTGTCAAACGACCTCGACCAGTCGCTTTTAAACCATATTTACCAAATGAAACCTTATTACCACGTTGAGCTAAGCCTCGGTTTCGCCCTTTAAAATCTTTACGAAATTTTCTTCGCTTTGGCTGTAACATTCTTACGCTCTCCTACCAGACTTCTTCTTCGCTTTGCCAGCTTCACCGCTGTCAGCTCCTGCTTCGCCACTGCTATCACCTGTTACTTCACCACGGAAAATCCAGACTTTTACACCAATAATTCCATAAGTTGTTAAGGCTTCAGCTAACCCGTAATCGATATCAGCTCGGAAAGTATGTAATGGCACACGACCTTCACGATACCACTCACTACGAGCAATCTCAGCACCACCTAGACGACCACTTACGCAGATCTTGATACCTTCCGCACCACCACGCATGGTGTTGCTAACCGCACGCTTCATCGCACGACGAAACGAAACACGACGAGCCAATTGCTGAGCAACGCTTTCCGCCACCAATTTAGCATCCAAGTCAGGCTTACGAACTTCTTCAATATTAATGTGCACTGGCACACCTAACATTTTGCCAATTTCATTGCGAAGCTCTTCAACTTCTTTACCTTGTTTACCAATAATCACACCAGGGCGTGCCGTATGAATCGTTACACGAGCATTACGTGCAGGACGTTCAATCTCAATGCGGCTAACTGCTGCCTGTGCTAAACGCTTTTCAAGTAGACGGCGAACCTTTAAGTCTTCAGATAGTTGCTTAGCAAAATCTTTAGAGTCAGCATACCAACGCGAAGCCCAATCTTTAACAATGCCTAATCGAATACCTATCGGGTGTACTTTTTGACCCATTAGCTTTCTTCTCCTACTTGATCACTTACTTTGACAACAATATGGCAAGTTCGTTTTAAAATTCTTGAACCACGACCTTTTGCACGTGCGCGCATACGCTTCATTGTTGGCCCTTCATCAACAAAAATCGTTGAGACTTTTAGCTCATCAATATCTAGGCCATCATTATGCTCTGCATTTGAGATCGCAGACTCAAGCACCTTCTTAATTGTTTTTGCCGCACGCTTAGGACTGAAGGTTAAAATGTCCAAAGCTCTTTCAACAGGCAGGCCTCGAATTTGGTCAGCGACCAAACGACCTTTTTGCGCTGAAAAGCGAGCATGTTTTAATGTTGCTGATGTTTCCATCACTGTTATCCTCAATCTATTGGTGTTGGTTACCGCTTAGCTTTCTTATCGGCCGCGTGCCCTCTAAAGGTACGCGTAGGTGCAAACTCACCTAACTTGTGACCTACCATATCTTCAGTCATTAATACTGGTACAAAGTCCCGACCATTGTGAACAGCGATTGTGCAGCCCACCATATCAGGAATAATCATTGACCGCCGAGACCATGTTTGAATAGGTCTTTTTTTACCACCACTGATGGCTTCTTTGACCTTTTTAATCAGGCTAAGGTCTACAAAAGGACCCTTTTTAATCGAACGTGGCACGTTTAACTCCCCTTAACTATTTCTTTTTAGAACGATGACGAACAATATATTGATTAGTTCGCTTGTTTTTGCGTGTTTTAAAGCCTTTGGTTGGCATACCCCAAGGCGACACAGGGTGACGACCACCCGATGTACGACCTTCACCACCACCATGCGGGTGATCAACCGGGTTCATTGCTACACCGCGCACCGTTGGTCTAACACCACGCCAACGTTTTGCACCGGCTTTACCTAAACTACGTAAGCTATGCTCTGAGTTACTCACCTCACCAATTGTCGCACGACAATCAACTAAGACTTTACGCAACTCACCTGAACGCAATCTTAAAGTGGCATATTTACCCTCTTGAGCAACATACTGCGCAGAAGTCCCCGCACTACGTGCCATTTGCGCACCTTTACCTGGTTTTAACTCAATGCAATGTACCGTAGTACCAACCGGCATATCACGAAAGGCTTTACAGTTACCCGCTTTAATGGCTGCAGCCTCACCTGATTCAACTACATCACCTGCTCGCAAACCTTTTGGCGCAATGATATAGCGACGCTCACCATCAGCATAAAGCAGCAAAGCTAAATGAGCGCTGCGATTAGGATCGTACTCAATCCGCTCTACCTTAGCAGGAATAGCATCTTTACGACGCTTAAAGTCAACCACACGATAGTGCTGCTTATGACCCCCACCTTGGTGACGAACAGTAATACGTCCAGTATTGTTTCGCCCACCCTTTTTACTCTTTTTAGTAACCAGCGCGGCATGAGGCTTACCCTTATGCACGTGCGGATGAACGACTTTAGTGACAAACCGTCGTCCCGGCGATGTTGGTCTAGTTGTTACAACAGGCATTTTAATTGCTCCTAAAATTCCACTTCATCTTCATTAAGTTAATCCGATATTGAGCTGCGGGATTTTATCCCAGCCCAACTAAAAGTCAACTAAGATTCAGCTCCTACAAAACTAATATCCTGACCTTCTTCTAAAGCTACGTAGGCTTTCTTCCAGCCCTTACGCTTACCTTCAATTCGGCCAAAACGCTTCTTTTTACCTTTCATGTTAGCAACAGTAACGCCTTTTACTTTTACATTAAAAAGCTCTTCAACAGCTGCTTTAATTTCAGGTTTAGTTGCATCAACAGCAACACGAAATCCGATCTGACTGTTTTTGTCAGCAAGAAATTGTGTTTTTTCAGTAATCAGAGGTGCAAGAATCACTTTCATTAATCGTTCTTTATTCATGCTAAACGCTCCTCAAGCTGCTTGACTGCAGCAACAGTCATCAGCACATTATCAAAACCAACTAGCGATACTGGATCAATGCTTTGTGCATCAGTGACCTCAACGCCAATCAAGTTGCGAGCAGCTAAGTAAAGTGCCTCATCAAGACAATCAACAACAATCAATACGTTACTTAACTCGTACTCTTTCAACTTAGCGACCAACTCTTTAGTTTTGGCCGCAGCTAAAGTTAACTCTTCAACAACTTGCAAACGCTCTTGACGATGTAACTCTGATAAAATAGAGCGTATCGCACCTTGATACATTTTTTTGTTAACCTTTTGCTCGTAGCTACGCGGTTTAGCAGCAAATGTTTTACCACCTGCACGCCATATCGGGCTACGACTACTACCAGCACGGGCACGCCCAGTACCTTTTTGTTTCCAAGGTTTTTTACCACCGCCACGAACTTCAGCACGAGTTTTTTGTGCTTGAGTTCCTGCGCGACCACCAGCTAAATAAGCGGTAACCACTTGGTGAATTAATGCTTCATTAAAATATTGGCCAAACACTGCATCGGAGACATCAATCTGACCTTGTTTCTTGACTAGATTAAGTTGCATTACTTATCTCCCTTTGCTTTTTTTGCTGGCTTAATAATGACATTGCCACCAGGAGCGCCAGGGACTGAACCTCTAATTAAAATTAGATTACGCTCAGCATCCAACTTAACGATCTCAAGGCTTTGCACTGTAGTGCGCGCATTACCCATATGACCCGCCATCTTTTTACCTTTAAAGACACGACCGGGTGATTGGTTCTGACCAATCGAACCTGGCGCACGGTGTGCCAATGAGTTACCGTGAGTAGCATCTTGAGTACGGAAATTGTGACGTTTAACAACACCGGCAAACCCTTTACCTTTAGATGTACCTGTTACATCAACTAATTGACCTTCATTAAATAGCTCAACAGTTAACGCTTGCCCTATTTCGTATTGGCTTAAGTCAGCACCTTCACCAAGAGCAAACTCCCATAAACCACGGCCTGGTTCGACCTTCGCTTTTTGGTAGTGTCCAGCTAATGCTTTAGTTACACGTGATGCTTTACGCACACCTGTAGTTACTTGCAATGCTTGGTAACCATCTTGCTCTTTTGTCTTAATCTGACAAACTTTGTTTGGCTCAACTTCGAGCACAGTTACAGGAATTGATTCACCCTGCTCTGTGAAAACTCGAGTCATTCCACGTTTTTGACCTACTAGTCCAACAGACATGATAAAACCTCTTTATCAATCAACCACAATTTCTACATCGACACCTGCCGCCAAGTCTAAACGCATTAAAGCGTCAACTGTCTTATCGGTAGGACCAACAATATCGACGAGTCGTTTGTGGGTTCTAATTTCATACTGATCTCGCGCATCTTTATTAACATGCGGCGAAATCAATACCGTAAATTTTTCAATCTTCGTTGGCAAAGGGATAGGACCTTTAACTTGCGCCCCAGTTCGCTTTGTCGTTTCAACGATTTCGCGAGTTGACTGATCAATCAAACGATGATCAAACCCTTTCAATCGAATACGAATTCTTTGACTTTTTTGTGCAGTTGCCATAATAGTTCCTGACCTTATTCAATAATTTTAGCGACAACACCGGCGCCTACAGTACGGCCACCTTCACGAATCGCAAAGCGTAAACCTTCGTCCATCGCAATCGGTGCTATCAATGTAACCACCATCTGAATGTTATCTCCAGGCATCACCATCTCTACGCCTTCTGGCAACTCTACCGCACCAGTAACGTCTGTCGTTCTGAAATAAAACTGCGGACGGTAACCTTTGAAAAACGGCGTGTGACGCCCACCTTCTTCTTTCGACAAAATATAAACTTCTGCCTCAAACTTCGTGTGTGGATTGATCGTACCAGGGTGTGCCAATACTTGACCTCGCTCTACGTCGTCTCGCTTCAAACCACGCAATAACACTCCTACGTTATCTCCCGCTCGACCTTCATCCAATAACTTACGGAACATCTCTACTCCCGTACACGTCGTCTTCTGCGTCTCACGGATACCGACTACTTCAATCTCTTCACCTACTTTAACAATCCCGCGCTCTACTCGACCCGTTACTACCGTACCACGACCCGAAATCGAGAACACATCTTCAATCGGTAACAAGAAGGGCTGATCAACTGGACGCTCTGGCTCTGGAATGTAACTATCCATCGCTTCAACTAGCTTCATGATCGATGGAATACCAATCTCGCTCGTATCACCTTCTAAAGCTTTCAACGCTGAGCCAATAATCACCGGCGTATCGTCTCCTGGAAATTCGTAGCTGCTCAATAAGTCACGTACTTCCATTTCAACAAGTTCTAATAACTCAGCATCATCAACCATGTCCGCTTTGTTTAAGTACACAACAATGTAAGGTACACCTACTTGGCGCGCTAACAAAATGTGCTCACGCGTTTGTGGCATTGGACCATCTGCAGCATTTACTACCAAGATCGCTCCGTCCATCTGCGCTGCACCTGTGATCATGTTCTTCACATAATCCGCGTGTCCTGGGCAATCCACGTGCGCGTAGTGACGGTTCGCTGACTCATATTCAACGTGGGCTGTAGAAATCGTAATACCTCGCGCTTTCTCTTCTGGCGCGTTATCAATTTGATCATAGCCTTTCGCTTCACCACCGTTCGCTTGCGCTAATACAGTCGTCAACGCCGCTGTCAACGTCGTCTTACCATGATCCACGTGTCCAATTGTTCCCACGTTTACGTGGGGTTTACTTCGTTCGAACTTTTCCTTTGACACAATCTACCTCTCTTTTACTACGCTTTGTTAATAATTTCTTCTGCAATGTTTGCTGGTGTCTCAGCGTAACGATTAAACTCCATTGAGTAAGTCGCACGACCTTGAGACATCGAACGCAAATCAGTTGCATACCCAAACATTTCTGCTAATGGCACTTCACCGCGGATCACCTTACCGGCTGGCGCATCTTCCATACCTTGCAGCAAACCGCGACGACGGTTTAGGTCACCCATAACATCACCCATATAATCTTCAGGAGTGACCACCTCAACCTTCATCATTGGCTCAAGCAATACCGGATTTCCTTTCTTTGCACCTTCTCTAAAGCACATAGAACCAGCGATCTTAAACGCCATTTCACTTGAATCGACATCATGGTAAGAACCATCATAAAGCGTGACCTTAACATCAACGACCGGATAACCAGCGATCACACCGTTTTCCATTTGCTCTTGTACACCCTTATCAACAGCAGGAATGTATTCTTTAGGCACCACACCACCAACGATGTTGTTAACAAACTCATAGCCCGAACCTGGTTCTTGAGGCTCGATACGCAAGTAAACGTGACCGTATTGACCACGACCACCAGTTTGGCGGACAAACTTAGTTTGGTGCTCAACTAAAGAACGAATCGTTTCACGGTAAGCCACTTGTGGTTTACCAACATTTGCCTCAACGTTAAATTCACGACGCAAACGATCGACGATAATTTCTAAGTGAAGCTCACCCATACCACCAATAATGGTTTGGCCAGATTCTTCGTCCGTGCTTACACGGAAAGAAGGATCTTCTTGAGCTAGCTTGCTAAGCGCAATACCCATTTTTTCTTGGTCAGCTTTAGTCTTAGGCTCGACTGCCACGAAGATTACCGGCTCAGGGAACTCCATACGCTCAAGCGTGATAATGTTCTTAAGGTCACACAGCGTATCACCAGTCGTAACGTTCTTAAGGCCGACCGCTGCTGCGATATCACCCGCGCGAACCTCTTTAATCTCTTCACGACTATTAGAGTGCATCTGTAAAATACGACCAATACGCTCTTTCTTACCTTTAACTGGGTTGTAAACCGTATCACCGCTGTTCAATACACCTGAGTAAACTCGGAAGAAAGTTAAGTTACCCACGAATGGATCTGTTGCGATCTTAAAGGCCAAAGCAGCAAATGGTGCATCATCTTTTGAAGGACGCTCACCTTCGCTACCATCATCTTCTTCACCTTTAATTGCAGGCACATCAATTGGCGATGGCATGTAATCGATAACCGCATCCAACATCGCTTGCACACCTTTGTTCTTAAAGGCTGTACCACAAAACATTGGCACCACTTCATTCGCCAAAGTTTGCTGACGAATACCTTGCTTGACCTCTTCTTCGCTAAGGTCACCTTCGTTAAGGTATTTATCCATTAATTCTTCAGAAGCTTCAGCAGCAGACTCAACCATCTTTTCACGGTATTCATTACACTGATCAACCATATCAGCAGGAATATCTTCCAACTTATAAGTCATACCACGATCTTCTTCGTTCCAAAGAATGGCTTTCATGCGAACCAAGTCAACCACGCCTTTGAAGTTCTCTTCAGCGCCAATTGGCAACTGCATCGCAATAGGATTAGCGCCTAAACGATCTTTAAGCTGCTCAACTACACGCAAGAAATCAGCTCCCATACGGTCCATCTTGTTAACAAAGGCCATACGAGGCACTGCGTATTTGTTTGCTTGGCGCCATACTGTTTCAGATTGAGGCTCAACGCCACCAACCGCACAAAAAACTGCAACCGCACCATCGAGCACACGGAGCGAACGCTCAACTTCAATAGTAAAGTCAACGTGTCCTGGAGTATCAATAATATTAACGCGATGTTTCGGATACTGTTGATCCATACCAGCCCAATAGCAGGTAGTTGCAGCGGAGGTAATTGTAATACCGCGCTCTTGCTCTTGCTCCATCCAATCCATGGTTGCTGCACCATCGTGCACTTCACCAATCTTGTGTGAAACACCGGTATAAAATAAAACACGCTCTGTTGTCGTTGTTTTCCCTGCATCAATGTGAGCCATGATGCCGATATTTCTGTAACGTTCAATTGGGGTTGTTCTAGCCACTTTATTTAATCCTCAACTTACCAACGATAATGAGCAAACGCTTGGTTTGCCTTCGCCATCCGGTGCGTATCTTCACGCTTCTTCATTGCTGTACCACGTCCGTGATACGCATCCAACATCTCAGCAGCCAATTTGTTCACCATTGACTTCTCTGAGCGACCTTTAGCGGCATCAACAATCCAGCGCATTGCTAAAGCAGTGCTACGACTACCACTTACTTCAACTGGCACCTGATAAGTTGAACCACCTACTCGACGAGATTTAACCTCAACAGTAGGACGCACGTTATCAAGCACTTGCTCGAATAACTCAATAGGGCTACCAGCACCACCACTTTCGCCACCTTCTTCCTCATCAGCTTTTTTCGCTGCAGGCTTACCAGTGCGTGACTTTTTAAACGCCATCTCTAAAGCATCGTAAACCAACGTTTCTGCTAAAGATTTCTTACCGCTTAACATTACGTGATTAATAAATTTTGACAGCACTTGGCTACCAAACTTTGGATCAGCAAGAACTTGTCGTTTGACTGCTGCTCGTCTTCTCATGTCCTCTTTCCTTTACTTCAAATTAGTTTTTAGGTTTCTTTTCACCGTATTTCGATCGACTTTGTTTTCGACCCGAAACACCGGTGGTATCTAAGCTACCGCGAACAATATGGTAACGAACACCCGGTAAATCCTTCACACGACCACCGCGAATCAATACCACTGAGTGTTCTTGCAAGTTATGGCCTTCACCCGGGATGTAGGCTGTTACTTCCATACCATTTGTTAAACGCACCCGCACTACTTTACGTAAAGCCGAGTTTGGCTTCTTAGGTGTCGTTGTATAAACCCGTGTACATACGCCACGTCTTTGTGGACAGCGTTGTAGTGCCGGCATTTTTGCCTTTTTAACCTTAGGCTTACGCGGTTTGCGTATTAGCTGATTAATCGTTGCCATTGTAATCCTCAAAAAAACAGTAAATTCGTATCTCTGCCAAGGTTGCGTATGGCTGCTTACTGCTCAAAATTGGATATTTAGAGCAACAGAGGCAGACGAATCACCCAACCCTTCTACAAGGAGCTGCGCATTTTAATGGGGGCTTCTACTGTTGTCAACGGTATTTAGCGGGGTTTAAGGTGTTTTTCAATTAGGGATCTCTTTATAGAAGGTGTGTGCGGGTAAGTAAGCAACGAGAGTAGATATTTAGTAGTAAGTTTCGACTTTTTACCATTCAATGCTGCAGAACGGGTGGCGCGAATCGAGAGCTCCCAGCAATGCTGCTCGCGAGCACGCTGGGAAACGATTCGTGACAGGACCCGTTAGTCGTAAAGTGTTTGAAAAAGTCGAAACTTACCTTACCCACACATTCTGAAAGATCCCTTCTATTCAAGGACAACCCCCTACCACCCCCGGGATGCTTTATAGGCATTTGTTTACTGATTTGCGCACTGCCTTTACCCCATGGCTCGCTACGCTGCGCTGCGCTTTACTTGCGCAAAAGCAGTGCGCAAATCATCTCAAATTAAACTGTCTATCCAGTTTTACTACTGCAACAACGCCATTTGCAACCAGAAAAGTAAATGTAGACAGGTGCTAATAGCGGCCCGGCATAACCCTTGCTAGCTCCTGGCGATTGTAGCTACGCTCCTCTGTAGCCAAAGACCCGCCTAAGTCTTGTGATAGCCACTGCCTAACTTTATCAAATCTCGCCTTTGTATCCCGCTCTTGCTCCTCAACGTCCAGACTTTCTAAATTAACTGCTGAATCATGATAAGGAATACTGAGGTGCGCTAATCGCTCATAAAAGTGGCGCACCTGGGTAGAACGCATGGCGCGCCTAAAAAACGAACACTTGCTTGCTGTGCTTTGCAGGCGCTGCAATGCAACCTGGCTAATTTCAAGCAGCAAAGCCCCTTGGGCTTCTTGCAGCTGACGAGCAGGTATATCCCTTTGCTGATAATGTCTAATAAGCTCGCCAATCTCTCTAATACCCGTTGGAACACTATCACGAGTACATCGCCCTAAGTTAAGACATTGCTCATAGTTAGCAATCACTACCCCAATCAACTCCTCAAAATTCACATTAAGCACCTGTTCCTCACTACCTAAAGACTCAGCGCTTGGCACACGTTCTGGATTAGGTTCTCTTTCATTTTCCCACTCACCCTGTTCAGCATCCTGGTAATCCTCCGAGCAGGCGGATGCAAAGCTAGATGCACGCGATCTATCACCTTGTTGTGACTTAACTTCACCTAAAGGGTCAATGCCTCTAGCTCCTCGCAACAAAGCGGTTGTAGTCCCTCGGGAAGCCTCAGTACATTCGGGGCTAGGCATTGGTACCTGTCTAGACACTACATAAACCGTCCCACTCTCCGGCTCATTTTGTTCAGCAGGCGTGGGAACAAGTTCATTAGGTTCTGCTTGCACCCCCTCTGCGTTCACCTGAGTGATAACCTGCTCGAGACTGCTAACATAGCCATCAACACCAGCCCTAAATGCGCGAGGCAGTTTATCCCGCAAAATGGTCACTCCACGGTAGACCTCCTGCAAACCTTGAAGAATCAATGGATTAGCAGACAACATCACTTTACTTGGGTCGCTTTGTAATACTGCTATTAAATCGGGCAACTGACCTTCGAGTGCGCTTTTTATTCCCATCTGCACCCTTAATTTTTTCATCCCAAAAAAATCAGTTTTTACCCCACTTAACGCAGAAATAGTCGCACCCACCACTTCAGCCAATTGCTGCAATTCCCCACTTAGCACATTAGTCTCTGGCTGGCGTAGCGCCTCTTGTAACCCCAGTTCGGAGTTAATAGTGATCAAGTAATTAAATTCTAATTGCTTGGCAACCTTTTCACTGCAGTAATTGTTAATGGCTCAATAATATAAGCAGCCAACCCAGCAACAAGATGTGTAATAGCATTTGCAACCGAGCGATGTCTGGTGTGCCAAATATGAAACTTATGTTTCAAGCAGCCAAAAACAGTCTCAATGATCCCTCGCTGATTTAATAACTGTTGCTCGTGATCGCTAAGTGGCTGCGCATTTTTCATATTTTTTCTTTTGCGTGTAATTAACTTCAAACCGCTATCAAGTAGTTTTTCAAAAACAGCCTTCCCAATATAGCCTTTATCTCCGAAGGCCAAACCCTCCAGCCCTTCAAACAATGAGACACCTGCAGCTAAATCATGATGATTGCCGGGCGTGACTTTAAAGGCGATTAACTCACCTATGTCATTGATTACTAAATGAAGTTTCAGACCAAAAAACCAACCAACAGATGTTTTTCCAAGTTTTGCAACCGCTTTAAATGTGCGGTGGCGTTTAGTGCGTTTAATGTGACAGTTTGGTAGGCAACTTGAGTCAATGTAGTAAATGCCACTACGCCTGCCACCGTTAAGAGTAATAAAAATTGTCAGTGGCATTAGCGCTCCAGGCATCAATTCAATAAAACGTGAGTAACTGGGTAAATTAGGGAAGTAATGTCCCCAGTATGTTTTTAGAAAGCCAGTATAAAAATATTTAAAGTTTCTATAGCCGATCATTTGGAACAAAATCATGATTGCCATAATCTCGCTATAAGCTAAACAACAAGGTGGACCTGACTTTTTTTCTGCAGATGAAGGGAGTAGATCTTTGCGCTCAAGTGCTGCAAATTCCTCAGCAAAATCATCTATGCGACAAAATAACTCTATAACCTCGCGCTCATGTATCATAACCACATCCATTATTAGTAATAATTTCAAAAGGTTATATAAGTTTTTCACTAAATCCAAGGCTGCCATAACTCCGAACTGGGGTTCTTGTAACAACCAATAAAACAATAAAAAACGCTCCACGACCTGGGCATGGGGCTTGTTTCCTTCCACATGAAACCCCTCTGCATCACTTAACCTACCACCATCAGCAAGCTTAGTTTTTATGTTTTTTAAACTTGATTCAGAAAAAACCTCGCCGATACTATCCGCATTCATCCCACCAGCAGCAGGAACGACTTGCTGAACACCTTCCAGTAAAATAGGAAATTCATAAGTGGTTGTCATTGCTTTATCCTTATCATTATTTAATTTTCAGAAGCGCTTTTATTAGCTTCGGGTTGTCGTGCAATATAGTTTCTAGCCTTGATGCAATGAGGCAACACTGTAACCCGGACTGAAAATGTGAAGCTCTTGATAACCCAGGGCTAATGTCAAACTTCGCCCCGGATTATCGAGCATTTCATGCTCTCAATCCGGGCTACGCGCTACAGAACGGGTGGTGCGAGTCAAGCTGTAGCCTGGATTGAAAGCACGTAGTGCTTGATAATCCGAGGTTAAGCCACACACTCAGCCCCGGATTTTCCCCCGCCAACAAGTCGCGGGGTCAATTCGGGCTACGCGCTTCGTTAAAACTATATCCGTGGCCCGCAACGTTGTGCGTAGTCTTCGATTTCTTCATTTTGCAAATCAATAGCAAGCTGATGGTCACTGATAAGCTGTTGCACATTACCACCCTCCCGACTTTGCTCTCTGGCACGCTCTGCAGCGGTCACTCCACTGTGCTGATAATCTTGCTCTGCAGCCTGTAATATTTCTTTTTCAAAGCCTTGTGGCTCTCTAGCAAGCAACTGACTTACTCGTGACCTGAGCTCACTGCTAGAGGCAATTACACGCTGTTCGAGGTTATCCACAATACGACCAGAAGAAGAGGCCCGAGGAATAGGGGTTGAACGCTGAGCTTGCACCTGTCGTTGCTGAATACGCTCTAGGTCTTGCCCTAAAGCAATCCCCTTTAAAACCTCTCGAGTAGCGCTGAGCTCTGCTTGCAGAAGCGCCGACTCAATTGGCTCGCCTCTTGCAGCTTCTACTTTCGCTACTAATTGGGTTTCTTTTGTACTGTACTCTGCCTGTAGCTCACCCCAAGAAATACCACTGTCGTGTTGAGATTGAGCCTGCTCCTTCCAATAACGTTCAGCCACAGCCTCAAATCGTAGCTTAGAGTCAAGGCGCTTTTTGGCCGCTCGCTCAAACTCTTCCTCAACCTCTTCAAGATTCGGCCACGCTTCATCTATAGCTCTATCTCGCTTGGCTTCGGCAACACCTTTTGCTATGGCCTTTTGCTTGCAGTCAGCTTTAACTGCTTCGTATCTCTCTTCTGAAACAGGGCCTTCTGGCATTGGGTTAACCAACTTAAATGACTCGCTTGCTGCTGCATTAGCAGCAACATCAACTTGATCACGATGCCCATAGCCATCTCTAACACCACGCCAAAGTTTATGCTGAGGCTGAGTAGATAAATACACCCAGTGCCCACCTACATTTAACAAGCGGATAACCGGCACTTCTGGAGCGCTACCCAGCTGTTGCTCTGAAAAACTGCGCTGCAACTTAGGAATACGACGTCCATTATCTTCGAAGTTAAAAAGACGGGCTTTAACGCCAAGAATTTCATCTAAGTGTGAAGCATGAGACGCTTCTAACATTGTAAAGTCTTGGTCAATTTCGTTAGCAGCTGCAAGCCTTTGCTCTGTTGGCTCGCCTTCTCTCATCTTGGCAGCAGATAGAGCGTTATTTTGTCTGTAAAAACCAACTTCAGTACTTAGAAAAACCTTTAAAATTCTAAATGGCACTCTATTGTACCTGTCTCATCGCATAATATCTTAAATTAATTATGCTAATCAATCTAAAAAATTATTTATACCTCAAATTTTTCTCCTCTCAAAATAAATTATTAACTTTTAGGTAATAGCAATTATATCTCGTTAATAAGAACAAGAATGATCTATCCTAAAACCCTATGAAGCCTTATTATTCACTTCAACTTAAGTATCTAGGTGATCCGCTCCACTGGTCATCAATTTCCACTAAAACAGCTGATACGAGCCTTAGGCACGATTCAGTATTAGGGAAAATTCCAACTGTATGCGTCCTTCTTTTTACCTCTCTGTTTACGCGCTCAGCTATGTTACTGGTTCTTAATCTTTTTTGATGCGGCCTGTCAAAGTTCATCACTACTAAGCCCTCCGGTATATTCACTTCCAACCAAGAAGAAAGCTCTGGTGCTGTTTGCTGATATTTATCTACCGCCATAGCCAATAGTCTTTCCGACTCATGAATGTTTGAGGCATTAAATATAGCTGTAATCTCCTCAGCTACTGGTTCCTTCATTGAGCGCTTTGGTATGTGAGCCTGAGCATTTTGCTGCAAATGAAATTGGCAGCGTTGCCAAGGAACACTGGGGAACACAGCTCTTCTAGCGGCTTTTAGGCCAGTATGAGCGTCGCTAGTAATCAACTCAATACCATGTATACCTCGCTCAACCAACTGCTGAAGAAAATCACGCCAATGTACCTCAGCCTCTGATAACGCAACAGAAACACCTAGCACTGTTCTCTTGCCGGTTGATTCATCAAAGCCATAGGCTATCAATACCGCACAGTCTTGTACTGTGCCGCTAGTGCGCACCTTCTCATAACGTGCATCTAGCCAAAGATATTTTATCTTTCCTAACGGCTTATTTCGCCATTTCTTTAAATCTTCATCCAACAATTTAGCGCAACGGCTTACCTCTGTGCTTGAAATATCTGTTCCACAGAGTTGCTTTAGCACCTTTTCAACTTTGCGCGTGGAAACCCCATGCACATACATTTCAGCGACAGCCAGCTTAAGTGCTCTATCAGAGCGTACACCTCGCTCTAAGACTGATGGATAGAAGGCTTCATTGGAGTCTCTAACCTGCGGTATCTGTAGCTCAAGCTGACCTTGACCTGTGTTAATTAACCTTGGTTTAAAGCCGTTCGCATATCCGTTTCTATCGCCAGTTCGCTCATAAGGACTGGCATTTAAATGGCGCTCCCTTTCTATTAACATAGCCTCATTCATCAACCTGGAGACAAGCTTAGGTAAAGCTTCAAACCCCTCCATCGCTAAAACATGTATGGCTTCTTCGATTAAGTTCTCATTTTTATAGCAGCTCATTGTCATTCCTCTTTTTTGGTTAAGTTTACCTTAAAAGGAATTTCTAATTTGACTGAGTCGCCTGCTTATTTTCAGCAAGTCAATGGAATTTACAGAAAGGATGGCGCACTAGCAAGCTTCAAACCCCTCCATCGCTAAAACATGTATGGCTTCTTCGATTAAGTTCTCATTTTTATAGCAGCTCATTGTCATTCCTCTTTTTTGGTTAAGTTTACCTTAAAAGGAATTTCTAATCTGACTGAGTCGCCTGCTTATTTTCAGCAAGTCAATGGAATTTACAGAAAGGATGGCGCACTAGCTGGCAGCAACCAAAGTTCGCATAGCTCGCCCTACAACAAGCTGTAAAGCAACTAGATCCTGCGGTGTTTTATGACTATTAAGGTACTCGCTTAAATTAGTGGGTTTGGGCTCTCTTTGCAGCCATTCTTTGAAGTTATTAAATGAGGCAACAACACCAAGATCATAAGGCTCAATCTCATCATCGCTAAATTTTTTGATCTCTCTATCGATTGTTACGTCTATCTTTATTTAGGGGAATTGAGCTAGTTTTATCTCATAATAAACAAGGTTTTTAGTAACCTATCAAGGTAAAATAACTTGATATAAAAACTATAGTGAAATTAGTCATGCGCAGAATCATAAAAGCGATTAAAAGCCTGAGTGATTACCTGATCCTGCTGAAAAAAAATCCAGAGCTACTAAGGCCAGAGCAGTACAGCCATTGCGGTGCAGGTGGACTATGGTCACATGGATCATATGATCGAAAACCAGATAGGAACCCAGGTAAAGGACGCTCTTTAAATCCCACCCCTGTTTTGAGATTTTATTGTCATCAATGTAAACGTACTTGTTCAACCCTACCTGAGATACTTTCTCCAAAGCGTTGGTATTGCTGGTCAGTTCAGCAGGCAGTGTTAATGAGCGTGCTCCTGGGAAAAGTATTAGCTCATCAGGTCAGGAGCAAGGTGTTAGTCGACACACCGTTGCTAGGTGGTTTCACTGGTTGGTTGACCACTTCGTTGATTACTCCTTCCATATCAAAGCACATCCGTTGTGGTTACAGCTTGGGCGACATAGTGATCCACAAGCGTTTTGGTTGGCCTGCCTTGGTGAGCATGATTTATCGAGCATCATGCTTTTTCTTAACAACACAGGAGTGAGCATCCCATAATTAATTAACGTGAAAAAAAGTTGAGATGGATATTTTCTGTAAACCTCACGACCCCACACAGTTTGAGCGTAGCATTCTCAACTCAAGTTGTGATTAACTCATTGCAAGTAGTTAAATCACACAGGAATTGCAAAATGACCAAGCCCATTCACCCAACAGCACTGTTTCGCCTAAGTGTTTTAGGTGAGCTATGTAGCCGAAATAGTTTTGAGCATGGTGAGCTCAAGAGCATTATTAAAAGGTTGTCCCAGCAAACCTACAACATTCCAGGTAGTAAGCGTGTTCACCTCAGTGCTAAAACAATTGAGAATTGGTATTACGCCTGGTTAAAGCAGGGTATTGATGGATTAGTTCCTAAAACTCGACGAGACAAAGGCCAGTGTCACATCAATCCAGAGCTACAAGAGTTAATTATTTCCACTAAACAGGAAAGCCCTTCAAGATCAATTCCGACCGTGATTAAACTCTTAGAAACTCAAGGGAAGGTAGCACGAGGTGAATTATCTCACGCAACAGTTCACCGCTTATTAGTAAAACACGGCCTGTCTAAAAGAACAGTCACACCTTCTAACCAAATTGAGCGCCGCTCATTTGAGGCGCTCACAGCTTGTGATATTTGGTATGGCGATGTCATGCATGGTCCAACGATTTACGATGGCCAAAGAAGAGTTAAAAGCTATTTGGTGAGTATTTTTGATGATGCCTCAAGGTTGGTCTGTCACAGTAAATTTTGTACTGATGAGAGTGCCATTACTATTGAGCATGTGTTGAAAGAGGCATTACTCAAACGTGGGCTTCCTGTTAAGCTCATCATTGACAACGGCCCTGCCTACCGTGCTAAAACGTTGCAAACCATTTGTGCTCGTTTGAAAATTCAATTGATTTACGGCAGGCCCTATGAACCGCAAAGCAAAGGCAAACTAGAGCGTTGGCATAGAACAGTACGCGAGCAATTCCTAGCTGAATGCAACCTGGATTCCATTCATAGTTTCAATGCGCTGAATGATCGATTTTGGGCTTGGGTTGAGCGTGTTTATCATCAAGCCTCGCAAAGCGCCCTGCCTGACAAGATGACCCCGTTACAACGCTATCAGCAAGACCTCACTAAAATTCAGCCGTTAGGTTGTTTGGCCGATAAGCTAGATGATTACTTCCTGCATCGCATTAAGCGCCGAGTCAGGAAGGATGGCACGGTAAGCTGGAATAATCGACTCTTTGAAGTTCCATTTGAACTGGCTCAACAAGAGGTTTATTTAGTGGTTGATCCGCATAGTGACTCCGCCCGTCACGTCGAATCATTGGAATATCAATACCTTGGTGCAGTGGGAGAGCTGGACAAACATAACAACCTTTCTAGAACCCGAGCTAGACCTCAGATGCCGGAACAACCAGCAAGAAAAACCTCGCTAGTTGAGATTGTTTATAACCAAGTTAAAGAGGATTTGGATATCACTGAGGAGATACCGTCTTAAACGTCAACAATAAATTGTAAAATTTTTACTAGGCATCCGCTGAAAATGGCTGCTGTGTTTTTAGGATGCCATAAATCATATGCACCATTTTTCTCATAACAGCACAAATGGCTAGCTTCTTTGGCTTGCCTTTTTTGAGCAGCTTTTCATAAAATTTCTTCAAAATAGGATTATGCCTTATAGCCACTAATGCCGGCATGTAAAGCGCCTTTCGCAACCAAGCACTACCAACCTTTGAGAGCCGTGATGAATTCAATGAAGTGCCTGATTGTGACTGGCTGGGATTTAAACCAATATGAGCAGCCAATTGTTTTGCGCCAGAAAATCTTTCAATATTATTAAAAAAAGCAGTTAGTGTTTGAGCGGTTTTATCACCAATGCCTGGGATGCTTTTAAGCAGCTCTGTGTTATTCTTCAGATCATCATCACTCGCGATCAGCTTACTAATTTCTTCCTGCAGTCGTAAAATTTCTTTTTCCATATAATCGATATGATTTTGTATAGAGCTAATAATTGTTTCTTCCGCTAGCTCCAGCCTGTTTTGTTCATTGCTGACTTGGGAGGTTAATACTTCAGATCTCTGTATCAAAGCTCTTAGAGCCTCTATATTAGCTGGCAAAGGCTGCCATAGCGTTGGAGTAAAATGATTTGAATAGTCCTTAATACTGACCGCATCGGCCTTGTCGGTCTTGTTTCGTATTAGCTGTCCTTTCATAAAAAACTTTATTCGTGCAGGATTAATTATACTGACATCACACTTCTCACTATGTAAATAAAGAGCCAATGCATTACCGTATTTACCTGTTGATTCCATGCAAAAATGAAGTGACTGATCAGATAAAGATTGCGTCCATTCTAATAACTCAGAAAAGCCCTCAGGATTATTATTAAAATGTTTAACGTGATCTTTTCCGCTAGTGGTGATAGCAGCAACAAAATCAGATTTTGCAATATCAATACCAACACAATTTTTTTTCATTTGCTAGAGCCTCTTAAATTTTATTACACTAACAAACTTGGGAAATCATAGTTCGGATCAACCTTGCAAATACAGGCTCACAATGGCCTAAGATACCGTTCGATCTCATGAACTTATGAGGGTGGAAGGGAGCTAAATCTCCTCAACAGGATTAAATCCTAAGGACGAACACGGCTTCACCTTCCGCCTACCCAAGCATCCTTGGGATTGTAGCAATATTGTCATATCTCTACAGTTATTTAAGATACAAGGATGAGTAAGATGTATCTTCAACATTTTGGCTTGAAATTTGATCCATTGGGTAAATCAAACATTATTGAATTGGCGCAGTCAAAGCGACTAGAACAGCAACTTAATGGTTTGCTAGAAACACGCGGCTTAGCAGTGATTACTGGCGACTCAGGGACAGGAAAGACCACGGCGCTAAGATACTGGAGCAATAAACTCAACCCGCTGACCCATCAAGTCATTTATCAATCAGACACTCACTTTCGGTCATTTGATGTGTACTCTCAGCTTGCCGAAAATCTAGGTTTAGAAAACTATTACCGATTCTCTAAACTTTGGAGAGACTTGAAGCAGAGCTTGATCGCGCTCTACCATGATAAAAACGTTCAGCCTATTTGGATCCTAGACGAGGCGCATCAGCTTAGTAATGATTTCATTCTACGATTACCTGACTTCCTTAATTTCAGTTTTGACAGCAAAGACGTCATGACGATTATCTTATGTGGACTCCCATCACTTCTAGCAACATTGCAGAGACCAGCCTATGAACCTATCAACTCTAGAATTCAGTGCTTTATTAGGTGGCATGCAATTGAAGATAGCAGGGATTTTGAGAGCATTATTCACGCTGCTTTTGAGAAGGCAGGAATGAGCAGCAGCTTATTCACTGAAACAGGTATTCGTGCAGTACACATGGCCACAAAAGGTAGGCTTCGTTATGTTGATAGGCTCATGCGACATGCGTTGCTAATCGCCGCTAATATGAATTTAAACCATATACCGGATGATGTCATTAATCAGGCAATTCATGAGCTAAAAGGTTAACTATTTGACACCATCTCACGCAAAATAGGTTGAGATGGTTTCTCTAAATTATTGTGGGACGTTACAATCGATAAAAGCTAGCGTAGCCTCACTGCCAAGCTCATTAAATAAATCTGCGTGGTCTTGTGCACTCACGCTATAGTGCCCATCACGCATCATTTCGAACAAGGCCAGTGCATAAGCATTAAAACCACAGCTACCATCACCCACAGCATTGATGCTTTCAAAGCTAATAGGCGCCTGCCCCCCATTACCATCATGCAATGTCCGTGGACCTCGTCGAACCATAACGTCGTCGGTATATGCCATTTGAAAACCCTTCTTATAATCTTGTTGGTAATATCGTACACACATAGTATTTATTCATATGAACCTGGTCGAGGGTAATATCTACTCGTTGCTCACTAAAAGAATGCTTAATGGCTGATGCGCAAGTAAAGTCTGTAGCCCTTTAGCAAGGAATTTCGTGTTTTTATTGCCCAGTGCTGCAGAACGATTCGTGACAGGACCCGTTGGATGCAAATAGTTTGTAAAATACGAAATTCGCTTTACCCATGAATTCCGCTGTGATCCAAAATGACTTATGCGCATCCCTATTTAGAGAGGCGTTGTTGCATAAACCCTTTTTCACACTTTGTCTTACTGATTTGTGTGTTGCTTTTGCGTAAGTAAAGCGCAGCGTAGCGAGCCATGAAGCAAAAGCAACACACAAATCAGTTTAAGTCGAGCTATTTATCCTGTTCTACTATTTATGCAACAACGCCATTTAGATAAACCATAAAACCACCACGCTTGACTCAGAGTAACCCGCAACTTAGGCTTAGTGAACGCGCGGATGACTATAAGGCTATGAAAAATGATAACTTTTATGAGTAAGCGGTATGGTTAGGCCCTTTTTACGAGCTATTCGTGCCCATCAGTTCATCAAAAATTTACTACTCTTTACTCCGCTTCTTGCCGGACATTTACACTCACTCAATGCCATTGTATTAGCCTGTTTTGCTTTTATCGCCTTTTCTGCTACTTCTGCCAGCGTCTATTTAAGCAACGACTTAATTGACCTAAAAACTGATCGCCAGCACCCGACTAAGCGACTTAGGCCACTTGCCTCTGGTGAGCTACCTGTGAAAATTGCTTTTATCGCCATACCCTGTTTATTATTAGCGGCCTTAATCATCAGTCTCACTACACTGAACTATCGCTTTATTTTGATATTGGTAGTCTATTACTTGCTAACCCTAGCTTACTCTTTATTACTAAAGAAAAAGGCTTTGTTTGATGTGTTTACTCTAGCTATCTTGTACACACTGCGAGTTATTGCTGGTATTGCAGCCGTAGGCACGCTTTACTCCCCCTGGCTGCTCGCCTTTTCGTTCTTCTTCTTTTTAAACCTAGCTTTTTTAAAACGCGATACCGAGCTTTTCCAATTACAAAAAAATGGCCACTCAGTGATGTTCGATAAAGACTATGGTAAAGCGGATGCCACCGTTATTAAAATTTTTGGTATTGCTTCTGGGTTTATGTCCATTGTGATCTTAGCGCTTTATATTAACTCTGCTGCGGTCGTTCGTATTTACAGCAATCCACAGTGGCTCTGGGGCACAACGTTAATTATCTTTGCCTGGATCACGCACTTATGGTTAACCTCCTCGCGGGGGGAAATGAATCAAGACCCGGTACTATTTGCCATTAGAGACTCTTTATCGCTTGTTGCAGGTGTTTGTGCATTAGCTTTTGCTTTGTTGGCGACTTATACATGATTAGCTCTAAAGTCCTTAATAAAGAACTTGTTTTTTATGAACCGTTTTCAGCATATGTGGATACTTAGTAGTAAGTTTCGACTTTTTCAAAGTCTTTACGACTAACGGGTCCTGTCACGAATCGCTTCCCAGTCCGTAGCCCGGCTTGAGCGGAAGCGATAATCCGGAGGTAGATTCGAAATCAACCCCGGATTATCAAATGCTTTGCATTTTCAATCCGGGCTACAGTTCGATTCGTGCCACCCGTTTTGCAACATTGAATAATAAAAAGTTGAAACTTACCTTACTCATAGATTCTGAGAGAGATCCAAAACTTTAACCTAGAATAAATGAGTTGGCCTAAGCTGATTTGCTTTTTTAAAAGGAATAACACCTTGATTACAAACTGGAACAACTTCCCCAAAACACACACTAAGGCGGTGTTGAGTCCGCAATGGTTAGATCAACGTGATCTCTTTAGTTCAGGCACTGTTATTCCTTATGGTAATGGGCGTAGTTACGGTGATGTTTGTCTTAATGATCATGGCTGCATCATCTCAACTCGTGGCCTTAATAAACTAATGAGCCTTGATAAAGAGCAAGGGTTATTGCGCTGTGAATCGGGACTATTACTAAAAGAGCTTAATAACTTCTTAATTCCCCAAGGTTTCACGTTGCCCGTTGTCCCCGGCACAGAATACATCACCCTAGGCGGCGCTATCGCCAATGATATTCATGGTAAAAACCATCATCGCACGGGCTCTTTTGGTTGCCAAGTTAAACAATTTGCCTTACTTCGCTCCAGCGGCGATGTAATCGTCTGCTCAAAAGAAATTAATAGCGAACTTTATTATGCCACGATAGGCGGACTGGGTTTAACTGGTTTAATCCTATGGGCTGAAATTAAATTAAAACCAATTGATAACCCGTACCTTATTGTAGAAACACTACCGTTTTATTCACTTGCTGAGTTTTTTGAAATCAACCAAACCGCTGAACAAGATTTTGAATACACCGTTGCCTGGATAGACTGCTTAAAGCAAGGCAAGCAATTGGGGCGCGGCCTTTATCAGCGAGCCAACTGGGCCTCTCAAATCACTAACAAAACAACTAAACCTCAGCAAAGCAATAAGCAGCTTACTATCCCCTGTTATTTTCCAAGTTGGATTTTAAATCGATTCTCGATGCAAGCCTTTAATAAAATTTATTTCCAACGCAATAAAAACAAACTCAATGCTGAACTACTCCGCTACAAAAAATTCTTTTTTCCACTTGATGGCATCTTGCATTGGAATCGAATTTACGGACGCAAAGGGTTCCTCCAATACCAATGTGTGCTACCACCAAACAACGCCGCAACAACCCTAAACAAACTACTAACCACCATTACTACCTCAAAGCAAGGTTCATTTCTATCAGTGCTAAAAAGCTTTGGCGCACAATCATCAGGAGGGTTATTATCCTTTCCAATGGAAGGCATAACACTAGCGCTAGATTTCCCCTACCGGGGACAGAAAACAATAAATTATCTACACCGTTTAGATGAAATTGTTATTAGTGCTGGCGGTCGAGTTTATCCTGCCAAGGACGCATGTATGTCAAGCGAGACATTTAAAACTTACTATAAGAATTGGCAAATGTTTTCTGAACTTATTGACCCACAGTTTTCTTCAAGCTTTTGGCGTCGAGTAATGGGAGAGCCATCATGACTAAAACAGCACTTATATTCGGTGCAACCTCAGCAATTGCGCAAGCAGTCATTTATCGACTTGCTAAACAGCATTATGATTTATTTTTAGTTGCTCGAAATAAAGAACGGCTTAGCTCTGTAATCAAGGACTGTGAACTACGACATAAAAATAAAGTGTTTAGCTATGTAATTGATGCCAATGATTACAAAGCGCATGAAGCTTGCATCAAAACAGCGATTGAAACACTCAAGCATATCGATATAGCTCTTATTGCGTATGGCACGCTGCCCGAACAAGAAAAAGTCCAAACTTCATTTAAAGCTATCAAACAAGCGCTAGAGACTAACTTTACCAGCCAAGTTTCATTTATCACTCATCTATTGCCGCACTTCCAACAACAGCAATGCGGTACCATTGCGGTTATTTCTTCTGTTGCTGGCGATCGTGGCCGGCAGAGTAATTATATCTACGGCTCTGCAAAAGCTGCCATGAACACTTATTTACAAGGCTTGCGCAATCAGCTCTATAAATCAGGCGTTCATGTACTAACAATTAAGCCTGGCTTTGTTGATACCCCTATGACAGCAAAATTTAAAAAAGGCTTACTTTGGGCTCAACCTGATACAATAGCCAGATCAATTGTAAAAGCCATTCAACAAAGAAAAGACGTTATTTATACACCATCATTTTGGTGGTGGATTATGTTTGTAATCAAGTGTATTCCTGAGGTTATTTTTAAACGGCTATCGCTTTGAGGTCAAGAAGTAGGACAGGAAGGCAGGGCCTAAAAAACCTGCCTACTGAACCTTGATTGTAGGGTGATACAAATAAACTCTAGCTTGACACCAATTAGAACTAGTTGTAATATTTTTTAGAACTAGTTTTAATTAAAGGTTGAGCTACATGCATAAAATTCAGACCTACCTGCTTCAACAAATTCCTAAACACCCTACAGATATTGTTAAAACAACTATGCAAGCATTTGGTGTTTCCAGAACAACTGTTCTCAGGCACCTACAACAGCTTATTAAAGCTAGTCTAGTAATAAAAACTGGCGCAACCAAACAAACCTCTTACGCACTAAAAGAGGCATTAACACAACGATTTTCTTTCCCAATTAACAAAAAAACAGATGAATACCTTATTTATGATCAACATCTTGCCCAGCTAATAGACCGAAGCTGTAATCCAATTGCCAAGGATATTCTTGAATACAGCCTCACAGAAATGCTCAATAACTGCAAAGACCACTCCCATGGCTCTCGCATTGACCTTTCAATAGAGGTCACTCACGCCACCATTAAAGTCTGCATTGAAGACAACGGAGTGGGTGTTTTTTCTAGCTTACAACCCGTTGTTGGCAGTAACGACATACGTGAGGTCTTACTGCAGCTAAGCAAAGGAAAACTAACTTCAGATACAGCCAATCACTCTGGCGAGGGCATCTTTTTTACATCAAGAGCCTGTGATAGTTTCACCATCCTTGCCAACGGCTACTGTTTTTGTAGAGACAACCGCCACAATGATTGGAGCTTACAGAAATCAGAACACAAGAAAGGCTCTACCATTTTATTAGAAGTAGACAGAGGAAGCTCCAAGTCGCTTGTTGATCTCTTTAAACTTTATCAAAGCAAAGACGACCTTCAATTCAGCAAAACAGAGGTTATTATTGAACTTGCTAAAGACTATGGTCAACGCATGATTTCACGCTCACAGGCACAACGCGTCACTAGAAATCTCGAAAGTTTTAGCGATGTGACGCTCGATTTCAAAAACGTTACAGCTATTGGACAGGGTTTTGTTGACCAAATTTTTCGAGTCTATCAAAATCAACACTCGGATCTAACCTTACGAGTTATTAATGCCAACGATGACGTTACTTTTATGATCCAACGTGGCATTACAGAATAAGGATTTCCTTCAGAAAGTGTGGGTAAGTAACCAAGGCTATTGTAGCCTTTAGTGAGCTGCAGAACGGGTTGGCGCGAATCTAACTGTAGCCCGAATTGAAAAGGCAAAGCATTTGATAATCCGGGGTTAAAACGTAAGCGATCCAGCAAGTACACCCTAGTCAACTAGTTAAATTCATGTGACTGTATGCTCCCGCAAATAGTAACAAGGAGCTTACGTATCCGTTCAATATCAGCATGATTTGAAAATAATTCAAAAAGTTCTTGACAGCTTTTTCGTGCAAATTTGGAAATTTTATATTGGAATCATCGTGTGTCATAAAAGCATGATGTGCGCTCTATAACAACGCTGTATGCTCGGATTATTTTTTCATCGATCAGGTTCATGGCTTAAAAATAATTTCAGCAGTACGGCCATCTGTGTGGGGAAAATTTACCTTTTCAAACCCGTGGTATACTCTTCCTATGAAAAAACAACCTGACAAATCAGTTTTAGCCGATCTCATTGAGAGATTTAATAATACTGTTACACCAACAGCACTAGAAACAGATTTTAGCAATGTATGTGAAAGTCAGGCTGAGAAAATCATAAAGCTAGAAGACAAGGTGCAATCGTTAAATAACGCATTAAATAAATATAAAGGTGAGCAAGGAAAGCCTAATGTTAGAAAGCAAACGCGCGCTAACAAGGACAAGGATCATTCCTCCGAGAAGGATAGAAAAGGAAATAAAACCAATAAAACTAGAAAGCCAAAATCTAGTAAAAAAAATCTCGAAGTCTCTAATACAGTGACACTAACAATTAATCCAGATTCGTTGCCCAGCGATGCTGTGCCAAATGGCTCTAAGAAAACACTTATCCAGGATATAAAAATTGCTGCTAATAACACTCTTTTTTTGCGCCAACAATATTACTCCCCTTCTGAAAACAAACACTATACAGCACCTCTGCCAACTGGTTATGAGGGCCAGTTCGGCCCTACTATTAAAAGCTGGACAAGCTTCCTAAATACTCAAGGTGGTATGACGCTAGAAAGCCTTGAGACATTTTATAAAACCGCCAACATAGATATTAGTAAATCAACCATCCATAGCTTCACAATTAAAACACCTACGATACTTGAGCCCGAGAAGGTAGAAGTTGTGAAGGCAGGTTTACAATCCACGAACTACCAGCACCTAGATGACACCAACGCTAGAGAGGATGGGAAAAACCGTTATGTTAATGTATTGGGTAATGAGTATTATTCAGCTTACTTTACGCTGACCAGTAAAAGTCGATTAAGCGTCATTGAAATGTTAAGCAAAGACCACTTTGGGTTCACATTAAATGAGGCCGCTTTTAATTTACTGGCTACTATGAACTTACCCCACAAGGTAATCGAAAGCTTAAAGGTATTTCACTCATCGACTATCTTAAACAGTAAGGAGCTGGAAGTTATTCTTGATAAGGTATTAGGTGATAAAAAATTTCCAAAATATAGAAAGCTGATTACTGATGCGGCAGCTATCTCAACATATAGAAAGAGTCCTTATGCGATAGAAACACTCATTACCGATGATGCGCCACAGTTTAAGCTCATTACTGAATCACTCGCCTTGTGCTGGGTTCATGAGGGTAGGCATTATAAAAAGCTGACGCCAATTTTTAAGAAGCACCAAGACTCTGTTGACAGCTTCTTGGATAGGTTTTGGGATTATTATCATAAGCTCATTGAATATAAAAAGAACCCAGGGCAAGATGAGATAGATAAGCTATCCAATGAGTTTACTGAGTTATTCTCAACAATCACTGGCTACGAGAAACTAGATAAACAAATTGAGCTCACCTTAAAAAAGAAAAGGCAGCTATTGTTAGTGCTGGAAAAGCCAGAGCTTCCTCTACATAACAATCCAGCAGAGTTGATGGCTCGGAAGCAGGCTAGAATGCGCGATGTACACCTTCATACTATGAGTGAAGAAGGAACGAAAGCTAAGGATACAATGGTTACAATTACTGAGACATGTAAAAAGCTAGCAGTTAATGTCTTCGATTATATATATGACAGAATTACAAAAAACTATTCTATGCCTTCGCTAGCGGAATTAATTACCATCCGCTCATCACAGGCGCAGTAAACTAAAGAGAGCGCAGCATGAGCAGCATGCTGAAATAAGACGGATACGAGCTTACGGTATGTCAGCAACAAATCCTGAAAATGAAAATGCTACTTACACAGATGCTTATTGGGAAAAACACCTTTCCGACTTTAAGCAAAGCAAGTTAACCAAAGCGAAATACTGCCGAGAGAATAACGTACCTTACACGCAGTTTCTCTATCGTTTGAGAAGAGAACAGCAAAAAACGCTAGCAAAGGTTGTTTGCGTGTCTGAGCAGCCAGCACAACCAGTGGCTGTCATGCAGGTCAACTCACACATACAGATTAGCTTTTATGACCAGGATAGCTTAGCGTCTTTGATTCAGAGGCTTTGCTAATGTTTCAGAACTGGAAAACACCGATCTGGTTTTATCGTACCCCTGTGGACTTTAGAAAACAGATTGATGGCCTAGTAATGCTGATTGCCGATCATCTCTCAATGACCCCAAGCTCAGGCCAGCTATTTCTTTTTCGTAACAGGCAGCGCGATAAAATAAAATTACTTTGGTACGACCAAAATGGTTTTTGGCTTTGCTACAAACGATTAGAAAAAGGTAAGCTGAAGTTCCCTAGCGAAGCAGATGAGACTATCGAGTTGGCCCAAGATCAGTTAAGCTGGTTATTGTCAGGTTTAAACTGGATGAAGCAAAAGTCATTACCCAAAGTCTCTCCCGAGTTTTTTTACTAAAATGGCAAAAAAAGTCTTGACAGGTTTTTTCTGTGTTTTTTGATTTTACACGTGATTTTAATGCTTGTTTTATATCCTTAGCCCAGGCTTTGTGAGATCCGCTAGGAGTTGAAAAGAAAACATCACAATGACCAGCTACCCCAAAAAAGTAATATGCGCTAACCAAGCGCCTGAGGAAGAAAATATTGCACTTAAAATGTCATGGTACACTTTGCAGTAGTTACTTGAATGAGAAACGCAATGCAAACAGTCCCTAGTGAGCTTTTCTATCAACAAGTCGGAATAAATGAAAAGCTTTGTCATAAGCTTGAAATAGAACATGCTCGTGTTGAACAGTATGCCGAGGCTTATGATCATTTGAAGATACAATTTGCTAAGCTCCAACGACAGCATTTTGGTAGTAAATCTGAGCGCTACATAGAAGATCAGTTGCCACTCTTCGGTGATCTCTCAACACCGGAGGATCAAGAAGATGATGAAGCAGTTGTTGTCTCTTCTCACAAACGTAAGAAGAAGGTCAAGAATGAATTACCTGTGACGGTGAGAATCATTCCAGTACCTGATGACCAGCGTATTTGTCCTTGCGGTAAAGAAAAATGCCCAATGGGTTTTGAGACTAAAAAAATACTGAACTACAAACCAGCTGTCTTTGAAATGATTGAAGAGCGCCGTGAAAAACTAGGCTGTGATTGCGAGCAAGGTGGTGTTACGGTTGCACCTAAGCCTTTACATATCCTACCTAAGGCCGAGGCGTCTGAATCATTACTAGCGCATTTAGTGTCTAGTAAAATCAGGGATAGACAACCCTTTTATCATTTAGAAAAACAACTACGCTCACAATACGGCGTCAATCTATCCAGGCAAACTATGTCACGTTGGTTTATTGAGCTGACTAAACCTTTACAGCCGATTTATAATCTATTGAAGGATGAGCTGCTGGATTATGAAATAGCAAGTTGTGACGCGACTAAATTACAAGTCTTAAAAGAGCCTGGTCGACGGCCACAAACTAAGTCACTGATTCATTGCATGCGAGGTGGTGCTCCTGGTCGTGAGGTTATCCTGTTTGCCTATACGCCAAGTGACCACAGTGAGTTTCTAGTAGAATGGTTTCAAGGGTGGACTGGCAAGCTTCATACTGATGCAAGCCCTATATTCGACCAATTAGAAAATACCGGCGTTACGATCATTGCGTGCAACCTTCATGCCCGCAGGAAATTTGAAGAGATCACCAAGGCGACCAAAAAGAATGGGTTAGCCGCTCATGCTATGCGGGTCTATAAAAAACTCTACCGGATTGAAAGAAAGGCGAAAGAAGAAGAGATGTCGCCTGAGCAACGCCTTGCGCTTCGGCAGAAAGAATCAAAACCGATTATGGATGAGTACAAGGAGTGGCTAGAGGAGTATTATCCAAAGGTTCTACCACAATCTCATCTTGGCAGGGCAATGGAATATGTCATCAAGCATTGGGAAAACATGACTCGGTTTCTTGATGATGGTAGATGTGAGATTGATAACAATCACACAGAGAGAGACATTAAGCTCTTAGTGCTTGCAAGGAAGAACTTTCTATTTTGCGACACAATGCCAGGCGCTAACGCACTAGCAATGCATGCAAGTCTAGCTCTAACTGCTGAACTGCATCATCACAATGTCTGTCGATACTTCACCTATCTTTATGAGCGCCTACCACATTGCAAAACATTAGAAGATATTGAGGCACTGCAGCCATGGAATGTGCCGCCGGATAGCACCTAGCACGTGTTAGCTACGGAAGCAAGGACGCCCGTGGATCGCTTACGGTTAAAACCATACTCAGTCCCGGGTTTTCCCCCGCCAACAAGTCGCGGGGTCAACCCGGGCTACGCGCTTATCGCTTCCGCTCAAGCCGGGCTACGGACTGTGAAACGATTCGTGACAGGACCCGTTAGTCGTAAGGCGCTTGAAAAAGTCGAAACTTACCTTACCCATAGATTATGGAAGAGATCCAACTAACTTAAACCACAGTCAAGCTTACATACAAATAAGAAAACCCCGCACAGGCGGGGTTTTCTATTATAGCTAAAAAGCTTCAACTATCTATTCAGCAGCGCTATCCGCTTCCGGCTTGCTTTCTGCTTGATCAGCGGCTGCTTCCTCAGCTAATGCTTTACTCAATGCTGCTTCAGCATCTGAAGCACTTACTTTTGCTTCAGCCTGAGCTGCAAGTTCTTCGCGACGCTGCTGATGGTACTTATAACCGGTACCAGCAGGAATCAAACGACCAACGATCACATTTTCTTTCAAGCCACGCAGATGATCACGTTTACCACAAACTGCTGCTTCCGTTAACACTCGAGTAGTTTCTTGGAACGAAGCTGCGGAGATAAATGAATTTGTTAACAATGAAGCTTTGGTGATCCCCAGTAAGGCCGGTGTTGCACGCGCCAACATTTTGTTTTCAGCCTCAAGGCTCTCGTTTTCTTGTAAGAAGGCTGCTTTTTCGACTTGCTCACCTACTAAGAAGCTAGAGTCACCTGCGAAAGCAATATCAACTTTACGCAACATCTGCTTAACAATAACTTCAATATGTTTATCACTAATCTTAACCCCTTGCAGACGATAAACATCTTGGACTTCGTTAGTAATGTAGTTAGCTAGTGCTTCAATACCCTTCAAACGTAAAATATCATGAGGGCTTAATGAGCCATCTGAGATAACCTCACCTTTTTCAATCGTCTCACCTTCAAAGACATTTAACTGACGCCATTTAGGGATTAGCTCTTCATAAACTTCACCATCAGGACCAGTTAACACTAAACGTTTCTTACCTTTAGTTTCCTTACCAAAGCTAACCACACCTGTCATTTCAGCTAGAATTGCAGGATCTTTCGGCTTACGCGCCTCAAACAAATCAGCTACTCGCGGTAGACCACCAGTAATATCACGAGTCTTTGAAGTTTCTTGTGGAATACGTGCGATCACATCACCCACATTAACTGCACCACCATCTTCAAGCGTTACCAAAGCACCAACTGGCACAAAGTAGTGTGCCGGTTGATTAGAACCTGGAATAGTTAGATCCTTGCCTTTTTTGTCAACTAACTTAATCATTGGCTTTAAGTCTTTACCACCACGTTGCATAGCATCCATAATCACCATGCTGGATAGACCTGTAATCTCATCAGTCTGGCGGTTCATGGTTACCCCTTCTTCAAGGTCAACAAACTTAACCTTACCAGCCACCTCTGAAATAATTGGGTGAGTATGTGGATCCCAGTTAGCAATCACTTCACCTGCTTGCACTGACTCCCCACTTGTTTTACTCAATACAGCACCGTAAGGCGTTTTATAACGCTCACGTTCACGGCCATTCTCATCAAGGATTGCAACCTCACCTGAACGAGAAACAACCACGTAGTTACCTGCTGTATTTTGCACTGATTTGATATTATGCAGTTTTACTTGACCGTTCGACTTAACTTCAACGTTATTTGCCGCTGAAGCACGCGAAGCAGCACCCCCGATGTGGAAGGTACGCATGGTCAGCTGTGTACCTGGCTCACCGATTGACTGCGCAGCAATCACACCAATTGCTTCACCCGGGTTAACTAAGTGGCCACGAGCCAAATCACGACCATAACAATGCGAACAAACACCATGACGCGTTTTACAAGTAATCACTGAGCGAACTTTAAGTGAATCAATACCAAGCTCTTCAAGCGTATCAACGCAATCTTCATCAAGCATGGTATTAGCAGGTAAAACAACCTCACCTTTACTATCACAAATATCATCAACAATCACACGGCCTAATGCACGTTCACGTAGTGGCTCAACAACATCACCCCCTTCAATTAGAGTAGAGATAATCAAACCATCTTCTGAACCACAGTCAGACTCAGTCACCACCAAATCTTGTGCCACATCTGCTAAACGACGAGTTAGATAACCTGAGTTTGCTGTTTTTAAGGCGGTATCAGCCAAACCTTTACGCGCACCGTGAGTAGAAATAAAGTACTGTAATACGTTCAACCCTTCACGGAAGTTAGCAGTAATTGGCGTTTCAATAATCGAACCATCTGGTTTCGCCATCAAACCACGCATACCTGCTAACTGACGTATCTGAGCAGCAGAACCCCGCGCTCCCGAGTCAGCCATCATATAAATAGAGTTAAATGACTCTTGTTCAACCTTCTTACCTTTGGCATCACGCACTTCTTCAGTCTCTAACTCATCCATCATCGCTTTAGCGACAAGGTCATTTGTACGCGACCAAATATCAACAACTTTGTTGTAGCGCTCACCATCAGTTAATAAACCAGAAGCATACTGCTTCTCGATGCCTTTTACTTCAGATTCTGCTTTTTCAATAATCTTACTCTTACTATCAGGTACGACCATATCGTTAATCCCGATAGAAATACCAGAACGAGTTGCATGACGGAAACCGGTATACATCAACTGATCAGCAAAAATCACAGTCGCCTTTAAACCTAAACGACGGTAACACTTATTAATTAAACCAGAGATCACTTTTTTAGTAAGCGCTTTATTAATTTCATCAAAGGCCAAACCTTTCGGTAAAATCTCTGCTAATAAAGCACGGCCAACTGTTGTATCAAAAACTTTACGCTCACTATGATATTCGCCTGCTTGATCACGTGACGTTGAAGTCATACGCACTTTAACCCGTGCTTGCATTTCGACCACGCCCTGAGTATAAGCTTGTTGCACTTCAGCTAAGTTAGCAAAGGCCATACCTTCACCTGAGGCGTTAATTTTTTCACGCGTCATGTAGTAAAGCCCTAGCACCACGTCCTGGGTTGGCACAATAATTGGCTCACCGTTAGCTGGCGATAAGATGTTGTTAGTTGACATCATTAGAGCTCGCGCTTCTAACTGCGCTTCAATAGTTAATGGCACGTGCACAGCCATCTGGTCACCATCAAAGTCGGCGTTATAAGCCACACAAACCAATGGGTGTAATTGAATCGCTTTACCTTCAATCAATAAAGGCTCAAACGCTTGAATACCAAGTCTATGCAGTGTTGGTGCACGGTTAAGCATGACTGGGTGTTCACGAATCACACCTTCTAAGATATCCCAAACTTCTGCGCTTTCACGCTCAACCATTTTCTTGGCTGCTTTAATCGTAGTTGCTAAGTCACGTTTTTGTAGTTGGCTATAGATGAAAGGCTTAAAAAGCTCTAACGCCATTCGTTTAGGCAGGCCACATTGATGTAGCTTCAGAGTAGGACCTACTACGATTACTGAACGACCTGAGTAGTCAACTCGCTTACCTAATAAGTTCTGACGGAAGCGACCTTGCTTACCCTTAATCATATCGGTTAATGATTTCAATGGGCGTTTATTAGTACCCGTAATAGCACGACCACGGCGACCATTATCCAACAAGGCATCAACCGCTTCTTGTAGCATACGTTTTTCATTTCGCACGATAATATCTGGCGCACTTAAATCAAGTAAACGACGCAAACGGTTATTACGGTTAATTACTCGACGGTAAAGGTCATTTAAATCAGAAGTTGCAAAACGCCCCCCTTCAAGCGGCACTAATGGACGCAAATCAGGCGGTAATACTGGCAATACTGTTAGAATCATCCATTCTGGCTTGTTACCAGAAGTCATAAATGTCTCAACCAGCTTCAAACGCTTGGTGAGTTTCTTCAGTCTTGCTTCAGAGTTGGTGCTATCAATATCTTGGCGAATTTTAGCTGCTTCTTCTTCCAAATCCAGCTCAGTAAGCAACTGCTGAATAGCTTCTGCACCCATACGTGCTTCGAACTCATCACCATACTCTTCCACTGCATCTAAGAATTCATCGTCCGTTAACAACTGACCACGCTCAAGCTGGGTCATACCAGGATTAATAACGACATAGGATTCAAAATAAAGCACTCGTTCAATATCACGTAGTGTCATATCAAGTAACAAACCAATTCGAGAAGGTAGTGACTTTAAGAACCAAATGTGTGCAACAGGTGTCGCTAAATCAATGTGACCCATTCGTTCACGACGCACTTTTGTTAAGGTAACCTCAACACCACACTTTTCACACACCACACCACGATGCTTTAAGCGTTTGTACTTACCACATAAGCATTCGTAGTCCTTAACTGGACCAAAGATCTTGGCACAGAACAAACCATCACGCTCTGGCTTAAAAGTACGGTAGTTAATCGTTTCAGGTTTTTTTACCTCACCAAACGACCATGAATGGATGTCATCTGGCGATGCCAATCCAATTCGGAGCATATTAAAATCATCAAATTGACCTTGCTTCTTTATGAAGTTAAAAAACTCGCGCATTCTCAAGGTTACTACTCCTCTGTCAAAGTTAATTCTATCTTTCTCAGGCTTTCAATTACTCTGCCGGCCTGAGCTACGCTTAGGCCGACTACATTTATTTAAGCTTACTCTTCGTCTTCCATCTCAACATTAAGCCCCAATGAACGGAACTCTTTGATTAAAACGTTAAACGATTCTGGCATATTTGGATCCATGCGGTGATCACTATCAACAATGTTTTTATACATGCGCGTTCGACCAATCACATCATCCGATTTCACTGTTAACATTTCTTGTAAGGTATAAGAAGCACCGTAAGCCTCTAGTGCCCAAACCTCCATCTCACCAAAACGTTGACCACCAAACTGAGCTTTACCACCTAACGGTTGCTGTGTAACCAGACTGTAAGACCCTGTTGAACGAGCATGCATCTTGTCATCAACTAAGTGATTAAGCTTCAGCATATACATGTAACCAACTGTCGTTGGACGATCAAACTCTTCACCAGTTCGACCATCACGAAGCACTGTCTGACCTGATTCAGGTAGCCCAGCAAGCTTCAACATATCTTTAATGTAAACTTCTGAAGCACCATCAAACACCGGTGTTGCCATCGGCACACCATCTTTAAGGTTCTTGGCTAATGTCATCACTTGTTCATCTGACAAGTCAGCAAATTTAATTTTTTGTGACTCTTGACCATTGTAGATTTCATTAAGCAGTTTACGCATCTGCGCTGCACTTGCTTTCGCTTCAAGCAAACCACGCACTTTATGCCCTAGCCCTTTAGCAGCCCAACCCAAGTGAGTTTCAAGTACCTGGCCAATATTCATACGAGAAGGTACACCTAATGGGTTCAAGACGATATCAACTGGCGTACCATCTTCCATATAAGGCATATCTTCAACAGGAACAATCATTGAAATAACCCCTTTGTTCCCGTGGCGACCAGCCATCTTATCACCCGGTTGAATACGTCGTTTAACCGCTAAGTAAACCTTAACAATTTTCAATACGCCTGGCGCCAAATCGTCACCATCGGTAATTTTACGACGTTGTGCCGTGTAACGTTTTTCGTATTCTTTTTTAGATTTTTTCAACTGCTCATGTGCAGCTTCTAAATCTTCTTGTGCTTTTTCATTACGAAGACGCACTTCAAACCATTTCTCACGATCTAAGCCATCAAGGTAACTCGCTGTTACCTTACTACCTGCTTTAAGCTTGCTTGGGCCACCATCAGCAACTTTACCCACTAATAATTTGTGGATACGTTGGTAGATATCTTCTTCAAGGATGCGCTGCTCATCACGCAAATCCTTCTTAACGTGCTCAAGCTGCTCTGCCTCAATCGCCAACGCACGCTCATCTTTTTCAACGCCATCACGAGTAAAGACTTGCACATCAATCACTGTGCCTGTCATACCAGTTGGAACACGTAGCGAAGAGTCTTTTACATCAGAAGCTTTTTCACCAAAGATAGCTCGCAGTAATTTTTCTTCAGGAGTAAGTTGTGTTTCACCTTTAGGCGTTACTTTACCAACTAAAATATCACCCGGATTAACTTCAGCGCCGATGTAAACGATACCCGTTTCATCAAGCTTAGAGAGCGCTGCTTCACCAATGTTAGGAATGTCTCCCGTAACCTCTTCAGAACCCAGCTTAGTATCACGTGCCACACAGGTTAGTTCCTCAATGTGAACCGTTGTATAACGATCTTCCTGAACGATACGCTCTGAAATCAGAATGGAATCCTCAAAGTTATAACCATTCCAAGGCATAAATGCGACCAATAAGTTTTGCCCTAAAGCAAGCTCACCCAAATCTGTTGAAGAGCCATCAGCCAACACATCGCCTGCTGCCACTGTATCACCAGGAGAAACTAGTGGGCGTTGGTTAATGCAAGTGTTTTGGTTAGAGCGGGTGTATTTCATTAAACTATAAATATCAACGCCCGCTTCATTCGCATGTGTTTCATCATCATTAACGCGTACCACAATTCGAGAGGCATCAACCTTATCAACTACACCACCACGACGAGCATTAACAGTTACTCCAGAGTTAGTAGCAACCAAGCGCTCAATACCTGTTCCAACTAAAGGTTTTTCTGAACGCAACGTTGGCACCGCTTGGCGCTGCATGTTTGAGCCCATCAAAGCACGGTTAGCATCATCATGCTCTAAGAATGGAATAAGCGCCGCAGCAACTGATACGATTTGCTGTGGTGAAACGTCCATGTACTCTACCTTATCAGGAGTTGAGTACACGAATTCATTACCATGTCGTGCCGGCACTAATTCATCAATTAGCTTACCAGCTTTATCAAGCGCAACGCTTGACTGAGCAATAATAAACTCCCCTTCTTCAATTGCTGAAAGGTAAGCAATGTCGTTGGTTACCTTACCATCAACTACTTTACGGTAAGGGCTTTCGATAAAACCATAAGGGTTGATTTGCGCAAAAATTGCCAATGAATTAATCAAACCAATGTTTGGCCCTTCCGGCGTTTCAATTGGACAAACACGACCATAGTGAGTGATATGTACGTCACGCACTTCAAAACCTGCTCGCTCACGCGTTAAACCACCAGGCCCTAACGCTGAAACTCGACGCTTATGGGTAATCTGTGACAATGGGTTAACTTGATCCATAAATTGCGATAACTGGCTAGATCCAAAAAACTCTTTCACAGCTGCAGTAATGGGCTTAGCATTAATTAAATCCTGCGGCATTAAGTTCTCTGCCTCAGCTACTGCCAAGCGCTCTTTGACTGCCTTTTCAACCCGAACCAAGCCAGCACGGAATTGATTTTCAACCATCTCACCAACACTACGCACACGTCGGTTACCTAAGTGATCGATATCATCAACGTCGCCTTTACCGTCACGAATGTTAATCAACACACGAATGACATCTAAGATATCTTCTTTAGAAAGTACGCTTGCGCCTTCATCGCTATCACGGCCTACACGACGATTAAACTTCATGCGACCAACAGCCGATAAGTCATAACGATCTTCACTAAAGAATAAGTTATCAAATAAAGTTTCTGCAGCTTCTTTTGTTGGTGGCTCACCAGGACGCATCATACGATAGATTTCAACTAATGCCTCCAAACGTGAAGTTGTTGGATCAACTCGCAAAGTATTAGAAATATAAGCACCGTGATCAAACTCATTAATATAAAGAGTTTTAATTTCGTTGATTCCAGCTTTTTTCAATGCTTTTAACAATTCTAAAGTTAGCTCAGCATTAGCCTCAGCAATTACCTCACCTGTTTCTTGATCAACTAACGGCTCAGCAACCACTTTGCCCACTAGATACTCGGCAGGGACATTAAGTTTTTTAAGGTTAGCTTTTTCTAGTTCACGAATATGGCGCACGGTAATACGACGCCCTTTTTCAACGAAAACTTTACCCTTAGGGCCTTTAATATCAAAAGCAGCATTGTCACCACGTAAACGCTCTGGCAACAAATCAAGGTAATACTCATCACCTTCAAGGCGAATAGTATCTTGCTGGAAAAACAGGCCTAAGATTTCTTCAGTTGAGTAACCTAACGCTCGCAACAAAATGGTAACAGGTAGTTTACGACGACGATCAATTCGTGCAAACAAGTTATCCTTTGGATCAAACTCAAAGTCTAACCATGAACCACGATAAGGAATCACACGTGCTGAAAATAGTATTTTCCCTGATGAGTGGCTTTTACCTCGATCATGATCGAAGAATACACCAGGAGAACGGTGCAGCTGTGAGACGATAACTCGCTCAGTACCGTTAATTACAAAGCTACCGTGATCAGTCATTAAAGGAATATCGCCCATAAAGACTTCTTGCTCTTTAATATCCTTAACCGCACGATTTTCATGAGAGGCATCTTTATCATAGATTGCCAAGCGAATCTTAACTCGCAAAGCAGCTGAATAAGTTAGGCCTCGTAAACGACATTCGTTAACGTCAAACAAAGGCTCTGCCAATGAGTGACTCACATAAGCAAGTTCTGCCGTACCAGCAAAACTTACGATAGGAAAAATAGAACGAAAGGCTGACTCTAGCCCACAGCCGTGTACATCGTCACCGCTGATAAATTTTTTATATGAGTCACATTGCACACCCAGCAATGGAGGCGGTTCCATAATACTGTGTTGTTTACCGAAATTCTTACGAAAACGTTGTCTTTCAGTGTAAGAATATGCCATTAGAGCTCCTCACTAGGTAGTTAAGATAGTTAAACCTGAAAAATGCCGACTTTAAGGTAGACGCTTTGCGGGTTTCACTTGTTTTTTAACAACTAAACCATTCAAACGAACGATAGCCGGAGCTTTAAGCTCCAGCTATTGTTACGTTCTGTTGCCTGAAGTTAAGCTTACTTAACTTCAACTTCAGCGCCTGCCTCTTCAAGTTGCGCCTTGATGCTATCAGCATCTTCTTTAGACGCACCTTCTTTAACAGCTTTTGGTGCGCCTTCAACAAGCTCTTTCGCTTCTTTTAGGCCAAGACCAGTGATTGCACGAACCACTTTAATAACAGCAACTTTGTTGCTACCAAAGCTTTTCATGATTACATCAAACTCAGTCTTTTCTTCTGCAGCAGCAGCGTCACCACCAGCAGCAGGAGCAGCAGCCATTGCCACAGGGGCAGCAGCAGTTACACCAAACTTATCTTCCATTTCTTTAATTAATTCAACAACGTCCATTACACTCATTTCTGAAATTGCATTTAAGACGTCTTCTCTTGAAATTGTTGCCATTGTTTAACTCCAAATTATTTAAAATATTTAACGATTCACTATTAAGCTGCTTGTTCTTTTTGAACACGAACAGCATCAATAGTGCGCACCATTTTGGTATGCGGCTCAGCCAAAGTACGCACAAACTTGCTGATTGGTGCCTGCATAACAGACATCAACATCGCAATCGCCTCGTCTTTAGTTGGTAATTCAGCAACTGTTTTTAATTGGTCAGCGCCTAGTAATTTACCCTCTAAAGCAAGCGCAGAAACTTCAAGTTTCTCATGCTCTTTAGCAAAATCCCGATATAAACGAGCAGCAGCGCCGGGCGATTCCATTGAAAAAGCCAATAGTAATGGTCCGGTTAATGCCTCACCCATGCAAGCAAACTCAGTGTCCGCAAAAGCACGTTTTGCCAACGTGTTACGAACCACTCGCAAGTAAACTTTTGCTTCTCTTGCTTTGGAGCGGAGCTCGTTCATCTCAGTAACAGTTAAGCCACGGTAATAAGCCGCTGCTGCAGACAAAGCGGAACTTGCCACTTCGTTAACTTCTGCGACAATAGCTTTTTTATCTTCTAGCCCAAGTGCCACACTCAGATCTCCTCTTAAGTTTATAATTTGCGCTCTAGAAATTAGCTTCTAGAACACCCCGTCTGCGCAGGAAATTAAGTTTTCTGTTAAACAGCCAACACCTGCGGTCTTAGACGACCGCAGCAGTAACAAACACTGCTACGCCCATCCAAAGCAAGCGCTACACATTCAAGCTAGTCATATCGACTGTAATGCCTGGACCCATAGTACTTGAAATCGTTACCTTCTGAAGGTAAATACCTTTGCTTGATGAAGGTTTTGCTTTGCGTAACTCAACGAGCAACGCTTCTAAGTTTTCTTTTAAATCTTGCTCTGCAAAGCTCACAGAACCAATACGACAATGCACAATTCCTGTTTTATCAGTTCGGTATTGAACCTGGCCTGACTTAGCATTTTTGATAGCATTAGCAACATCAGTCGTTACCGTACCCACTTTAGGGTTAGGCATTAAACCACGCGGCCCTAAGATCTGACCTAACTGCCCAACGAAACGCATCGCGTCAGGCGTTGCAATTAAAATATCAAAGTCCAAGTTACCCTTTTTGATTGAATCAGCTAAATCTTCAAAGCCGACAACATCAGCGCCTGCTTCTTTAGCAATCTTTTCATTATCGCCTTGAACAAAAGCAGCAACACGAACCGTTTTACCAGTACCCTTAGGCAATACAGTTGCACCTCGAACTACTTGGTCTGATTTCTTAGGGTCAACGCCAAGATTAATGCTGACATCAACGCTCTCAGTAAACTTCACTGTTGAAAGTTCTTTAAGTAATTTAAATGCTTCCTCAGCACTGTATAAATTACCTGGCGTAACCGTTTCTCTAATTTTCTTAATACGTTTTGTTAATTTAGGCATCTTGCACCCCCTCTACTTCAACTCCCATGCTACGTGCTGTGCCAGCAATCGTACGAATAGCAGCCTCTAACTCAGCCGCTGTCAAGTCAGGCATTTTCACGTTAGCAATTTCTTCTAATTGCGCACGAGTTAATTTACCCACCTTGTCACGGTTTGGCACTGAGCTACCGCTTTTAAGACCCAAGGTCTTTTTAATTAAAGCAGAAGCAGGCGGTGTTTTAATGATGAAGCTAAAGCTTCGATCAGCATATACAGAGATAACCACTGGCACAGGTAAAGCCTTGTCCATGCTAGAAGTTTTATCATTAAACGCCTTACAGAAATCCATAATATTAACGCCGTGCTGACCAAGCGCAGGCCCAATAGGCGGACTTGGATTAGCAGCCCCCGGGTTAATTTGCAGCTTAATATAAGCTGATATTTCTTTAGTTTTAGGTTTCGCCATTTTATTTTCCTCTCGTTAGTGGGTACAAACACCATTAAGGCTCGCGAGACCTTGCTGGCTCCCCGCCATTCCTCAGTGGAATAGCTTTAGCTTTTCTCCACTTGGCCAAACTCAAGTTCAACCGGTGTAGAACGACCAAAAATCAACACGGCAACGCGCAAGCGGTTCTTTTCGTAGTTAACCTCTTCCACAACACCGTTAAAGTCAGCAAATGGCCCTTCAGTAACACGAACCACTTCACCAACCTCAAATAATACCTTAGGCTTCGGCTTCTCAACTCCGTCTTTAATCTGAGCAAGAATATTCTGAGCTTCACGATCACTGATTGGAGAAGGCCTCTCACCACCGATAAAGCCTCGCACCTTTGGTACATTTTTCACTAGGTGCCAAGTTTCATCATTCATTTCCATCTTCACTAATACATAGCTAGGAAAGAACTTTCTTTCACTACTACGTTTTTGCCCACCATGCATCGCAACAACCTGCTCAGTGGGTACTAAAATTTCAGCAAACATTGATTCTGCTTCACGCTCTTTAATGCGTTCCTTAAGCGCTTTTTGCACATAGGCTTCGTTAGCTGTTGCAACTTGCACAACATACCAACGCTTTTTACTCGCTGACTCTATGCTTTGTTCTTCCGACATCGTTAACCCCCGTGTCCTGTAAACCAGCTAATGGCTGAAAGTAAAATGGAATCAAAGGCCCATAATAGTAATGCCACGACCACAACAACCAAGAAAACAATTCCTGTTGTCTGGATAGTCTCGTGTCGAGTAGGCCACACCACCCGACGCATTTCATCGCGCGCCTCTTTGGTAAAACGCCAAAAAACCCCACCCAGCGTTGTCCTTACCAAAATCAAAGCAATTACAACGACCAGCAACACCCATCCGGCCGCTCTTAAAGCACCAGGAATTTGCGTGAAATAGTAATTAGCCCCAAGTCCTGCGACGAGTAACAACCCAGCGATTAACCACTTCAGTCGACTAAACGTAGCACCGCTACTTTTTTGCTTGCTTACTTTTTTGTTACTCAACTGTTCTCTCTCTTCTTAAACCGACAAAAGTGCCTACCTCTTTGAGGTAGGCACTTGCCTTTTTCTGGCAGGCCAGGAGGGAATCGAACCCCCAACCTACGGTTTTGGAGACCGTCGCTCTACCAATTGAGCTACTGGCCTGTACTATTACTCAATGATCTTAGCGACAACACCGGCGCCTACAGTACGGCCACCTTCACGAATCGCAAAGCGTAAACCTTCGTCCATCGCAATCGGTGCTATCAATGTAACCACCATCTGAATGTTATCTCCAGGCATCACCATCTCTACGCCTTCTGGCAACTCTACCGCACCAGTAACGTCTGTCGTTCTGAAATAAAACTGCGGACGGTAACCTTTGAAAAACGGCGTGTGACGCCCACCTTCTTCTTTCGACAAAATATAAACTTCTGCCTCAAACTTCGTGTGTGGATTGATCGTACCAGGGTGTGCCAATACTTGACCTCGCTCTACGTCGTCTCGCTTCAAACCACGCAATAACACTCCTACGTTATCTCCCGCTCGACCTTCATCCAATAACTTACGGAACATCTCTACTCCCGTACACGTCGTCTTCTTCGTCTCACGGATACCGACTACTTCAATCTCTTCACCTACTTTAACAATCCCGCGCTCTACTCGACCCGTTACTACCGTACCACGACCCGAAATCGAGAACACATCTTCAATCGGTAACAAGAAGGGCTGATCAACTGGACGCTCTGGCTCTGGAATGTAACTATCCATCGCTTCAACTAGCTTCATGATCGATGGAATACCAATCTCGCTCGTATCACCTTCTAAAGCTTTCAACGCTGAGCCAATAATCACCGGCGTATCGTCTCCTGGAAATTCGTAGCTGCTCAATAAGTCACGTACTTCCATTTCAACAAGTTCTAATAACTCAGCATCATCAACCATGTCCGCTTTGTTTAAGTACACAACAATGTAAGGTACACCTACTTGGCGCGCTAACAAAATGTGCTCACGCGTTTGTGGCATTGGACCATCTGCAGCATTTACTACCAAGATCGCTCCGTCCATCTGCGCTGCACCTGTGATCATGTTCTTCACATAATCCGCGTGTCCTGGGCAATCCACGTGCGCGTAGTGACGGTTCGCTGACTCATATTCAACGTGGGCTGTAGAAATCGTAATACCTCGCGCTTTCTCTTCTGGCGCGTTATCAATTTGATCATAGCCTTTCGCTTCACCACCGTTCGCTTGCGCTAATACAGTCGTCAACGCCGCTGTCAACGTCGTCTTACCATGATCCACGTGTCCAATTGTTCCCACGTTTACGTGGGGTTTACTTCGTTCGAACTTTTCCTTTGACATAGTTTGTCCCCCGGAATAATGATTTAACAAAAATACCTTATTCTGGGGGCTGTTAAAAAATAACGCTAATTAACGCAATTTTTTAACAACCCCCATGTCCTGGTGCCCACAACCAGAATTGAACTGGTGACCTCTTCCTTACCAAGAAAGTGCTCTACCGACTGAGCTATGTGGGCCCCGTCTAGTTGCTAGCAATCCAGAAACTAGAAGAAAAGCGTTTCTTTTCTTCTAGCCTCTCACCATACTCGATCCCTGATTAGTATGGAGCGGGTGATGGGAATCGAACCCACGCTATCAGCTTGGAAGGCTGAAGTTCTACCACTGAACTACACCCGCACTACCCAGCCAAGCTCGCCGCGAAAATACCTTACTATCAATAGGTTAAGTAACTTTTCGTTTCTAGCTCTATGCCGCTTCATTCTAAACTTGGAGGGGGTAGGATTCGAACCTACGAAGGCGTAAGCCGGCAGATTTACAGTCTGCTCCCTTTGGCCGCTCGGGCACCCCTCCAAAAATGAGCACGTATTCTGCTGCACTTGCTTTGTGAAGTCAACTTATTTTATTGATTTATAAGCTAGAAAATACAGTTAAGAGCAATTAAGCCGGCAAGATAATGTATCTAAAAAAGGGTCTACACATCGATACCACTAAAGATAACTCAAAACCACACCCAAAAAGGCCATGGTCAATAGATAGTTGTTATTTAAAAAAGCACGGAAACAAGCTTGGGGCTCACGCCTCCGTATTAAATAATGCTGGTAACAAGCAAATAAAACCGCGGCAAACAAGCCCAAGTAATACCAGATATTACGGCTTGTTAGCAAACCAACCAACACTAGCAAAATCAAAGCAACAAACTGCAGCAATGCTGTCGCCAAACGGTCCTTTTTACCAAAAAACAGCGCAATTGACTTGATTCCTATCTTAATATCATCCTCACGATCAGCCATGGCGTAGAAGGTATCATAAGCAATGGTAAGTAAGAAAATAGCCGCAAAAAACAGCAGGCCTGACACAGGAATGCCCACACCAACAGAGGTATAAGCCATTAAAATCCCCCAGTTAAAAGCCACGCCCAACACCACTTGAGGAAAATACGTCACTCGCTTCATTAACGGATAAATCGCTGCTAAAACTACCGCGACACAAGCCATGGCAACTGTAACCCAATTAAGCTGCAACACTAAAGCTAATACTACTAACAACAATACCGCACAAAGCAGCAATGCTTCTATCACACTGACTCGACCCGCAGTAATTGGTCGATGCTGCGTGCGAACTACATAACGATCAAGCTTTCTATCAGCCAAATCATTTAACACACACCCAGCTGAACGCGCCAAGAACGCACCCAACAAAAAAATCACTACTACGATGGCCGGCGGATGCCCCTGATAAGCCATTATCACTGCCGTTAGAGCTGGCCACATGATTAATAACGTACCAATCGGCTTATCCAAACGGATCAACTGTGCATAATCAGATAACTTATTTAACAACCTCACCTGCATCAAAATCACAACCTCGCAAAAACACCTACTATTAAATTACTATCAATATTGCCTAGTAGCGCATTACAGCAGATAATCCCCAAAATTGCATCAATCATTGTTTTATGGATAGCGAGCCCTACAAATGAAAAAACTTCTTAGCGCAACATTGATTATTTTACTGCTAGCAAGCTGTGCAACAAAAACTAGCTTACAACCAACCCAACCTCACTCTGCGCCTAAGAACATTCCCGAGCCTGAGCTCATTGCTCGAGCCATTCCTCACTACCAACAATTAGAACATGAAGCCTGGCCCACTATCACCTATCAAAAAACCATAAAACCCGGACAACGCAACCAAAACATTCCACTTATTCGCCAACGCTTAGCTCAGCTAGGCGACCTTGCCAGCTCTGCACAGAACAACTCAACACGCTACGATAACCAGCTTGTAAAAGCAGTGAAACATTACCAAGCTCGACACGGCCTAACCGCTAATGGCTTAATTAACAAAGCTACTGTAACGCAACTTAATGTTACTCCAGCTAAACGCGTGCATGAACTGATGGCAAGTTATCAGGGCTGGAACCAGCTACCCAATAGTGACAGCCCTTTTATTCAAGTAAATTTACCCAGCTATGAGCTTAACGTTATCCAAAACAATCAGTCACTATTAAATATGCGCGTAGTCATTGGTAAACCTAGCTGGGCCACACCACCAATCAATTCTCAACTTAAAACAATCGTCCTTCACCCAACTTGGAATGTACCAAGCAGCATCGCCAAAAAAACAGTAATCCCCGCCGTAATAGCCAACCCCGCCTACCTTGAAAGCGCGAAAATAAAGGTTATGAGTAGCTGGGATCGCAATGCTAAAGAAATTCATCCTAGCACTATCACCTGGAGCGATTATCTTGGAGAGAAAAAACTTCCTTTTCGACTTATGCAAATCCCTGGCGAACACAACGCAATGGGACAAGTAAAATTCTTATTCCCTAACAAGCACTCCATTTACCTACATGACACGCCAGCAAAAAATTACTTCTCACGTAGCAACCGTGCTTTAAGTCACGGCTGCATCCGCTTAGAAAAACCTATGGCGCTCTTGGAATATCTTCTTGAGCACAATACTAACCTCAGCAAAGACGAAGCCATCGAACGAATTGCCAACCCTAAAGAACAGTACGTTCATCTCAATAAGCCGATTCCTATTTATCTCACCTACATGACTAGCTGGGTTGAAAGTGATGGCACAGTAGAGTTCCGCCCTGATATTTACAATAAATACTAATATTTAAACTCTCTACTACCAACGGGTCCTGTCACGAATCGTTTCCCAGCGTGCTTATCATTAAGACACGCTTAGCCCAGGGGCGGGCATCCCTGCCCTTTAGCATCCTTTACATCCCTGTACCGCAAACCCTGGGCTAAGCGTGTCTCCACGATGTATTAAAATAGTGCTGGGAGCCCTCGATTCGTGCCACCCGTTCTGTAGCATTGAATAACAAAAACACGAAACCCATCTCTAAAGAGTTACTACTGAATACTTACTAATAACTTATCTTACCCATGAAGTTCTGAAGGAAGTCCTAAAAAATAAGTAGACAGTACTCTTTTGTCCGTCTGCAAAATATCTAGAATTCCTGCCCTTTATTTAACTTAACCGAAAGGAAATTATCATGAAAATAAAACACCTTGGAATTATCTTGGCTGCCGCTTTGTCAATGGGTACTGCTTTTGCGAGTCAAGCACAAATGAATACTTCAACTTCAGGCTTTTATGTTGAACCATTAGTTGGTTACAGCCAAACAAAATATAAAGACATTAATGATGATCTACCTGGTGGAAAAGAAAATAGTTTCGCTGCTGGTTTAGATGCTGGCTACCAATTTAACAAGTATTTCGCGACTGAAATTGGTGGTTTATACTTCGCTGACACCACTATAACTAAAATTACTGCAGATAGTGGCGACAATCTAGAACTAAAGTCAAAAAACAATTATGCCATTTATGCAGCACTTAAAGGGATGCTACCAATCAGCAACTCTTTTAGCTTATTTGCTAAGTTAGGTGCAGCAGATTCTAACGCCAAGGAATACGTCAAAGTAAACGGCATCAGTGACGCGCAAAATCAAAACAAGTTTGCCTTCTTGGCTGCCGCAGGCGCCACTTATCACTTCCAAAACAATTGGAGTGTTTCTTTAGAGGCTCTTGGTCTGTCAAGCAATGGTGACGATATACCACAACACGTTGCTGGCTTATTAGCCGTTGGTTACCAATTCTAATACCCAACCAACTTAAGTATTACATAAAGCCAGAGGGGAACACCTTTCTGGCTTTTTTTGTTTAGGTATTATTAAGCTCTACTTCTTTTTTTAAGCTATTAGACCTTCTGCGTAACTAAGGGCAGTTCTAGAAACTAGCTAAAATTTGCTTATAATTACCTGATTAATAATCATTCATGGAAAGGCATATGCTATTAAGCTATCAGCAACTCAGTAACCGCCCGCGTATTTTTAAAAAGTTAACTGGTTTGACCCTTGATGATTTTGAAACGATACACCAACAAGTGAAGTCATCACTTGATGATGAGTTTAGTAAGCTGGGAAGGCGCCCGAAACTCACCACGCACCATGATCGCCTTTTGCTTCTCATGATGTACTATCGCACTTATGTAACACATGAATTCTTAGGTTACTTTGTTGGTTTGGATGACAGTAATGTCTGCCGCTTATTTAAACGCTTAGAACCCTTAGTGGCCAAGCATATTCATATTAAAAAAGACAGAACCCTAACAGAAGATGCGGTTTGCGCTATATTAATGGATGTAACGGAGCAGCCTATTCAGCGCCCCAAAAAGAAGAAGCCACGTAAAGATTATTATTCTGGTAAAAAGAAAAGACATACTCAAAAGGTGGAGATAGCAATGAGTACATCCGGAAAAATAATCAACGTCTCTCAAACAATGCCTGGGAGGGTTCATGATATTAAGATCCGACAACGTGGCAGCCCACTGCCACCAGCAGAAAAATATGCTGATCTAGGATACCAAGGAATTCAACATACTGACCCCTTGGTTAACTTACCTCATAAAAAGCCCAAAGGCGGCAAATTAACTACTCAACAAAAAGAGGATAACCGTAATCACAGCAAGATCCGTATTAGGGTTGAACATCAATTCTCAAAATTTAAAAAATTCCGCATTCTTGGGGAGGTGTATAGGAATTTTCGCAGAAAACACAATATGAGATTTAATATTATTGCTGGGATTCTCAATCTTCAAGCCGGATTCTAAAACTACAAACGAGCATAAGCTCGCCCAGTATTTAGTTTCGCAGAAGGTCTATTAAAAATCCCTGGCAAAACCTTGTGCCAAAGCTACAAAGAGGTTATCCGAATGTAACGATTTACTAAAAGCAACGGCATTACCGAAGGTTTTCATCGCAAGATGAAGTTGATTCAGCGTAGGGCTTACGGATTTAAAGATTTTGAAAATTATCGCTTACGCGCTAGAGGGTTGTGTTCATGAGGAGAGCGCCCTGGGATTTTTGAAAGGAATTTGCCGGCACACGGATTCGAACCGCGGACCTACTGATTACAAATCTCAGTCCTACCTTATTACTGCAAGTTAACACAGACTAATAAACCTTTATATTTCAATAAGTAAGCGTATAATGTGCGCTAACACAAATTACTAGAAATTAACCAAAAAGGTTGACCCGCGGTTGACCCGAGTTGACCATGGGTTGACCCGCTCAACACGACACACTGACCTAAAGCGTATAAAAATTAGGAAAAAATATGGCGAATAAACTTAACTTCATTAAAAAGTCATTAGATGCCTTGAAGACGCCAGAGGTTGGTAAACGAGTAACCTATTATGACACTAAGGTTCCCTACTTGGCTTTAAGGGTTAGTTCTACTGGTCGCAAATCGTTTTTGGTCTCACGTAAAATCAAAGGTAAATCAGAAAAAATCACTCTGGGTGCCTATCCAGCCATGACAATTGAGCAAGCAAGAAAACAAGCCAATGAGCTTAATGGTCTTGTTGCTTCTGGCTCTAATCCCTGTGAAGCAAAAAGGCAGCTAAAAGCTGAAATGTCCCTTGGCGAATTATTTGAAGTCTACATGAACCGTTATGCCAAGATACATAAATCAAGCTGGCCTTCAGACCAAGCTCAATATGAATGCTACTTAACGTTCATGGCAAAGAATAAGCTATCCAAAATAAAGAAAGTGGAAATACAAAAGCTACACGCAAACATAGGTAAAAATAAAGGCATTTATGCGGCGAATAGACTGCTGGCTTTGCTATCAAAACTGTTTTCATGCGCTATTGACTGGGGGTACATGACAAATAACCCTGCAAAAGGAATTAAGAAGTTTAAGGAGAAAAGCAGAGATAGATTTTTGCAAAGTGATGAGATGCCTAGGTTATTCAAAGCCCTGCACGAAGAACCCAATACGGTAATACGAGATTATTTACTTATTTCACTTTTGGTTGGTGCTAGACGCTCTAATGTTTTAGCTATGCGCTGGGATGAAATTAATTTTGATACAGCAGTCTGGCATATACCAAAAACCAAGAATGGCGAGTCATTAAGTGTACCCTTGGCAACTGCTGCAATTGAGATTTTGAAAACTAGAAAACTTGAACAATTATCTCCTTGGGTGTTCCCTAGCAAATCCAGTAAATCAGGACACCTACAGGAACCTAAAAGCGGTTGGAAACGCATATTACAAAGGGCTAACATTGAAAACCTACGTATCCACGACTTAAGGCGTTCGCTAGGAAGCTGGCAAGCTGCAACGGGAGCCAACCTATCCATTATTGGTAGAACGCTAGGCCATAAAAATGTAAGCACCACCGCCATTTACGCACGGCTCAACCTTGACCCTGTTCGAGAGTCTGTAGAGGCTGCTACTAAAGCAATTATTGATGCAAGCAATACAGAATGTTCTATTATTTCTATTGATAAACAAGAGGTAGTTTAATGAAGAAGCTTAAGGAAACATCATATGCACACTACTAATAAACTGGAAAACATGCCTCCAAAATATTTAAAAGAACGCCTTTCACTTATTTTTGCGAAGGAATATATAGACTCATTTGAAGCTGCACACTATTTAAGGGGTTGTTTAGAACACAAAGGAGAGCGGCATCCAAATGAGAAACCAAATGTTAGTGTATATAGCACGGTAAATAGGTTGAATGAAGTAATAACAACATGGCAAGTTAGTGACTCTTCACCCCCCAAGCTTCTTTGGTATATTGAAAACGCTCTAGACAAACACATTGAAGTTAATAAACCATATTAAATTTTGCTTTACACAATTACCAGAAAGAAATAAGGCAACACCCTCGAGAATACGAGGAATTAAACAAGCGAGTTACTAAAATAAAATTAGAAGAGCTTAACAAGCAATTTTATGAAGCAAGTAACTTTATAGAAGACATGAGTGAGAATGAAAAAAAAGACTGGCTAACAAATCTTTTTGAGCTTAAGGAGTGCTGCCAACAAACTGCGGTAACATGGTTAGCTGGATATGAAGCCCCCAAGTACAAGCATAATAACAACCTTAGTCACGAACTTGGCTTAGATTTATTTAAAGAGTCAGAAAGTCTATCAAGGAGACTGAATCAAGGAAATAGAAACTACAACTGGTGTATAGAAGTAGATAATAAGATGTACCCTGGCAATGCTTTAAACTACGTTGAGGCATACTTAAAACATGGCTTTAAGGACGAGCCCTATCTTCACCCAGCAGTCTTGGAGAAAGCCAAGGAAGTAATTAAGAGAAAGCATAGCCAACACGAAGACCTTAGTAATTTCCCATGCTTGCTGAATAAAGCTGGATTTGATGACGAGGTTACTACTGTAGTTAAAAGAATTTCTGATAAGACTAATAAAATGTATTCTACGAATCTGGATATTGCCGTTGACATTTGGCTGCAAATTAATAACAAGTTCAATACTCCTAACAATCAAAACTATGAAGTTTCTGACTATATTAAGGAGAAGCTAAAGAATTTAAAAGAATCTGGCAGGTTAGATTCAGATGCAAAATGCAAAAAAATTAAAGCCGTTTTAACACCTGACATAGCTCCTACGGGTGCTCGTAAGACAACTTAAATAATGGCTTTATTAGCACTATATACGCTGGGTTAATTTTTCATTTAAAGCTTAAGGACTGAAAGTTGTGAGTTATTTATTTATATGCTAGTGCGCCATCCTTTCTGTAAATTCCATTGACTTGCTGAAAATAAGCAGGCGACTCAGTCAGATTAGAAATTCCTTTTAAGGTAAACTTAACCAAAAAAGAGGAATGACAATGAGCTGCTATAAAAATGAGAACTTAATCGAAGAAGCCATACATGTTTTAGCGATGGAGGGGTTTGAAGCTTTACCTAAGCTTGTCTCCAGGTTGATGAATGAGGCTATGTTAATAGAAAGGGAGCGCCATTTAAATGCCAGTCCTTATGAGCGAACTGGCGATAGAAACGGATATGCGAACGGCTTTAAACCAAGGTTAATTAACACAGGTCAAGGTCAGCTTGAGCTACAGATACCGCAGGTTAGAGACTCCAATGAAGCCTTCTATCCATCAGTCTTAGAGCGAGGTGTACGCTCTGATAGAGCACTTAAGCTGGCTGTCGCTGAAATGTATGTGCATGGGGTTTCCACGCGCAAAGTTGAAAAGGTGCTAAAGCAACTCTGTGGAACAGATATTTCAAGCACAGAGGTAAGCCGTTGCGCTAAATTGTTGGATGAAGATTTAAAGAAATGGCGAAATAAGCCGTTAGGAAAGATAAAATATCTTTGGCTAGATGCACGTTATGAGAAGGTGCGCACTAGCGGCACAGTACAAGACTGTGCGGTATTGATAGCCTATGGCTTTGATGAATCAACCGGCAAGAGAACAGTGCTAGGTGTTTCTGTTGCGTTATCAGAGGCTGAGGTACATTGGCGTGATTTTCTTCAGCAGTTGGTTGAGCGAGGTATACATGGTATTGAGTTGATTACTAGCGACGCTCATACTGGCCTAAAAGCCGCTAGAAGAGCTGTGTTCCCCAGTGTTCCTTGGCAACGCTGCCAATTTCATTTGCAGCAAAATGCTCAGGCTCACATACCAAAGCGCTCAATGAAGGAACCAGTAGCTGAGGAGATTACAGCTATATTTAATGCCTCAAACATTCATGAGTCGGAAAGACTATTGGCTATGGCGGTAGATAAATATCAGCAAACAGCACCAGAGCTTTCTTCTTGGTTGGAAGTGAATATACCGGAGGGCTTAGTAGTGATGAACTTTGACAGGCCGCATCAAAAAAGATTAAGAACCAGTAACATAGCTGAGCGCGTAAACAGAGAGGTAAAAAGAAGGACGCATACAGTTGGAATTTTCCCTAATACTGAATCGTGCCTAAGGCTCGTATCAGCTGTTTTAGTGGAAATTGATGACCAGTGGAGCGGATCACCTAGATACTTAAGTTGAAGTGAATAATAAGGCTTCATAGGGTTTTAGGATAGATCATTCTTGTTCTTATTAACGAGATATAATTGCTATTACCTAAAAGTTAATAATTTATTTTGAGAGGAGAAAAATTTGAGGTATAAATAATTTTTTAGATTGATTAGCATAATTAATTTAAGATATTATGCGATGAGACAGGTACAATAGAGTGCCATTTAGAATTTTAAAGGTTTTTCTAAGTACTGAAGTTGGTTTTTACAGACAAAATAACGCTCTATCGATATTGCCCATGAGCTATTACAGGATATTAAGAATATCTTTGATGAATTCAATGGGGAAAAGTTATTCACCAAAACCATCGTGAATGAGCTATGTAGGCTTGAGGATGCGCCATGGGGAAAATGGAAGCGTGGCAACCCAATGGATGGTAGGTCATTATCAAGGTTATTAAAACCGTACAACATCACCCCCACAACCTTAAGAATTGGTTTGGAACGATGCAAGGGTTACGAAAAAAATGTATTCATAGATGTTTGGGAGCGATACCTAGAGTAACCTTTATAAAGTAACTAATTTGAAGAAAAAAAGAAAATACCCCTATTTTAGCCGTGACAAGCGTGACATCCGTGACATCGTTGATTAATAAGGGTTTTTTTTGAGATTTTACCGTGACACGTGCCGTGACATCCGTGACATTTCAAGACTCAGTCAAGTTTGTCACGGATAAAAAATTTTTGTCACGCATAGTGTCACGGTTAAAAAGGCATCTATCCGTGACAAAAAAATCCTTTAAAAACAATTGGTTATATGGTTTTTGCATGATTTGTCACGGTGTCACGGCTAAAATAGGGGGGCAAACTACTTTCCCTTTTAACATCAATATGCTGCTTTTAAATTTACCACGAAAATGACGACCTAAGGAGTCAATATGAAAACTGCAACACAAACAAAAGTTAACCTGAATGTGATAGGTTGTGACCAGCAAAATGCTGTGCCTGTTATAGCTGAAAATACCAACGAAGAAGGTCATCAAGAAATATCCGATGAATGTCGCGCTAAGCAATTAATTGATAACCTTGATGATGGTATTACAAAAAATGGACTGCTGAAGCTCTACGCCACCCACCTTCAAAAAGTAAAGTCTGAAAACCTATTGCGAGAAATTGAAGGGCTCATTGCACCAGTAGAAGCAGCGGAGCAACGGCGTGATTTGCTGGGGATGAATAATACCAGTGCAATTAGTGCCCACTTATCTAAGGACTTAAAACCTAATAATCTGCTAGAAGAAATCACGCTTGAGCAGTGTGCCACGTTGCATGTCGTTTCAATGAGATTACTGGGTGTTACGTCTATCTTTATTTAGGGGAATTGAGCTAGTTTTATCTCATAATAAACAAGGTTTTTAGTAACCTATCAAGGTAAAATAACTTGATATAAAAACTATAGTGAAATTAGTCATGCGCAGAATCATAAAAGCGATTAAAAGCCTGAGTGATTACCTGATCCTGCTGAAAAAAAATCCAGAGCTACTAAGGCCAGAGCAGTGCTGCCATTGCGGTGCAGGTGGACTATGGTCACATGGATCATATGATCGAAAACCAGATAGGAACCCAGGTAAAGGACGCTCTTTAAATCCCACCCCTGTTTTGAGATTTTATTGTCATCAATGTAAACGTACTTGTTCAACCCTACCTGAGATACTTTCTCCAAAGCGTTGGTATTGCTGGTCAGTTCAGCAGGCAGTGTTAATGAGCGTGCTCCTGGGAAAAGTATTAGCTCATCAGGTCAGGAGCAAGGTGTTAGTCGACACACCGTTGCTAGGTGGTTTCACTGGTTGGTTGACCACTTCGTTGATTACTCCTTCCATATCAAAGCACATCCGTTGTGGTTACAGCTTGGGCGACATAGTGATCCACAAGCGTTTTGGTTGGCCTGCCTTGGTGAGCATGATTTATCGGTATCCGTTCAATATCAGCATGATTTGAAAATAATTCAAAAAGTTCTTGACAGCTTTTTCGTGCAAATTTGGAAATTTTATATTGGAATCATCGTGTGTCATAAAAGCATGATGTGCGCTCTATAACAACGCTGTATGCTCGGATTATTTTTTCATCGATCAGGTTCATGGCTTAAAAATAATTTCAGCAGTACGGCCATCTGTGTGGGGAAAATTTACCTTTTCAAACCCGTGGTATACTCTTCCTATGAAAAAACAACCTGACAAATCAGTTTTAGCCGATCTCATTGAGAGATTTAATAATACTGTTACACCAACAGCACTAGAAACAGATTTTAGCAATGTATGTGAAAGTCAGGCTGAGAAAATCATAAAGCTAGAAGACAAGGTGCAATCGTTAAATAACGCATTAAATAAATATAAAGGTGAGCAAGGAAAGCCTAATGTTAGAAAGCAAACGCGCGCTAACAAGGACAAGGATCATTCCTCCGAGAAGGATAGAAAAGGAAATAAAACCAATAAAACTAGAAAGCCAAAATCTAGTAAAAAAAATCTCGAAGTCTCTAATACAGTGACACTAACAATTAATCCAGATTCGTTGCCCAGCGATGCTGTGCCAAATGGCTCTAAGAAAACACTTATCCAGGATATAAAAATTGCTGCTAATAACACTCTTTTTTTGCGCCAACAATATTACTCCCCTTCTGAAAACAAACACTATACAGCACCTCTGCCAACTGGTTATGAGGGCCAGTTCGGCCCTACTATTAAAAGCTGGACAAGCTTCCTAAATACTCAAGGTGGTATGACGCTAGAAAGCCTTGAGACATTTTATAAAACCGCCAACATAGATATTAGTAAATCAACCATCCATAGCTTCACAATTAAAACACCTACGATACTTGAGCCCGAGAAGGTAGAAGTTGTGAAGGCAGGTTTACAATCCACGAACTACCAGCACCTAGATGACACCAACGCTAGAGAGGATGGGAAAAACCGTTATGTTAATGTATTGGGTAATGAGTATTATTCAGCTTACTTTACGCTGACCAGTAAAAGTCGATTAAGCGTCATTGAAATGTTAAGCAAAGACCACTTTGGGTTCACATTAAATGAGGCCGCTTTTAATTTACTGGCTACTATGAACTTACCCCACAAGGTAATCGAAAGCTTAAAGGTATTTCACTCATCGACTATCTTAAACAGTAAGGAGCTGGAAGTTATTCTTGATAAGGTATTAGGTGATAAAAAATTTCCAAAATATAGAAAGCTGATTACTGATGCGGCAGCTATCTCAACATATAGAAAGAGTCCTTATGCGATAGAAACACTCATTACCGATGATGCGCCACAGTTTAAGCTCATTACTGAATCACTCGCCTTGTGCTGGGTTCATGAGGGTAGGCATTATAAAAAGCTGACGCCAATTTTTAAGAAGCACCAAGACTCTGTTGACAGCTTCTTGGATAGGTTTTGGGATTATTATCATAAGCTCATTGAATATAAAAAGAACCCAGGGCAAGATGAGATAGATAAGCTATCCAATGAGTTTACTGAGTTATTCTCAACAATCACTGGCTACGAGAAACTAGATAAACAAATTGAGCTCACCTTAAAAAAGAAAAGGCAGCTATTGTTAGTGCTGGAAAAGCCAGAGCTTCCTCTACATAACAATCCAGCAGAGTTGATGGCTCGGAAGCAGGCTAGAATGCGCGATGTACACCTTCATACTATGAGTGAAGAAGGAACGAAAGCTAAGGATACAATGGTTACAATTACTGAGACATGTAAAAAGCTAGCAGTTAATGTCTTCGATTATATATATGACAGAATTACAAAAAACTATTCTATGCCTTCGCTAGCGGAATTAATTACCATCCGCTCATCACAGGCGCAGTAAACTAAAGAGAGCGCAGCATGAGCATCATGCTGAAATAAGACGGATACATTTATCGAGCATCATGCTTTTTCTTAACAACACAGGAGTGAGCATCCCATAATTAATTAACGTGAAAAAAAGTTGAGATGGATATTTTCTGTAAACCTCACGACCCCACACAGTTTGAGCGTAGCATTCTCAACTCAAGTTGTGATTAACTCATTGCAAGTAGTTAAATCACACAGGAATTGCAAAATGACCAAACCCATTCACCCAACAGCACTGTTTCGCCTAAGTGTTTTAGGTGAGCTATGTAGCCGAAATAGTTTTGAGCATGGTGAGCTCAAGAGCATTATTAAAAGGTTGTCCCAGCAAACCTACAACATTCCAGGTAGTAAGCGTGTTCACCTCAGTGCTAAAACAATTGAGAATTGGTATTACGCCTGGTTAAAGCAGGGTATTGATGGATTAGTTCCTAAAACTCGACGAGACAAAGGCCAGTGTCACATCAATCCAGAGCTACAAGAGTTAATTATTTCCACTAAACAGGAAAGCCCTTCAAGATCAATTCCGACCGTGATTAAACTCTTAGAAACTCAAGGGAAGGTAGCACGAGGTGAATTATCTCACGCAACAGTTCACCGCTTATTAGTAAAACACGGCCTGTCTAAAAGAACAGTCACACCTTCTAACCAAATTGAGCGCCGCTCATTTGAGGCGCTCACAGCTTGTGATATTTGGTATGGCGATGTCATGCATGGTCCAACGATTTACGATGGCCAAAGAAGAGTTAAAAGCTATTTGGTGAGTATTTTTGATGATGCCTCAAGGTTGGTCTGTCACAGTAAATTTTGTACTGATGAGAGTGCCATTACTATTGAGCATGTGTTGAAAGAGGCATTACTCAAACGTGGGCTTCCTGTTAAGCTCATCATTGACAACGGCCCTGCCTACCGTGCTAAAACGTTGCAAACCATTTGTGCTCGTTTGAAAATTCAATTGATTTACGGCAGGCCCTATGAACCGCAAAGCAAAGGCAAACTAGAGCGTTGGCATAGAACAGTACGCGAGCAATTCCTAGCTGAATGCAACCTGGATTCCATTCATAGTTTCAATGCGCTGAATGATCGATTTTGGGCTTGGGTTGAGCGTGTTTATCATCAAGCCTCGCAAAGCGCCCTGCCTGACAAGATGACCCCGTTACAACGCTATCAGCAAGACCTCACTAAAATTCAGCCGTTAGGTTGTTTGGCCGATAAGCTAGATGATTACTTCCTGCATCGCATTAAGCGCCGAGTCAGGAAGGATGGCACGGTAAGCTGGAATAATCGACTCTTTGAAGTTCCATTTGAACTGGCTCAACAAGAGGTTTATTTAGTGGTTGATCCGCATAGTGACTCCGCCCGTCACGTCGAATCATTGGAATATCAATACCTTGGTGCAGTGGGAGAGCTGGACAAACATAACAACCTTTCTAGAACCCGAGCTAGACCTCAGATGCCGGAACAACCAGCAAGAAAAACCTCGCTAGTTGAGATTGTTTATAACCAAGTTAAAGAGGATTTGGATATCACTGAGGAGATACCGTCTTAAACGTCAACAATAAATTGTAAAATTTTTACTAGGCATCCGCTGAAAATGGCTGCTGTGTTTTTAGGATGCCATAAATCATATGCACCATTTTTCTCATAACAGCACAAATGGCTAGCTTCTTTGGCTTGCCTTTTTTGAGCAGCTTTTCATAAAATTTCTTCAAAATAGGATTATGCCTTATAGCCACTAATGCCGGCATGTAAAGCGCCTTTCGCAACCAAGCACTACCAACCTTTGAGAGCCGTGATGAATTCAATGAAGTGCCTGATTGTGACTGGCTGGGATTTAAACCAATATGAGCAGCCAATTGTTTTGCGCCAGAAAATCTTTCAATATTATTAAAAAAAGCAGTTAGTGTTTGAGCGGTTTTATCACCAATGCCTGGGATGCTTTTAAGCAGCTCTGTGTTATTCTTCAGATCATCATCACTCGCGATCAGCTTACTAATTTCTTCCTGCAGTCGTAAAATTTCTTTTTCCATATAATCGATATGATTTTGTATAGAGCTAATAATTGTTTCTTCCGCTAGCTCCAGCCTGTTTTGTTCATTGCTGACTTGGGAGGTTAATACTTCAGATCTCTGTATCAAAGCTCTTAGAGCCTCTATATTAGCTGGCAAAGGCTGCCATAGCGTTGGAGTAAAATGATTTGAATAGTCCTTAATACTGACCGCATCGGCCTTGTCGGTCTTGTTTCGTATTAGCTGTCCTTTCATAAAAAACTTTATTCGTGCAGGATTAATTATACTGACATCACACTTCTCACTATGTAAATAAAGAGCCAATGCATTACCGTATTTACCTGTTGATTCCATGCAAAAATGAAGTGACTGATCAGATAAAGATTGCGTCCATTCTAATAACTCAGAAAAGCCCTCAGGATTATTATTAAAATGTTTAACGTGATCTTTTCCGCTAGTGGTGATAGCAGCAACAAAATCAGATTTTGCAATATCAATACCAACACAATTTTTTTTCATTTGCTAGAGCCTCTTAAATTTTATTACACTAACAAACTTGGGAAATCATAGTTCGGATCAACCTTGCAAATACAGGCTCACAATGGCCTAAGATACCGTTCGATCTCATGAACTTATGAGGGTGGAAGGGAGCTAAATCTCCTCAACAGGATTAAATCCTAAGGACGAACACGGCTTCACCTTCCGCCTACCCAAGCATCCTTGGGATTGTAGCAATATTGTCATATCTCTACAGTTATTTAAGATACAAGGATGAGTAAGATGTATCTTCAACATTTTGGCTTGAAATTTGATCCATTGGGTAAATCAAACATTATTGAATTGGCGCAGTCAAAGCGACTAGAACAGCAACTTAATGGTTTGCTAGAAACACGCGGCTTAGCAGTGATTACTGGCGACTCAGGGACAGGAAAGACCACGGCGCTAAGATACTGGAGCAATAAACTCAACCCGCTGACCCATCAAATCATTTATCAATCAGACACTCACTTTCGGTCATTTGATGTGTACTCTCAGCTTGCCGAGATAGAGCGTTATTTTGTCTGTAAAAACCAACTTCAGTACTTAGAAAAACCTTTAAAATTCTAAATGGCACTCTATTGTACCTGTCTCATCGCATAATATCTTAAATTAATTATGCTAATCAATCTAAAAAATTATTTATACCTCAAATTTTTCTCCTCTCAAAATAAATTATTAACTTTTAGGTAATAGCAATTATATCTCGTTAATAAGAACAAGAATGATCTATCCTAAAACCCTATGAAGCCTTATTATTCACTTCAACTTAAGTATCTAGGTGATCCGCTCCACTGGTCATCAATTTCCACTAAAACAGCTGATACGAGCCTTAGGCACGATTCAGTATTAGGGAAAATTCCAACTGTATGCGTCCTTCTTTTTACCTCTCTGTTTACGCGCTCAGCTATGTTACTGGTTCTTAATCTTTTTTGATGCGGCCTGTCAAAGTTCATCACTACTAAGCCCTCCGGTATATTCACTTCCAACCAAGAAGAAAGCTCTGGTGCTGTTTGCTGATATTTATCTACCGCCATAGCCAATAGTCTTTCCGACTCATGAATGTTTGAGGCATTAAATATAGCTGTAATCTCCTCAGCTACTGGTTCCTTCATTGAGCGCTTTGGTATGTGAGCCTGAGCATTTTGCTGCAAATGAAATTGGCAGCGTTGCCAAGGAACACTGGGGAACACAGCTCTTCTAGCGGCTTTTAGGCCAGTATGAGCGTCGCTAGTAATCAACTCAATACCATGTATACCTCGCTCAACCAACTGCTGAAGAAAATCACGCCAATGTACCTCAGCCTCTGATAACGCAACAGAAACACCTAGCACTGTTCTCTTGCCGGTTGATTCATCAAAGCCATAGGCTATCAATACCGCACAGTCTTGTACTGTGCCGCTAGTGCGCACCTTCTCATAACGTGCATCTAGCCAAAGATATTTTATCTTTCCTAACGGCTTATTTCGCCATTTCTTTAAATCTTCATCCAACAATTTAGCGCAACGGCTTACCTCTGTGCTTGAAATATCTGTTCCACAGAGTTGCTTTAGCACCTTTTCAACTTTGCGCGTGGAAACCCCATGCACATACATTTCAGCGACAGCCAGCTTAAGTGCTCTATCAGAGCGTACACCTCGCTCTAAGACTGATGGATAGAAGGCTTCATTGGAGTCTCTAACCTGCGGTATCTGTAGCTCAAGCTGACCTTGACCTGTGTTAATTAACCTTGGTTTAAAGCCGTTCGCATATCCGTTTCTATCGCCAGTTCGCTCATAAGGACTGGCATTTAAATGGCGCTCCCTTTCTATTAACATAGCCTCATTCATCAACCTGGAGACAAGCTTAGGTAAAGCTTCAAACCCCTCCATCGCTAAAACATGTATGGCTTCTTCGATTAAGTTCTCATTTTTATAGCAGCTCATTGTCATTCCTCTTTTTTGGTTAAGTTTACCTTAAAAGGAATTTCTAATCTGACTGAGTCGCCTGCTTATTTTCAGCAAGTCAATGGAATTTACAGAAAGGATGGCGCACTAGCCTTGCCGAAAATCTAGGTTTAGAAAACTATTACCGATTCTCTAAACTTTGGAGAGACTTGAAGCAGAGCTTGATCGCGCTCTACCATGATAAAAACGTTCAGCCTATTTGGATCCTAGACGAGGCGCATCAGCTTAGTAATGATTTCATTCTACGATTACCTGACTTCCTTAATTTCAGTTTTGACAGCAAAGACGTCATGACGATTATCTTATGTGGACTCCCATCACTTCTAGCAACATTGCAGAGACCAGCCTATGAACCTATCAACTCTAGAATTCAGTGCTTTATTAGGTGGCATGCAATTGAAGATAGCAGGGATTTTGAGAGCATTATTCACGCTGCTTTTGAGAAGGCAGGAATGAGCAGCAGCTTATTCACTGAAACAGGTATTCGTGCAGTACACATGGCCACAAAAGGTAGGCTTCGTTATGTTGATAGGCTCATGCGACATGCGTTGCTAATCGCCGCTAATATGAATTTAAACCATATACCGGATGATGTCATTAATCAGGCAATTCATGAGCTAAAAGGTTAACTATTTGACACCATCTCACGCAAAATAGGTTGAGATGGTTTCTCTAAATTATTGTGGGACGTTACAACTGGGGCTAATATTAGATGAAAATGGAATAGATATTGATGGCGGACTCGCGGGTAAAACCGGAGTCAAAATGCTAGGGGCATTTAATCAAAGTGTTGAGACTTTTATTAATTTACGTAATAGCATGACTGATAACGGAATTAATAAAAAAACTGTGCAGGTGAAAGGTGGACAAAACATTATGGCTGATAAGATTGAGATAAATACAGGGGGGCAGCAATGGCAAAGGCACCGCATGATAGATGGTTATTACAAGCACGATGTGGTGCTAAAAACCGGCGTGGCCTACCTTGTCAAAGTTTAGCCATGAAGAATGGGCGATGTAGGCTGCACGGTGGTAAAAGCACGGGAGCTAAAACTCAAGAAGGCATGGCAAGAATTATTCAAGCTAATATCACCACTGGTCAGCATACCAAGGAAAAGAGAGAGAAACGCAAAGCACTAAGAAAGGCTCTCAAAGAGCTTGAAGCATTGTACCTTTAATGGCTTTTATAATTGTTATAGAAACTACTGGAAATTACTCAAAATAGATGCCCAAGGTTGACCATGGGTTGACCCGTAATATTTTGAAAACCTGAAATCTGCTGTAAGCCTTTGAAATATATGCTGCCGGCACACGGATTCGAACCGCGGACCTACTGATTACAAATCAGTTGCTCTACCAACTGAGCTACGCCGGCCTAAAAGCTATTTACCTTATTGCGCGCTTACTTCCCTGATGCACCCGCCAGCTCGGCTTCCTGCCTCGCGTTCGCCGGGGAAAAGCTACGCTTTTCCTTTTTCCGACTTACCCAACTGAGCTACGCCGGCCTAAGGAGTTCGCTATTATATAGCTTTCAATTACTTAGGCAAGTATTAGTTTATTTGTTTTTTTCCGTAGCTAGTCACCCCTACTACCAAGGTTACCCTAAGCTTTTCACACTAAACTAGTAAGCATCCATTCTCCCAAAGGATTGAGAAGATGAGCCCCATAAACCAAAAGCCTAGCACCACAGCCTTACTCCTTGAACAAGGATTACTTCCACTATTAATCAATAATAAATTTATCCAAGAACTTTTAGGCATTGCTGCTGGCTATATAGCCCATGAACAAACAAAAGAAGTATCCGTCTTATTTCAGCATGATGCTCATGCTGCGCTCTCTTTAGTTTACTGCGCCTGTGATGAGCGGATGGTAATTAATTCCGCTAGCGAAGGCATAGAATAGTTTTTTGTAATTCTGTCATATATATAATCGAAGACATTAACTGCTAGCTTTTTACATGTCTCAGTAATTGTAACCATTGTATCCTTAGCTTTCGTTCCTTCTTCACTCATAGTATGAAGGTGTACATCGCGCATTCTAGCCTGCTTCCGAGCCATCAACTCTGCTGGATTGTTATGTAGAGGAAGCTCTGGCTTTTCCAGCACTAACAATAGCTGCCTTTTCTTTTTTAAGGTGAGCTCAATTTGTTTATCTAGTTTCTCGTAGCCAGTGATTGTTGAGAATAACTCAGTAAACTCATTGGATAGCTTATCTATCTCATCTTGCCCTGGGTTCTTTTTATATTCAATGAGCTTATGATAATAATCCCAAAACCTATCCAAGAAGCTGTCAACAGAGTCTTGGTGCTTCTTAAAAATTGGCGTCAGCTTTTTATAATGCCTACCCTCATGAACCCAGCACAAGGCGAGTGATTCAGTAATGAGCTTAAACTGTGGCGCATCATCGGTAATGAGTGTTTCTATCGCATAAGGACTCTTTCTATATGTTGAGATAGCTGCCGCATCAGTAATCAGCTTTCTATATTTTGGAAATTTTTTATCACCTAATACCTTATCAAGAATAACTTCCAGCTCCTTACTGTTTAAGATAGTCGATGAGTGAAATACCTTTAAGGATAGAGCGTTATTTTGTCTGTAAAAACCAACTTCAGTACTTAGAAAAACCTTTAAAATTCTAAATGGCACTCTATTGTACCTGTCTCATCGCATAATATCTTAAATTAATTATGCTAATCAATCTAAAAAATTATTTATACCTCAAATTTTTCTCCTCTCAAAATAAATTATTAACTTTTAAGTAATAGCAATTATATCTCGTTAATAAGAACAAGAATGATCTATCCTAAAACCCTATGAAGCCTTATTATTCACTTCAACTTAAGTATCTAGGTGATCCGCTCCACTGGTCATCAATTTCCACTAAAACAGCTGATACGAGCCTTAGGCACGATTCAGTATTAGGGAAAATTCCAACTGTATGCGTCCTTCTTTTTACCTCTCTGTTTACGCGCTCAGCTATGTTACTGGTTCTTAATCTTTTTTGATGCGGCCTGTCAAAGTTCATCACTACTAAGCCCTCCGGTATATTCACTTCCAACCAAGAAGAAAGCTCTGGTGCTGTTTGCTGATATTTATCTACCGCCATAGCCAATAGTCTTTCCGACTCATGAATGTTTGAGGCATTAAATATAGCTGTAATCTCCTCAGCTACTGGTTCCTTCATTGAGCGCTTTGGTATGTGAGCCTGAGCATTTTGCTGCAAATAAAATTGGCAGCGTTGCCAAGGAACACTGGGGAACACAGCTCTTCTAGCGGCTTTTAGGCCAGTATGAGCGTCGCTAGTAATCAACTCAATACCATGTATACCTCGCTCAACCAACTGCTGAAGAAAATCACGCCAATGTACCTCAGCCTCTGATAACGCAACAGAAACACCTAGCACTGTTCTCTTGCCGGTTGATTCATCAAAGCCATAGGCTATCAATACCGCACAGTCTTGTACTGTGCCGCTAGTGCGCACCTTCTCATAACGTGCATCTAGCCAAAGATATTTTATCTTTCCTAACGGCTTATTTCGCCATTTCTTTAAATCTTCATCCAACAATTTAGCGCAACGGCTTACCTCTGTGCTTGAAATATCTGTTCCACAGAGTTGCTTTAGCACCTTTTCAACTTTGCGCGTGGAAACCCCATGCACATACATTTCAGCGACAGCCAGCTTAAGTGCTCTATCAGAGCGTACACCTCGCTCTAAGACTGATGGATAGAAGGCTTCATTGGAGTCTCTAACCTGCGGTATCTGTAGCTCAAGCTGACCTTGACCTGTGTTAATTAACCTTGGTTTAAAGCCGTTCGCATATCCGTTTCTATCGCCAGTTCGCTCATAAGGACTGGCATTTAAATGGCGCTCCCTTTCTATTAACATAGCCTCATTCATCAACCTGGAGACAAGCTTAGGTAAAGCTTCAAACCCCTCCATCGCTAAAACATGTATGGCTTCTTCGATTAAGTTCTCATTTTTATAGCAGCTCATTGTCATTCCTCTTTTTTGGTTAAGTTTACCTTAAAAGGAATTTCTAATCTGACTGAGTCGCCTGCTTATTTTCAGCAAGTCAATGGAATTTACAGAAAGGATGGCGCACTAGCCCTTTAAGCTTTCGATTACCTTGTGGGGTAAGTTCATAGCAGCCAGTAAATTAAAAGCGGCCTCATTTAATGTGAACCCAAAGTGGTCTTTGCTTAACATTTCAATGACGCTTAATCGACTTTTACTGGTCAGCGTAAAGTAAGCTGAATAATACTCATTACCCAATACATTAACATAACGGTTTTTCCCATCCTCTCTAGCGTTGGTGTCATCTAGGTGCTGGTAGTTCGTGGATTGTAAACCTGCCTTCACAACTTCTACCTTCTCGGGCTCAAGTATCGTAGGTGTTTTAATTGTGAAGCTATGGATGGTTGATTTACTAATATCTATGTTGGCGGTTTTATAAAATGTCTCAAGGCTTTCTAGCGTCATACCACCTTGAGTATTTAGGAAGCTTGTCCAGCTTTTAATAGTAGGGCCGAACTGGCCCTCATAACCAGTTGGCAGAGGTGCTGTATAGTGTTTGTTTTCAGAAGGGGAGTAATATTGTTGGCGCAAAAAAAGAGTGTTATTAGCAGCAATTTTTATATCCTGGATAGGGTGCTGCCTTTATATAATGTAGAAAATATAGCATAATATACACTTTAACTTGATTACGGATGGTGTTTGGATGTTAGCTAGAATTCTCTCTGATGAAAATAATGAATTAACTATTGAGCTCAAGCTTCCACTAAAAGGATCCATGCTTGAATGTGAGGATGCAATTCTTGACGGCCTTAATGAGGTTGGAACATTAGCCACTGAAAAAGCTTTAAGTAAGTTTGATGCAGATGGCTCTCCTATCCATGTTGGAAAAATAAAGCTAACAGCACGAAGTAGAGATGAAGCAAATTACCAAACGCCTTATGGAGTTGCTCGAGTTAAGCGTTATGTTTATCAAACCTCTAAAGGCGGGAAGATCTTTTGTCCTTTAGAAGATAAGGCTAGAATTATCCAAGGATCAACACCGCGATTTGCAAAAATAATCTCACATAAATACTCAAACTTACCTGCTCCTAGTGTTATTGATGATCTCAAGGTCAATCATAACCGTAAAATCTCACATTCATACTTGCAACGGGCAACTGATTTTGTTGGCGGTATTGCACAAGCCAAAGAGGCTGAGTGGGAATATGAAGAGCCAAAGCTTGATGCAGGCATTGAGATGCTAAGTATTAGCTTAGATGGTGCATATGTTCTCACCGTTGATGATGGTTATAGAGAGAGCATGGTTGGAACTATTTCCATGTATGATAAGCATGGTGCACGCCTGCACACAACCTACGTTGCAGCATCACCAGAATATGGAAAAGATGAATTCTTTAATAGGCTTGAAAAGGAAATAAAGCTGAAAAAGAAATATTACCCTGATGCTAAAACAATTGGCGTTGCTGATGGAGCAAAAAATAATTGGCCATTTCTAAAAAAACATACTGATACGCAAATTTTAGATTTTTGGCATGCAACTGAATATCTCGGCGAAGCATCAAAGGCAGTATTTACCAAAAAATCTGAAAGAGATGAGCGTGATGTTTGGCTCGAAGAGAGATGTCATGACTTAAAGCACAAGAAAGGTGCGGCAGGTAGAATACTTGCTGAGCTTAAAGAGCATCTAAATAAAAAACTGAATAAATCGCTTAGAGAAAAGCTAGAAGGAACAATTACGTATTTTGAAAATAATATTAAAGAAAAGCGAATGTCGTATCATAATTTGATTAAGCAGAATGCACCAATTGGCTCTGGCGTCACTGAAGCAGCATGTAAAACAATTGTTAAACAAAGATTAGGGGGATCAGGAATGCGCTGGAAAGACAAGGGAATGAAAATCGTTTTATGCTTGAGAACACTAGTAAAGACTAAAGGCAGATGGGATCAGTTTTGGGAGAAGGTCAATGATTTTGGCGTGCCAGCAGCAATATAGCCTACATTATATAGAGGCAGCACCCCCTGGATAAGTGTTTTCTTAGAGCCATTTGGCACAGCATCGCTGGGCAACGAATCTGGATTAATTGTTAGTGTCACTGTATTAGAGACTTCGAGATTTTTTTTACTAGATTTTGGCTTTCTAGTTTTATTGGTTTTATTTCCTTTTCTATCCTTCTCGGAGGAATGATCCTTGTCCTTGTTAGCGCGCGTTTGCTTTCTAACATTAGGCTTTCCTTGCTCACCTTTATATTTATTTAATGCGTTATTTAACGATTGCACCTTGTCTTCTAGCTTTATGATTTTCTCAGCCTGACTTTCACATACATTGCTAAAATCTGTTTCTAGTGCTGTTGGTGTAACAGTATTATTAAATCTCTCAATGAGATCGGCTAAAACTGATTTGTCAGGTTGTTTTTTCATAGGAAGAGTATACCACGGGTTTGAAAAGGTAAATTTTCCCCACACAGATGGCCGTACTGCTGAAATTATTTTTAAGCCATGAACCTGATCGATGAAAAAATAATCCGAGCATACAGCGTTGTTATAGAGCGCACATCATGCTTTTATGACACACGATGATTCCAATATAAAATTTCCAAATTTGCACGAAAAAGCTGTCAAGAACTTTTTGAATTATTTTCAAATCATGCTGATATTGAACGGATACCAAAAGAAGCCTCTCTAAAACAGATGCTGCAAACTCTACTAAGCAAACTTAAAAGTAACAAAGATTTACCTGAAACACTCGACAACTGGGCCTTACACGCTGAACCACCCAAACCAAACCCAGATCAACAGGTGCTACTGCAACAGCTTATAGTATTGCATCAACAACTCATCTCATTAGCAAGGTTACACCAGCAGTTAAGTGTAGACCTCCTCAATAGCTTAACTGTGTTAAGGCAAGTCATGGATGATCTACATAAGAACGTTACTGAACTCACTCAAACAGCCCAGGTTTCCGAAGCAGATCGCAAAAAAATTGATGAATCTTGGTGAGCTTGCGGCAAGCATGTGTGCATTAGGTCAGCTAGTTACTTTATCCTAAAGGACCGATAGTAAAACTATTTAACCCCAGTTCGGAGTTAATAGTGATCAAGTAATTAAATTCTAATTGCTTGGCAACCTTTTCACTGCAGTAATTGTTAATGGCTCAATAATATAAGCAGCCAACCCAGCAACAAGATGTGTAATAGCATTTGCAACCGAGCGATGTCTGGTGTGCCAAATATGAAACTTATGTTTCAAGCAGCCAAAAACAGTCTCAATGATCCCTCGCTGATTTAATAACTGTTGCTCGTGATCGCTAAGTGGCTGCGCATTTTTCATATTTTTTCTTTTGCGTGTAATTAACTTCAAACCGCTATCAAGTAGTTTTTCAAAAACAGCCTTCCCAATATAGCCTTTATCTCCGAAGGCCAAACCCTCCAGCCCTTCAAACAATGAGACACCTGCAGCTAAATCATGATGATTGCCGGGCGTGACTTTAAAGGCGATTAACTCACCTATGTCATTGATTACTAAATGAAGTTTCAGACCAAAAAACCAACCAACAGATGTTTTTCCAAGTTTTGCAACCGCTTTAAATGTGCGGTGGCGTTTAGTGCGTTTAATGTGACAGTTTGGTAGGCAACTTGAGTCAATGTAGTAAATGCCACTACGCCTGCCACCGTTAAGAGTAATAAAAATTGTCAGTGGCATTAGCGCTCTAGGCATCAATTCAATAAAACGTGAGTAACTGGGTAAATTAGGGAAGTAATGTCCCCAGTATGTTTTTAGAAAGCCAGTATAAAAATATTTAAAGTTTCTATAGCCGATCATTTGGAACAAAATCATGATTGTCATAATCTCGCTATAAGCTAAACAACAAGGTGGACCTGATTTTTTTTCTGCAGATGAAGGGAGTAGATCTTTGCGCTCAAGTGCTGCAAATTCCTCAGCAAAATCATCTATGCGACAAAATAACTCTATAACCTCGCGCTCATGTATCATAACCACATCCATTATTAGTAATAATTTCAAAAGGTTATATAAGTTTTTCACTAAATCCAAGGCTGCCATAACTCCGAACTGGGGTTATTTAGAAAGGTCCTATTATGTTTGGCAAAACATTTGATAAAAAAGTCGTTACACCCAAGTCAGCAACACCTTCAACACTAGATAATATTGCTCAATCGCTCAAGTCATGGCGTTCATCATCAAAAGAGCCATGGGAGATTCCAGAAGACCTTTGGGTGAAAATTATTGCGCTCTATCCTGCTTATACAAAAAAGGACATTACTGAACGATTATCAATCAGCTCTAAACGGCTCAACAAAAAAAATTAATGAAAAAGAATTATTAGCCAGCAGTACATCAGTTGCCAATTCTGATGATGACCAAGTCGATGAATGTTTTGTTGAAGCCACTATTCAGGATTCAGTTGTGCTTTCACAGCAACTGATTAGCATTACAAGAACTGATGGCGTCGTGTTACAACTGCCTAAGCCGGAGTATGCTGAAACCATTAATCTGATTCTTACTTTTTGCAAGGGGTAGTGTATGCTGCAATTCACGCCTCAAATGAGGCTATTGTTATCAGTCAGACCTGCTGATTTTAGAAAGGGTATTGATGCTTTAGTTGCGCTTTGCCAGCAACGGCTGGGTGAGGATCCATTCTCTGGTACGGTCTTTGCTTTTACGAATAGCCGCCGTACCTCAGTGAAACTTCTAGTTTATGATGGCAATGGATTCTGGCTTTGTCTAAAGCGTTTTTCGCAAGGAAAGTTACAATGGTGGCCAAACTCCCACTCAGCCACGTACCATATCGATAGCACGCAGCTAATGATTCTGCTTAACCAAGGTAACCCTATCACTAGTCATCTCGGTGAGCCATGGAGAAGGCTCGCTAGTCAACCTCCTGTAATAAGTCAAGCGGCCTCTTCATCGACCAAACCTCCTTTATCTTCAATCTGGTAATTCCATGGCAACCATAAGGAGGGATCCTTAAAAACACTTGATTTATTTTCCTGCAAGGCAACTAAGTAATCGAGTGGGTTTTCCCCGCACAATTGAGCTGTAACAATAAGAGATAATAAGATGCTACCGATGTTAGCGCCATGCTGAGTTTTATAAAACATTGCAGCTTTTCTAATGCGAATAGGAATCTTTAGTATCGCCTCGACAATGTTGTTATCTAGTGGCGCTCCTGGTGTCGTTAAGAATCGCCGAAGCTTTTTCCAGTGCTTTAACATATACTTCATCGCCTTACCAAGGTGACTATTTGGTTCTACCACTTTGTTAGATAATTGCTTATTGAGCCAACCATGCAGTTTAAGCATCAATGGTTTGCTATGCTTTCGATGATAAAGTAAGCGTTGATGTGGGTCCATTTGCTTTGTTTGCTCATCATTTCGATAAACCTCACCCAGGATTTGCATAACGTGCAAACAAGGCTCAGGATAATATTCAAGTCAGGCCGGCTTCGCCGGCAACTTTCTAAGCCTCTAAGAGTTTAGTCTTTACAAAGCCACGAGTATTATTAAGTCTCAAACTAGTCAAACCTGCCCATGGAATAATAACGAACCCCAGTTCGGAGTTAATAGTGATCAAGTAATTAAATTCTAATTGCTTGGCAACCTTTTCACTGCAGTAATTGTTAATGGCTCAATAATATAAGCAGCCAACCCAGCAACAAGATGTGTAATAGCATTTGCAACCGAGCGATGTCTGGTGTGCCAAATATGAAACTTATGTTTCAAGCAGCCAAAAACAGTCTCAATGATCCCTCGCTGATTTAATAACTGTTGCTCGTGATCGCTAAGTGGCTGCGCATTTTTCATATTTTTTCTTTTGCGTGTAATTAACTTCAAACCGCTATCAAGTAGTTTTTCAAAAACAGCCTTCCCAATATAGCCTTTATCTCCGAAGGCCAAACCCTCCAGCCCTTCAAACAATGAGACACCTGCAGCTAAATCATGATGATTGCCGGGCGTGACTTTAAAGGCGATTAACTCACCTATGTCATTGATTACTAAATGAAGTTTCAGACCAAAAAACCAACCAACAGATGTTTTTCCAAGTTTTGCAACCGCTTTAAATGTGCGGTGGCGTTTAGTGCGTTTAATGTGACAGTTTGGTAGGCAACTTGAGTCAATGTAGTAAATGCCACTACGCCTGCCACCGTTAAGAGTAATAAAAATTGTCAGTGGCATTAGCGCTCTAGGCATCAATTCAATAAAACGTGAGTAACTGGGTAAATTAGGGAAGTAATGTCCCCAGTATGTTCTTAGAAAGCCAGTATAAAAATATTTAAAGTTTCTATAGCCGATCATTTGGAACAAAATCATGATTGTCATAATCTCGCTATAAGCTAAATAACAAGGTGGACCTGACTTTTTTTCTGCAGATGAAGGGAGTAGATCTTTGCGCTCAAGTGCTGCAAATTCCTCAGCAAAATCATCTATGCGACAAAATAACTCTATAACCTCGCGCTCATGTATCATAACCACATCCATTATTAGTAATAATTTCAAAAGGTTATATAAGTTTTTCACTAAATCCAAGGCTGCCATAACTCCGAACTGGGCTTAACGAATAAAAATAACACACCTGCTATAGAAATTGCTTCAGGTAGCTGAGCAATAACTCACCTACTATACGCGCTTCTCATTTTACTCTAAGAATAATGAAACGCTTTAGTATCAAACAAATCTTGGTAACCAATCAGAACTGGTGGAACTTTCACACCAAGTACAAAGATAAAATCAGAGAAGCTATTGTCATTGGCATTGTTAAGCTGCTTAGCTGCAAACATCCTATGCGTGGCCATAAAGAGTATCATTGCAGTAATCAAAACTGTTCACACGTCAAATACATCCGCCATACCTGCAAAGCTAAAAGCTGTTCATCGTGTGGTAAAAAAGCCACAGAAGTATGGATACAACAACAAATGGCAATCTTACCCAACACTGCATGGCAACACATCACATTCACCATGCCCTCTACTCTTTGGGACTGCTTTTGGACAAACAGAGAGCTTCTTAATTTACTCCCACCATTAGCAGCAAAGGTGTTACTCAAGCTTGCTAAAAACAAGAGGGTTAAACCCGGTGTATTTATCGCGCTTCACACCTTTGGCAGAGATCTAAAGCGCAATGTGCATCTTCATGCGTCAATCACTCTGGGTGGTATCAACAAAGAGTTAACACAATGGAAAAGCCTCTACTTCCATCAACCTACACTAATGTCCATGTGGCGTTATGAGGTCATTAACCTTTTTAGAAACCACCACCAGGACAAAGGGCTTATTCTGCCAAATCAGTTAGCCTCTACACTGAACCACACTTTCAACTTTAATCAACTGCTTGATCAGCTTTACCAAAAACGATGGGTAGTACATTGCGCAAAGCCCTCAAAGAATCACAAACAAAACGTTAAATACTTAGGTCGATACACCAAACGTCCTCCTATTGCTGAGTCAAAAATTAAAAACTTTGATGGGAGCAGCCTCAGTTTTAATTATCTTGATCACGTCTCTAAAACCTACAAGCAATTTAAATTAACCGCGGAAGAGTTTATTGCTCGATTTATTCAACACATTCCTGATGTTGGCTTTCGTATGGTGCGTTATTATGGGTTTCTTGCTAACCGGGTGCGAGGTGAGATGCTACCCAAGGTCAGACTCCTATTAGGTGAAACTGATCCAAACACACCCCAGGTCAATTACCGCACCTTAATGCAAAATAATTTTAACATTGACCCCTATGAATGTGTTCTATGCGGTAGCCAAATGTTTTTAGCTAACTGCTGGTATAGACAACCTAACCGTTACAAATTGCTATCAAAGCATCGTGAACTCGCCTTACTGAAAAAAATCTAATAACTTCCTAGGGGGGGGTAGTCCGTCCAAAACAACAAATAACAGCTAGTTTTGGCTATTGTTTGTCATAACTAACCCTGCCCCACCACTAAATCGATTTTATAAAAAATACCTGTGCTAAAATTACTCATTTTAATTGGTGGTATTTTTACCAATTGACACATTGAAATTCCTTAATATCAAGTAAATCACGAAACTTTCTAAAACCATGAGCTAAGCAATTGCAGATGATAGTTTGTAACTCTTTCGGCATGTTGGCTGCTAACGCATCACACATTTGAATCACCTTCTTTTTTTCAGCCACCCTGTTTGCTAATAGTTGTGATAAGTTTTCGCCGCCGTGATGATAGAGCGTTATTTTGTCTGTAAAAACCAACTTCAGTACTTAGAAAAACCTTTAAAATTCTAAATGGCACTCTATTGTACCTGTCTCATCGCATAATATCTTAAATTAATTATGCTAATCAATCTAAAAAATTATTTATACCTCAAATTTTTCTCCTCTCAAAATAAATTATTAACTTTTAGGTAATAGCAATTATATCTCGTTAATAAGAACAAGAATGATCTATCCTAAAACCCTATGAAGCCTTATTATTCACTTCAACTTAAGTATCTAGGTGATCCGCTCCACTGGTCATCAATTTCCACTAAAACAGCTGATACGAGCCTTAGGCACGATTCAGTATTAGGGAAAATTCCAACTGTATGCGTCCTTCTTTTTACCTCTCTGTTTACGCGCTCAGCTATGTTACTGGTTCTTAATCTTTTTTGATGCGGCCTGTCAAAGTTCATCACTGCTAAGCCCTCCGGTATATTCACTTCCAACCAAGAAGAAAGCTCTGGTGCTGTTTGCTGATATTTATCTACCGCCATAGCCAATAGTCTTTCCGACTCATGAATGTTTGAGGCATTAAATATAGCTGTAATCTCCTCAGCTACTGGTTCCTTCATTGAGCGCTTTGGTATGTGAGCCTGAGCATTTTGCTGCAAATGAAATTGGCAGCGTTGCCAAGGAACACTGGGGAACACAGCTCTTCTAGCGGCTTTTAGGCCAGTATGAGCGTCGCTAGTAATCAACTCAATACCATGTATACCTCGCTCAACCAACTGCTGAAGAAAATCACGCCAATGTACCTCAGCCTCTGATAACGCAACAGAAACACCTAGCACTGTTCTCTTGCCGGTTGATTCATCAAAGCCATAGGCTATCAATACCGCACAGTCTTGTACTGTGCCGCTAGTGCGCACCTTCTCATAACGTGCATCTAGCCAAAGATATTTTATCTTTCCTAACGGCTTATTTCGCCATTTCTTTAAATCTTCATCCAACAATTTAGCGCAACGGCTTACCTCTGTGCTTGAAATATCTGTTCCACAGAGTTGCTTTAGCACCTTTTCAACTTTGCGCGTGGAAACCCCATGCACATACATTTCAGCGACAGCCAGCTTAAGTGCTCTATCAGAGCGTACACCTCGCTCTAAGACTGATGGATAGAAGGCTTCATTGGAGTCTCTAACCTGCGGTATCTGTAGCTCAAGCTGACCTTGACCGATAGAGCGTTATTTTGTCTGTAAAAACCAACTTCAGTACTTAGAAAAACCTTTAAAATTCTAAATGGCACTCTATTGTACCTGTCTCATCGCATAATATCTTAAATTAATTATGCTAATCAATCTAAAAAATTATTTATACCTCAAATTTTTCTCCTCTCAAAATAAATTATTAACTTTTAGGTAATAGCAATTATATCTCGTTAATAAGAACAAGAATGATCTATCCTAAAACCCTATGAAGCCTTATTATTCACTTCAACTTAAGTATCTAGGTGATCCGCTCCACTGGTCATCAATTTCCACTAAAACAGCTGATACGAGCCTTAGGCACGATTCAGTATTAGGGAAAATTCCAACTGTATGCGTCCTTCTTTTTACCTCTCTGTTTACGCGCTCAGCTATGTTACTGGTTCTTAATCTTTTTTGATGCGGCCTGTCAAAGTTCATCACTACTAAGCCCTCCGGTATATTCACTTCCAACCAAGAAGAAAGCTCTGGTGCTGTTTGCTGATATTTATCTACCGCCATAGCCAATAGTCTTTCCGACTCATGAATGTTTGAGGCATTAAATATAGCTGTAATCTCCTCAGCTACTGGTTCCTTCATTGAGCGCTTTGGTATGTGAGCCTGAGCATTTTGCTGCAAATGAAATTGGCAGCGTTGCCAAGGAACACTGGGGAACACAGCTCTTCTAGCGGCTTTTAGGCCAGTATGAGCGTCGCTAGTAATCAACTCAATACCATGTATACCTCGCTCAACCAACTGCTGAAGAAAATCACGCCAATGTACCTCAGCCTCTGATAACGCAACAGAAACACCTAGCACTGTTCTCTTGCCGGTTGATTCATCAAAGCCATAGGCTATCAATACCGCACAGTCTTGTACTGTGCCGCTAGTGCGCACCTTCTCATAACGTGCATCTAGCCAAAGATATTTTATCTTTCCTAACGGCTTATTTCGCCATTTCTTTAAATCTTCATCCAACAATTTAGCGCAACGGCTTACCTCTGTGCTTGAAATATCTGTTCCACAGAGTTGCTTTAGCACCTTTTCAACTTTGCGCGTGGAAACCCCATGCACATACATTTCAGCGACAGCCAGCTTAAGTGCTCTATCAGAGCGTACACCTCGCTCTAAGACTGATGGATAGAAGGCTTCATTGGAGTCTCTAACCTGCGGTATCTGTAGCTCAAGCTGACCTTGACCTGTGTTAATTAACCTTGGTTTAAAGCCGTTCGCATATCCGTTTCTATCGCCAGTTCGCTCATAAGGACTGGCATTTAAATGGCGCTCCCTTTCTATTAACATAGCCTCATTCATCAACCTGGAGACAAGCTTAGGTAAAGCTTCAAACCCCTCCATCGCTAAAACATGTATGGCTTCTTCGATTAAGTTCTCATTTTTATAGCAGCTCATTGTCATTCCTCTTTTTTGGTTAAGTTTACCTTAAAAGGAATAGACCTTCTGCGAAACTAAATACTGGGCGAGCTTATGCTCGTTTGTAGTTTTAGAATCCGGCTTGAAGATTGAGAATCCCAGCAATAATATTAAATCTCATATTGTGTTTTCTGCGAAAATTCCTATACACCTCCCCAAGAATGCGGAATTTTTTAAATTTTGAGAATTGATGTTCAACCCTAATACGGATCTTGCTGTGATTACGGTTATCCTCTTTTTGTTGAGTAGTTAATTTGCCGCCTTTGGGCTTTTTATGAGGTAAGTTAACCAAGGGGTCAGTATGTTGAATTCCTTGGTATCCTAGATCAGCATATTTTTCTGCTGGTGGCAGTGGGCTGCCACGTTGTCGGATCTTAATATCATGAACCCTCCCAGGCATTGTTTGAGAGACGTTGATTATTTTTCCGGATGTACTCATTGCTATCTCCACCTTTTGAGTATGTCTTTTCTTTTTACCAGAATAATAATCTTTACGTGGCTTCTTCTTTTTGGGGCGCTGAATAGGCTGCTCCGTTACATCCATTAATATAGCGCAAACCGCATCTTCTGTTAGGGTTCTGTCTTTTTTAATATGAATATGCTTGGCCACTAAGGGTTCTAAGCGTTTAAATAAGCGGCAGACATTACTGTCATCCAAACCAACAAAGTAACCTAAGAATTCATGTGTTATATAAGTGCGATAGTACATCATGAGAAGCAAAAGGCGATCATGGTGCGTGGTGAGTTTCGGGCGCCTTCCCAGCTTACTAAACTCATCATCAAGTGATGACTTCACTTGTTGGTGTATCGTTTCAAAATCATCAAGGGTCAAACCAGTTAACTTTTTAAAAATACGCGGGCGGTTACTGAGTTGCTGATAGCTTAATAGCATATGCCTTTCCATGAATGATTATTAATCAGGCAATTATAAGCAAATTTTAGCTAGTTTCTAGAACTGCCCTTAGTTACGCAGAAGGTCTAATTTCTAATCTGACTGAGTCGCCTGCTTATTTTCAGCAAGTCAATGGAATTTACAGAAAGGATGGCGCACTAGCCCTTGACCTGTGTTAATTAACCTTGGTTTAAAGCCGTTCGCATATCCGTTTCTATCGCCAGTTCGCTCATAAGGACTGGCATTTAAATGGCGCTCCCTTTCTATTAACATAGCCTCATTCATCAACCTGGAGACAAGCTTAGGTAAAGCTTCAAACCCCTCCATCGCTAAAACATGTATGGCTTCTTCGATTAAGTTCTCATTTTTATAGCAGCTCATTGTCATTCCTCTTTTTTGGTTAAGTTTACCTTAAAAGGAATTTCTAATCTGACTGAGTCGCCTGCTTATTTTCAGCAAGTCAATGGAATTTACAGAAAGGATGGCGCACTAGCGCCGTGATGCTCGCCTGCATAAAATAGAGCAACCTGGTGAGCACCAATAGTCTTGCTTAAAATGGCTGTTGTATACATCCCTTTTCTTGGTTTATTAAGGTCCGCCTTGTTATCAGATAGTATCGAAAGTATCTTTGCGAATGTGTCATCATGCTGAATAATATCACCGTTCGCGCCATACTGTTCTAAAACATCAAACACACGATAGCCGACATCAGCCACCTGCTCACAAAGCTCGAACTGTGTACTTGAGGGTAACGGAAAGCCTAGTAACTCTTGGAACTTTTCTTGACGGTAAAAAGGCACGCCAATGTAATACTTTTGCAAGCACAGCATTGCTTTAAACTTAGCGTCATACTTTGGTTGCTTCCTAACATCCGTGGGTAACTGGGCAGTGATAATAAGCCCACACAAGGCGCAGCGAAGCTTTTCCAAATGATACCGTGTTGCCGTGCCTAATGAGTTGCCAGTTATACGAATAACTACACCGGCTTTTTTAACCTTATACAGTTTCCCACCACATCCTCCAGGACAGGCATCGCCACATGCATGGTCAGCAACATGGCAATAAACATCAGTGGCATTCCGGTAATCCTGATTACCTCGCCTGCCATGACCGGATTTCCCTTTCTTATCTGATTGACTATCACCTTTTTTATTGCCTGATGTATTATCGTCAGAGTTATTGCCAACACCATCAATATTACTTTCAGATTCTTGGCCCTTATTCTCCTGATTCTTCTTGGGTGACTGATTACTGTCAGCTCCAAAAATAAGTTCACGTAATTGTTTAATTGTAATTTTCTGCTGTTGAAGCACCTCGGGCAACCAAAGAGCAAGGTCCAAACAACCACCTGCAAGCTCCTTATCCTCATCACCAAGATTGGACTGATTCAAGCGAGCACGAAATTCTGCAATTTCATGCTCTGATTTAGTCGCTATATCCGGTATTTCAGTTGCGGTTGGCATAATTATTTCACGTGATGCGTAAGAAACTGTCGTCACAATAAAATAATTTTCTTTTCTAAGTCAATAGGTTAATGAAGATAATGGATAATTATCAAGCCCAATAAAGTACTCGGCAACGAAAGTTTACCTTATCCAACTTATTGGTTCACACATACTTACCGCAAGCTCACGAACGTTACTGAACTCACTCAAACAGCCCAGGTTTCCGAAGCAGATCGCAAAAAAATTGATGAATCTTGGGGAAACTTAGTTAACACAGCGACCCAGAGCTTCCCAGAGCAAGCCTTGCTGTTAGAACAAACAAATAGCACACAACTACCCAAGCAAGCCACCTCACAACCGACTCAATTACCGCCAGAGGTTCCTCAAACAGATACCGTGGCTATAGCTCGCCAAGAAAACCAGCGAAACAAAGTGAGAAGTTTAACTGAAGAATTTATTACCCACCTAGGAGCAGGTCTACGAAGAGGGTCTCACTATGCCGTCAACTCAGACGCAGTAGAGCAAGGAATCATTAAAATTACAGATCTATTACATGGTCCATTTACCTTCAGCTATAACCACAACCTAGCAGACCTAGCCTCCTTATTAACGGTAGAGGAGCAAATCATACAAACCATAGCTGAAGCCGATCATATATTAACCAATGGCTTTGCTCACCAAGCGAGAGAAATACCAGTAAATCCAAATAAAACCGAGTTTAGAGAAAAAGGCATCAGATTTACATTGCAACTGATAGAAACAGAACTTAGTCCAAACTCCAGAAACTTCCCTAACCCAAGCTTGCCACTTAGCTTAAAAGCCTAAAACACCAACTACACCAAAGGTAAATACTACCCGAAACAATGGACACTTTTATTTCACGTTGATAATATCCACACTAGAGCCTGTTAGGATTTACCCATTCAGGACAAATACTAGCAGACTCTAAGCTAGTCATAATTCTTAATAAAAACAGGAGGTTCTACCATGCTCCTAGAGGCTCGTAGCTTTCATTGGTCAAAAGATAAAAATTCAAAGTTTACTAGCTGCTGTGAATTGCTTGCTGAGCTTGCTGGTGGCGACTCACCTCATTCAGTAGTAGGAAAAACCAGTCATGAACTAATATGGCGAGACAAAGCTGATATTTTCCTTGCTGAAGACAAAATTGCTCTCACCGGTCGAAGCTATCAGGGTTTCCAGACTGCTCGATCAAAATACGGAGAAATTAGCTTTTTTGTTACCAAGAATCCATTTTATGACTCTTTTGGTAATATTATTGGCACAATAGGCTCATCAATTAATGTCAGCTATCTTAACTCACTAAACCGTCAGCTTGCTGGTCATACTGGTTTAACCTCTAAAGAACTACTAACACTTAGGTACGTTACGTTAGGTTATACGGCAAAACAAATCGCCGACAAGCTCTCTCGCTCCCCAAGGACAATTGAAACGCATATTGAAAACCTAAAGATTAAGCTAGGCAGTAATAATAAATCTGAACTTATCGAAACAGCCGTCAAGCTAGGCCTTATCAAACTGTCATTTTGCTGCTAAATCAAAGTAGGCTTTTGCTTACATAGCCGAAAGTGCTTTTACTACATGTGCAGATTTGCTAAACTGGCCAAATTAACAACAAACTAATCTGTTTTTTATTTATGACTAGACCAAGTCACGTTATTATTCTCCAAGCACTTCAAAGCCGCAAATCCGGCCATCTAGCGTCAGATCATGACACCATCGCTAAAAGAGAAACCTTACCGATAAAAGACTATTTAACAACCCAACTTAACAACACAGAATCAGGCTCAGACACTGACTCAGAAGTAACTGGCTCTACGCAAATAAGTCTTAAACCTCAAACCAGCTTCTTTGACTCCAGCCATAAACAATATAAGCTGCTCAAAAATCTAGAATTTACCATTAGCCGCTTACAAAATATCATTCACCGACTAACCAGCGGTACTGAAATCGCCCCCGAGCGACTTCGTGACTTAATCCGCCAAGCAAGACGTTGCGAGCAAAGCTTACAAAATCTAGCTTCGGCAAATCAAGCTTACTTACCACGCGTCAAAAAAGAATTCATCCAAGCAAGTAGATTAAGCAATGAAGCAATGAAGCTAGTCGCACAAGATGAAACCCATCAACTTTATCATTCCGCACAACCTGGAATGTAAGCAACTACTACTTTAGCTTCCAACTTGAGCGAAACCAAAGGCCTGCAAGCTGCCAATTGGTATAAGGCTTTCGCGCACTAAACGAAAGAGTAAAAGAAGAAATAGGCTCACCCTTTTTGGCCTTCGCTGCTTTAGCTGGATCATTAATATGAACAATAGTAATAATTACAGGTCTATTTGACTTAGTGTTTTTACTTAACACCATATAGTCTGGCTTTTGCCCTTTTATATATTGGCTTGATAGTTTTGCTTTACTACCCTCAGCTTTAACGTGATTAATAAAGTACTCTACCATTTGTCCAGCACCAGCCTGCTTAGTTAAGCTTGCCTTAAGCTCTGGAGACATATAACTTGTTATATTTTTACTCGTTATCGCTCCTGACAATATACCGTCAATGATTTTTTGTCCCATTGCCCACACTTTATCACGGTTTTTTGCAGCTAATAATGCATCGTCCATCGCATCTTTATACAAAAAACTAAACATTGGCTTTTTGCTATAAAGCGCCTTTTCATACTTCGCAGATAGCGGGCTACTAGAAGGAAAAATCGGCGCTTGAATCGTTAAGTCTGCGTGTGGATGTGAAATAATAGCAGTAGCAAAAGCAGAAGAAGCAACTAACCCGAAAGCCAGACAAAAGAACAGACTCCTAGC
>CBDALO010000086.1:0-16111 GCA_965196985.1 Gammaproteobacteria bacterium | reverse complement strand
GCAATCGTTAAATAACTCATTAAATAAATATAAAGGTGAGCAAGGAAAGCCTAATGTTAGAAAGCAAACGCGCGCTAACAAGGACAAGGATCATTCCTCCGAGAAGGATAGAAAAGGAAATAAAACCAATAAAACTAGAAAGCCAAAATCTAGTAAAAAAAATCTCGAAGTCTCTAATACAGTGACACTAACAATTAATCCAGATTGGGTGCTGCCTTTATATAATGTAGAAAATATAGCATAATATACACTTTAACTTGATTACGGATGGTGTTTGGATGTTAGCTAGAATTCTCTCTGATGAAAATAATGAATTAACTATTGAGCTCAAGCTTCCACTAAAAGGATCCATGCTTGAATGTGAGGATGCAATTCTTGACGGCCTTAATGAGGTTGGAACATTAGCCACTGAAAAAGCTTTAAGTAAGTTTGATGCAGATGGCTCTCCTATCCATGTTGGAAAAATAAAGCTAACAGCACGAAGTAGAGATGAAGCAAATTACCAAACGCCTTATGGAGTTGCTCGAGTTAAGCGTTATGTTTATCAAACCTCTAAAGGCGGGAAGATCTTTTGTCCTTTAGAAGATAAGGCTAGAATTATCCAAGGATCAACACCGCGATTTGCAAAAATAATCTCACATAAATACTCAAACTTACCTGCTCCTAGTGTTATTGATGATCTCAAGGTCAATCATAACCGTAAAATCTCACATTCATACTTGCAACGGGCAACTGATTTTGTTGGCGGTATTGCACAAGCCAAAGAGGCTGAGTGGGAATATGAAGAGCCAAAGCTTGATGCAGGCATTGAGATGCTAAGTATTAGCTTAGATGGTGCATATGTTCTCACCGTTGATGATGGTTATAGAGAGAGCATGGTTGGAACTATTTCCATGTATGATAAGCATGGTGCACGCCTGCACACAACCTACGTTGCAGCATCACCAGAATATGGAAAAGATGAATTCTTTAATAGGCTTGAAAAGGAAATAAAGCTGAAAAAGAAATATTACCCTGATGCTAAAACAATTGGCGTTGCTGATGGAGCAAAAAATAATTGGCCATTTCTAAAAAAACATACTGATACGCAAATTTTAGATTTTTGGCATGCAACTGAATATCTCGGTGAAGCATCAAAGGCAATATTTACCAAAAAATCTGAAAGAGATGAGCGTGATGTTTGGCTCGAAGAGAGATGTCATGACTTAAAGCACAAGAAAGGTGCGGCAGGTAGAATACTTGCTGAGCTTAAAGAGCATCTAAATAAAAAACTGAATAAATCGCTTAGAGAAAAGCTAGAAGGAACAATTACGTATTTTGAAAATAATATTAAAGAAAAGCGAATGTCGTATCATAATTTGATTAAGCAGAATGCACCAATTGGCTCTGGCGTCACTGAAGCAGCATGTAAAACAATTGTTAAACAAAGATTAGGCGGATCAGGAATGCGCTGGAAAGACAAGGGAATGAAAATCGTTTTATGCTTGAGAACACTAGTAAAGACTAAAGGCAGATGGGATCAGTTTTGGGAGAAGGTCAATGATTTTGGCGTGCCAGCAGCAATATAGCCTACATTATATAGAGGCAGCACTCTCCAGATTCGTTGCCCAGCGATGCTGTGCCAAATGGCTCTAAGAAAACACTTATCCAGGATATAAAAATTGCTGCTAATAACACTCTTTTTTTGCGCCAACAATATTACTCCCCTTCTGAAAACAAACACTATACAGCACCTCTGCCAACTGGTTATGAGGGCCAGTTCGGCCCTACTATTAAAAGCTGGACAAGCTTCCTAAATACTCAAGGTGGTATGACGCTAGAAAGCCTTGAGACATTTTATAAAACCGCCAACATAGATATTAGTAAATCAACCATCCATAGCTTCACAATTAAAACACCTACGATACTTGAGCCCGAGAAGGTAGAAGTTGTGAAGGCAGGTTTACAATCCACGAACTACCAGCACCTAGATGACACCAACGCTAGAGAGGATGGGAAAAACCGTTATGTTAATGTATTGGGTAATGAGTATTATTCAGCTTACTTTACGCTGACCAGTAAAAGTCGATTAAGCGTCATTGAAATGTTAAGCAAAGACCACTTTGGGTTCACATTAAATGAGGCCGCTTTTAATTTACTGGCTACTATGAACTTACCCCACAAGGTAATCGAAAGCTTAAAGGTATTTCACTCATCGACTATCTTAAACAGTAAGGAGCTGGAAGTTATTCTTGATAAGGTATTAGGTGATAAAAAATTTCCAAAATATAGAAAGCTGATTACTGATGCGGCAGCTATCTCAACATATAGAAAGAGTCCTTATGCGATAGAAACACTCATTACCGATGATGCGCCACAGTTTAAGCTCATTACTGAATCACTCGCCTTGTGCTGGGTTCATGAGGGTAGGCATTATAAAAAGCTGACGCCAATTTTTAAGAAGCACCAAGACTCTGTTGACAGCTTCTTGGATAGGTTTTGGGATTATTATCATAAGCTCATTGAATATAAAAAGAACCCAGGGCAAGATGAGATAGATAAGCTATCCAATGAGTTTACTGAGTTATTCTCAACAATCACTGGCTACGAGAAACTAGATAAACAAATTGAGCTCACCTTAAAAAAGAAAAGGCAGCTATTGTTAGTGCTGGAAAAGCCAGAGCTTCCTCTACATAACAATCCAGCAGAGTTGATGGCTCGGAAGCAGGCTAGAATGCGCGATGTACACCTTCATACTATGAGTGAAGAAGGAACGAAAGCTAAGGATACAATGGTTACAATTACTGAGACATGTAAAAAGCTAGCAGTTAATGTCTTCGATTATATATATGACAGAATTACAAAAAACTATTCTATGCCTTCGCTAGCGGAATTAATTACCATCCGCTCATCACAGGCGCAGTAAACTAAAGAGAGCGCAGCATGAGCATCATGCTGAAATAAGACGGATACGTTTAAACCTTATTTAACAGCTAAAGAACTAGATGAGTTGTTTAGTTTGTCTGTTGATGAAATAGATTTTATTAACAGGAAAACAAAAGTAAATAACGTTACCTCTCGTCTTGGGTTTGGAATATTATTGAAGTGTTATCAATATCTAGGCAGAGCAGTTCAGGTTGAGCAAATAGCCCAAAGCATTAAGCAATACGTTGCAGAACAACTCGGCATTAAACCAACTACTGACTTAACTACTTATTCTAAATCAACAATTAAAAAGCATAAGAAGGCCATTCGTTGTTATCTAGGGCTCTCAAATAACCAAAGAGAGCGTAGAAAGATTATGAAGCAAGCTGCTTTAGAGGCTGCAAAGACGTAAGCGATCCAGCAAGTACACCCTAGTCAACTAGTTAAATTCATGTGACTGTATGCTCCCGCAAATAGTAACAAGGAGCTTACGGTATGTCAGCAACAAATCCTGAAAATGAAAATGCTACTTACACAGATGCTTATTGGGAAAAACACCTTTCCGACTTTAAGCAAAGCAAGTTAACCAAAGCGAAATACTGCCGAGAGAATAACGTACCTTACACGCAGTTTCTCTATCGTTTGAGAAGAGAACAGCAAAAAACGCTAGCAAAGGTTGTTTGCGTGTCTGAGCAGCCAGCACAACCAGTGGCTGTCATGCAGGTCAACTCACACATACAGATTAGCTTTTATGACCAGGATAGCTTAGCGTCTTTGATTCAGAGGCTTTGCTAATGTTTCAGAACTGGAAAACACCGATCTGGTTTTATCGTACCCCTGTGGACTTTAGAAAACAGATTGATGGCCTAGTAATGCTGATTGCCGATCATCTCTCAATGACCCCAAGCTCAGGCCAGCTATTTCTTTTTCGTAACAGGCAGCGCGATAAAATAAAATTACTTTGGTACGACCAAAATGGTTTTTGGCTTTGCTACAAACGATTAGAAAAAGGTAAGCTGAAGTTCCCTAGCGAAGCAGATGAGACTATCGAGTTGACCCAAGATCAGTTAAGCTGGTTATTGTCAGGTTTAAACTGGATGAAGCAAAAGTCATTACCCAAAGTCTCTCCCGAGTTTTTTTACTAAAATGGCAAAAAAAGTCTTGACAGGTTTTTTCTGTGTTTTTTGATTTTACACGTGATTTTAATGCTTGTTTTATATCCTTAGCCCAGGCTTTGTGAGATCCGCTAGGAGTTGAAAAGAAAACATCACAATGACCAGCTACCCCAAAAAAGTAATATGCGCTAACCAAGCGCCTGAGGAAGAAAATATTGCACTTAAAATGTCATGGTACACTTTGCAGTAGTTACTTGAATGAGAAACGCAATGCAAACAGTCCCTAGTGAGCTTTTCTATCAACAAGTCGGAATAAATGAAAAGCTTTGTCATAAGCTTGAAATAGAACATGCTCGTGTTGAACAGTATGCCGAGATAGAGCGTTATTTTGTCTGTAAAAACCAACTTCAGTACTTAGAAAAACCTTTAAAATTCTAAATGGCACTCTATTGTACCTGTCTCATCGCATAATATCTTAAATTAATTATGCTAATCAATCTAAAAAATTATTTATACCTCAAATTTTTCTCCTCTCAAAATAAATTATTAACTTTTAGGTAATAGCAATTATATCTCGTTAATAAGAACAAGAATGATCTATCCTAAAACCCTATGAAGCCTTATTATTCACTTCAACTTAAGTATCTAGGTGATCCGCTCCACTGGTCATCAATTTCCACTAAAACAGCTGATACGAGCCTTAGGCACGATTCAGTATTAGGGAAAATTCCAACTGTATGCGTCCTTCTTTTTACCTCTCTGTTTACGCGCTCAGCTATGTTACTGGTTCTTAATCTTTTTTGATGCGGCCTGTCAAAGTTCATCACTACTAAGCCCTCCGGTATATTCACTTCCAACCAAGAAGAAAGCTCTGGTGCTGTTTGCTGATATTTATCTACCGCCATAGCCAATAGTCTTTCCGACTCATGAATGTTTGAGGCATTAAATATAGCTGTAATCTCCTCAGCTACTGGTTCCTTCATTGAGCGCTTTGGTATGTGAGCCTGAGCATTTTGCTGCAAATGAAATTGGCAGCGTTGCCAAGGAACACTGGGGAACACAGCTCTTCTAGCGGCTTTTAGGCCAGTATGAGCGTCGCTAGTAATCAACTCAATACCATGTATACCTCGCTCAACCAACTGCTGAAGAAAATCACGCCAATGTACCTCAGCCTCTGATAACGCAACAGAAACACCTAGCACTGTTCTCTTGCCGGTTGATTCATCAAAGCCATAGGCTATCAATACCGCACAGTCTTGTACTGTGCCGCTAGTGCGCACCTTCTCATAACGTGCATCTAGCCAAAGATATTTTATCTTTCCTAACGGCTTATTTCGCCATTTCTTTAAATCTTCATCCAACAATTTAGCGCAACGGCTTACCTCTGTGCTTGAAATATCTGTTCCACAGAGTTGCTTTAGCACCTTTTCAACTTTGCGCGTGGAAACCCCATGCACATACATTTAAGCGACAGCCAGCTTAAGTGCTCTATCAGAGCGTACACCTCGCTCTAAGACTGATGGATAGAAGGCTTCATTGGAGTCTCTAACCTGCGGTATCTGTAGCTCAAGCTGACCTTGACCTGTGTTAATTAACCTTGGTTTAAAGCCGTTCGCATATCCGTTTCTATCGCCAGTTCGCTCATAAGGACTGGCATTTAAATGGCGCTCCCTTTCTATTAACATAGCCTCATTCATCAACCTGGAGACAAGCTTAGGTAAAGCTTCAAACCCCTCCATCGCTAAAACATGTATGGCTTCTTCGATTAAGTTCTCATTTTTATAGCAGCTCATTGTCATTCCTCTTTTTTGGTTAAGTTTACCTTAAAAGGAATTTCTAATCTGACTGAGTCGCCTGCTTATTTTCAGCAAGTCAATGGAATTTACAGAAAGGATGGCGCACTAGCTATGCCGAGGCTTATGATCATTTGAAGATACAATTTGCTAAGCTCCAACGACAGCATTTTGGTAGTAAATCTGAGCGCTACATAGAAGATCAGTTGCCACTCTTCGGTGATCTCTCAACACCGGAGGATCAAGAAGATGGTGAAGCAGTTGTTGTCTCTTCTCACAAACGTAAGAAGAAGGTCAAGAATGAATTACCTGTGACGGTGAGAATCATTCCAGTACCTGATGACCAGCGTATTTGTCCTTGCGGTAAAGAAAAATGCCCAATGGGTTTTGAGACTAAAAAAATACTGAACTACAAACCAGCTGTCTTTGAAATGATTGAAGAGCGCCGTGAAAAACTAGGCTGTGATTGCGAGCAAGGTGGTGTTACGGTTGCACCTAAGCCTTTACATATCCTACCTAAGGCCGAGGCGTCTGAATCATTACTAGCGCATTTAGTGTCTAGTAAAATCAGGGATAGACAACCCTTTTATCATTTAGAAAAACAACTACGCTCACAATACGGCGTCAATCTATCCAGGCAAGCTATGTCACGTTGGTTTATTGAGCTGACTAAACCTTTACAGCCGATTTATAATCTATTGAAGGATGAGCTGCTGGATTATGAAATAGCAAGTTGTGACGCGACTAAATTACAAGTCTTAAAAGAGCCTGGTCGACGGCCACAAACTAAGTCACTGATTCATTGCATGCGAGGTGGTGCTCCTGGTCGTGAGGTTATCCTGTTTGCCTATACGCCAAGTGACCACAGTGAGTTTCTAGTAGAATGGTTTCAAGGGTGGACTGGCAAGCTTCATACTGATGCAAGCCCTATATTCGACCAATTAGAAAATACCGGCGTTACGATCATTGCGTGCAACCTTCATGCCCGCAGGAAATTTGAAGAGATCACCAAGGCGACCAAAAAGAATGGGTTAGCCGCTCATGCTATGCGGGTCTATAAAAAACTCTACCGGATTGAAAGAAAGGCGAAAGAAGAAGAGATGTCGCCTGAGCAACGCCTTGCGCTTCGGCAGAAAGAATCAAAACCGATTATGGATGAGTACAAGGAGTGGCTAGAGGAGTATTATCCAAAGGTTCTACCACAATCTCATCTTGGCAGGGCAATGGAATATGTCATCAAGCATTGGGAAAACATGACTCGGTTTCTTGATGATGGTAGATGTGAGATTGATAACAATCACACAGAGAGAGACATTAAGCTCTTAGTGCTTGCAAGGAAGAACTTTCTATTTTGCGACACAATGCCAAGCGCTAACGCACTAGCAATGCATGCAAGTCTAGCTCTAACTGCTGAACTGCATCATCACAATGTCTGTCGATACTTCACCTATCTTTATGAGCGCCTACCACATTGCAAAACATTAGAAGATATTGAGGCACTGCTGCCATGGAATGTGCCGCCGGATAGCACCTAGCACGTGTTAGCTACGGAAGCAAGGACGCCCGTGGATCGCTTACAAATGTTAAAGTTCACACTAAAAGAGTAAGAGATAGACTGCCTGATAACGGTGAAGTAAGAATTATTAAAATAACTGATAAGCAGTTTGGAAAAATTGAGGTCTTCTATGGAAAAAATCGTAAGCTCCCAGAGGAAACACCGCTTCAGCTCCAGTTTTTTTAGATATGAAACGGTGATTAACTCAATACAATCAAGCGGTTATGATAACTATAGTGTACCTGACTAAGGTCTATTCGCAAATCACAACTAGGACACACATTAAAACTCTCTACCGGTTAGTGTACCTGACTAAGGTCTATTCGCAAATCACAACTATCTTTAGTGGTATCTACATAAGTGTGGAGTGTACCTGACTAAGGTCTATTCGCAAATCACAACCTTGATAGTCACCCTCAACCACTAGCTCATAGTGTACCTGACTAAGGTCTATTCGCAAATCACAACATAACTTGTCGTAATTGCTCTTCACAACAAAGTGTACCTGACTAAGGTCTATTCGCAAATCACAACTACGCATGGGATAAATCAACGAGCACATTAAGTGTACCTGACTAAGGTCTATTCGCAAATCACAACTACTATAAATACTAGTGGTTTTTTTGTTAGAAGGCTAGTGCGCCATCCTTTCTGTAAATTCCATTGACTTGCTGAAAATAAGCAGGCGACTCAGTCAGATTAGAAATTCCTTTTAAGGTAAACTTAACCAAAAAAGAGGAATGACAATGAGCTGCTATAAAAATGAGAACTTAATCGAAGAAGCCATACATGTTTTAGCGATGGAGGGGTTTGAAGCTTGATAGAGCGTTATTTTGTCTGTAAAAACCAACTTCAGTACTTAGAAAAACCTTTAAAATTCTAAATGGCACTCTATTGTACCTGTCTCATCGCATAATATCTTAAATTAATTATGCTAATCAATCTAAAAAATTATTTATACCTCAAATTTTTCTCCTCTCAAAATAAATTGCTAGTGCGCCATCCTTTCTGTAAATTCCATTGACTTGCTGAAAATAAGCAGGCAACTCAGTCAGATTAGAAATTCCTTTTAAGGTAAACTTAACCAAAAAAGAGGAATGACAATGAGCTGCTATAAAAATGAGAACTTAATCGAAGAAGCCATACATGTTTTAGCGATGGAGGGGTTTGAAGCTTTACCTAAGCTTGTCTCCAGGTTGATGAATGAGGCTATGTTAATAGAAAGGGAGCGCCATTTAAATGCCAGTCCTTATGAGCGAACTGGCGATAGAAACGGATATGCGAACGGCTTTAAACCAAGGTTAATTAACACAGGTCAAGGTCAGCTTGAGCTACAGATACCGCAGGTTAGAGACTCCAATGAAGCCTTCTATCCATCAGTCTTAGAGCGAGGTGTACGCTCTGATAGAGCACTTAAGCTGGCTGTCGCTGAAATGTATGTGCATGGGGTTTCCACGCGCAAAGTTGAAAAGGTGCTAAAGCAACTCTGTGGAACAGATATTTCAAGCACAGAGGTAAGTCGTTGCGCTAAATTGTTGGATGAAGATTTAAAGAAATGGCGAAATAAGCCGTTAGGAAAGATAAAATATCTTTGGCTAGATGCACGTTATGAGAAGGTGCGCACTAGCGGCACAGTACAAGACTGTGCGGTATTGATAGCCTATGGCTTTGATGAATCAACCGGCAAGAGAACAGTGCTAGGTGTTTCTGTTGCGTTATCAGAGGCTGAGGTACATTGGCGTGATTTTCTTCAGCAGTTGGTTGAGCGAGGTATACATGGTATTGAGTTGATTACTAGCGACGCTCATACTGGCCTAAAAGCCGCTAGAAGAGCTGTGTTCCCCAGTGTTCCTTGGCAACGCTGCCAATTTCATTTGCAGCAAAATGCTCAGGCTCACATACCAAAGCGCTCAATGAAGGAACCAGTAGCTGAGGAGATTACAGCTATATTTAATGCCTCAAACATTCATGAGTCGGAAAGACTATTGGCTATGGCGGTAGATAAATATCAGCAAACAGCACCAGAGCTTTCTTCTTGGTTGGAAGTGAATATACCGGAGGGCTTAGTAGTGATGAACTTTGACAGGCCGCATCAAAAAAAATTAAGAACCAGTAACATAGCTGAGCGCGTAAACAGAGAGGTAAAAAGAAGGACGCATACAGTTGGAATTTTCCCTAATACTGAATCGTGCCTAAGGCTCGTATCAGCTGTTTTAGTGGAAATTGATGACCAGTGGAGCGGATCACCTAGATACTTAAGTTGAAGTGAATAATAAGGCTTCATGGGGTTTTAGGATAGATCATTCTTGTTCTTATTAACGAGATATAATTGCTATTACCTAAAAGTTAATAATTTATTTTGAGAGGAGAAAAATTTGAGGTATAAATAATTTTTTAGATTGATTAGCATAATTAATTTAAGATATTATGCGATGAGACAGGTACAATAGAGTGCCATTTAGAATTTTAAAGGTTTTTCTAAGTACTGAAGTTGGTTTTTACAGACAAAATAACGCTCTATCAAATAAAATGAGATGTGTTAACGGTAGTTTAGTGTTGAATCATGATAAAGAAAACATAAAAATGGCTATATCTGCATGGATTTATTTTTTGGAAACACCTAATCATGATCCAATATTTTTATATGGATTACTATTGCCAACAGGCTTTAAAGGTATCCGTCTTATTTCAGCATGATGCTCATGCTGCGCTCTCTTTAGTTTACTGCGCCTGTGATGAGCGGATGGTAATTAATTCCGCTAGCGAAGGCATAGAATAGTTTTTTGTAATTCTGTCATATATATAATCGAAGACATTAACTGCTAGCTTTTTACATGTCTCAGTAATTGTAACCATTGTATCCTTAGCTTTCGTTCCTTCTTCACTCATAGTATGAAGGTGTACATCGCGCATTCTAGCCTGCTTCCGAGCCATCAACTCTGCTGGATTGTTATGTAGAGGAAGCTCTGGCTTTTCCAGCACTAACAATAGCTGCCTTTTCTTTTTTAAGGTGAGCTCAATTTGTTTATCTAGTTTCTCGTAGCCAGTGATTGTTGAGAATAACTCAGTAAACTCATTGGATAGCTTATCTATCTCATCTTGCCCTGGGTTCTTTTTATATTCAATGAGCTTATGATAATAATCCCAAAACCTATCCAAGAAGCTGTCAACAGAGTCTTGGTGCTTCTTAAAAATTGGCGTCAGCTTTTTATAATGCCTACCCTCATGAACCCAGCACAAGGCGAGTGATTCAGTAATGAGCTTAAACTGTGGCGCATCATCGGTAATGAGTGTTTCTATCGCATAAGGACTCTTTCTATATGTTGAGATAGCTGCCGCATCAGTAATCAGCTTTCTATATTTTGGAAATTTTTTATCACCTAATACCTTATCAAGAATAACTTCCAGCTCCTTACTGTTTAAGATAGTCGATGAGTGAAATACCTTTAAGCTTTCGATTACCTTGTGGGGTAAGTTCATAGTAGCCAGTAAATTAAAAGCGGCCTCATTTAATGTGAACCCAAAGTGGTCTTTGCTTAACATTTCAATGACGCTTAATCGACTTTTACTGGTCAGCGTAAAGTAAGCTGAATAATACTCATTACCCAATACATTAACATAACGGTTTTTCCCATCCTCTCTAGCATTGGTGTCATCTAGGTGCTGGTAGTTCGTGGATTGTAAACCTGCCTTCACAACTTCTACCTTCTCGGGCTCAAGTATCGTAGGTGTTTTAATTGTGAAGCTATGGATGGTTGATTTACTAATATCTATGTTGGCGGTTTTATAAAATGTCTCAAGGCTTTCTAGCGTCATACCACCTTGAGTATTTAGGAAGCTTGTCCAGCTTTTAATAGTAGGGCCGAACTGGCCCTCATAACCAGTTGGCAGAGGTGCTGTATAGTGTTTGTTTTCAGAAGGGGAGTAATATTGTTGGCGCAAAAAAAGAGTGTTATTAGCAGCAATTTTTATATCCTGGATAAGTGTTTTCTTAGAGCCATTTGGTACAGCATCGCTGGGCAACGAATCTGGATTAATTGTTAGTGTCACTGTATTAGAGACTTCGAGATTTTTTTTACTAGATTTTGGCTTTCTAGTTTTATTGGTTTTATTTCCTTTTCTATCCTTCTCGGAGGAATGATCCTTGTCCTTGTTAGCGCGCGTTTGCTTTCTAACATTAGGCTTTCCTTGCTCACCTTTATATTTATTTAATGCGTTATTTAACGATTGCACCTTGTCTTCTAGCTTTATGATTTTCTCAGCCTGACTTTCACATACATTGCTAAAATCTGTTTCTAGTGCTGTTGGTGTAACAGTATTATTAAATCTCTCAATGAGATCGGCTAAAACTGATTTGTCAGGTTGTTTTTTCATAGGAAGAGTATACCACGGGTTTGAAAAGGTAAATTTTCCCCACACAGATGGCCGTACTGCTGAAATTATTTTTAAGCCATGAACCTGATCGATGAAAAAATAATCCGAGCATACAGCGTTGTTATAGAGCGCACATCATGCTTTTATGACACACGATGATTCCAATATAAAATTTCCAAATTTGCACGAAAAAGCTGTCAAGAACTTTTTGAATTATTTTCAAATCATGCTGATATTGAACGGATACCTTTAAAGAGTATAGAAATAGCAAAAGGAAGAAAATTGGAACAGTCAAGGTAGATGGAGTAAGCGGGTGCTGCCTTTATATAATGTAGAATATATAGCATAATATACACTTTAACATGATGAAGGATGGTGTTTGGATGTCAGCTAGAATTATCTCTGATGAAAATAATGAATTAACTATTGAACTCAAGCTTCCACTAAAAGGATCTATGCTTGAATGTGAGGACGCAATTCTTGATGGGCTTAATGAGGTTGGAACATTAGCCACTGAAAAAGCATTAAGTAAGTTTGATGCAGATGGCTCTCCTATCCATGTTGGAAAAATAAAGCTAACAGCACGAAGTAGAGATGAAGCAAATTACCAAACGCCTTATGGAGTTGCTCGAGTTAAGCGTTATGTTTATCAAACCTCTAAAGGCGGGAAGGTCTTTTGTCCTTTAGAAGATAAGGCTAGAATTATCCAAGGATCAACACCGCGATTTGCAAAAATAATCTCACATAAATACTCAAACTTACCTGCTCCTAGTGTTATTGATGATCTCAAGGTCAATCATAACCGTAAAATCTCACATTCATACTTGCAACGGGCAACTGATTTTGTTGGCGGTATTGCACAAGCCAAAGAGGCTGAGTGGGAATATGAAGAGCCAAAGCTTGATGCAGGCATTGAGATGCTAAGTATTAGCTTAGATGGTGCATATGTTCTCACCGTTGATGATGGTTATAGAGAGAGCATGGTTGGAACTATTTCCATGTATGATAAGCATGGTGCACGCCTGCACACAACCTACGTTGCAGCATCACCAGAATATGGAAAAGATGAATTCTTTAATAGGCTTGAAAAGGAAATAAAGCTGAAAAAGAAATATTACCCTGATGCTAAAACAATTGGCGTTGCTGATGGAGCAAAAAATAATTGGCCATTTCTAAAAAAACATACTGATACGCAAATTTTAGATTTTTGGCATGCAACTGAATATCTCGGTGAAGCATCAAAGGCAATATTTACCAAAAAATCTGAAAGAGATGAGCGTGATGTTTGGCTCCAAGAGCGATGTCATGACTTAAAGCACAAGAAAGGTGCGGCAGGTAGAATACTTGCTGAGCTTAAAGAGCATGTAAATAAAAAACTGAATAAATCGCTTAGAGAAAAGCTAGAAGGAACAATTACGTATTTTGAAAATAATATTAAAGAAAAGCGAATGTCGTATCATAATTTGATTAAGCAGAATGCACCAATTGGCTCTGGCGTCACTGAAGCAGCATGTAAAACAATTGTTAAACAAAGATTAGGCGGATCAGGAATGCGCTGGAAAGACAAGGGAATGAAAATTGTTTTATGCTTGAGAACACTAGTAAAGACTAAAGGAAGATGGGATCAGTTTTGGGAGAAGGTTAATGATTTTGGCGTGCCAGCAGTAATATAGCCTACATTATATAGAGGCAGCACCCGAGTAAGCTGGAAAATAATAGTTTATTGTAGCATAATAAAGAATGAAGATGATCTCATATTTATAAATAAACTAGAAAAAAATCTTAATATAAACCTACTTAATAGAAATATTAAATTAACTAATCCAGTTGAATACTCATATGTAGAAAGAATTATCCAATCTGTTGATACCGGAAGTTTTGACAACCAAATTGCTTGCTCGCCTATACAGTCAACTGTGTCTATGTTAGTGTTCTACACCAATGAAATAAATAGTTTTTTATATAATCACTTAAAAGACCCATCATTTTATAAAATATTAGAACTGCTGGAAAATGATTCTAGTCAGGATTTCACTAATGCTTATGCGCAGAGAATTGGCTGCTTTGAATATGGTGATGTTCATCCTTGGTCTGAGGATCCTGAACCACCTTTCCGGCTTTATTGTCATGGTTCACAATATTTATTTGAAAGATCAGAGAAATATAAGTATGACCTAACCATGCATTTAATTATCTATACAAGACAGTGTGATATTGTATTTGATAATGTCATAACTGTTAACAAAAATACATTTTCAAAAATAATAGATGTCGGAGAACTATCAGACACTGGGTTTGAGTGGGTGCTGCCTTTATATAATGTAGAATATATAGCATAATATACACTTTAACTTGATTACGGATGGTGTTTGGATGTTAGCTAGAATTCTCTCTGATGAAAATAATGAATTAACTATTGAGCTCAAGCTTCCACTAAAAGGATCCATGCTTGAATGTGAGGATGCAATTCTTGACGGCCTTAATGAGGTTGGAACATTAGCCACTGAAAAAGCTTTAAGTAAGTTTGATGCAGATGGCTCTCCTATCCATGTTGGAAAAATAAAGCTAACAGCACGAAGTAGAGATGAAGCAAATTACCAAACGCCTTATGGAGTTGCTCGAGTTAAGCGTTATGTTTATCAAACCTCTAAAGGCGGGAAGATCTTTTGTCCTTTAGAAGATAAGGCTAGAATTATCCAAGGATCAACACCGCGATTTGCAAAAATAATCTCACATAAATACTCAAACTTACCTGCTCCTAGTGTTATTGATGATCTCAAGGTCAATCATAACCGTAAAATCTCACATTCATACTTGCAACGGGCAACTGATTTTGTTGGCGGTATTGCACAAGCCAAAGAGGCTGAGTGGGAATATGAAGAGCCAAAGCTTGATGCAGGCATTGAGATGCTAAGTATTAGCTTAGATGGTGCATATGTTCTCACCGTTGATGATGGTTATAGAGAGAGCATGGTTGGAACTATTTCCATGTATGATAAGCATGGTGCACGCCTGCACACAACCTACGTTGCAGCATCACCAGAATATGGAAAAGATGAATTCTTTAATAGGCTTGAAAAGGAAATAAAGCTGAAAAAGAAATATTACCCTGATGCTAAAACAATTGGCGTTGCTGATGGAGCAAAAAATAATTGGCCATTTCTAAAAAAACATACTGATACGCAAATTTTAGATTTTTGGCATGCAACTGAATATCTCGGCGAAGCATCAAAGGCAGTATTTACCAAAAAATCTGAAAGAGATGAGCGTGATGTTTGGCTCGAAGAGAGATGTCATGACTTAAAGCACAAGAAAGGTGCGGCAGGTAGAATACTTGCTGAGCTTAAAGAGCATCTAAATAAAAAACTGAATAAATCGCTTAGAGAAAAGCTAGAAGGAACAATTACGTATTTTGAAAATAATATTAAAGAAAAGCGAATGTCGTATCATAATTTGATTAAGCAGAATGCACCAATTGGCTCTGGCGTCACTGAAGCAGCATGTAAAACAATTGTTAAACAAAGATTAGGCGGATCAGGAATGCGCTGGAAAGACAAGGGAATGAAAATCGTTTTATGCTTGAGAACACTAGTAAAGACTAAAGGCAGATGGGATCAGTTTTGGGAGAAGGTCAATGATTTTGGCGTGCCAGCAGCAATATAGCCTACATTATATAGAGGCAGCACCCGTTTGAGTATTGGGTTTTTGATTCAAGTGGAAAACTACTACACCACCAGCTACATACTAGGTGGATACCATCCATACCTATCAACTTATTAACGTCAAGGCAATCGTATACCATACCAAAGGGTGTCTTCCACAAGCAAGACCATCCAATATCAATTATGACGTACAATCAGCAAGCGATGCATATAGCACCCAATGACGCATCGCAAAGTTCAAACATAGAACGCAGATGTAAAGACATACAGAATATAATAAAAAATTATAAGAAAATATATTTAAATGGAAAATGGTTTGACTCATCCAATAACTCTTTTGCCGATGTTACTCAATATATTAACAATCTGATTACACATTATAATGCTAATAGAATTACTATTATTGACCCTTATATCTCTACTTCAATAGATTCATTTAAGGCACTTATTGCTCTGAAGAAAATTGGACTACAAGTCAATGTTATTTCTTGCAGAAAAAAAGACAATAATAGTGTTGAAAAAAACAAAATAATAAAACTATTAAATACTACAAAAAATAATTTACCTATAGCAAATCTAACATGGACTGAATTGGAAGATGGAGCTTTCCACGACAGATTTATATTATTTGGTTCAGAAGAAGGTAACAATATAATATATATGTTATCAAATAGCTTAAATAGCCTGATGAATAAATATGATTTTAGT
>CBDALO010000085.1:0-3884 GCA_965196985.1 Gammaproteobacteria bacterium | reverse complement strand
TCCTTGCAATATTTGTTCTACATAGGGTAGAAGGGGATATTTCCAACGTGCGAAATCACTTTTTGCTCTGCCAAGCAAAACATTCCTCCCTTTGGCCATGTGCATAGTCACTTTGGTCCCAAGTGTCATGGGGGGGGGGGGGGGCGAGGAGGACGATCCGTGTCCCTCAATCGACACCCTTGTCTGACAGGTTCATGCTTACTCGTAGTCACTATGCCTAACAGCACACAGACGATGCCAGAAAACTGCAGCTGATATGCCAACTAAAGAACCTTATTTAAATCAGCACCTTTCCCTTCAAGACCCTGCCCAACCCATGACAATTCCACCAGAGTCAAAACAGACAAAAACATTTTATCAATAATCTTATAGCATATTTTTCGAATCAAATAAAAACTCTGTGTCCATAGGATATCACATATAAATGTTAAGAAGTGCCGTAAAAGTTTCATCGAATCAGATTCCAATTTACATCACGATTGGAAATAGACATTTTCTCATTAAAGTGACTAAAATATGATGCTCTAAAAACAAAAAACATAACTAATAAATATTTGAATTAAGAGGCACTGTTGATAAAACTGCAGAAGTTGGGGGGGGGGGGCAAAAAGTGGCAAATGTTCAAATATATAATTTCTGGATGAGATTATATGGGGAACAACGCTGCAAAGAAAATATTGCAACGAGAAATCAGTAAATTTTCAGACCGATAAACTTTTCTCGTTAAATTATGGAAGAAATGACTTTTTGCAGTAATTGCAAGTCATGGAGTACTCTTTACATCTGTCCTAGAACCCAAAGATTTTTCAGAGTGTGAGCCAAAAGTGTAAGCTAAGAATCTACTGGATCGAAAGTACCTCTTGGAGTATACCTTGGCCGCTTGGAAATCTTCAGACGATCCAGGGAGCAGATAGTGTATCCCTCTAGCTCAAGACTACGATGCCTCTGTATAAAATTAAGTATTTACAAAAAATAATCATTACTGATTTTTAACAGTCTCTTAACCTAGATGATCTTCGAGTGCGTCCCTCAGCTGGTTTTGATGTCAGCGTCGCACGTTTAGCTCGCTTCGGCTTTGACACAATTTCCTCCGTCGAGATCTCCGTATCAGTAGATTCATCTTTGTTTGCTGATGATCTCGTTGGCTTTTTCCTCTTTATGGATCGAGGCTTTGCAAAAACTTCGGTGTCTTGCGATACTTGCTTGCTTCGTGTCTGACGTGCACTTGCTCTGGTCACTGGCTCAGCTGATACCTGGACGATGCCATCCTGGACCTCATCGTCTTCCTCATTTCTGGTTGCTTTTCTCTTCGGTGCCGTTTCATCTTCATGCTGCTTGGACACCCGTTTTCCACGACCGCGAGTGCTACGTGTTGTTATCGGCGGGACTCTTTCATCGACGATCTCCTTTGTCGTTGACCATGGAGTACCGATTTCTGATGCTGTTTCTTCCGGGATTGGGTGCAAATCTGTTTTGTTGAATTTGACTTTTGCCGGTGTTTTCACGACACCGTTTGTCACACCAGCATTATCATCATCATCACAAACCTTTTTTGCAACAGCTTTTCGTCTGGTTTTTCGTCCTGGCCTTACTGCTTCTTTCTTGGCTTCGACTTCCTTCTTCTTCTCGCTGCCCGGCATTGTTGCTTTGGCTCCATCAACACTGATGTTCTTCTTCTCTGCAATTGTTTGTACAACCTCTTCAATTGACTTTCTCTTACTTCTAGTGCGAGTAGATCTTGTGCTTTCAGCAACAATAATGACTTCTTCGTGGTCGCTTAGCGATGCATTCGTTGAAATATCTTCTCCCTCAACTGAAACAGCATGACTCTCATTTTCCACTTCAGTGCTTCTAGTTGCTCTTTTCTTTGCAGATGGTGCACTCTTCACCGCCCCTCCCCGACCTTTCCTTGAACTTCGTTTGGCAACGACAACTTCAGTGACTGCATCTCTATCTTCCATAACTGCTTCCGTGACTTCGTCCGAGACCTCAACAACAGATACCTGAACATCTTTAATAGGTGCCATTTCTTCTACAATTGCGTTTGGTTCAACTAGATCCTCTTGAGCTGCCACGGCATTTCTGGTTCGTCTTCCTCGTTTGATTGGCATCACAATTTCTCGAGTTTCTTTGGCTTTTTCTGCATCTTTGGCTTTCTCATCATTTTCCACTTCCATCTCTGCGGAACGGGCAATTCTCGTCATGTTGCCTCTTCTTGTCTGCCTTTTTGTAGCTGGTTCTACTGACACTTCCTCGTTACACGTGCTATCAGCAGATTTGCTCACGTCGGAACTGTTCTCTGCATGGACTGGTAGGCTCTCTTCAGCAACACTCTCTTCAACGACAGGCTGTTTGCTCCCTCTTGTAGCTCTGGTTGATCTCATTTTAGGAGCTGCCTTGGCTACATTTTTCCTTCCACGTCTTGTTGTTCTCACAGGAACTTGCTGTTCATCTGCAGTGCTATCTTCCACCTCAGTGTCATGTTCGCTCTGTCCAGTTTCTGCCATTACAGCATCAGCGTTGTGAGGATCAACTTCCACAAACAACTCTTGCAACTGCATATCTTCAACTGGCTCTTCCATTTGCTTTTGTGTAGCAAATAGCGCAGGTAGTGATCCAGCGTCGAGACTGTATTTTGGTCCCGCTCGCTTGCTTCCATCCTTTGGTGTCTGCATCAGCCGCTTCAAACCAAGCTTTTCTGTAACTTCTTGCTGCTTGACCTTTTTCTCTGTCATCTCGTAAAACAACCCATCAAGATGTGGACTGTTTACAGACGAGCCTTTGGTCTTAGGTGTTTGCATCATTCTTCGCAAGCCAATTTCACCATCAACATCCTTTGTCTCACCCGTCTTCTCCCTGGGAGTTTGCATCAGTCTTCTGAGACCCATGTTACTTTCAACTTGTGCCATCTTTGCATCTTTTGCTTTTGGTGTTTTCATCAGTCTTTTCAAACCAAAATTCTGCTCAACTGAGCTCTCATGTGTACCAACTTTTGGCGTTTTCAGGAGTCGTGTCAGTGCAACGTTGCAGTTCAATTCTGTACTTTCTTCCGCTTTCTTTTCCTTTGGAGTTTTCAGGAGTCTCTTGAGACCAAGTTTCTCTTCAACAGGGTCAACCGACCCGTTAACTTCCGGCGTCTTCAAAACCCGTTTAAGACCAAGGTTCTCTTCAACAGCTTCGTGCTTATCAGCTTTGAGTGTCTTCATCAGGCGCTTGAGGCCGAGATCACCTTCGACTTCGTGCTTCTCCGTGTCTTTTGTTCTTGGAGTTTTCATCAACCTCTTCAATCCAAGATCGTGCTCAACTGTATCATCATTGGCCTTCGGAGTCTTCATTGTTTCATTTATTCCCTGGAATTCGTTGACGTCTGAGTTTTCCGCATCGGACGCACTATTAAGTCGTTCGATGAGTCCTGGGATTTCATTGAGGACAGATATATCTTCGCAAGATGTCTCACTGAGGTACATGTCGGAGAACTGAGGAGCTGAAGTTCGCCAAGGAGCAGGCTTTGCATCAGGAGATGGGAAAGCAATGACAGGAGACAGGATCTCAGGGTCATCTACGCCGGCAATATCTTCTTCGTTTTCTTCAGCAGTTTGCACTTAAAGATAAAAGAAAACAATGTAAAGGCATGGGCCTATCAAAAACAACCAAGCAAGCGAATCAAAGAGCTGTGCACTAAGTTGTGAGGGATTTATCAAAGCACACGTTGGCTTCTTGGTCTTAAGTTAATGATTATCAGAAATAAAAATCTTCTTCTATTGTTTTTATGCTCTAATTTTGTTAATTTCGAGCCCCATCCTACCCCCGTGAACGAAACGAGAATAGGTACGATGAAATCAGAACACGAACCGCTATAAAAACATTAATAAAATTGTGATTAG
>CBDALO010000084.1:0-90621 GCA_965196985.1 Gammaproteobacteria bacterium | reverse complement strand
TATGCTGCTCGTTGAAAACGTTTGAAGCCCAGCATTTCTACCCAGTGTGGATGCTCCTGACCAGTTAAAATATGTGCTGGAGTTTTCTGATGACGAAAGCTTTTTTCGCTACGCTCGATTTTCTCATGATTTAAAAAGAAGCGTAGTAAATTAAGAAATCCATTCCCTACTTGCTTACGTACAAATAAGTAGGGAGATATACGACTATGCAGGTTTTCTGCCATAGAGCTTGTGCGTTCCGTGCCCTCTAGCACTCGAGTCACAAGTTCTTCTATGTCATAGAAATCATCACCCAATTCATCTTGTAAGGGTAACGCACGAACAGCATATTTCATTGACCCTTCCTTACACCTTTGTAATTCAGCTATTTTCCACAAAGTATTTACAGAGATATTATTAGATTCAGCAATTACCTGAAATTTATTATCAATTGTCATCATAAATGATAAAGCTAAGTGTTTGGCATTCTCCAACATAACTCGAATTGATTTAATACGATGAGGATGAATTAACTCAAGGGTTTTTAGTTCATTAACAATGAAGTCATATAACTCACTACGTTGCTCTGGTGCTGGGCCTGCTTTTACTAAAACATCATGACACAACCAGTCTACTAACGTGTCAATAGAGCTTGATAAGCGCCCAGCTTGTCCTGCCTCTTTTACCGCCATGAATAACTGCTCTTCATGTAGCGCTTCATTACCTTTAGTAATTGCCTTGTAATACTTATTCTCTCGTTGGTTTAGATATGTGATAGAACTTTTTTTCCTATTTCTAAAGTAACGGCGAACCTCAAGTAACTCATGGATGATGTGAAAATGATCTCTGTGGTAAGGAACATCTGGCATTACAAGTTTATGTCCAGCATACAAACCACGGCCATCGTCACCATAAACAGCCTCTGGTAAAAAATGTTTTTTCTTCAGCTCTAGTAAATTTCTTGCCCACGTATCTCCATCACGTGTGTCTTCTAGGCGAAGCAAATAACAATATAAAGAACGAATATCGGTTCCAGAAAGAATTGGTTTATTAAGGTGAAACTTTTCATCATTAGCTACTAGTTTGGCTTGGCTTAAGTCTTCCTGAGAATTAATCTTCTCCGCTCTTTGAATCGCAACAGCTGCAATGTTATGAATTCCACCTTGAGAGATCTCATAGTCTAAACAAACACTTAAAAATCTACGTATACCCCTAAATGAGCAGCGAGAAAAAAGCAGTAAGCAAACAACCATAAGAGAAATATACTGCTTGGTTACTGGTATATAATACAAAACCTTATGTGCATCATTAGTCGCGTCTGTTTCTGAGAAAGCACTATCAATTGCATTCACCAATTTATTTTTTTGCTTATGCACAAACTTACGGCTAACATCATTTTGTTCTGCCAGCTTAGAAACTGACTTATCTTTTTTTAATGCTTTTAAAGCAAGTTCTTTTCTATCGTCTGCATTCATTAACTTAGCGGCACTGTTTGTTGTTGACATGATCAGCCTCACTCTTTTGCTTTCATTATTGACTTGGATGTGAGAGTATATGGCAAGATAAGCCATAATTACCAATCCGTGAAATACTATACTGTATGTATGCTCAATACCTGACCATCTAATCTGATACCCAGAAATGAACAAGGACGAAAATTATGCAATTTATGGAAAAACAGCAAACGTTGTTCACTGCCGCACAGGCAGCTTAGAAAAATCAGAAGGTGTAACGTCCCACAATAATTTAGAGAAATCATCTCACGCAAAATAGGTTGAGATGATTTCTCTAAATTATTGTGGGACGTTACACATAGGGCAGGGATGCGCAGAAAGCAACCCGAAACCACCTGAAAACATAGCCCCCCATAATGTAAATTATAGGGTCTTTATACTTACCATGCCTTATTATGATTATTTCGTATCCATCATACAGGTGAAGTTGAAGGATGAGTGAAACCCGATGAGTTAATATTATTTTGAATAAATGAATTATGCTTTTCATTGAATGTTTGGAAAAATGTTAGGTTATTTGTTGATAAACTCCTGCTTACACCTTCATTATCTGGTCTGACTTCCAAAACCTGTCGGTCTTGAATAAGATTTGGTTCCGACAGGCAGCGTCGTCTTGGTGGCTGTTCAATACATTCCTCAATCACATCAGTATAATCAGCTGTAACAGATTGTTGGTCGATATTGTCACCAAGTACTTGAGGTTGCTTGGTTGCCCTACGATAAAGAACCCCACTCAAGGTCATAGCACCTAAACTCAATGAGTAATTAGCTATAGCAAACGCCATTAGCGGCTCTATTCCTAAAGTAATATGTAAAATTATTGCAAGGGAAAAAGCACCCCAAAGATTGATCACGCCCGTTACTGCAGGTTTAAAGTGCTCATTATAATTAATCAATAATATACCAGCCCCCAGTCTCAAAGTATCAAAAAAAGTACTTCCAGTTAGTAATGGCCCCAATGTACCGAATAGTTCTGGATTCAATGACGTTGAGTTATAACTTGCAGGAGGTATAAAAACTTTTGAGATTTCCTGAGGAATCGATAAAAGTAAGCTTGTGGCTATTAAAGGAGGAATAGCGCCTAATAATAAGCCTGCTTTAGCAATAAGCCAGGACTCACTTTGACTGTGCGCTAAACGCACTCCGGAATGATTCATAGCTGTAAAATGAAATCCCATTGCACCAGCAATAAGAAACATAATAATTTGGCTTCCAGCCCCATAAAAAGCTAGCGCTTCTTCGCTTTCACGTGATTTTACATACACAGCCTGCGCAAATAAAACAGATAATTCACACATTGTTTGTAAAGCGTATAATGAACTTGCTTTAAATAAGTGTTTTAATTCTTTTAGGAATTTTTTGATAGTGGCTCGAGATGGATTACTTAATGTAAAAAGTTTGTAGGGTCTGTAGCCAGAGCGTATTTTCATAATGCCCGTCATAATCAGTGTGTTTAATATTGATTTCGCAATGGCTGCATAAGCAAAAACTTCTGTGTTACCTTGATCAGGTCTGTAGTAAAAGTATGCGGTTGCATTAGGTGCAACGACGCACAAGGTTCGAATAAACCAAGAGAGCTTAGGATTTAATAACCCGTTAGCAACGGCATTATGGGGATTTGCAATTCCTTTTGCTATTGTAGCTAAAGCGTAACGCTGTAAATAAGGTACTGCAATATTAATTGCTTTAGGACTTTGGCCTAATAACGAGTACAAGGGATCCGCTGCAAAGCAGAAAAGCGAAGCTGAAATTAAGCTCTCAAGGAGTGATAGCGCAATCCCTACACGAAATTTTTCACCTATAATAGAGTAGCTTTCCTCACCTTTGTCTGCCTTTCCTTTTGATTTGCTAATCTCACTGCTTAGCTTCGCACTGACGGTGGCAATTAGCGTATTCAAAACACCTCTTGATGTTAGGATTAACGCATAAGCTGCTTCACCATCACTACCGAGTCTAGCAAACTGGTAGCTGACAAATAAGTGTTCTAGTGGTGTGATTAATTGAGACAAAATATAAAAACCGGATTTTGTAAGTACGAGCCGTATTGCTTTTCCATGCGTATTAATTGCTATGACAGGCGGTGAGTTTTGAGAAAAAGTACCATAAGTTCTACTAGGTCTATCAGAGGTTTCGGTATTTGAATTATTAATAACCAGCATAAATGAAGTTTCTCTTAGTTACAGCTAAAAGATATTTAACAATCTTAGCAAAAGTCCGCGCAATAGCATCTTTGTACAAAGAAGTTTAGTTAGAGATAGAGCGTTATTTTGTCTGTAAAAACCAACTTCAGTACTTAGAAAAACCTTTAAAATTCTAAATGGCACTCTATTGTACCTGTCTCATCGCATAATATCTTAAATTAATTATGCTAATCAATCTAAAAAATTATTTATACCTCAAATTTTTCTCCTCTCAAAATAAATTATTAACTTTTAGGTAATAGCAATTATATCTCGTTAATAAGAACAAGAATGATCTATCCTAAAACCCTATGAAGCCTTATTATTCACTTCAACTTAAGTATCTAGGTGATCCGCTCCACTGGTCATCAATTTCCACTAAAACAGCTGATACGAGCCTTAGGCACGGATAGAGCGTTATTTTGTCTGTAAAAACCAACTTCAGTACTTAGAAAAACCTTTAAAATTCTAAATGGCACTCTATTGTACCTGTCTCATCGCATAATATCTTAAATTAATTATGCTAATCAATCTAAAAATTATTTATACCTCAAATTTTTCTCCTCTCAAAATAAGCTAGTGCGCCATCCTTTCTGTAAATTCCATTGACTTGCTGAAAATAAGCAGGCGACTCAGTCAGATTAGAAATTCCTTTTAAGGTAAACTTAACCAAAAAAGAGGAATGACAATGAGCTGCTATAAAAATGAGAACTTAATCGAAGAAGCCATACATGTTTTAGCGGTGGAGGGGTTTGAAGCGGGTGCTGCCTTTATATAATGTAGAATATATAGCATAATATACACTTTAACATGATGAAGGATGGTGTTTGGATGTCAGCTAGAATTATCTCTGATGAAAATAATGAATTAACTATTGAACTCAAGCTTCCACTAAAAGGATCCATGCTTGAATGTGAGGACGCAATTCTTGATGGGCTTAATGAGGTTGGAACATTAGCCACTGAAAAAGCTTTAAGTAAGTTTGATGCAGATGGCTCTCCTATCCATGTTGGAAAAATAAAGCTAACAGCACGAAGTAGAGATGAAGCAAATTACCAAACGCCTTATGGAGTTGCTCGAGTTAAGCGTTATGTTTATCAAACCTCTAAAGGCGGTAAGATCTTTTGTCCTTTAGAAGATAAGGCTAGAATTATCCAAGGATCAACACCGCGATTTGCAAAAATAATCTCACATAAATACTCAAACTTACCTGCTCCTAGTGTTATTGATGATCTCAAGGTCAATCATAACCGTAAAATCTCACATTCATACTTGCAACGGGCAACTGATTTTGTTGGCGGTATTGCACAAGCCAAAGAGGCTGAGTGGGAATATGAAGAGCCAAAGCTTGATGCAGGCGTTGAGATGCTAAGCATTAGCTTAGATGGTGCATATGTCCTCACCGTTGATGATGGTTATAGAGAGAGCATGGTTGGAACTATTTCCATGTATGATAAGCATGGTGAACGCCTGCACACAACCTACGTTGCAGCATCACCAGAATATGGAAAAGATGAATTCTTTAATAGGCTTGAAAAGGAAATAAAGCTGAAAAAAAAATATTACCCTGATGCTAAAACAATTGGCGTTGCTGATGGAGCAAAAAATAATTGGCCATTTCTAAAAAAACATACTGATACGCAAATTTTAGATTTTTGGCATGCAACTGAATATCTCGGCGAAGCATCAAGGGCAATATTTACCAAAAAATCTGAAAGAGATGAGCGTGATGTTTGGCTCGAAGAGCGATGTCATGATTTAAAGCACAAGAAAGGTGCGGCAGGTAGAATACTTGCTGAGCTTAAAGAGCATGTAAATAAAAAACTGAATAAATCGCTTAGAGAAAAGCTAGAAGGAACAATTACGTATTTTGAAAATAATATTAAAGAAAAGCGAATGTCGTATCATAATTTGATTAAGCAGAATGCACCAATTGGCTCTGGCGTCACTGAAGCAGCATGTAAAACAATTGTTAAACAAAGATTAGGCGGATCAGGAATGCGCTGGAAAGACAAGGGAATGAAAATTGTTTTATGCTTGAGAACACTAGTAAAGACTAAAGGAAGATGGGATCAGTTTTGGGAGAAGGTTAATGATTTTGGCGTGCCAGCAGTAATATAGCCTACATTATATAGAGGCAGCACCCTATTTGGAGAGCTAGTGCGCCATCCTTTCTGTAAATTCCATTGACTTGCTGAAAATAAGCAGGCGACTGGAGGGGTTTGAAGCTTTACCTAAGCTTGTCTCCAGGTTGATGAATGAGGCTATGTTAATAGAAAGGGAGCGCCATTTAAATGCCAGTCCTTATGAGCGAACTGGCGATAGAAACGGATATGCGAACGGCTTTAAACCAAGGTTAATTAACACAGGTCAAGGTCAGCTTGAGCTACAGATACCGCAGGTTAGAGACTCCAATGAAGCCTTCTATCCATCAGTCTTAGAGCGAGGTGTACGATCTGATAGAGCACTTAAGCTGGCTGTCGCTGAAATGTATGTGCATGGGGTTTCCACGCGCAAAGTTGAAAAGGTGCTAAAGCAACTCTGTGGAACAGATATTTCAAGCACAGAGGTAAGCCGTTGCGCTAAATTGTTGGATGAAGATTTAAAGAAATGGCGAAATAAGCCGTTAGGAAAGATAAAATATCTTTGGCTAGATGCACGTTATGAGAAGGTGCGCACTAGCGGCACAGTACAAGACTGTGCGGTATTGATAGCCTATGGCTTTGATGAATCAACCGGCAAGAGAACAGTGCTAGGTGTTTCTGTTGCGTTATCAGAGGCTGAGGTACATTGGCGTGATTTTCTTCAGCAGTTGGTTGAGCGAGGTATACATGGTATTGAGTTGATTACTAGCGACGCTCATACTGGCCTAAAAGCCGCTAGAAGAGCTGTGTTCCCCAGTGTTCCTTGGCAACGCTGCCAATTTCATTTGCAGCAAAATGCTCAGGCTCACATACCAAAGCGCTCAATGAAGGAACCAGTAGCTGAGGAGATTACAGCTATATTTAATGCCTCAAACATTCATGAGTCGGAAAGACTATTGGCTATGGCGGTAGATAAATATCAGCAAACAGCACCAGAGCTTTCTTCTTGGTTGGAAGTGAATATACCGGAGGGCTTAGTAGTGATGAACTTTGACAGGCCGCATCAAAAAAGATTAAGAACCAGTAACATAGCTGAGCGCGTAAACAGAGAGGTAAAAAGAAGGACGCATACAGTTGGAATTTTCCCTAATACTGAATCGTGCCTAAGGCTCGTATCAGCTGTTTTAGTGGAAATTGATGACCAGTGGAGCGGATCACCTAGATACTTAAGTTGAAGTGAATAATAAGGCTTCATAGGGTTTTAGGATAGATCATTCTTGTTCTTATTAACGAGATATAATTGCTATTACCTAAAAGTTAATAATTTATTTTGAGAGGAGAAAAATTTGAGGTATAAATAATTTTTTAGATTGATTAGCATAATTAATTTAAGATATTATGCGATGAGACAGGTACAATAGAGTGCCATTTAGAATTTTAAAGGTTTTTCTAAGTACTGAAGTTGGTTTTTACAGACAAAATAACGCTCTATCTTTGGAGAAAATTTCTGTTGTTTATCCTGTTGACACTTGTTAGTGATATTATCCGTAGTAACAGGAGTTATGTTAATAACCACTCTTTTATTGTTATCTTGAAATAAGTAAGGCTCACATTCATTTATATATCTAGTTCGCTCATTTTCATTAAGGTGTCGAAAGAGAGTTTCTTCAGCATCACTTAAGTCATTAAGCCATTTATCAACTGCTTTGTCGTTATTAGTTGGTTTCTTAATATTGCTATCGGTAGAGCATTGCTCTTTTGTAAATATTTCAATGTCAGGGAAGATACTTGGATCATATAAAAAAGGGTTACTTATTCTTTCAAGGTGTGTGAATACCTTCATCTTTAATCTACATGTTTTTATAACCTCATTCTTAAATTGAATAAATCTTTGATGAGGTGTCAGATTAGTTTCGCAAGACAAAGGATTTGTGCTGAATGAATTAAGGAAAGGTTCAATATGAACCTTTGAAAAATCACTAATTTCAGATGTAACTAAATCAAATACATCTTTCCCGCCAATAGTTTCAGCTTTTTTTGTTAATTTATTTTTGCTGATAACAGGTGTATTGGCATAGGGTGAGTTATATGGTGGAGTGCATAAATCAATACTTATATCTGTATTTATAGTATCGCTGTAATAAGCAAGTTCTATAATGCCACGAGCATAATCTCTTAGTAATAAATTTAGTGGTGGTGATTGCTCTTTAAAAATAATATTAAAGACTTTTTCCGAGTAACTCCTTAGGCGATTTTCGCTTCTATCAATACAGCATGCACCATATCCTGAAGCTAATAAGCGCTCTAAAATATATAAGTCATCAGTATTTTTAAATTTATTTAGTAATTCTAAAAACAGAGAGTCTCTAAATAAAAAAAGATTTGTCAGGGCTTTAGTTGATCTGTCACGTATTTTTCTGTTTGTTGCTGATAAAAACCAACAGAGGATAAGTGATAATAGCCGTATTGTTTTATTGTTATAGTTTGAAAATTGTTTACGATCTAAACCTAAATTAATTAAATATGCTACTGGGTTTTCTGAGTCAATTAGCTGTCTATTTACCCATGATGACCATCTGGAATCTCTTTCTGATAAGAATTCCCTAGTTAAAATCTCGTTATGTAAGTAATCAGCATTCAAGGGGTTATCTGTTGAAATAGCAATACTAGTCAATAAATTAAAAACATCGTCTTGAAAGTAATGCATGTATTCATGAAGTATTTGTTTTGTTCTATCAGTAAAACATTTAGATCCAGTTTTTCTATATATAAGACTATTTAAAAAAACCTCCAGCATATCTTTTACTGGTAGAGTGTTTTTATTCTTAGGCAGTAAATCCTGGAGTTCAACCCCTATATCTTCTGGTAAGATAATTGATAATGGAAGTAAAATCCTGTAATAGTTTGTGTTATCAAAAATACTTGAGAAACTTTTATAATTAATAAATCTAGTAGTATATTTTAAGCTTTTAGTGCAAGCACTAGTTATATAGAGTAGCCAAGCAAAAAACCTATATAATTTTGCAAGCACGCCACTTGAGACATCTGGTTGTTGTTTGTAAGCCACACTATCATGAGATATATTTACCAGCGCCTTACTAATAATATAATCCTCATATTTCTCAAATAAAAAACTTATAGTGGAGTATTCGTTTGTTTTTGATATTTTTAACAACCTGCATTTAATTAACGTTGTTAGCCATTCTTCATTCTTATTGTTTGATGGTAGATTCTTATATGAACTCATTGATAAAACATCAGCTTCTTTTACACCATTATATTCATTATTAAGCATTTTAAGCGCAAGATCATTGATAAACTTTAAAACTATTTGATGATAGGAGAAATCATCATTCTGTATACCATCAATATCTGCAATAATATTTTTAAAGTAATATTCCATAATTTCGGTATAGCTAGGTAGAATACTGCCAATATTCTTGTCATATTGCTTTTCAATCGCGGTGCTTATGGTTTTTAAAAAGAATGGATTTTGTAATCCAGTTCCAAAAAGTGGAGAATGAAATCTAGGGATATCTTTTCTATCAAAAAATATTATTTCTGAGTTCTGTATCTCTTCCGGGGTCTCAAAGCCATTTAATCTTATGAGCTTAGCTTTTTTATTTTTAAGTATTTCGCTCATGTTCGGGTAATCTGACCTGCAAGAAATAATGCAGGATAGATAAGGATATCCATTAACCTTGTCAAGCAAGTTTGATAATTGCTTCAACCATAACGCACCTGTATTACTTGCGTTATTGATGCCATCAATACAAATTAACAGTCTGAAGCAATGTTTGGCTAATGTATTTCCGTAAAATTGGTAGTGCGAGGCAAAAATATTTAGATAATCTAGTGAATAGTTTTCATTATTAAATAATTTACTTATTGTATTATTAAGAGCTGTTACTAAATTATCACCAACAATCTTTTTTGCATCAATAAAGATCGCTGGGTGTGTGTCACTCAGTAATTCTTTTGTTTTTTTAAGAAGCAGGTGTGTTTTTCCTGAACCTGGCGGGCCAAGTATCATTCCAAAACTATCTGACGACCTGTTAAGCAGTTCAATTAAATACTCAATTGAAGGTATAAGGGTTGTTTGAAGGTAAAATATTTCATCTTCTATGAGCTTTTTTTTATCCATCATTGTCAACGAACTAGTGTAATTGAATATAGTGTCGTAGATTTTTGTAATTTTATTAAAATGCGATTCGCTGCTAATTTGACTATAGTCAACATCCCTTGGGAGGTGCTGACCTTTGATAAATAGTATATCAAGAATTCCTTTTTTACATTGAATATCAGCTATATTGCTCTCATTAGGTTTTATAAAGTTACGAAAATCATCAGGCTGAAGACTTATTTCCTGATCTATATGTTTATTACCATCGAGAAATTTATATTTTAGACGATTTTCTATTAGTTCTACATAAAGTTTTCCATGTTCTGGACAGTCATCTTCAGGTAGGTCTGACATCAAAACAGGGTCATAACCCTTTAATAGTTGATAGGAAATTAATTCAATATCAGTTAGGCTTTTATGAATTATTACATCAGGATTAATTTTATTTACAGCGTATAAGTTACGCATAGTAAAAATTGATAATTCTACATTAGCTATAGCCCGATAAAGATCGTTAGTAAATTCGTTTGATCGAGCAATTGCATTGATAATTTCCTCGTGGTGGACGTGAACATGTGATTCAAAATCATACTCATTCTCATAAGTAGCATATTCTTCATTAAATGTTTCTTTTAGTAAGGAGAGTGTTAATGGTCTTAGTCCAAAGTAATAATGTATCAGTTCATTACATTGGCTATTTTTTTTAAGTAAGAGCTCTCTTAGATCCTGCTCTGTCAGCAATACTACCTCAATTTCTTTATGCCAGGGTAGCTTTTTCCACTCAATTACTTTTGCATTAAATCTTTCCCGTTGTGATGATTGGGAGGACTTTTGATTTCTGGGGCCTGTGAGGTCAACTGGAAATGCAAAAACATAAACATCAATATCTGGGTGAATATTAGAAGCTGTCTTTATGGAGTTATCACATTGCTGCAATAGACTAGATATATTTCCAGAAAGATTGGTAAAATACTTTGCTTGAAATGAAATTTTAAGGTTGCTAGCAGTTTTATAATAAGCTTCTATGCCGCCATCCCCACCCTTACCATTGAACCTTATAAATGATTCTTTATTAAAACATTCATTTTTATATTTCCGCTCTATCCAATACTCGGCTAAATCACACACTAAATCTTCAAATGCCGTACTTTTACTTCCATGGCGAGGGTTGATTTTCTGAAAGTCAATTTCAGGGTTGGCGTTAATATTTATCATGCAATGGGTACTGATCGGGGGGTTTTTCCTACATGCCTTACTACACAAGGATAGGTTTTTTGACTACTGATACTCACTTTTCTTCTTGTATTAGATAGTTTAAAAGTCCAACCATCACCATAGTCATAATGCATAAATAATGACGATTTCCCTTTTTCTGACCTTGCGGACATAACTGATAAAAAACCATCATCGATAACATTTCTTTTACTGCTTAAAGGATTTCTTGCAATGAAAAAACAGCGCAAGTGATCATTGTCAAAATCAAAAATATCTAGGATAAAATCAGATAAACATGTTAAGTGATCTTCAGCTGGTATCTCACAGATTTTAAAAACCTCTTCGTGTAAATATATATCGGAAACACATTCAATTTTAAATGCAAGTAGTTTCATCTTTATACTACCTTAGCAGACTGTTTTATAAGATTGCTTTTAATTAGCTGGAAAAGCTTTTCTCTTGCCTTAACAGTATCAGACTTCAATGACGTGCTATTTATACTACTATAACAAGAAGAGCAAACAATATAATCTATTAGATTATTTCTAATAAGCATCTTACCACGTAAGCTCGCTTTTTTAACTGAATTTAAACAAGCATGACAAATAAGCGACTGGGCAGACGCTACTTTTTTTCAGTAGTGTCCTTTTTTCTGTTCTTTACTATATCCTTGTGTTTTGCTACTTTTTTTGAGGTAGATTGCTTTACTGCTAGCTTAGTATTTAACGAGGTGTTTTTATTGACTGTTTTTTTGGAAGCCATTTTTTTCTTGGTAGGTGTACTCAGCGCTTCTTTCTTTTTAATGTGCTCAATTTCCTTGACTGCCATTTTTAAGTCACTTTCTAGCTTTTTTAAGCGATCTTTAGCAGTTTTAACTTTCTCCTTAACTTTTACTACTTTATCTTGAGCTTTTAATAAGGCATTACTTTTTGATTTGACAGGCATATATTACTACTCCTTTTAATTTTAATGACACTGGTTTAATTATAAAGATTTACTGGAACCTGCTTTTAACTTTTGGTCACACTATTGTTAATGCAGATTTTTTAGTTGTTATGGCATGCTGCTCCTATGCTGATTGAATAATTAGTTTATAGCGTGGGAATATTGAAGTGTAATTAAGGGGTTGATATGTTCATTCAGAGGCTGGTTTTTATATCATTGTTTCCTTTCGTTGTTAAGTTTCATTAAATCCTCGGATGATAGGCCTGTTATCAACTTAATCTTTTCTATTGATTCCTTCATATCCAGCATTTTCAATGCTACGTGCTGCATACCTTGCTGGACTCCGCGTTGTATTAATTGATCGGCTGCTGACATAATCTTTTCCTCTTCACCTGGTGCTGCGAGTTTAAATGCTTCCAGTAAGTCTTCGGGCTCGTTGGTATCTTCATACTTCATCCCGTACTCTAGCAATTTTAGTATATGTTGGCCTTCTTTTAAACCTTCAAGTACTTCGAGTAGCCCATGCTCCATCAGCTTTTGAATGACAGGAATCAGATCGCGCTGAAAAGCGTGTTTTTGAAACATCTCTAATGCGGCCACATACCCGTGCTTGAGTAGCTCTTCATCAGGGATTACGGTTAAATCTACCAGATGAAAGGGGCTGGTTAATACAGTTTTAGCGAGTTCTGGCTGGCTAAACAATTGAAAGAAATCCACTGGAAACGGGTAGGGGCTGACTCGCCCATTGTAGAAGATTATCGGATAAATAATAGGCAGTTTATCTTTTGGCTTTTTCTTACCGCGTTCAGGCTGATGACGATCTGCTTCCCAGATAGCGCCCATGTATTGCCAGAGTTTCAGTGGTAAAAAAAGCTCTGGATGGCTTTTAGCCTCATTGAGTAAGTAGAAGTAGGCTGGCTCTTCAGCCAGTTCAACACCGTAAAGTAAATCGGTCAAATGCTCTTGGCTGTTCTGATCAATAAAGGAATTCTTTTGTAGCTTTAATGATTGCCAGTTCACTTGCTGTTGTAGTTCTTCAGGTATGTGCGCCTTAAAGAAATCCAACGCGATGCGTTTATCTCGCATTAAGCTGCGAAACAAGCGATCATGATTAATCAGTGAAACGATTTTTGACATCTAGGTCTATTTCCTTATCTATCATAAAACTGCACAGCAAGCTATTAAATTAACGTGTTTTCTAGTCGAGCCCCTTTTCATTAACACGTGACCAGAAGGCTTTTTTCCGAGCATGGGTTGCTTTAATCTTAGTTAGAAAAGTAGTTTGTGTTTCAAACTTGCCCCAGTTAGTTACTTTAGCTGCAAATTCATTGCCAAGCTTATAATCACTGGCAGCATATTTATAAGATTTTGATCGTGCCTGATCTAAGATGGTAGTTAACACAGCTCGACGAAGTAACGTTGCGCTTAAATAAAATCCAGCCTTGGCGAGTTTCGTGGAAAGCCCGCGGTATAAATAGTAATCCGACCCTGAGACTTCATCATATCTTGCTAAAAGAAGCTGATTAATTAGTTCAAATTCATGCGCCTCAGACAAGAATTCAATCGCCATTGAGAGCGGTTGATGAGATTGACAAAGTGATAACGCTTTCTTTTTAGCTGCGTTTTTTTCGGTTGCGCTAGCGTGCTTTAAGTAGTCTTGATAAGTAAACACTGACAATGTTTTTTCAAAATAATGCCATAATATTGACTGCGCTTTTTTATCTAAGCCTTCTAATCGGTATGCCTCAACGAGTTGATCAATTTTTTGGTGTTCATAATGCGACTCGTCATCAATTTTGTTGAGCCATTGAATAGCTTCTTTTGGACGAAAAGCTTTATTGAGACGAGATGCAATTTCAAGAATAGCGTAGTCATCAATACGCCCTGATTCTTTTGCCTGAATAAACGCATCAACGTCATCACAAAGATCGGCCACTTGCTCATTCAATAGCGCAATATCGCAATCATCTAAGTCGGCTTCTTCTGCTGCTTGAATTAACGTCGTTGTATCGTCTGGATCTAGCGAATGCTTGATACTTTTAATACTGAGAACTACCCAAAATTGTTATCTCCCTACCTGAACTGAATTCGATAATTCTTTTTGTTCTTCTTGAGAAACACTATTTTCTTTAAAAAATTGCTCTACTAAGTGATACGTTAGAAGTTTTCTAATACCCTTCGCAATAAAGTGTCGTGTCACCTTGCCCTTACCATCTCCTAATTTAGCTAGCATAATTGCGTAATCGTCATAAGCTTTTTCCTTACCTATCTCATACAAATATGAGGCCACATAAAAACATACAGCCAGTAGATTTTGTATCCCTTTAAAATTTTTTATCTGCATATTTTCCCAGCCTAGTCCTTCCTTGAGAAATTTAAAAACATATTCAATTTTCGCACGAGATAGATAGGCTATGTATACCTCATACGCCTCATCAAAAGTCGTTACTTTTTTATTAGTTAATAGCAGCATGTCATTCTTAAAAATTCTCCTACCATCTCTGCCTGTAATTTGGATTTTAATTGCATTGAAGTTCTCAAACTCTCCAAAATAAATAGTTATTTTTCCGTCTTGTACGCAATTCTTTCCAACTGTTAACTTTTGGAATTGCTTTTCGCCTTGAGCATCAAAATCAGCGTTAATCAGCTTAAGCTTTTTACCATCATCACCTCTACCTTCTATTGTTCTTGTTATTTTTGAGCGAATAATAAAGTCTTGATCTAGGTTTGTATCAATTAGTGAGAGATAGTCATTATCATCAAACTCTCTATCTAGAATATGGGTAATGGTTGCATCTTCATTCTTTGATTTTAGGCAGATTCCTATTTTTTCTATTTCACGAATAGACAGCAGCTTTTTATTAAAGTAATCACCAGATTCATAAAGACTCTTGGCCTCTTTATCTCCCTCAAATGGCTTTCCAGCCTCTATTTTCTTAATATGCTCAGCTTTTAAAAACTTAGGGTCTTTATTGCTGTAGCTTACATGCGATAGTAGATGCACAGCCTTATCACCAGGTACTAATGCAACTGCGTTATGCGTGCTGTAACCATTGATAATATCCCCGTCCAGACTCCTTACTTTACCTAGATTTTCAGTTTGCTTGCTATGTGGCTTTCTAATATCAGAAGGATCATGAAGAACATCAATTTTACTGGCGTGTGAAAGTTTTTCACAGCTCTGTTCTAGCAATACATCATTTGTTTTTATTGGATCTAAATCGGTGCTTTTATTTTCACCGGTAAGTGTACGAATCATCTTTTTATACTCATTATTATCTTTTGATGAACTGAACAACTTACAACTACCTTCAGTTAATAGCTTTCCTACAATCGTCGATAGATTTTTTTAAAACAACTTTCCCAGTTAATTTTGAAAAAAGAGGGGCAGCGTAATCGGCGAAGTTTAACATTTATACTCATCTCGTTAGTCTTGTTAAAAAGACAAAGCATAGTCATTTTTACACAATATTTCAGCATTATTTTGCTGATTTAAATTTTGGGTAGTTTTCAGTTTAATAAGGGTGTCACTCATGCCATACTCTTCATTCTCTAGAAATTGGATATAGAACGCAATAACTTCATGGCTGGGTGTATCTGCTGCTTGAAAGGCTTGATCCAACTCTGTAAAAATGTGCCCAAAAGCACCACTAACATTACCGTAGGAATCATCAATACAGGACATCATTTCATTACAGAGATCGACTAATCGTTTCAAGAGATCAAGCGCCTTCGTTGGATCTTGCTTGAGTAGATTTTGTGAAATTTGCGTGCTAATTTCACTTAATTTATCCCCTGCTTCAAAAGACTGATAGGGGTCAACGCGTTTTAGCCAACTTTTTAAAGCAGTAATGGATTTTCCAATCAGCTGAGCACACTGTTTGGGATCTTTGGAAGCAGCATAAATCTGTACTCGCTTCTTATTTTCTGAACTGGTTTCAGCGAGCTGCAAGGTAAGGTCGACGAGGTCTTCTTGACTTAATTGCGATAACTTATCTTTGAGTGATTTTGACATACCTTGCCCTAGGTTGATCGAAAGCCTGACTATTGTAATCAGGTTAGCAAAGGATGCCTAGTTAAAGTCTCTTCCAATGTAAACTTATTTACTATGTAAACCTAGGTGCTGGTGAGCATTAACTTAACTTATTTACTGCCAATATAAGCGGCAGAAATAGACTCGCGACTATGGCCTGCGTGCTCGGAAACAAGCTGTCGACCTAGGCTATCTAGCTCTCTGTCAATTCGGCTTAAGCGCCCACCGTTAACAGGTGTTTCATGTCCGGTGGTTTGTTTGTAAAGGTTATTGAGGTATTCGTGCCGCAAGCCATGCGAGGTTACGCCGTCTTTTCTTGAAATGCCATTTTTAGCGAGGACATAGTAGTAATGGTTACGGTACGCTTTATAGCTCGATCGAGGCGGCACTAAACTTTCTGTTTTATTCACATAGCCTTTAATCCGATCAAGTAGGGCGCGTTGTTCGGCTGTTTTAATTGGGATAAAGCGATCCCGCCCACCTTTTGTCCCGTGGCTGATAATGAGTGTGTGCCCTTGGTCAGCAACGTGGGGTTGCAATAAAAGACTCTCTTTAGCGCGCAAACCAAAGTGAAGTTGTAGCAAAAGTGAGTCAGCAACGCGAGGTGAGAGAGCGCGTACCCTCGCTATTTTTTTACTGACATCAACACCTTGGTCAGTCCAGCCTTTAGGCGACTTGGCGGCGTAAGACCTCCTAGCAAGCTCAGGTGAGCTAACGTAATCCTCAACCCTTCCCACCATTCCTGGCTTATCAATCCAGTGTGCAAAAGTACGAAAGGTACTCAAGTTAAGCTGCATGGTTGATGCGGAAAGCCCTGCTTCTTCCCAGCTTTGTACTAACGCTTCAATGTGCTTGCCTCGTAAAGCCCGCACTGTTTTAAACTTAAACCCCATCCGGCGTAAGTCACGAAAACCTTTTAATAAAATGTTGCTGCGCCGTTGACGAGTGGCATAGGCGGCCACTGTCTGACCATTGGCTTTAAAGTCATTATTTTTTTTGATGACAGCATAAAAACTGTCTTTCCAATTCTGTTTGTGCTTTGCCATTACGCCTTCCTGTTAAATAATCAATCTGTAGCAAGTGGTCTGGTACTCTTTTCGTGAGTGTTTTCTAGCCTGCCTTAACCGCCTGAGCGACTAAGTGCTTTAAAAGCTAAGGTGCTACCCAATAGACCTAATTGGTTTCGTGCTTGAGGCTTACTCAACTGGCGTGACCAGCCAAAATAAAACCTTTCGGCGCCCAATACCGAACACACACGAATGGGCTACTACTCTTTTTTGTCTTTTTCGTCTTTCTCCTCTGTTTGTCGATTTGATAAAAATAGCCTTACTGCATTGCCAAATGAAGCAAGGGTAGAGCAAACGACAGCACCCTTAGCAATGGGGTGAGGTCGTAGTAGGAACAATCAATGCTGCACCAAAATAACTAAGCGTGAACGAGATGCTCTCTTAGCGATAAACCCTAAGTCTGCTCTTAGTTACGTTGTGACAATGCACAGCATTGTATGACAATGCGTCAACGCACTGTGTTTGATGACATTGAATCAGTATCAATGTGAAAGTAAGGACACTCGACTGCTTCTGCGATAAAACCTATCTTAGCGGAACAGCACCAGTGCAAAATTGATTGGTTACTTCTCTCATGGCGGGCATAGGCTGGCCTCGAGATCTTGTTTCGGACGACTCTGGGTCATCGCGGCAATGAATCAATTTTGAAGGCCCATCTCACCGAAGTGAGGCTCACGACACGAATGGGCGACATGTGACCGTGGTAGTAGACACTTTCGTGTTTCGCTGCAACTAAACAGCTCTTCAGTACTACCTTCAGTGTTGCTGGTAAACCAGCGCGTACAATGGATTGCACAAGAGAAACTTTACCTCAAAAAAAAGACAGCAGCAAGGGGTTAGCAGGGGTTCTTTTTTGCGCGCTTGTAAAGCGCAAAAGCAGCAAGCAGATAAAGGACAACGTTGCCAACAATCGATGAGTCTTTTTGAATGACTCATCTCATATTGACAAGTTGCGGTCTTGTGCCGGTGGGTTATTAGCGCGGTGATTGCGGGCTTTTAAAAGCAAGGAATCACCCGTTGAAAAGAGGGTTTTTCCTCGGGTGATGAATTGATTAATAAAATATCAACTTAAGATTCAACTTTTACTTTACCTTCGTTTAGTGTTGAATTTCACTAAAATAATTTTAACTATCATTAACTTACAGTGACTTTTCTGCCCTCTCTGTTGAATCTTGCGATTCAACAGAGAGGGCAGAATCAAAATCAACCCCAAACCCTGCATAATAATAACGCATTCGCTGGAAAACCTAAGGTCAATTCGCGTCAGTCAAGAGTGGTGCTTTTGATTAAGAAAACGCCTAGCTTGTTAACTAGAGGGCAAGCTATTTTTTTGATTTTCGTGACTGGGTACTCACCTCAAAGTGCTCCAGCAGCTCAGCAACCAGGTGACTGAGTGCTTCGGTCATGAGCGCAAAGTCAGCGTCAAATTGCTGCTCAGGCGTTTCAGTGTAGGCCTCTTTAGCCGCCTCTAAGAGCTCATCTTGGTAGCGAATGCTACGAATATTGAGTTGCTCATCTAAGCTAAACACCAAGTCATCATCAAAGCTAAGCCCTAACTGTTTCACTTGGCAGCCGTCTTTAATCAAGGCTTGAATACTTTTATCAAATAAGTTTTGTTGCTGGCAGCGAATCACCCGTGTTTCTTGGTCTGGGTCTTGAAGCACGCACGATTTTTCAATGTGCAGTGAGCCAGGAGCTTGGTTACTTTGCAGCCATTGCGTCATTTCATAACCAGGCTTTTTAGTATCCAATGCGACTAAATTGCAGTCCTCAAAGGTGCGTTTAAACAAGGCGGTGAATTTTTCCACCTGAGATTGGGTACAGGTATTGAGCAAAAGGAGTTGTTGCTTAGTATCAATATAAGCATAAAGTTTGGCGTATTGGGTCAAGGCACGTGGTCGAAGCTCCACAATGATGTCATCTTTCAGGTCGCGTTTTTCTTTGCCTTTCACGACTCGTTGCTCGGACTGCTCAATCTTTTTAACGCGCTCATCAACTTTCTGGCGAATCACGGTAGCGGGTAAAAGCTTTTTTTCAATCTGTAAACAAAACATCAAATAGCCATTGGCGGCATAAGTGAGCGTGCCGTCTTCAATCTCTAGGGGCGATAACCAACCTGCGCTTTCTTCAAAGCTGGGTAAGCAAGGGGTAAAGGCAAAGCGTTGCAGCTGATTTTCTAAAGCTTCAGGGCTGTATTTAATTTTTGATGAAAGACGGAAAAGCTGGATGTTTTTAAACCACATAGGCGCCTCTGATTGACTGAATTGAGTTGAGCATTCTAGCGGGTGTTGCGTTGGTTTCATATGTAAAACAGGTGGGATAATTTATTGTTTCGTGTAGAGCTCTTTTTAATCGCTGTGTAATTATGAATGAAACAATGGCTCACCACTAAACTAAGCGACAAATTTAGCAGTTTATTTTTAAATGCTTGGCATGAAAAGCAAGTTGGTTTCCAATAAATGTCGCAATAAAGTAGTAACTGTGGTCAAAACCTTCATGAAGTTTATAATCTAAAGAGTAGTGGTTCTTTTCACAGGCTGCTAGAAGTAATTCGGGTTTTAACTCTTTTTCTAAAAATTCATCAGCACCACCTTGGTCAATGCGCAATGGCAATTTTGTACCACAGGTTGCCACTAGCTCCGTGCTGTCATACTCTTTCCATAGCGATTGATTATCTCCAAGATAAGCGGCAAATGCTTTCTCACCCCAGGGACATTGCATTGGGTTGGCAATAGGAGAAAAAGCTGAGATGGATTGAAATAAACTGGGATTACGTAGACCGAGCACTATAGCACCATGACCACCCATGGAATGCCCCATGATTGATAGTCGGCTTGCATCAATGGGTAAGTGCTTCACACATAGCGGGATAAAATCATCAATAATGTAGCTGTACATGCGAAAGTTTTTATTCCAAGGGGCTTGCGTTGCATTTACATAAAAGGCAGCACCGTAGCCTAAATCATAATCAACATCTGCACCTTGAATATTAACAGCGCGTGGACTAGTGTCAGGCATGAGTAGTATTAATCCATATTTGTCTGCGTAGCGTTGGGCACCTGCTTTGGTAATAAAGTTCTCATGATTGCAAGTTAATCCAGAGAGCCATATGACCGCTGGTAGTTTTTCTTGCTCAGCTTTCTTTGGTAAATAAGCGGCAAATGTCATAGTGGAGTCACAGACGATTGATGCATGGGTGTAGTAATAGACCTTGCCTGAAAAACTATTAAATGTTTTGATTGTTTGCATTAAAACGTCACCACTGAACGAATACTTTCCCCTTTATGCATCAAATCAAACGCTTTGTTAATATCTTCAATTGGCATAGTATGGGTTATCATTTCATTAATCTTGATATTGCCGTGGAGATAATTCTCAACATAGTTGGGCAATTCAGTTCTGCCTTTAACGCCACCAAACGCACTGCCTTTCCATACTCTGCCTGTTACCAGTTGAAAAGGACGAGTACTAATTTCTTCACCACTGCCTGCCACACCGATAATTGTTGATACGCCCCACCCTTTGTGGCAGCACTCTAGTGCAGCACGCATAACATTAGGGTTTCCAATACATTCAAATGAATAATCAACTCCACCGTCGGTCATATCGACAATGATCTCTGAAATCGATTGATGATGTTCTTTAGGATTAATGCAATCGGTTGCTCCGAATAAGGTCGCCATCTCAAATTTATCAGGATTAATATCTATCGCAATAATTCGCTCTGCTTTAGCCATAACAGCGCCTTGAATCACACTTAATCCAATACCGCCCAGTCCAAAAACAGCAACGGTAGCACCTGGCTCTACTTTAGCGGTATTTAATACAGCACCAATGCCTGTCGTAATACCACAACCAAGTAAACAAACTTGCTCTAACCGCGCAGCTGTATTGATTTTTGCAAGAGCTATCTCGGGCACCACAGTGTATTCAGAAAAGGTTGAAGTCCCCATGTAATGATAAACTGGCTTTCCATCGACGCTAAAGCGGGTTGTGCCATCTGGCATGAGTCCCTTGCCTTGAGTTGCTCTGATAGCTTGACATAAATTAGTTTTCCCTGACAAGCAGAATTTGCACTGACGACATTCAGGGGTATATAAAGGGATCACATGATCCCCTGTTGCAACTGACGTTACACCATCACCAATATCAACAACAACACCGGCACCTTCATGACCTAAAATACTGGGAAATAAACCTTCTGGGTCAGCACCTGATAAAGTATAAGCATCAGTATGGCATACTCCCGAGGCGTGTATCTTAACTAAGACCTCACCAGATTTTGGTGCTTGTACATCGACTTCGATAATCTCTAATGACTTTGCTGCATCCCAGGCAACAGCGGCTCTTGACTTCATGGCAGCTTCCTTTGTTAGTGAGGCTTGATTTTAACGTAAGGGAGTAGGAAAGCCTAGTAAAGGAGGTAGGTGTATTAGAGGGCAATTAGGTTCTCAAGTGTACTACTTATTCATCGGAGCGCGGGTCAATTTCATTGATAATAGGAGTCATCTCCATTGTATGGGTAAATTCTGTTTTTTCTTCCTCAGCAACAGAGGGGGCAATTTGTTTTCGCAGTAGGACAAAAAGTCCAAGTGGTAAACTCAGCGCTATAATAAACACAAGAATAGCTGCATGTGGAAGAATCCAGTGGAATGCAGGAACGATAATAGGGCCAAGTGTTGCTCCAACCCCGTAAGCTAACAGTAAAGCTTGTGTTGCTGCCACCATTTGATTGGCATTAAATCGATCACAAGCATGGCTAATCCCGACGGGGTATAAACAGAAAGTTGTGCCCCCTAACACCAGTGATAATGTCGCCATTACAAAGAAGTGATGATTTGAAAATAAAATCAATAAAATAGCTAAACCAATTGAAGCAAATGCAAGTCCTGCAATCACATAACGTCGGCTTACTAGATCAGATAACTTACCAATAGGATATTGAAATAACATGCCGCCTAGAATAGTTAAGCCCATAATAGTTGTCAGTGCAGAGGTTGAGTAGCCCTGACTATTAATAAAGAGTGGGTAAAGTCCGTAAATACTCCCTAAAATAAGACCAGCAACAAAACAGGTTAATACACCTGACGGTGTTATTTTAAGTACCTTCCTAATGCCAAGCGGTTCTGGCTCATTAAAAACGGGCAAAACAACACGGCTTAACGTTAAAGGAATAACTGATAAGGAGGCGAGCACAGCAGCTAAGGCATAAAGCATGAGTGTTTGCTGATCGCCTAAATTTAACAACCACTGGCCAAATGCTTGGGCGACATACAGTGAAACCATGTACAGTGCTAATGAAGTGCCACGGTTACTTGGATTTGATTCCGCTAGGATCCAGCTTTCAATAACAATATATAGACCAGCAGTTGCAATCCCACCCAAGAAACGGAGCAACAACCAAAACACTACTGAGATATAAAAGCCGTGTAAAATTGATACGACAGCCATGATCGAGGCAAAGGCTGCATAAGCACGAATATGGCCAACGCGTAAAATAAGGCCTTCCAACTTAAATGCACCGATCACCATGCCACCATAATAGGCGGTTGTTAGTCCACCAATAAAAAACTCATTAACCTGTAGTTGTTGTAATCTTAAGGTAAGAAAAGTGGTGAGCAAAGCACTACCCAGCGTGAGAATAATCAGACTAATCAACGGGATAATTAATTTTCTACAAGGGTTCATTTTTACTTACTTCTATCTTTTCATGACTAAATTTTGAAAAGCCAGATTTTACACGAAAAAAAACGGGTTGCCCCGTTTTTTTTCGTTGTGTGACTCACTCCGATGGTTTGAGTAGTTTTTGTTGATACTGCGTCAGATAAGCCACTTGCGCCTGCAAGCTTTGAATCTGCATCCCCAGTCCATTCAGTTGCTCAGTAATCGGCAAGGCTGTGAGCACTTGCTGAAGTCGTTGCGTTAAGTTGCCGCTTGCTTGGCAAGTAATTTCCTGTCGCCCATAAATCGGATAAAAGATGAGCTCGCCTAAAATATGATTTTTGTTTGCAAAAAAATACTCATTTAGCCATGCGCGTTCACCGTTGGCCCCGTGGTACGGTTTCGCGTGTAACCACGCCACCGACCCCGGTGCTTTTCGTAACAAGATGACATCCACGGTCACTTTTGCCTCTGAGAACAAATGATCCGGTAACCGATACGCCGCAAGTAAGCTGGCCCCTTCACGACTGGCAATCTCACGGACATGTTTGCGCGACGCATCCAAAAAATACCGTGGTACCAGCATTGCTAACAGACCATGCGGTTTTAAAAGCCGCAAGCTTTTCGCAACAAAGTAATGATGAATGCTAAACGGACACAAGTCCGGATGTTTTGCATCCTGTACTGTTGTCTGACCAAATGGCGGGTTGCCAACCACTAAATCATATCGGGTGGTAGGATGAAATGCTTCAAACCCGCTGTGCACAATGGTTGCCTCAGGATACAATGCTCGCAAAAACTCACAGCTTACCGAGTCAATTTCCACTGCGGTAATTTGCGCTGATTGCCAGCAGCGTAACCCTTGCAACCGTTGAATACCGGCTAGGAATGCACCATGGCCCGCGCTCGATTCAAGAACGTGTTCAAACACCACGCCCTGACTTAACCGCATCACTGCTTGCAGTAGGAATGACACCAACCACGGTGGCGTGTAATACGCGGATTTGAGTGTTTGTCTCAGGCTGTTAATCGCAGGCTCATCTAACACTTGCTGCAATTGGCGATAGACGTTTGGTGTATAGATCGCCTCACGCAACCCACCCCAGCCGGAATACCCTTGCAAGGTGGGGGTTGACCGATCGGTTTTTAAAGCAGCTAATGCCATCAAATTGTGTTTCACTCGCTGATTCGTTTTCATAAAGATTCCTTTGGTTGTCACGCAAGGAATCACCCAGCAGGGTAAAACCCTGCATGGGATGAAAAAAAAGGTAGCTTGCGCTACCTCTTTTGGTTGAATTAAGCGTCGACTTAATAAGGAATATCAAAGTCATCTGGCATCGGTACTGCTTGTGGTGATGCCTCAGGCGTTGACGTCGTTTCCTTACCGTCTAAACGGGCTTGTACTTTTTTATCGATCAAGCGGTGCAAGTGATGCACCCGAATCACCGCGCTAGTGTGCTTTTCACCGGTCTTAGATTCCCAAGACTGGTACTCAAGCTCACCGGACACGGATAAATAGCTGCCCTTCTCGACTTTGCCTTGGATAAGCTCAACGAGTTTGCCAAAGCAGTGCAAGGTATGCCAGTGAGTGTGCTCCACCCACTGACCTTGCTGATCTTGAAAGCGCTTGGATGTCGCAAAGCTTAACTTAGCAAAAGGTTGTTTGCCTTCTGATGTGAAAAACTTTACTTGACCGACATAACCGACTAAAGACACGTTGTTTTGATAGTGTGACATGATTTCATTCCTCATTGATTAAAAAAATGTTTGCTTTTCATTAGGGGTTAACCTAACGAGTGGCTGCGGTTTGTTTCACAACCCGACGTGCTTGCCGACCAAAACGGTGCTGGATTTTCTCCATTGGCCAGCTTTGTTGCGCTTGGCGCTTAAACGGTAAGCATCGCGGTTTGTAAAACCAACGCTGTTTTTTTGTTGACCATTGACAGCCGATCTCACGCAAAGCATTCACATGGGATTTGGTTTGACCGGAAAGCCAAAGCCAATTGCCCACCACGTCCACTTGCAGCCCTAAGGTTTGTAAGTGTTCGATGGTGTGAATGAGTTCCGTTTCAACCGCTTGCCAATTAATGTCGTTTGCCATTTTTTTTCTCCTCGTTGAAAAAGAAAACCCACTACCCCCTAAGGGGTGTGGATCCCCTTAGGGTGGCTAAAAAAAGATAAAACCTTTCACCTTAAGCCGCCTGCGAACCGAGAGTCCGCTGACGTGCTAAAAGATACTGGTGTTGTTCACAACCAAAACGGATTGCTTCTTCTAAGCTCACACCACTCACAAGTAACTCGTTAATGACATAAGTGAGATCAGTGCCTGCAATAAAGTCTTGGCTGCTGTGATAGACCGAGTAGGTGTCGTTAAAATGGCAGGTCACGAAAAGCTGTTCTTCGAGTCCTTCCCAAATTCCACTCACATTATTGAGAGCAGAACAAGCTGTTAACGGCGCCCACGAATGAACAGGGTAACCTTTAAAATCATTACCGAGCTCATACGCTTCCAGTTGCTCATAGTTCATCTTTTCTGTGTTAATTAATGCCTCTATCGCCTGACGAATCGTTTGACAGAGTCCCTTAATCACAACGGACTTAGACGTTAAAATACAAGTAGACATGCTCGTCTCCTTTTTAAAAAAAGAAGACCCACTACCCCCTAAGGGAAGTGGATCCCCTTAGGGTGAATAAATTGCACTACCACAGTAGTGATAGACAATCCGTGATTACTGCAACAAACCACTCAGTATTCACTCGGCAGCATCAAGACGTGCGTTTGAAAGTAACCATCTTGAATCGCAAAGAAACGAATCCTTGCGGATGGCTCAACATACAAATTCACAGCTTGACACACAAAGTTACTTAAACACTTTTCATTACCATCGGTTAAGCTGAGTAAACCCCGCCCGAGTTGCGGCGTAGTAAAATCAGCCGTGATAAAGTATTCCTGCTGCCAGAACAGTTTAGAAGCAGCAGCGACTTGATCAATTAACCAAACGCATTTCAGTGTTTCTGCTAACCACTTCACACCGTCTGTCAATAATATCCCCGAAGGATGCCGATACCAAGACTCGGTTCCAGTGAAACGGTGAGAATCTGCTGCCAGCTCATCCGTATAGTGAAACGTCATCTCAGTAGGGCTCACGGGTGTGGGCTTGACAGAGTGATCAGGTGTCGCAAGTTGTGTGCTAGTCATAACGTTCTCCTTAAAGTTAAAAAAAATCAGAGAACCATGACCACCCCATCGGGATAGTGATTCCCCGATGGGTAAAAAAACAATGTGTGCTGCGTGACAAACGTTACAGCGCTAAAATCAACACACCCAGTACCGCAGCCACTGTAAACCAGCCTTGGCGATTGAGCGTGAAAGGAAGTAACGGCTTGCGCGGTTTTCGTTGTGATGCAGTCGGATCTAAACGATCGACCAATTCACTGCGAAAATCCGGCAACACCGCCTTAGCGCGTGCAAAGTCTGGCAGATGCAGACCTTGATGCACAAACGGCACAATCCAAACGTAGTCATGCAACGCATAACAACCAAACCCTTTTGATCGTAAAGTGGCTTTGAGATGATTAATCACATCTAAGGCTTCTTTACTGCTGGCACAGGTATAAAACTCGCCTTCCGGACAAAGTCGTAACTGTTTCAGCTGGTAATCATTGAGTTTGGTGACAAAAGCCCAACACTCAGCCAAAGTTTTGGGTGAGGTTTGCTTTGTCGACGTTTTTTCTTGCGAACCGTTGGTATCGGATTGATAAACACCTTGAGTAACCATAAGCACTGCTCCTATTTAAAAATAAAAAAAAGGAGCACGCCACGCTTCCCCGTTAGGAAAAGTGTCACTGCTCCCACGGGGAAAAACAAAGTGTCATCAATGAGCTGTTGACGCTTTAATTCAAATTGTTAAAGAACGGGGTCAACGAGTCTTAGGCTCGCTTATTCTTCTTCCTGAGGCGGATTATTTCACCACACGCTCGCCGTTGTTGCTTGGCTGTCTTAAAGAAAGGACTTTAAGTCTGCTGCGCACGCACGGATGACCACGAAATAATCGTCGCTAAAAACAGTAAAAATACTGTGTTGGATGACATTGAATCAGTATCAATGTGAAAGTAAGGACACTCGAGTGCTTCTGCGATAAAACTTATCTTAGCGAAACAGTACCAGTGCAAAATTGATTGGTTACTTCTCTCATGGCGGGCATAGGCTGGCCTCGAGATCTTGTTTCGGACGACTCTGGGTCATCGCGGTAATGAATCAATTTTGAAGGCCCAACTCACCGAAGTGAGGCTCACGACACGAATGGGCGACATGTGACCGTGGTAGTAGACACTTGCGTGTTTCACTGCAACTAAACAGCTCATCAGTACTACCTTAGAATAAGTATACTACCAAATAACCCTATTAAAACCAAGCTTAATGCACAAAAAAGCTGGCTAATAAGCACAGGCTGGCGGGGAGAATGCTAAGTAAGGCAGTGGTATAAAACCTGCGTCTGGAGCGATCTAAGAGACCGAGTATTGCACTTAAAAACCCCACTAAAAAAATCACGCTCGCCACGAGTGCTAACCAGTAGTCAAGGTGATTGAGCGGTTTATACACTGCTTGAATGACAGCACAAATTAAGCCAATTAATAACAGCACGGCGACAAAGCGTAATTCTTTAAATGAAACAGTCGCGGGTTTATTCATGAGCCGCCCTGAAATAGTGAGTGAACAACAGCGATGCTTTTTACCCTGGCATGACTCATTGCGATTTTTGCTCTGTTGGTTGAAAAACCGCCTCACCGTCCTCGCGTGCTAGAGGTTGCTCACAGCCTGGGTCATGATAAATCTGACGAAAGTACCCGTAACGCTCCGAGGGTTTGCCATCCGGTTCAATTGCCCAGGAGACAAGATCTTCTTTCATGTAGGCAGACCCTTGTATCTTAGTGATGCGCACGGGGTTACTGTAGGGCTCTTTGAGGTAATAGGTGCCGGTGAACCGATGACCGATTGGCAGGTCATTCATGGCTGCTTCGATTCGACGTATCGCCTCATGCAGTGTAGTCAGCATGTGTTGAGCGTTTTCATCACTGGAAAACTGACCGATGTCTTCTTTCATGCAGTCGACGCTGTGCAATAAATTGCGAAGGGTGTAGCGTTTTTCATTAAGACGTTTTCGTTTTCCGATCACGGTTAACTCCTGTTAAATAATGATTCAGCAATCATACAGCAATTAACACTAAAGGGCAGTTGTTCCTTACGACGCTTTTTTCTGTGGCGTTTGTAAATTTGGCCTGCCTTTATTATCCCAATAACTACCCTTGCAGTCCGGATAACGATTGCATCCCCAAAAATAATTCTTTTTGCCGCGCCGTCGGGCAAGCTTACCCTCCTTACACAAGGGGCAGCTGATCGTTGAAACCTGCGGCACTTCTTTAACGTAAGGTTTACTGTTTTTATCTTGCAATAATGCTTCACACTCTGGGTAGCGGGTGCATCCCCAAAAATAGCCGTGCTTACCTCGGCGTCTGGCGAGAGGCGCCTTGCATTGCGGGCAAGGGTAAGTGGTAGAATCAATAAGCCCCTTTCCTCGTTGATGGCGAATAGTGGCAATGTCTTCTAATAAAAAATCTAAACATTCGATCTGATCTAATAAGAAGGACTCCAGATCACCCTTGCCTTGCGCGATATCATCAAGCACCTGTTCCCACTGGGCGGTGGTGGCGGGGTTTTTAATGGCATCCGGCAAAATACTGATTAACGCACGCCCTTTTTCTGTGGAGCGTAATTGCTTTTTCTGGCGAACAATGTAATCACGATGAAGTAACTTTTCAATCATGTCGGCACGGGTAGCTTCGGTACCAATGCCAGCTGTGTCACGCAAAGTCTTTTTTAAGTCTTTCTCGTCCACAAGCTTAGCAATGTTTTTCATGGCGCTAATCAAGGTGCCCTCGGTAAAATGCGCGGGCGGTTGAGTTTGTTTTGGCAACACTTTTCCTTGTTGAACGGGCAGTGCTTCGCCGGATTGAAGCGGTGGGATGACTTGCTTGGATTCATTATCAGGAGCTTGCTCTGTTTGCGGCTTGATGGCTTGCTTCCAGCCTACTTGTTGAGGCAAGTTACAGCTTGCCTTAAAGGTTTCTTCCACACAGGTTAACGTCACCTGTCGTTGTAGGTAGTGGTAGTTCCCTAAAAACTGTGCCAGGTAAGCGCGCCGAATCAGATCATAAACCGCTTGCTCTGAGCTGTTCATTGCCTCCAGATTCACTTGGCGGTTGTTGGTGGGAATGATGCCGTGGTGAGCGGTGATCTTTTTGTCATTCCAAGTTGGCGAGCGCCAAGTCGGGTCTGCGGCTTCAATCAGTGGTTGCAGGGTTGGATCAATGATAGCCAAGGTAGTTAAAATATCAGCGGCCTCGCTCCACTGATTTTCGGGTAAATAACCTGAATCAGTTCGTGGGTAGGTGGTGGCTTTGTGTTGCTCATACAAGGACTGGGCAACCTTTAAGGTTTCTTTGGCCGTTAAACCTAATTGACTACTGCACAGTTTCTGTAAACCTGATAACGAAAAGCAGATCGGTGGCGCCGTCTTTTTTTCTTTTTCCTCAAACTGCGTTACACACGCGGTTTGATTGACGAGTTTATCAGCGACAGTATCAACCAACTCACGCTTCACACAACGCCCTTCTAAATCCGTGACATCCTCACCTGCCTCCCACTTCGCCCAAAAACTCCCCTGCTCGGCTTGGCATTGAATCGCTAAAATAAAATAGTCTTGCGATTGAAACGAGGCGATGGTTTGGTCACGTTCGACCACTAGGTTTAAAGTTGGTGTTTGCACACGCCCTACCGAAAGTGCTCCTTGCCCTGGCGCACTAAACAAGGCACTGGTTGCCATGGTCATGTTCATACCAATTAACCAATCCGCTCGCTGTCGACCGAGTCCTGCTTGATACAACGGATAAGTGGCTTCACTGGGTTTTAATTGTTTTAACCCAACTTTGTCCGTTCTACAATTAAACCTATCCAAATCAATGACTTACGTTTTAAAAAAACGTTTAGGGTCACTACAACTTAACAAATTGTTTTTTCAGTGTCCCCAGGTTCTGAATTCATGCCTAACGATTTATAGATCACAACTTGCTCTGGAGTTGCCTTAGAGGTTCTTCTAATAGAAAGCAATTTATTATTTTCAAGCTGCATTGTAGTAGTGATACGAACCTGAGTGCTAAAAATCTGCCGTATAGTTTGCCAGCTACTATCAATGTTCTGCAATTTAAGTTGATGGCGAATAGTGTGTAGTAAGTGATAAGCAAGAATACTAATAAACAGATGGGCATCAACTCGCTCTTGCTTTTGATGGTAGATAGGACGCAGGCCTAACTCTGATTTTAATGATCTGAATGCCGATTCAACGTCAGTTAGAGTTGTATAAATTCTCCAAATTGTTTTTTCATCTAAATCCATTCTGTTACTACGCAAACAATATGCACCCAGATTCTCAGAGTTAACTTTACTCCAACTGATTTGCGTAACCTTATCACCCTCTGAATCAAGCGTGATAGTGTAGCGAGCTGAAACACGTTTATGCCGCTCTTTTATTCGACCTAAACGCAATGTTACTTTCTCAATTGCTTTCATGCCGGTTTTTTTAGTGAGTCCATTAGCTAACTTAATTAATTCCTCTTCGAAACGAGCCTCGGCCTTACTAATCATATTTAAGCTTTTTTCTTCCTTAGCCTGAGAATGGCAGTACAGTAAGACTTCATTTGCTTCAGTATCTTTAACTAATTGCGCTGTAACCGTATTATTTACTGATTCTTTTACTAGCACTTTATCAATGGTTTCATCGACATCAGGCAATGCTCTACGGCTGACTACGATATAATGGAAACCTTTTTCAGTAAGCCATGAAATATTTTCTTCAGTTGCAAAACCAGCATCTAGGACAATTGTTGCCTCTGGCTGTGCACGAAGCTCAGTTAGTATTTCGGGTAATGTTTTAGGCTCGCTAACATTTCCTTTGAAGAATTCACTCCGTTGCGGGAACCCTGATCCATCCAGCACAAGACCTAAAGAAACAAGCGGACAATCAGACCGCTTCTCCTTTGATCGCCCATGCTGTGCATGATCATTTTGTAATGCGCGACCTTCAAAGTAGGTATTGGTTATATCGTAGAGAGTGATCACCTGATTTAAACTAAACAGATTTTTCTCACGTTCAAATAATTGATCTTCAATCACTTGTTTATGTTTAAGTAACTCATCAGCAGTCTTATAGAATTTCTTGAGTGATAGTTCTGAGAAATCAGTACCCAGTAATTCATCTAGCGCACTTTGATTGCTTAAATAATAGTGCGTACTCAAATCACTTCCTGGAGCAACTAGCCGCCCAATGATGGTAGCAAGCATCAGGTGACATTGTTTTTGATTAAAGCCCAAAGCCCTGAACAATTCCTCAAGTTGTAATTGCCTGGCAGCATGTAAGCCCAACGCCTCAGCTCCAACGTGTCGTATGTCCGCGCTCTCAATGGAGTTAACATCCACTGTTTTAAAGTCAGGTTCTACCGCGCTTACTGAATTGAGAGTAATGCTTGTCTCATTCTCTTCTGCACGCTTTGCACGAATGCGTTTTACATACATTTGAGCCTGTTTTTCTAGATGCGCTGGTATTGAAATTAACGAGCCTTGGCCCGTTAAAATTTCCTCAATACGGTCAGCTAGCAATTTCCAACTGTCCTTCTTTACTGAAAAATTTGCACCAAGATTTAAAATCAGTCTTTGACGTACTTTGCCGTCAGCAGTGCGATGAGTATCAACAAGTCGGTAGGTTGCGTAAGGCTTACCTGTCCGAGGACTCTTTTGTGTAGAGGTTCGAATATACATAACTCAATACTCTCATCACTTTACCAGCCCATGCAACCCCTTATTAACATTATGTGTCACTACATCCGAGAATTCATGTTACTAGGCGAGTAAAATCAATGGGTTGAGTTAAAAATAATGCTGAAATTTTTGATTTTCAGGGTGAAATGGCCAAACTTGGGTTAATGCTTTACAAATCGACGCTTCATCCAGGGCTGATAACCACAAACGCTCAACGGTGCCGGTGTAATTAAAATACGTGAGCACTTCGCGCCCGATCACATCCCCTTCTCGATCAGCATCGGTTGCAATCACCACGTGCTGTGCTTGCTTGAGTAAGCCTTTAAGTACCTTGAGCTGCTGCTCAGTTTTGGGGTTCGGTTGCACTTTCCATTCGGGTGGAATAACCGGTAGGATTGCCATGCGCCAGGGTTTTAAATCTTTGCAATAGCTTTCAGGTGGGGCGAGCTCTAAAAGATGGCCTAAGCACCAACTTATCAGTATTCCCTCTCCTTCCAGGTAGCCATTTTGTCGGTTAGTAGCGCCTAATACCTTGGCAATATCGCGGGCTTGTGAGGGTTTTTCACACAGGTATAAAGTACTCATTCGCTCACCTCATTAGATTGGGTTAGGGCTTTTAATTCTCGGTAATGCGGAGTTGACCAAACTGGCATGACCTCAGCTTGTAAGGCCAGGATCAGTAAATCACGTTGTGAGTCTTGTAGTGGTAACGTCACGGCAGCAGGCTTTGCTTGTGCCATGAAAGCAAGTAGGTTGAGTACGGATTTTTTATGACGGTCAATTTTTTTAGCGAGCAGAAAGCGCCGCTTAATAATTAACAGCGTGCGTGATAATTCCGTTAAGCACGCTAATTGATCGAGCTTTTTCAACACGCGCAAAAGTGAAGCCTGCACAGGGTTAGTTAACGGGAAGTGGTAAACGTGTCTCGTGATCGGCACACTAAAAAACGGTTCTTTTTGTTTACGCGCCACTAAAGTGCCCCAACGTTTGATTTCCCTATCCAAATACCCCTCCACCTCTCGAATCTGTTGATAACACCTATAAAGCACGATCACCGCTTCTACCTCACCACGCCAGCTTTCCCGATACCAGCGTGAGAGCTTAGTAAAACAAGTAAGCACGCGTCCAACGTCTTGCTGATTGTGCAACCGCAAAACCCATTCTAACGTCTGACTATGGGGTTGTAACCTCACTATGTGGCTCATTTTTTCACCTCGTCTAATTGACCGTCTAAAGGATGTAAAATTTCAACTGTAAATAACACGGGTACTGCTTGTAATGTCAGCTCATCTTTCTGGCGTTTGAGTGTCATGGACTTAATCGGGTGAGACGCGACTTGCTGCAAGGCCGATTGAATGGTTGCGACAGGTTGCCCGACTTTTTTAGCAAAGTCCGATAAGCCGGTGTCTGACACAAAAATCACATTAGGGTGCTCAGGTGTTGCAAAAAATCGTTCGCAGCGATTAATCGGATAACGCGCAAGCTGGCGCTGTAACCACTTGGTGAGCTTTTTATAAAGCACGTCCGGTGTTTGGCAGACCTCACGCGTATCAACCGTTGAAGGTTCAACAGCTGGGGTTGGCGTAAGCTCAGATTGTGCAGCGACTGCGTTGCTCTGTATCGGTGCAGGAGTAGCCAGTTGAGTAGGGATTGTTAGCAGCCTAGGTAAAGACTCGCTGGCACTCACTAATGGCGATTGACCAAGCCCCGCAGGGCTTGCCGTGGGTGCAGGTGTCAGTGGTGGTGACACTGGCACTGCGGCTGATTGCGAAGCAGAAGGTGTCATCGTTGCGGTGACATCCGGCGCGGTGAGAGGTTCGGAGTTTTCACGCAAAGCAGGCCTGATCACTTCTTGCAATAACTCGGCCAGCGAGTAATGTAAATCCTGATTGATGGTGAGTGCGTTTAAATCCCCTTGCACCAGCGTGGTGAGCTCATACAAGCGCCATACCTGACCGCCAAAAAAGGTCGAGACTTTGGCCGGAATACGTTTTAACAAAATAAACGGATCGGTGTCGGCACTTAATACGCATTCGGCAAGCGCTTTGTCTAACACACCTTCATACAACACTCGATAAAATACAAACACCAATAAGGCATTATTACGTGAACGCTCGGTAACGGTTTGATTGAGAAATAACGGATGCTGTCGCACACGTTTAAGCAAGGCCGTCAAGGTTGCCAGTTTTTCCTCGAAGCGCGTTGCGTGACTGGGTGAGCTAGACGAAAGTGTGCTCAGTAGATCATGCAAAAAACCTAAACTCACCAAGAGCACTTCATCAAAGAGCTCGAGCTGAGGCGTGGGAATTTGACTGCGTAATAAAAACTGTTGATGTTCACTGAGCTGACGTACTACGGTTAAAGGTTCCTTTTTTTTCAGTGAACCGAGCTGCTTACGCAGCCAACCTTTACCAACCCACAGCAACAACCCCACCGAACCAGCCAGCAAAAGACAGACAAACAAACTATGTGTCATAGGTTCACCTCACTTAGCAACGCTTCAAACGATGCAGGCGCACTGCCGTCGTTTTTGGGTAACGGAATACGGATTTTATACACCTCACCGCCGTTGGTGAGCACAAAGGCTTGGCCTTTGGGCAGTGAATACAAGTCATTGATCTCGACCAACGCACTGGGGGTTTCTGCGACAGTGTCGGTATTATAGGTGGTAAACAGTTCGCCGTTTTCACTGTCTGAGCGATCATTGGACATGGTCGAGGGTGTACTTGATCGCGCACGGATTAGTTCTAAGCAGCGGGTGAGATTGGTGGCGGTGTCTTCGTTATTGACTCGAAGTGTGGTGAGCGTGCCAAAGTTCCCTAACAGCATTTTCGGTTTATCATGACTGCTAAATGCCGCACCTAAATCATTGAGTGTTTGCGTTAAAGCCGTGACCCGAATGCCCGTGCCCCCTGCTTTATTAAGCAGCGTGATAAATTCCTCGCGTACAATGTCACTAAACTCATCGCAGTATAAATTGAGTGTCATCGGCGTTTGACCGGATTCGTTATACAACCGCCCACACAATGACACCAAATCCGCAATAGTCGCTTGCCCGACTGATTCGGCCACTTCTTTGTTGGTCAAGGAATCCAAGCCAATGTAAACAATCTGGCGTCGTTTAATAATGTCTTCGAGTCGAACTTCCGGTAAACCAAATCCGTTTTCCCAGGAGAAGATGCGATGCGCCTGGGTCTGATTAATTTTATCAAACACCGGCCCAACGCTTGCTGTGATTTTATCGTAGTAGTCCTTATCTAATTTGGCGGCATTGTCCAGGGGCATAATAATCGCATCCATGAATTGCTTAATCTGCGGGCTCATGGAAACACGATCGACGTAATCACGAATGTAGAGTTGCACGGCTAGCTTACGGCTAATCGGTGGGAGTAAGTTGCCTTCTTTATCAGTACGGCTGTTAAATTGATCTAATAACGCTTGCACCTCACTTAAGTACCCAGGTTCAATGAGCGGGAAGCGTTGCTCCACGTAGGTGTAAAGCAACAGCTGCGGTTGTTTAATATAAAAGCCGATTGTTTTGTAATTAATCGGCTCGCCTAATTCGTGTAAGCAGCGTGCAACAATGTTGGTGTATTGCCACGCAAAGTCTTTAAAGGCTTGGCCTTCCCCGCTCGCACTCATTGCACCCGTAATTCGGCCCGCTACTTCACTAACATTGCTAAACGAAGCCAGCGGGTTGTATTTTGCCGAGCTATCGGGAAAACCTAAATGCACAATCCGCAAATCATTTAACCGTCCTGCGGCTTTCGCCGCACAATACACGTCTTGAATCGCTTCTAAATCGCCTTTGGGGTCAATGATCAACACGGCTTCGCCATTACGAATGTCTTGATTGACTCGAATACACAAGTAGCGGGTTTTACCCACCCGCGTCATGCCAAACACACACTCGTGACTGTTCCGGTTGGCTTGTTGCGCGTACACGTTACGCTCTTTATCCACCCCGACCCCGTGCAACCAGGGCTTGCCGCCAATGGGTGGTAAGGGGCGAAACGGTAAGTAGTGACTGACAGAAAACCTCGAAAGCCTTACGCATCAACGCTTGTAGAGGATTTTCATAAACGAAGATTTTGACTTTTTTGCTATAAATTCATTAAAAGCGGTCAATTTAGACACTAATGGTGGTTAAACAGTAAATCTTCGTTTGTTAAAACAACCTGTATGCCTTACGTAGCAACGGTTTCGGGGTTTTCTGTCAGTCACTAAGTACGCTTGATGAGTCAACCACGCATAAACACTTTTAGAGTTTTCTGTCGCTTTGGCTTGTACCCAGCGATACAAGGCGTTCTTTTGGCAAAAGCCTTGGTTTTCTACCAACGACAATAAATGCAAACGTTGTCGGTGAATGGGTAACCAACGAAAGCCGCGCCCTAAGTAAATAAATTCCTTGGCGTGAGGAATCTCATGAGTGCCTAATTGAAACGGTTTGAGCGCCAACAAGTGTTGTCGAAAAGCAAGAATTTTCCAGCCCTGTAACCCGCGCCACACCGCTAACCCAAAAAACGGGGCGGCAACCACAGGACTTAATTGCACTTCAAGCCCTAACCATTGCGCGTGGAGTAAACACAAACACCCAAAGCCTGCGGCAACACTCGCCACCAACCATTCCCACGGGGTGCGTAGCTGATTTTCAAAGGCGTGACGACTCATGCAACACCCTCCTTCACCGCAGCTAGTTGCTTAAGCAACGGTGTGAATGGGTTAACGGGTGTTACCGGCTTGCGAGCTTGTGCTTCAAGGCGTGCTTTCACAATCGCCATTGGACTAGTTGTCGCCAAGGATGTTTGCACGGGGCTAGTTGTCGTTTGCTGATTTTTTCGTTGCCTGCTAGTTGTCGTCATCTTTGCCCCCTTATAGCCAAAACACCCAGCAATCGACCAGTACCACAAACCCAATGAGCCACCAACGAAACCGCTTTACGCTCTGCGTCTTTTTTGCACTGATTGTTTGACCTTTAAAAGTACGATCGACCTTAATCCCCCACCCCACGTAAATTGCTGCCAGAATCAATCCGTGCCATAATAGAAAGCTGACGTGGTGTCTTTTAATCCACTCGCTTATTGCTAATACTCGAGCGCTCAGGCCATCCATTTGAGCCATGCTGATGAAAGACACCACGACCATTAACAACACAAAAAAGAAAACAGTAACGAATAGCCATTTTTGTTGGCGAATGAAGGTGAATAATTTTTTCATAAAGGGAGGTGCTCCGTGTTTAAAAAAAGTTTAGTCGGATTAGGACGCTTCACCTTGAAGGCTTTGCCTGTTGTGTTGTCAATCTTGGCAGCAGGTTTTGTTGGCGTTGGTGAATACCGTGAAGCTAAAAAGCGTGCGTATGATCGTGCTGCTGATGAGTACTCTGCTAGTGGGCACAATCCATCATACAAACCACGAAACCCTGAACCAACTGATGAAGATTTCAAAGCGGTTAGAAATAATTTTTTTTGATAGATCATACTATTTAACCTTCTATTTAATAAACATAGCTGCTTTCGTAACGGCTTTTTTCATAATTCCAGCACCAGATCCTGCTGTAGATCTACCTAAGGCATCACTAACTGAGTTTCCTAACCCAATTCCAGCAATAGACATCAACCCGAGATAAATCATTGGCGCCCAAAAATAGAGCTTAGTAAACACGTTATACATAATCATGCTATTACCCATCGCGTACACACCGTAGCTTTGACTCGCGTGTAATGAAAGTTCAATGTAATGAACAAACTTTTCAATGAACGTCATGAAAAGCAAGCTCCCGACCAGAAAGTAATAAGAAAAGATGATTCCGATTCCACGCCCTGTCATCATGCCAAACATTAAAATCAGGGGCCCGAGTGTTAATGCAAAGGCTAATAACACCGCTTGTAGAATCGGAATCTCCTGAGATATCTCGGCACGATCAACCGTTGCATAAACAGCATCAACACCTTGCGCAACATCAGCTGCACCGTGCGTCACCATCGAGTGCATGGTGCCATCACCCATGCCAATCGGCCCGTTATTAATACTCATCCAACCACTGTAATAACGGCCAAAGCCGGAATTAGCTCCAACGTCATAAAGCATGTCGCGTGAGATAACATCATCAGCGGTGACTTGTGAGCCTACATGTGTAAAGCGTTTTACTGAGGTTAACCAGCTGCTCACTTTATCCGTAAAAGAAAGCGATCCCAGGTGAGGATTCGAGGGGCTGTGCTGGTCAGCTAATTTCACAAGTTGTTGTTGCAACCCTTGCTCGGAATCACTCCACCACTCTTGGCAAGTGGGATAACCCCAGTGTCCTGGCTGCATCCCGTGCGCTTTGTTGTATGCCTGGTACGGCCCTGGGTAGGTTGTTGAGCTAAACCCTGGTACGGGCGCTTTGGGATAAAGGTTCGTGTAATACAGGGTTTGCATCACGTGCGAACCAATCCAGGAGAGATCAGTTTGTCCACCATAATTCTTCATGATGTCTTGGTACGTTGAGGGATCCGGTGAGGTGCTATCAAACTTGGCCCTGGCGGGTGCAAAGCATTCATTTTGAAAACGCTCGACTTGTTGTTGTACCACAGGCGTTAAGCGCGTGGTGTCTAAAGTATTTTTAATGGCCTGTACATCAGTCTTACAGGGCAGTGAGGTAATGGCTGCATTGGTAAAGCCTGACATCCCGCCTAACACAAACCCCATCATGATGGGCATTTTTAAATTCTGGTATTCTAAATTAGCAAATGCATCGTCATAGGTGGTGCCAGTGTCTTTGAAGGTTGATTTTACCGCACCGACCGCACAAACGGGTTTATAGATCACCTCATTCACGTGTAACGGCCAGGTGGGTGCCACAAACAACATTACCGTGAACACCCAGCCTAAAAAGTGAATCGACACCCGCCTTAATGACGTGGATGCCCCGTTTTGAATCTCTGACTCAAACGGCTTGGTGATGTTTTCAAAAAAAAGCACCAGTAAGGGCAAAAAGATAATGCCCATTGAGGCCAAGATATTAAACAGGGCATCAAAAAGCTTGATGCCTATGACGGTACCGTAAATTTCTAGCGGGCCATTAACCATTAAACTCATTGGTTCGATATCCTTTTAGGGTGTTTGTTTCGTTTTGTAGACGGCACCGTTAACTAAACCGGCGGGCTGTGTGGTGTTATGCTCACCGACTGCTTCGGCTTCACGTTGTTGTTGTGAGCCAATGATTGCCTCAGCGGTGTTGGTCATTAAGGCTTTACGCACTTGGAACTGGAACAAGATGTTTTGAATGTCTCGGTTTAATTGCCCGAGTGCTTGATTGATGGCATTTAAGGCCGGTTTTAGATTATGGACAGGCTTGGTTTGTGAGCCGGTAATTAACACCCGTCTTAAAATCAGTGCTTCATCGACCACGTTTTGCAACGCAATGTCTTGGCTGAGTTTGCTGATGGCTAAGGCTTGTTCTTGCGGTGTTTTATTACGAATGCCTTGAATGACCGCAGGCGTAATGAGCATTTCGTTTGAGCTTACAGCGCGTAATGCCTTGGCATCCGGTGTACCACTGTTATTGACTAAGGTGGTTAACTGAGTCGCCAGGGTGTGAGCGCAGGTTAGCGTATTCGTTGCTGACTTTGGACACGTTTGCACAAGCGTCATCAAGCCCGTCCCGCGTGTGGTGTTATCTATGCCAGGCTTGGATGAAATAGTGATATCCCCTAACACCAATCGCGCCCATTGACCGGCGGCATCGGCATTTTGCCAATAGCGACTTAAACCGCTGTTCGGTGTGGCGACAGTGCCTTTCGCATCTAAGGGTGAGTTGGGATCAACCATCGCATTATAACCAGCCACCACGACATCATAGATCACGGTAATCGGCACTTGATCACCTTGTGTCCCGCCTGAGTTTTGTCCTTTGTGTACCCAGGGAATCCCGTATTGGTGCGGGTCTTTCGTGAGCGCTTTACTCGCTTGATTGACATCGACATCTTGACCCTGTTGCGCTCGTTTGGAAAAGTTTAACCAGCCTTGTGAATCCGAAATGCTAAACCAGTTTTGATACACCGAGGCATCGCCTTTTTTAATGCGGCTTAAGGCATTTTGACAAGTGCGCTGGTGAAGGTGGAAAGTATCCATTGCACCGGTCATGGTGTTTTGAATCAGGTTATATAAATCTTTGTTGGTGTGCGCTAATAAATACATTGGCAAAGAACCCACGGCTGAGGTGGCAGAACGAATCACACTTTGTGAAATCCCTTGTAAGGAATCTTGAATGTGATTAAGCGTATTACCGATTGAGACGGAGGGATTAAACCCGCAGGTAAAGCCGAGATTAGAATGCACATCACCGCCTAAGGTAATGTCTTGTTGGCCACTGACCGGTGGCATACTGAGATCAGAGCCTCCACCCATTTGATAGTAATAGGTGGAGTTTGAAGGGATAAACTCCATCGCGCTCGCTTGCTGCAGCACAAAGGCGAGTAACACCGTACTGATGAATGTGATTTCGGTATTTCATGGTACTTTGACTCCTTATCGTTTAACCGTGGGGTTGACTGTTTGGGTTGCCCACCAAAAATGTCCGTCACTTTGCACACACCCTCGGTAGTGTCGCCAAATCACAAACACGTAATTACCGTGCCCTGCTTGCTCATCCGCTTGACCGAGGGGTGACCCTGTTGCTGAATCCGTTGCACCAAGGTGCACGTGGCGATCATGCGGGTAAACCTCTTGCCAAATTTCGTGATCGTCTTGGGTTTCTTCAATGACATTGGCCACCGCGCAATTCTTACCGCACGAATCATTCGCACTGTGGACGATGTGCAGGGTATTTTTATTGGTCACGATATCTGCTGCGCGTAAGGCCATCACCATTGAGGCAATAAAATCGTTGTTGTTATCCACGCTCATACTGCGCGGAAACTCATAGGCCCAGTGATGCCAATAATCAGCGCCAATAAAATAGTGCGTTAAATTCAACGTCTCGGGTAAACGAATAGCCTCGGCTAACCCTGAGCGTGAAGGCAAGGCATCTAAGGCCGATTGGTAATAAGGAGAGAAAGGCACGGTATCGGGGCGCAAATTAAGAAACGGTAACTGCAAGAGACTTAACGGACTGCCCACGACATCCACGCTTTTAGTCACCAGGCTGTCGTTACTTTGTTCGCTCGGTGTCGTGCTTTGTCGCCCGTCTGTCAAATTATCTCCTGTGGCGTGTTGCACGGCTGCGCTCCCCGTGGTTTGCGCGACAGGATCTAAAGTCAGTCGAGCGACTGTCCACGGGTCATCGCCTGATTCATTAAAGACCGTGACCACAAGATCTGGTAAGTATTCGTCAAGCTCCGTGGTGATGGTGATCGGTCGATAAATTGAATGGTGTGTCCACACACAAATGCCAATGGGTCGCCAGTGTAAATAATCCATGACGTGTTTACCCACGGTCAACGACAGTGACACACTATTGATTGTGCCAGGCGGCGCATCATTCGCTAAGGCTTGGCCCGAACCCAAGACCAACACACTCACCAACCAGTAACAACACCACCGTTTAATCATGCGATCGCTCCTGCCAGTGTTGCCACAGTTGCTTGGCTTGATTCACGTCTTGCACACCTAGCACCACAAAGCGCTGATCAAAGACCACAGCGGGCACTTGCGTAATGCCTAATTGATTGGCTTGCACTTGGCATAACGTCCCGTGAGATAAACGAGTTAAGAGTTTTTTAACGGCTAAAGGCGGGGCTTGATTAAGCAGTGCGGGTGTTTGTTGCACCTGCTCAATGAGCTGCTGCTTGACTTGTGTTGCTTGATCTAAGTAACACGGGGTGAGTGAGGCAGGCACGTGATAAAACGCTAAGCTACTCACGCTAAACAATTGTATCTTGACGGCAAGCGCAAGCCCTGCAAACCCGCAGCCGAGTAATAATAGCCCGCCACGTTTAATACCAAAATAATCGTGCATCAGAAACCTCGTGTTGTTTTTTACCTAAGTCTTTTGCCATGCGTTCAACGGCTTCAAGTTCGGTTAAGTTATGTTTTTGGCGTAATTGTTCTCGCTCGGTACGCTCGTCTTGTTCGGTCATTGCGAGCGATAACATCAACCTGGGCGGGACATTGCGAAACAAGCCTGCATGACGTTTCCCTAACAACACCCCTTCGGAATAAATCCCCTGGTATTTACGCACGTCTAAGATCATCGCCCGCTGTTCATCGGTTAGCGGTTTAAACTGCTCAATCAAGGACACCTCATCGGCTTGTAACGACAAACACAACCAGGTCTCCATCATGGACAGCACTTTCTTGGATTCAATGCCACTAAAGTCTTCCAGATTTTGTGAGGTTGGCTTTAACGACAGGCCAATCTTACGGGCGACTTTCGCCATTAAAATAATAAAAGCCGCCACCATGTCGGATTTAAAAAAGACATGCGCTTCATCAATGATGAGCTCGGTGGGACGTCCGGTGGCTTTACTCCCTTCGGCGAGTGCTAAGACTTTCGCTAATAAACTGATGGAGACAATGTTCATTAAGTCTTTATACGTCGCACTTTGCATAAACCCAAAATCCACGTGCAGAAAATCAAAGTCGTTTAAGGGCTCAGAGGGTTGATTGATAAACTGCCCGCGAATGCCGGTGGTGTAATACTCAAGACGTAGCGCGTATTGCTTGAGTCGACCCTGCAAGTCCACGTTGGTTTCTTCATTAGCCAAACAGGTCATGCTCTCAATCACATGGCTCAAGAGCATTTGAGGTTCACCGGCGTGTTTACAGGCTTTCATGGCATGGACTAAGGCGCGAGTGATTAACGACAAATCCGTGGGATCGAGTTTGGCTTCTTCGTTGGCATTGCCTTGCGTAATCATCACCCGCGTGGCGAGCACCATTTCATTGAGTAAATCCCGATCTTCATTCGAGGCCAGCTCTTCATCACTGGCCAGGTCTTTACTGCCTGCGAGTTCTTGCGCTAATTTAGTGGTGTGTTGCTCAAGCACTTCCTCTTCAACACCGCCTTGATAGGCTTGCAAAGCTTCACGCTTGGCCACCGCCGCTTCTTCGGCTTCAATTAAGGCTAAGGCGTTATAAGCTTCGGCATAAGGGTTAATCGCAATGGGGCGGGTGCGATCAAAGCGCATCACTGTTACCTTGCGCCCGTATTGCGCTAAGAATTTAGCCGATAATGAAAACGAGCCACCCACTTCCATCGCCACAATGCGTGGATTGCGCACCGCTGAAAGTGTCAGCACTAAATTATTTAGAGTGACGGATTTGCCCGAACCCGTTGTTCCTAAAATCGCCATGTGATTGTTTGCCATTTTAAAATCACGGCTGGAGTGATCAAAAATAAACGGCTCGCCACCTCGGTTCCAATAAATCCATAATGGGTTTAACCCATCTCCTAGCGAACGCCCGTAAACCGGTAACAATCTTGCAATGTCATCCGCGTATTTGTAGGTGGAGCGAAACAGCTCTTTTTTGTCAAACTGGTGATTGAAATTAAACGGCAAGAAACGCAAGTACAAATCAGCACCAAACGCTTCCTCACGGGTGGGCGTGAGCTCTAAATTCACACTCTCCACCAACGACTCCAGATCGGTTTCAAACGTTTTAAGACTCTCCTCCGTATCAGCTTTAAAATAAATCGCCTCCACACAACGAAATAACAAATGGCGGTTATCCATTTCAGCACGGGCTTGCTCGACATTGCGATGAATATCTTTAATGGCAGGGCTTTTACCAATGGCTGCTCCTTCAATGCCATTGAGGTGTTCATTGACCGCGTCTTTTGATTCAAAGGTGAGTTGTAAGGTATAGATCGATCCGGGTGGAAAGGCATCCAGTAAGGCGTATTTTTCTTCCCCACCTTGCGCGAGTTCACGGGATAAGACCCCGTAGTCGTCCAAGCTAGACGCTAAATCTTTAAACGTCACCACTTTGTGTTTCACGCCATCAAATAACCAACCGTCTTCGGTGGATTCGATCGACCCTTGCAAGCAATGTTGCGTGGGTGACCAGCCAAACGGTTTGCGGGTGGGATACGGGGTGCGCTTGACTAAGGCGTCCACATCGCCTTGGGTTTTTTTAGGGGAAGGATTAAACCAACGAAGCAGCCATTCATAAAACTGCGCTCCGTTCACGCGCTGAATTTTAATGCCGACTTGTCGCACTTGTGATTCGACTCGCTGGCAAACCGTTTTAAGCTCATCAACGAGTGCCTGACGATCAAGCCCTTTGGGATTGTCATAACGACGATACACCGTTAAGCGAATCCGGCGTAATTTACCGCGAAAGGGCAAGCCTGACATCGGGTCTTTTAAAATCCCCTCGTCTTCACACATGGCTTTAAAGTGCCCTTGCATGACGTCCAGGTATTTCCGTGCTAGCGGGTCGGTGAGTGAATGATGCAAGGCAATGCTGCGTTGGAGTAATTCAAACAACGGTTGTAAGGTGAGATCGTCTTGCACATAAAGCTGCATTACCCAGGGGTTTTCAGCTTCTAAAGGTAACAAGCGTGAGAGCAACTTCATCTTCCAGTAACACCATCTCCTCCTCGTCCGACCACTCCACCCACGGCAATAAATCCGCAAAAGACGGCACCCTCGCGTACTGTTGCTTGATGGTGGCTTGGGCAATGGGTTCGATCTCCTAATAACGCTCACTGGGCAAAAGTGATTGCGCTTCGGGTCTGGCTTCGGTGGGTATGGCCTTAAGCTCAAACACCGCGCCCACTGACACCCCGTCTTCCAGTAACACCATCTCCTCCTCGATGTATTGCTAGAACAGAGCACTTTCCACGCCACTTCATGATCCTTCTGATATTAGAAAGCCACATAGCAAGGCAATAAATCCGCAAAAGATGGCACCCTCGCGTACTGTTGCTTGATGGTGGCTTGGGCAATGGGTTCGGCTTTTTTCTTAAACAATCCCATAAAATCTCCTAATAACAAACCTAGATCAAGACTTTATTATTCGCTCAAAAATAACTGGTAAAAAGCTCACTGGGCAGCGCAAAGTGATTGCTGCGATACAAAAAGAAGGCCGTGGTTATCCCTGGCTTTGGGTAAGCCTCGCCATTAACCTGCACTAAGTGCGGGGCGATAGAAAACTACACCGGTATTTCAGGGTTCGGCAACGGTTTAAACAAGCTGTCCACCTCGCGTTTGCCGTGGGCGGTTTGCGCCACGTAACGAGAGCGAGGCAGCTCCCGTGTTAACGCCACACGAGACGGGGCGTTGACCTGGTTGTTAAAATTCGTGGTCAACGCCGCACCGGTTTCACTTTGATACAGTTGAGGCATGGTGCGTTGTCCCCCTGCTGGAATTAAATTGCTCCCTGGTGTCGCACAAGCGGCTAAGCCTGCGCTACAGCAAAGAATGATCAGTAGTCGAGCCGTCACTAAAACGTTCATGGTGCAACAATCTCCCTTGGTGGTTTAAATCAATTGGAATGGTTTGGGTTACATTAAAAATGAGGCGACGCGCTCGCCCGTTTTCAGTCGAGGGCACAAACACCGCGTCAAAGATAGTATTGACTCGAGCCTTGTACCAAGCGGTGGCATCTTTCGCGCCTTCATTCACCGCTAAGCCTGCGGCATACTTGCCTAAGTTGCCGTTAAAGACCGTGCCTGCCGTGCCTTGGGCAATGTTGGTGAGCGTTTGGGTTTGCGCTTGCGCAATCGCCCCGCCCGCCCCTTGCGCCGCCCCTAAGGCCATAAAGCTGGCGATCACTTTAGGGGCATCGGTCATGTAGCGCCCGTTAATGCACGGGTTGTTGTAGGCATCACTTAAATAACCCAACGCATTTTTAGGGTAAACCTGTGTGGCATTACCACTGCTGGTTTTTTTAGGAAACACCACAAAGTGCCCGTCTTTAAACACAAACAACAATTTAGTGACATAAGGTCTTGCGCAACCTAAGGACATACTGCCGACCGAATAGCCTTGCAAAATCGTCCCAGCTAAACCTGTGGGTAACGGAATGCCGTTGGCGGCAAACATTTGTTGGGTTTGGTGATAACTGAGCATTGCTTTAAACGGAAACGCCGGTGCTTGTAAACTGCCATTCACCGGCACCTCACCAATTAAGGGACTCAGTAAGGCCACGTTCGCTACCGTTGAGCCGTCTGGTACCGTGTAAACCGGTACCGCGGCTTTTTGTTGAGCGAGTGTTTTATCCTGATCACTGGGTAACGTCGGTGCGCTACTAACACTTCCTGTGTCGTGCGACTTCATTGCACCACTCGCCTCACCTTTAACGGGCGTTAACGAAAAATCAGGCACCGAGGTAATCATGTGAGAATGACTTTTAGTTTGACCCTGGCCCACCGTGTAGTTTTCCAACGCCGAATTTGACTTACCCGAAGATGTCTTAGCCCGTTGCACTAAGGTGTTCATTTGTTCGGCCAGACTGGTTTTTAAAGCGGCGATCTGTTGCTCTAAGGCGGCCTTGGTTTTTGTTAATTGTTCACGGGCTTGACTGGCATTGGTGCGTTGCAATTGATGGATTAGGCTTGCTTGCTGCGCGTTTTTCGTTTGTAAGGCTTTTTGTTGCGCGATAATGCGCCCAAGCACTTCGTTGTTGGTGTCACCTGAGGCCACATCAAACGGAGCGTGTGTGTTCTTGGCTTCGCGGGTGTGAGTCGTTGCAGAAGATCCCGCACTCATCCATAAAAAACCGGCAATCAACAACACACTTAACACACCTAACACGATTAACAGTTTAGGATTACGATTCATCGGTACGCCCTCGCTGCTTGCAGTGCTTGATTAAACGGCTGATCAGACACCACAAACACCGTGGTGCGATCGCGCAAATGCCCCCGGGCATTGACGTAATTAGAGGGATAAAAGCTGGTGGCTAACCAACTGCCGTGCAAGGTTTGTGGGCTCAACAACACACGATGGCGCGTGGTGTTTTTTAATAACACCGCTGTGACGGTATACGCGCCTGCTTGCCAGGACGCTAACGGCATGGCAAGTACGGCGGCTTGATTGACTAACGCGACACTGCGTGAGGTAAACATCGGAGTACGACTAAATGCGCCGTCTTCATGCACTAGGCGTTCGGGGGAATACAAGTGCTGGATGGCATAACGCAATAAGCTCACGTAAGTAGTGACTGACAGAAAACCTACTAATTCTTAGTCTTTGTTGTTTTATTACACTTTCATTTTTTTATATCCGCGCGAGATCATAATAAAAATAGCATGTTAAGCCCTGGCCGCGTACAAAAAAATGAAATCTCGCTGTTTTGATACGAAAAAAAGCATCCTGCTTTCTGGAATACAATGGGATATTCTGAGGCTGACTAGGCAGCTAACGGTGGGCTGCGACCTCGAATGCGTTTTTTTAGTCGCGCTGCTTTCCTTTGCTCAGCTCTTTGTATAAGACTTCCGATACGATCTATGTTTTTTCCAACAATCGCTAAGCCAACATAACTCTTAAAGCCATCAATGCCGTGATCTAGGCATTGATCCAACCCATGAACTTCAAGAGCATTAATACTGGATTCTACCGCAGAATGCTTTTGTTTCGCTTTCACAAACGAGTCTGACTTTTCAATTTCCTGTGCTTCCTTTGAGAGTCGACCTTTTCTCGGCAATGCAACAACTTCCAAAATATCTGCTAACGCAGATTGATTTTCTTTTGAATGAAAGCCCTTATCAAAACTACATGTGTTTAACTCTGGGAACTTTTGTTGGGTCTCTTGAACCATAGATACGGCGACCTTGTCATCAGTCTCATTCTCCATCACACGATGATGCAATATAAATTGGTGTTGATCCTCCAAGACACAGACTTTCATTCCTAATTCGACTGGTACACCAGCCTTTCCTTTTACAATCCATTCAGTATGTGGCTGAAAGACAGAAAAGACTTTTTCTTCATGCGGGATCTTTTCATCCAATAATATTCGGCGTTTAATTTGATCAACTTGGCGATCTGCATGAACCGTGAACATTTCTATACTTTCAACCAGTGGCGCATCTTGCGGCTTCAGTAGATCGGCTTTCTGGATAGCGTTTATTGAGGCATGTGCTTTATCTAAATATTTTTGCGCAATATTGAGATACTCCTGATGAGCATCCTTGATTGCCTTGTCCTTTTTGTTTTGTTGATCTGCTTGCTTGCTCTTACTGCGCTTTTTTAGTTGAGCTATTCGCATGAGCCGTTTCAGATGCTTGATGTTATATCGATATTGACGCCAGTCACTCAATCCGCTGTGTTCACACAGCTTGGCCACCTGCTGAATTATTTTGCGCATTGCGTCAAACAGTAAGCTTATGTCTGTTGGAAAATGTACGTCTGTTTCAACCACAAAGGAATCGCAACGGCCTCGCAGAGGCTCACTTTTTTTTAACAATGAATGACCAGCTTTCACAACAACTTGATTAATCTCATCTAACAACTCGGGAGTGAGTAGCGAGACATTGTCTTTAATTGTTTGCAGCTGATACTCTATTTTATCGAAAAAATCAGCATGCCCTAGCATTTCACGAATGGTTTTATGTTGATTCACAAGTTCATGCAGTCGATCATAATCACAATTTAGACTCAGGCGGAGTACTCCCATGACCAATATTTTCCATAATTCCATACCAGGGCGTCCATTATTCTTGTCAACCTCAGGTGCAATCTGAGCCTCTAGTAGTTCGAAAATCTCCTTCCGTACAGAGGGTGTACTATAAATAAACTGTAGCCCTTTTAATAATTTTGGAATGTCATCCCGTGATTTAGAGCTGATTTGAATTTTAGAAATATCTACTTGGCCAATTTGCATTTGTGGATTTTGGGCTAGTCTTGTCATTCTTGCTTTCCAGTGAAGAGTTACCATGCTGTGGCGAAAAATCATCGAAGATTAAGGCATTATATCGAAAATAAGCTGTAAATAGCTGGAAAACGAGTATTTAGTGCTGTTTTTTGAAAATCTTCATGTGACCAGTTCGCCCCGAAACATTGAAAATAAAAGGCTTTGCGGGTTTTCTGTCAGTCACTAAGTAATAAACGCCGGTTGGGTGCCCGCTGCTTTTGCACCCGCGCCACCGGCTGAGGGAAGCACCACCGCAACCGGGGTGTCATTACTGCTCGCACTCGCTGATAAATCCATTAACACTACCTGCCCGCTGCTTAACTGGATTGGCAAGCGAATCGGTGAGAACGCTTTTTTAGCGGTGATATAAAGAAAACCCGCGTTATTTTCAATGCGCACCTTATCAGTCGTTAAGGCAGGATTAGTATTTTGAAGGCTCACTGAACACGGAAACTTAATCACACGCTCTTGGCCAACCGGTACCACCACACTAATCGGCATCCCGTTCCACACCACGTGATCATAATGCACTTGGTTGACCACCACTTGCGGACTGGGTTTTAAATCGGTGGCACCGGCTAAGATCGGTAACACCACACAAAGACTGCACACTAACTTTTTCATTCGCCCTCCTAGACCACTGTTTTTAATCGATACGGGGCTTGCTGATAACCGCTTAATACCAGCCCCCAGGGATTGACCGCTAATGACGCTTGCACCTGTGACACCACTAACGGATAAGCCATGATGACGCGCTTAATGACTTGCCCATCGAGCGTTTCCACGAGCTGTAAGTGCAAGGTCACTAACCACGTGCCATTGCCTAACACCTTCACCGAAGCCAAGGAATACCCGTCACCCGATACCGCTGACATTAAGCGTTGTCTTGCCAGCTCACCGTTACTGGTGCGAGCTTGCTTGTCTTGTTCAAGCGCGGTGTAAAAAGCAGGCGATAAATAACGTTGGTAACCGTTCAGGTTTTTGCCGTACTCTTGCGTCCCACTGGTCGTCCAACTGTTAATTGCAGTAAAAATCTGAAACGCAAACGCATACACCGTGGCTTTCGGTACCTGCTCAGGCTTCAAGGTAGCCCCTGCGCTTAAATCAGGCGGCAAGTAAATGCGTAGGCGATCAGGGGCCGTGGCGAGTCCGACTAATGCCACGGTATTGAGTCCAACCAGTAGCGCAATCACCACCCACAAGGTTTTCACTGTTAATGTGAGTTGATCGAATCGTTTCCAGGCTTTAAACATCGTGATGTCTCCTCGTTGACCAAACACCTTGACGAATAACTAACGGCAAAGGCACCCCTAAGTGTTGATAACACCACCAGCGAAACCGCCAGCGTAAATACCCTGCTGGCTTGCCTTGACGCCTCTCGCCAATGCGTTTAGCAATTTGTGTCAATAGCACAAAGCGGGTCAGTAATACCGCGATTAAAAACTCAATTAAAAACGCGCCCCAAAAGCCGCCTAAGTAATGGCCTAAGGGAAACGCCAGGCCCGTGATCAACGGCAGCTGAATGGCGGCTAAAATCCCAATCAACCAGCCAGTCTCCGCTAAGGTGCAACCAAAGAAAGTCGCGTGCTTATGGGTTAAGTACTGACAGCTCGGACGTTGTGTTGTGTGCATAGCCCTCTCCTCTGTTATGAAAACTTAAAGGTGCGAAGTTCATTAAGCAGATACAACAACGCCCCACCGACCACCACAACAATCACGGTCTTGATGATCGCGTTTTTAAGCGGGTCAAATTTCTGGCGATCGCCCGCCTCTTTCACGCCATTAGCCATCGTTGAAATCCCCGTCCACAAAACCCAAACCGACCCGCCTAACATCACCACGGGAATCAGTCCCTTTTGGAAAATGTGAACCAGCGTTTGTGCAAAATCACTGCCGGAGGCGGTTTGATCATCAGTGGAGATGGGAATAATGCCGCCATCCGCCCAGGCAAGCGCCGAGAGAGACAAGGTCGTGATTGCGGCCATGAGTTGAGTCAACAAGGTGCGAACACCGCGTGTGTGACGTAATAAAAAGTGCTTTAACATACTAAAAACTCCTTGGGTTAAGTAAAATGAACCACGACACCGACAGCGATATAAATCACCACCGCATAAGCAAACGTGTTGAGTGCCTCATACGGAGAACACTCGGGGTTTTTTATCGTGCCGATGAACACAAGCAACAACCAGATGGTGGCCAAGCCTGCAATAAAAAATAAAATCAGGTGACAATACGTGATGGCCCCGACACCGTGTGTTGCTTCATTAAAGGCTTGCTTTTGAGCGGTACTCATCTCAAACATGATCACCTCCTACAAAGTCACCACTGAGCGGGGCAATAACGCGTGGCTCATGGTTTTGTTGATTCACTGCTTGCACTAAGGCCCCTTGAATGGTTTCGATGTCTTGGCGCAGCCCGTTATGCCAATGACCTTGGCCATCCTGCCAGCGGTCAAAGTGAATTTTCACACGCGGGTTAGCGGTTTGCTCTCGCTTGGCTTGCGTGACCAAGGGCTTGATGGTTTCAAGCTGATTGATGATTTTGACCAGCGTGGTTTTCATCTGAGCGTTATCAGCCTGGGCAACCCCCATTAACCCCAACACCAACCAACACACCACTAAACACTTTCTCATCACCGCTCCTTTACAAGAATTTTTTCAAATTCGCTGTCGCTAAATAAAAAAAGGCAAACACCATCAGACTCATGGCAATCACCACCCACTCTGGATTAATAAAAACCGGTAACGCTAAATACACAAAGAACAAGGCCACGGGTGCCTTGATCACGGTGTCGGCCACGCGGTGAAAGATAAACGTTGATTCACGCCCGCCTTCATGGGTGCGAATGTAACGCGCTAATAACCCATCCATCGCCCCTAATAGCCCAGCGAACACAAACACCCAAGCAGAGACCAACAAGCTAATCCCTTTCAAGCCCACTAACACCAACGTCCCCCACAACACACGCAAGCCATGCACAACCCCTTGCTGCACCGCCTGAGTCTTTTTTGCAACGCTGGCTGAGCTCAACCAATCACCGATTAACGGCACTTGCTTAAGCCAAGGCTTGGTGTGTTGTGTCAACCAAGCTTGCTGGGCATCCATAGACTGTATCGCCCAGGTAGCGACTTTGCCTGCTAATGGATTGCGAAAACCCAATTGCGTGGTTTGTTCGCTGTCACGCTGGGTTAATTGTGCGAGTACCGCTTGATACCCGTCTTCATGCCAATGCACGACATTAATCACTAACGCAATCACAATCCCCCACCCCATCGCCCGACACGTTGTCCAGCAAAAACCAAAAAAGCCTCTGGCGCGTTGTTTGATTTCAGGCACGTCATTCATTGCACCACCCACCCTTGGTTCACTAAAAACGGCGTGTGCGTGGTTTGCACCACGGCTGAAAAGCCCGTTAAGGACGCTGGCACTAACACTAACCCCGTTTTTGCTTCAAGCGCTTTAATGGCATCAACACGCTCTGCGTGCGTAATGATTCCAATCGCCCGTAATTGCTTTAATCGTTTTGCATTGTCTGTTGCCCATTGCACAGAACGTGCCCCGTCACTTAACACAAAGAAGGCAGGAAAGTGCGCCGAGGTTTTAGGCATACGATGCGAGCTGACGTGACCGTCAGTAAACTCAGACACCGTCGGAACGAGTAACGGTTTAATGGTAATGTGCGGGTGCTTTAACACGGCGACTTGGGCATGAATAGCAGCTAACGCGCTCGCCTGAGTCGGTAGCGTCCAGTGTGCAAGTGGAGCTGAGACCGTTTCGCCTTGTCGAGCAATGACGGTCAGTGACGCGCCCGCACTCACACACAATCCCGCCATTAAAACCCCCAATAAACCACGCATTTAAAAACGTCCCGTGTCGATGACTTCGCTGTGTCCGGCTCGCACCCGTACTAACACCGGTAGGGGCTGTTTAATCCCAAGCGTTGCAAACTGCCCGTGATCAAAATCCAAGGTGATGCGATGACTGGACACTAATTGAATCGGTAACGCTTGCTGACGCGCCCATTGTTGTACTTGATAGCGCGTAGCGTGACCGACAAAGAAAATGCCTAACTGCACGCGAGGCATTCTCGCCACTGCACTCATGAGATAAGCCATGATCGGTTTAACCGCATCACGAAGATGAACAAATAACAACACATGATCGCCTGCTTGCAAGCTGATTGGCTGGTAGGTGTACGGTGAGAACGGCGTCGTATTAAAGGATCGAATAACCGGTAAGTGAAGCTGAGTTTTATACGCGGTAGCGGCTTGTTGATAGGCGGCGTTATAGGCCAAATACTTCGCCAATTGCTCAAACTGCTGGTGCGCATCCCGAGCGGCATACGCACTGCGCTTGGCATCGGTTGGTGCATTCACTCCTAACACTTGCACCGGCGTTAAGTGGTGCCCCGCCCCTTGATAAAAAAAGCCACTGCGATTGCGCATAAGGGCGACGTAGCGTTTTTCTTCTAAGGGACTTAACCCCCAAACTAACGCTTGATGCGTTTGTGCCGGTGTCAGTTTGAGCTTCGTGACCACTTGATCGGCTGTAATGTCATCATGAAAAGGCGCCGGTAAGCGTTGGTGAAAGCGTTGATTAGGATCGGTTTGCCCTGGCTTGACTGTCCATCCAGCATTGTTTGCCAAGCTCGTGCCCGCGAACCCCGCTAAGACCAACGCCACGCACGCGTGTTTGATGAGTGAATTGGCTCGATACATTAGGACGCACTCCTTGACGGTTTAGCGGGGTATTGATCCAGATGAATCGCCACGTAAGACTCGCCTCGCTGAAATTGCGCGGACTGATTGGTGCTATTCGCACTTAACAGCGTCCAGCCTGCTAAAGTGTCACCGACATCTAACGGTAAAAGTTGATGGTCATAGCGTAACGTCACCACATTCGATTCCTGGATGTTATCAATCGCGGTGACTTGAAACGGTAAATGATCCGGTGTGAGTTGTTGGTGTGGGTGCTGTTTTGCTGTGAGCAGCGCCACACTTTGTTGCAAGGCCGCCACTTGCTGATGCAATTGGGCCAGTTGGTTTTGTTGTTGTTGGCTCGCTTGCTGGCTGGCCGTAATCCCTTGGGACACTTGTTGCTGTACCGCTTGCCAAGGCTGATCACTGGGTGAGGATTCATTGCCTGTCACTTGATTGAGCCGTTGCTCAATGCGGGCGAGTTTAAGCTCAATGCCGTTTAACGTCTGCCCCACGGCTGGTGGCGCTGGTTGAGCGGGTAAGACCGTTGCTTTTAATGCCCGCTTCGCTGGTGCGTGTTTTGCTTTTGCTGGCAAAAAAGCCAAAGAAAGCAGCATCACTAAAATAACACTCACGCCCACCATTAAAGCAATGCGCTGGCGTTTGTTTTGACACACTTTCATGAGACATTCAGTTAATCGTTGTTGCATTACTTCTCCCCTTCTAGGTTAGCCACATCAATGCCGTCTAATTGTTTAGCCACCGGTTTGCGATGGACAGTGCGTGGTCGGTGTTTCACCACTAAGCGGTGGACGGTTTTTTCGAGCTGCTGTTGGCGCTGGTCACTGTGTGAGTGCATGGCCGCCAAGCCCCCAACCGACGCAATAATAAAAATAGCAATCCACATCATGAACGATGCCTCCTTTGCCTGGTGTGATGAGAAAGAAACCGTGACTTAACGCGAAAGCTCACCAAGCGATGCACAGGATCCACGACTAAGGTAAACACGTCCTCACCCATCAAAATACGCAGCGCGTCTTTAATGGCTAACGGGCCTAAATGACGTTGCGTATACGGCAACGGCTTTTTAAGCACTTGTTGTGCCACACTCGGCAAGTGCGACGCATTAATTAAGCTAAAGCCGGTAGGTCGTAATACTTGCGCCAAAGCTTGGCCAACTGTTTTCACGTTAACCCCAAAATGAAAACACCCAATCGCGAGTAACGGGTCTTTTTGTGGGGCGCTAGGCACAGCACGTAATGTTTCATAACGCCCGACTTGCACGACTTGCGGTACAGCCAGTGCCGCGCTTGCCAACAACGTCAAACCGAGGAATAAAATCAATCGTCTCATGCGTACTCCTTGGTTAAGTTGGTGCTTAACGACAATTACTTTGCTTCGTAAACGACAATGACTTTTTCCCGTATCGTGCGTTTTTTGCAAAACAGGTCGCAGAGAGTGATTGCTGTAATCGCTTCGCTGAGTGCTTGTATTAAAAAGCCTGTTAACCATGTTGACTGGACTCCTTTTGCAGTAATGAATGAATAGTGTGTAACGTGTTGAGCGTGCCTGCTTGATCGTAAACTCCAAACCCTTGCAACGCACAACGTGACTCCCTAGGCCAGGCGGGTAACAAGTGTTTCAGTAGTTTGCACGCTAAAATGTCGCGCTTGTCATCACGGATACAATCGAGTGTGACATGATGTCGATAGCGGAACGCTTCCGTGTTGCCACACAAGTCACTGATTGAACGGTTGATCTGTTCAAGTTCCGGTGAATGAATTGATAACGCTAATAAGGCGTAGTCTTTTTGTGTCGGCAATAACACCAGCTCGCCGACTTCAATCGTTAACGGCTTAGTCGGTAATAACGCCAGTGCTTTCGCTAATACTTTTCGAGGCAGTTCGCGTGCCACCGTCAAGTGACTCACGTAATCCTTCATCGGGTGAGAAAACCGCTCCTCATCATGTACACGTTGTTGAATAGTTTCTTTAAATACCTGAAACGAGTCAGGCAGTAACGCGGCTATTGCGTAGCCTTCATAAAGGGTTTTTGTCATCATTTGACCTCGCTGGTTTAATGGGTTGGTTAGTCGTGGTTCGCTCGCGTTAATCATCTTGAATGACCTCCGCGCCTTTAAACGACAAGCCGTTGTCTGTCGCCACGAATAAAAGAGTCGCGCCTTTAGCCACTCCGCTGACATTGTCGCCACTGAGTCCATTATTCATCGTTTGATTTATCCAGCTTTTGCCATCATCGGTGCTGATCGATAAGCCCTCTTCGGTACTGGCATAAAGGCTTTTCCCAACCGCTTGAACGAGATAAACGTTATTGGAGCCTAACCCATCAGTCGTCGTTTCGGTTGTCCAATCTTTTCCGTTCGTGCTAATTGATAAGCCGCCATCAGTCGAAACAAAATACTTGCCGTTAATCACACGAACACTGTGCACGTCATTACCTGCCAAGCCGTCACTGCTTGAAACGTAGTGCCAATGCTGGCCTTGGTCGCTTGACTGTCCGAACCCATAATCGGTTGAAACAGTCCAGGTATTACCTTGAATCCAGACATCAGTCAGTACCGTGCCTTGCCCAAACGACTGCATCGTGAAGTTTTGCCCGCCATTGACGCTCACGCCCAGCGCATCATCTGCCGTGACCAACACTGTTTGGCCTGATACCGCTACCGAAGTCACATCACGTAAAGTAAGTCCTTGTTTTGGGCCAATGGAATACCAGGTTTTTCCAGCATCCGGTGAGATTGAAAGACCACCATCCTCACGCCCTGCCCCTCGATTAATGGCCGCATAGATTAGACCTTCTGCGAAACTAAATACTGGGCGAGCTTATGCTCGTTTGTAGTTTTAGAATCCGGCTTGAAGATTGAGAATCCCAGCAATAATATTAAATCTCATATTGTGTTTTCTGCGAAAATTCCTATACACCTCCCCAAGAATGCGGAATTTTTTAAATTTTGAGAATTGATGTTCAACCCTAATACGGATCTTGCTGTGATTACGGTTATCCTCTTTTTGTTGAGTAGTTAATTTGCCGCCTTTGGGCTTTTTATGAGGTAAGTTAACCAAGGGGTCAGTATGTTGAATTCCTTGGTATCCTAGATCAGCATATTTTTCTGCTGGTGGCAGTGGGCTGCCACGTTGTCGGATCTTAATATCATGAACCCTCCCAGGCATTGTTTGAGAGACGTTGATTATTTTTCCGGATGTACTCATTGCTATCTCCACCTTTTGAGTATGTCTTTTCTTTTTACCAGAATAATAATCTTTACGTGGCTTCTTCTTTTTGGGGCGCTGAATAGGCTGCTCCGTTACATCCATTAATATAGCGCAAACCGCATCTTCTGTTAGGGTTCTGTCTTTTTTAATATGAATATGCTTGGCCACTAAGGGTTCTAAGCGTTTAAATAAGCGGCAGACATTACTGTCATCCAAACCAACAAAGTAACCTAAGAATTCATGTGTTACATAAGTGCGATAGTACATCATGAGAAGCAAAAGGCGATCATGGTGCGTGGTGAGTTTCGGGCGCCTTCCCAGCTTACTAAACTCATCATCAAGTGATGACTTCACTTGTTGGTGTATCGTTTCAAAATCATCAAGGGTCAAACCAGTTAACTTTTTAAAAATACGCGGGCGGTTACTGAGTTGCTGATAGCTTAATAGCATATGCCTTTCCATGAATGATTATTAATCAGGCAATTATAAGCAAATTTTAGCTAGTTTCTAGAACTGCCCTTAGTTACGCAGAAGGTCTATTTTTTTACCGACCGCAACAACTTGACTGACATCGTTACCCGCTAATCCCTCTGCTTGTGTTTTCATCGTCCAAGTCAAACCCCCGTCACGGCTCACGCCAACACCAAGATCGGTTGCTGTATAAACGGTGCCATCCGAAGAAACCACGACATCGCGAAGATCGGTTTGCGGGAGACTTGCGCCAATAGTGAGGTTATGAAAGCTGCGACCCGAATCGTTACTGATCGCTAACCCGCCACGTGTCGAAGCGTAGACCGTGCCATGATCAACAGTCACACCCATAATGTCATTAGAACCTAAACCTTGTTGGGTCGTTTGAGTCACCCAGTGTTCTCCTTTGTCCGAGCTGATTGAAATTCCCTGGCTCGTACCGGCAAAAATTGAATCGCCCGCAACACTGACCCCGTCAATTTCATTTGAGCCGAGGCCATCAGCTTGTTTTTTGATTTGCCAGTGTTGACCCAAATCCGTACTAATCGCCAGCCCTTGCAAGGAAGCGACGGCCCACAGTTTATCGCTGACACTCACGTCTTTAAGACCCGTTATTTTTAGCCCCTGAGCGTTGCCAAACGAACGCCATGAAACGCCTTTGTCCTCGCTTACCCAAAGCTTGGCAGGGGTCACTAAAAAGAGCGTGTCATCAAAAATCTTGATTGACGCAATAGGCGCAGTACCCAGTGCCGGAACCACGTGCCACGTTTTCCCCCAGTCGTTACTTCTCACCAATCCTTTTTCTGTCCCTAAAAAAATCGTGTTCCCTAAAATAACAACACTGGCACAGCCATCAATCGGTAAACCTTGTTTACTGGTAAATGTTTGCCAGCTATTTCCACCATCTAACGAGAGCGACAAACCAAAGTCGGTTGCCAGTGCAATGACTTTGCCGGAGACGGCAACATCAAACGCAACATTGCTCACTAAGCCATTAGCAGTCGTGGCATTCACCCAATGATTGCCTTGATCATGAGACAAAGACAGTCCGCCCAGTGTCGCCGCGTAAAGTGTATGCTTAGCAATGGTTACTTCGTTAACCACATTACTGGCAAGCTGATTAGACAGGTTCGCACTATCAAAAAAGTCTGGGTACGTATTACTCGCAATTAACACGCCTGCGGCGTCTTTTCCTTTTTGAGGGGTATTGCCGTAAACCAGTGAAGTCAAGCGCGATTGTGCTCGGCCTAATTTGCTCGAGGTAAAATGAACATTCGCACGGCAACTCGATTGACCGGCTAATTCATCAGTGCAATTGTTCTGCGCACTTTTAACCAATTGCGGATCAACAGGATTCATCACTTGCGTTAACTGAGTAAGCGCTTGTGATGCACTGTTATGTGCGGTTAACGGGATTTCTTCATCAAGCCCTTGCGTCATAACCACATGACTGTTACGACTTAAACTTAAGTTACTGGAAGCGTTTGAACCTGTGACCAATTGATTCACGGTGTCGGCATTAGCCCCTGCAACACTGAGATTGTCACTGCCACTTGGAAATTGCGTTAACCCAACTTTGCCCTTTCTAAAATTAAACCTATCCAAATCAATGACTTACATTTTAAAAAAACGTTTAGGGTCACTACAACTTAACAAATTGTTTTTTCAGTGTGCCCAGGTTGTGAATTCATGCCTAACGATTTATAGATCACAACTTGCTCTGGAGTTGCCTTTGAGGTTCTTCTAACAGAAAGTAGTTTATTATTTTCAAGCCGCATCGTAGTCGTGATACGAACCTGAGTGCTAAAAATCTGCCGTATAGTTTGCCAGCTACTATCAATGCTCTGCAATTTAAGTTGATGGCGAATAGTGTGTAGTAAGTGATAAGCAAGAATACTAATAAACAGATGGGCATCAACTCGCTCTTGCTTTTGATGGTAGATAGGACGCAGGCCTAACTCTGATTTTAATGATCTGAATGCCGATTCAACATCAGTTAGAGTTGTATAGATTCTCCAAATTGTTTTTTCATCTAAATCCATTCTGTTACTACGCAAACAATATGCGCCCAGATTCTCAGAGTTAACTTTACTCCAACTGATTTTCGTAACCTTATCAGCCTCTGAATCAAGCGTGATAGTGTATCGACCTGAAACACGTTTATGGCGCTCCTTTATTCGACCTAAACGCAAGGTTACTTTCTCAATTGCTTTCATTCCAGTTTTTTTAGTGAGTCCATTAGCTAACTTAATTAATTCCTCTTCGAAACGAGTCTCAGCCTTACTAATCATATTTAAGCTTTTTTCTTCCTTAGCCTGAGAATGGCAGTACAGTAAGACTTCATTTGCTTCAGTATCTTTAATTAATTGCGCTGTAACCGTATTATTTACTGATTCTTTTACTAGCACTTTATCAATGTTTTCATCGACAACAGGCAATGCTCTACGGCTCACTACAATATAATGGAAACCTTTTTCAGTAAGCCATGAAATATTTTCTTCAGTTGCAAAACCAGCATCTAAGATAATTGTTGCCTCTGGCTGTGCATGAAGCTCAGTTAGCATTTCGGATAATGTTTTAGGCTCGCTAACATTCCCTTTGAAAAATTCACTGCGTTGCGGGAACCCTGAGCCATCCAGCACGAGTCCTAGAGAAACAAGCGGACAATCAGACCGCTTCTCCTTTGATCGACCATGCTGTGCGTGATCATTCTGTAATGCTCTACCCTCAAAGTAGGTATTGGTTATATCGTAGAGAGTGATCACCTGATTTAAACTAAAGAGATTTTTCTCACGTTCGAATAATTGATCTTCAATCATTTGCTTATGTTTGAGTAACTCATCAGCAGTCTTATAGAATTTCTTGAGTGATAGTTCTGAGAAATCAGTACCCAGTAATTCATCTAACGCACTTTGATTGCTTAAATAATAGTGCGTACTTAAATCACTTCCTGGGGCAACTAGCCGCCCAATGATGGTAGCAAGCATCAGGTGACATTGTTTTTGATTAAAGCCCAAAGCCCTGAACAATTCCTCAAGTTGTAATTGCCTGGCAGCATATAAGCCCAACGCCTCAGCTCCAACGTGTCGTATGTCCGCGCTCTCAATGGAGTTAACATCCACTGTTTTAAAGTCAGGTTCTACCGCGCTTACTGAATTAACAGCGATACTTGTCTCATTGTCATCAGCAAACCTAGAGCGAATGCGTTTTACATACATTTGCGCCTGTTTTTCGAGATGTGCTGGTATTGAAATTAACGTGCCTTGACCCGTTAAAATTTCCTCAATACGGTCAGCAAGCAATTTCCAACTGTCCTTCTTTACTGAAAAATTCGCACCAAGATTTAAAATCAGTCTTTGACGTACTTTGCCGTCAGCAGTGCGATGAGTATCAACAAGTCGGTAGGTTGCGTAAGACTTACCTGTCCGAGGACTCTTTTGTGTAGAGGTTCGAATATACATAACTCAATACTCTCATCACTTCACCAGCCCATGCAACCCCTTATTGCCATTATGTGTCACTACATTCGAGAATTCACGTTTCTAGGCAAGTAAAATCAATGGGTTGAGTTAAAAATAGTGATGAAATTTTTGATTTTCAGGGTGAAATGGCCAAACTTGGGTTAAACTACCATCAAGCGTGATGGTACAGGTTTGTAAAGCGCCTAGCTCATTACCAACAACGCAAGTACTGGTTTTATCTTCCGTCACACCTGCCACATACGGCAGTTTAATTGCAAGCTTCTGAACAGGCGCAGCGGTCGTATTTTTAATCAAGAGTGTGCGGTGCTCGCCTGGCACCAACTCAACGGCTGGGTTTTGTTCTGATTCTTGTCTTGCCAATTGAAGCCAGAAAGGAAACTGCGATTCAAACCCTACCAATGAATCACTCGGCACAATGGTTAATTGCGGACGGAGTATGGTCAGCGTTTCTTGCGTTTTCACTTTATTCGCAACACTTGCACTCACGACCACCTTGCACGACGGATCCGTTGCTTTTGCGGTCACTGAAAAAGTACACGCTTCCCCTGCCACTAAGGGCTGATGACTGCAATGATTATTGGTAATGACGGCTGCGTTTGAGGCAGAAATCGTTAAGCCAGACCCATCGCTCACACCAAGCGCAATATCACTCACTGAATCATTACCCGTATTTTGTAAATGATACGTCACTACTCCCCCGCTACCGACTTGACTTGCGCTAGCGGTCAGCTGTAACGAGACATGCGTAGGTGGTGTCGGTTTGGGTGAACCACCCGTGCTGTCGTCATCATCACTACCCGGTGGCTTACAAGCGACAAGCATTAGCACGCTCGCACTCAACAGTAACAAAACACTGGTTTTAACGAAGGTCGCTAATGGCTTTGATCGAGTTAATGACATACACAGCACTCCTCAATCAAACGCTCCTCACCGTAAACCAACGACACCACCTCTTGATAAAAGGCGGGCTTGGCTTTTAAAAGTGTGATTAAGCGTTCACGTTCAATATCCATGGCACGAGTCACTAACGCCTGCACTACTTCATGCGGAGTCAGGTAACTCAATAAGGCTTTAAGAAAGGAGAAAGCACGCGCTTCTTCTTCTGAGGTTCTCGCTTTTAATAATAGCTTGATCGCATTTTGCAAGGCGGAATAGCTAAAGTAACTAGGTGTTCGAATAAAATCTAAACGCTGCACAGGCGGTAACTGCGTCATTAAGCACGCTAACACGGCTTCGCACCCTTCAGGGCAACAGAGCGCTAAGGGTTGTAATAAATTCAATCCCGAATGCGTACGCGTACACACCACCTCGCGTTGCTTCTCAGTGGATAAGGCGTGAAACAACAACAAAAAGCTTTCGGTGTTCGTGCTGATGGCATTCTCAAGCACCCGATTGCCGAGGGTGTTTTCCATTAAGATCACTTTGTCATGTTCAGACGTAGGCACACGGGCCAGTAGCGCTTTGATCGCTTGAGGCTGTTCACTAAACTCTGATAACAACGTGTCACCCAACGCGTTTGTTGCTTGCAAAGCCGCTTCTAACGGGGCTTGCGGATAAAAGGCCAGCAACCACGTCAACACCTCAAAATCTGACGTATTAAACAAAAGCGCGTGCGTGGCCAACTGTTGGTTAATCAGGACTTGCCATTCTTCTTGCGTAAACAGATCCTTCACCAAGGCAAATGTCTTGTTTGTTTGACAGGCTAATAACAACAACGAGTAACCTATTCGGGCCTCATGGCACAACAACGCTTTTAAGCCGAGTTTGTCACCTTGATAAATTGTATTAAGTGCAACGAGCTCTTGCGCTTCCATACCTACTTGACAGCGGTACATAAATTTTCGATCAAGAAACAGTTGCTCATTGAGTAAGGTTTTGATTCGCTCAGGAGGTATGCCGTCTTGTAATAATACACTTGGTAACTGGAGAACATTGTCACTTTTTGTGACGCGACTCACTGGGCAGGTGTGCGCCTCGTGAATGATCACGCGTGGAGCATTGTGAGTCTCTTGTGTTTGTCTATTGCTGTTAGTTGGCATACGCATGTCCTAATTTGTCTGTTGCTTAATGGGCGCCAATGTCTCGAAACCTTGTCCCATAATCTCGAGCGTTTCGCCTTGCTGGTTATTCACGACTGTAGAGGCAGGTAGCGCATTGCGTGTGCCATTGGTCAGGCGTTGCAAGGTGGCAAGGATGGCGGTTTGTTGCTCGAGATGTAGCCAGTCCATTAAGACTGCGTAACGGGTTGGATTACTGAGCTTTAATTCCACCATCTGATTGAGCAGTTGGTTCATCTCGCTTTTCTTTAGCGCTTCCACCCGATTAAGCTGTGCTTTTTTCTGTTGCAGTTGTTGCAACGTCACCGCCTGCACTGTGCCTGCAAGTAACACACACGGCACAATCACAACACCAATTTGTTTAATCCATCGATTCAATCGAAACATCACCTTCTCCTCTTATTGCCACTGGCTTGAAAGCGGTCTTTCAAGTCGTTCATAAAATTTTGATAACACAAACTGTGACGCCATCGGTGAGACACTGTTGCCAATCATCCGAAAGCTGTGCCATTGCGTGGTATGAAACACAAACCAATCTGGAAAGCCTTGTAATCGTGCTGCTTCTCGCACACTGATCACGCGATCTTGTTCTGGGTGTAACGGTCTTACCGCTTGGTAGCCCCCACGATCTGAGCCGGTTCCAGCGCGTAAGGTCGGACACATTCCACTCCACGCTAATCGCTTCGACCGGCTCACCGCATCTCGCTCACCTTGCTTGACGGTTTGATAACGTTTTTTCACGGCATCAGTATGCTGTGTGGAAAAATGCCCCGATACGTAGCCTGCTTGCAGTTGCTTAACCGCAAAGTCTGCACCTAAGCCGTGAGGTGGCAATTGGCGCAAGTGGTGGGCATACAACGAGCAATCAGTCTGTGCACGATACGTTGACCAGCCGTACTCATTGGACTCAACACACGGGTCGTTAATGTCACTAATCGCTGAACGCACAGTAGTGGCAGGATAAAGTGGCGTAAACTCTCGAGCGCTAAGGGGGTTCATCTGTAACGGGTTATACCCCATTAAAAAAACGCGTTGTCGTCGAGTAGCTGCGCCACATAATGACGCATCAATCACAATCGGGGCTAACACGCAATAACGCGAATCAATGCGTTGCCTGACTTGGTTAAGTAATGCCTCGTTTTTTTGATCCAGCAACCCCAACACATTTTCTAATACAAAAAATTTAGGCAGCAGCGCATTGACTTGCTCGACAAATGAAAATAACAAACTGCGTCGTGTATCGTTCGGATCCTGTTTGCCAATCCGACTAAAACCCTGACATGGTGGCCCGCCAATTACACCATCGACCGCCTGATCACCCAACCAGCGTGACCAGTGCTTTTCCGTTAAGCGCGAGACATCGGCTTGCACCACTTGCGTTTGAGGAAAGTTAAGCCGATAAGCAGATTGCAGTGTGGGATCAATATCAACAGCCACCGCCGTTTGAAAACCGGCCAACTCCGCACTCAACCCAAAGCCCCCGCAACCACAAAATAAATCCACCACACACGGCTGAGAAAGTGACGCGTTGTGAGTCACAGGAGAAAGGAAGCCGTGAGCGGGTTGTGTTTCAATGTCAGTGTGTTGAAAGGCTAATTGCTCCATTAACGCATCCCCTTGTAAGCAACACGAACGGGATCACTGACCAGCTCGCGTAATTGACGGTTAACCGCTTCAAGCGCATTAATTTCAATCCGAAGGCTAGTGCTTTCTAACCCGGCTTGTTCTTCTGCATACAGTGAGGTGAGTAACCCACCCACCTCACTCAACAGGTTTTCAATTTGCTGTGAGCTCACCTTAATTTCCATAACGGACTCCTTACCCCAACGTGACCACTGTCGGGGATGGTGAATAACGGCCTGTTGCCTAACAGCAAAGTATTGGTTGTTCTTAGTGGGGCTGTAGGCAACAGGTAAGCTAGGGTGGCGGTTAAACATTTAGGCAGTTCCCCTTTGATGCAAAGCTGGTTGAGAAAACGATTGCTTGAAAACGGCAATCCTTTTTTCAGCTTTGTCCAACTGTTCTCGCAAGTTAGCTAACTGAGGTGACTGATCCTCTTTTGAAAATTCGATCATGCGCTTAAGTGAGTCACGCTCTGCTACCAGCTCAACGAGCTTGAACTCATAGGCGTTTTTTTCAGCTTTCTGTTTTTCTGCAAGTTCTTGCTCGAGATTGACCGGCATGTGCCACTTGCCAATCCTGATCGACTTGCAAATGGTGTTGACCTTCTTGAGAAAGTCATCACCCGCATCCGTGAAGCAGGATTTAGACTCGAGCTCATAAACTACGCCTAAAAAATAATCCGTAAGCTTGAAATTGGTATCTTGCTCTGTAAACGCCATCAGGCGCTTTTTCACGTAGGCCAGTTGAAGCTCGGTGAGCTTCTCCCCAATGACTTGCTGTTCAGTGGGTAGGTCACTCGGTTGAATAAAACCAGCTGATACCGAATCAGAAGTAGCACAGGATTCGGTAGACTGAGGTGGAGCCATTGTTGTTTGAGAAACAAAAGACGAAGTATCAGCAGCACAGGCAGTTGAGTGATTCGTTGAATCTGTGCCCTGCCCTATTGCTGTTGTTTTTTCGTTATTTGTTACTTTAGTTATTTGTAGTGTCGGATTAGCCGTATCCGGATTATCCGTAAGCGGTTGAGCCGGTTCCGGTACGTCCGGTTTCGGCTCAAGCGGTACCGGTGTTTCGTACAGGTTATAGCACTGCTTAATTAGGCGACCTTTTTGGTCTCGGGCTTGTTCTTGCACAAGGTAGCGGTACTTTTTTAATTCTCTGAGGATGGAGTAAACAGAATCTCTGCCACTGGGTGATTGCTTGATGGGGTGCTCAAGCCTAATTTCCCAGTTGTCAGGTAAGGAAAGCAAATAAGCCAGCATACCTCTTGCTTGCCAGCTCAGGCGTGCATCTTGCAAAGGCTCATTAGCAATCTTGGCATAGTTGTCTTTTTTGGTTTTGACACGAATTGTAGTCACACCAAACGCTCCTTGCTGGCATCAGCAAAAGTTAAAATTTGAGCGTTTTATCTACAACGTGAAACGCTCGAAAAGGCCAGTAATTGGCCTATCGAGGTAAGTTGGCTTGAAGGATATTCCCCCATGCGATTGATTAATACCCGTGATAACTGGTATTATCAATCACTTGAGGGAATTCGGGTCGCGAAGCCAAAATTACCTCTTCGTGGATTCAAGTTGGCCCTTGAATCCACACCTTAATCATAACCAATCCTATTCCACATATTTAAATGAGGACTCTTGAATAAAACTAGCAAGCTGGTTAAGATCCTTAATCACGATAATACCAAACATTTAGTATTTATCAATATAAAATACTAGTTTTTTGGTATTTTTTATAGAAACCAGGATGATGGGGACTGGCCTTTGAGAAAGATGCTTTTAAGCTGCTTAGGTAGCTCTCTAGAATGGTTTGATTTCGCATTATATAATTATCTAGGAGGAGTTTTTTCAAAAATATTTTTCCCGCATACTCCTCAATACAAATGGCTAGCAACCATTGCGACTTACGCAATATTTTTTATTGGATTTTCAGCTAGGCCAATTGGAGGGTTAATTTTTGGATACCTAGGTGATAAGTATGGACGATTATTTTCATTACGCTTAACCCCACTTCTTATTACAGTAACAACAATAGCAATTGCCTGCTTACCTACTTATCAATCAGTTGGCGGGTTTGCCATTTTTTTTCTTGTATTAACTAGATTGATGCAAGGCATCCTAATTGGTGGCGAATTTGCTGGTAATATTGTTTATTTATGTGAGTCCAGTACTCGATGGAACTATTTTTTAGGTAGCATAGGAAGCTGCACAGGTAGCCTTGGTATTATTTTAGCATCATTAGTTGCGACAATATTTTATTCTACTTTAAGTCAAGCAACACTCTTGTCTTATGGCTGGAGAATTGCATTCTTAATCTCTATACCATTCGGTATTATTGTCTTTATTACTCGGCTAAAAATGAAAGAATCTAGGGATTTTCAATATAAGACATTGAAATATAATCCTATTGCCACTGTCATTGAAAGCTGCAAAAAAAAGATATTAGTTTGTCTTGGTTTAATTTATATGCACGCGACAAGTTTTTATTTTGTTTTTGTATTTTTACCAGTATTTCTAGTTAAATATAGACACCTAGTTGAAAGTGCGGCATTACTTAAAAATACCTCTTTTTTAGTGCTTCACTTACTTCTTATCCCATTTTTTGGAGTAATCGTTAATTTACTCGGTGGAATCAGGTCATTGATATTTATTGCTTTATTTTTTTCTATAACAAGCATACCTGTCTTTTATCTCATTGCTTACGGCTCAATTAATGCAGTATTAATTTCACTATTTATATTTTCAATAACAACGGCTTTTAATGCTGCTGTCATACCTGGATTACTATCAAGGATCCTACCTTCTGAAATACGTTATACTGCTCTAGCTTTTGTTTTTAATAGACCTTCTGCGAAACTAAATACTGGGCGAGCTTATGCTCGTTTGTAGTTTTAGAATCCGGCTTGAAGATTGAGAATCCCAGCAATAATATTAAATCTCATATTGTGTTTTCTGCGAAAATTCCTATACACCTCCCCAAGAATGCGGAATTTTTTAAATTTTGAGAATTGATGTTCAACCCTAATACGGATCTTGCTGTGATTACGGTTATCCTCTTTTTGTTGAGTAGTTAATTTGCCGCCTTTGGGCTTTTTATGAGGTAAGTTAACCAAGGGGTCAGTATGTTGAATTCCTTGGTATCCTAGATCAGCATATTTTTCTGCTGGTGGCAGTGGGCTGCCACGTTGTCGGATCTTAATATCATGAACCCTCCCAGGCATTGTTTGAGAGACGTTGATTATTTTTCCGGATGTACTCATTGCTATCTCCACCTTTTGAGTATGTCTTTTCTTTTTACCAGAATAATAATCTTTACGTGGCTTCTTCTTTTTGGGGCGCTGAATAGGCTGCTCCGTTACATCCATTAATATAGCGCAAACCGCATCTTCTGTTAGGGTTCTGTCTTTTTTAATATGAATATGCTTGGCCACTAAGGGTTCTAAGCGTTTAAATAAGCGGCAGACATTACTGTCATCCAAACCAACAAAGTAACCTAAGAATTCATGTGTTACATAAGTGCGATAGTACATCATGAGAAGCAAAAGGCGATCATGGTGCGTGGTGAGTTTCGGGCGCCTTCCCAGCTTACTAAACTCATCATCAAGTGATGACTTCACTTGTTGGTGTATCGTTTCAAAATCATCAAGGGTCAAACCAGTTAACTTTTTAAAAATACGCGGGCGGTTACTGAGTTGCTGATAGCTTAATAGCATATGCCTTTCCATGAATGATTATTAATCAGGCAATTATAAGCAAATTTTAGCTAGTTTCTAGAACTGCCCTTAGTTACGCAGAAGGTCTAATGTTGGTTTTGGTATATTCGGCGGGATTGTTCCTGTTTTGTGCTTGCTATTACTAGGCAAACTTCGCATAATGATATTGCCTGCAATATATCTAACATTTGTATCAATAGTAACTTTAGGCGCAGCTGTATACGTAATATATTCGAGAAACAAAAATGCTATTAGGTAAATATACACCTCTTGATAAACACGATTTAAGACGAGTTTTTTTAGACTATATTCAATCAATTGATATACCTTGTATTGATTACGTTGCTATTGGTATACAAGATAATCTATCTAAAACTAGTGCGTCCATTATGTCCAACTTAGAGTGGCAGGAAGAATTTAAATCCTTAGGATTAGACGAAGATGATCCGTTAAGAAATGCTGCATTCAATATAAAAAATGGTTTTTTTTCCTTTGATGAGATTGATTATCAAAACAGCGCTGGAAAAAAGGTTATGCGCCAAAGAAAACTGCACGGTATTAACAATGGTTTTGTTTTTATGGCCTCAGATACTAGAAATAATTGCCTATTAACTTTAGGAACTGGTTACAAAAATTTTCAAGCCCATAAGTTTTTAATAGAAAACAAAACTGATATTAGCCTAGTTTTTAATGACCTTAAAAACTTAATAATGCCATATAAAAATAAAATATAAACTTCAATCATCATTTCTTCTATGCCAAATAATTGGAGCAGCGCTTTCTATTTCAACATTAAAAATTACAGGTTCAGGATTACCATCCCACTCAGGATTTAAACAAACTAGATTAAACCCCTTTCCACTTTCACTTTTAGCAATACGTCTAATGTAAGTATCACCATCTTTCGTTTTAATAATACAATCCTTACCGACACACTTCTTTATGTCTTCTCCAAATCTTAATCTTCCGCCAACATGGTCACCTTGAGAATACATTGGGAGCATATCGTTATTAGACATTAAACCAGTAATAGAGTTTGACGAAAGAGACCTAAAAAATTCAAGTTCTTTAGCAAGAAACATAGTATCATCAATATTACTAGCAGTTCCATTTTCAATTTTCTGTGTTTTAAAATATCTATTTAAGTCGAATGAAAACTTAGGACTGAGGCCCTTGCCTGTTAGCAACCATTCTTTCGACAAAATTAAATTCTCAGAGCTATAAATTTTAATACAGCGATTAATTCCTTTCTCAGATATTTTAATTTTTCCATTTTCCCAAGCTGCTAATGTATCAGGGGAAAGAGAATATTTTTTTTGAATTTCCGCCCTACTTAACTTTAGAAGATTTTCTCTAACATATTTTAAACGTTCGGCCGGAGTTTTTACCTCAGATAATTCATTTTTTTTCATAGCAAAATTAATTACAAATTACACTTTTAATAATTTAAACAGACTCGATAGTAGTAGCGCTTATTAATTTTTAGCTCGGCCAATATGTGCACCGGCATCAAGCCTGATTAGCTCACCGTTAATTGCTGGATTTTCAACTATAGCCAAAATAGCCTTTGCAACGTCTAATGGTACTAACGTCTTTTCTAACAAATTAGTTTTTTTCATATTGCTAACAAAATTTCTATATTTATCTTCATTTTCTTTATAAGAATTTTCCCACCATGAAGAATCAACAAAACTTGGACAAACAGCATTTACCCTTATATCTGGTGCTAATGCCTGTGCTAGACTTAGTGTAAGAGTATTTTCAGCTCCTTTCGCTATTGCATATGCAATTGAACTACCCTTACCAGTGATACCTGCAGATGAGGAAACATTTACAACAACAGGTGAGTCGCTTTTTTTTAGCAGCTTATGAAAAGCTTGTACAATAAGGTAAGGTGACAACGCATTAACTCTGAATAAATTTAAAAAATCATTCTCTGTTAAAGCATAAAGATCTTCATATGATGCGCTTTTAGTCGTCCCCTGGCAATTTATCACTATATCAGCTTTACCCCATTTTTTCTCAACATAATCTGCCATAGCATGGCAAACCTGTTCGTCACATACGTCTCCCATATACAATTCAGCATTTGAGGCACTATTACGACATTCTTGGATTACTTGCATTGCTTCATTTTTGCTTTTTAAACAATTTATTAAAATAGAACACCCATGAGATGCTAAAAGCTTTGCTGTTGCAGCACCAATTCCATTACACCTTCCCGCCCCAATTAATACAGCTACAGCATTTTTTAACATCATCGAAATAGCTCCTTAATTGAAATTGATAAACAATAGTATCTTATTACTTACAAATTAGCAATTTACTGAAAAAAATCACCATTAATACTAAACATTTGGTATTTTTTGCGTTAAAATATCCTGTTGTGGCTTATTGTTGTTGTAACAATGATTTTGACGTTTTAAAACATTATTTATATTCAAAACAATTTGTATTATCACCAACAATTTATTAACCTAAACTATATTTTTGTTGAAAGGCGTGTATATGGAAATTTCTAACATTAAAATTAGCGAGATAGCTAGATTATCGGGAATAGAGAAATCGATAATTAGCAGATACTTTAGAGAAGCTTCAGATAATGGAGTAACTAGAGTTAACAATCGCATTACTGGAATATACCCTAACGCTGCCGCAAAATTTCTGAATGAAAATAATATTAAATATTTCAATAAAGGTGCCATTATAGAGTCAGCAAATTTGTGTGGAGGAGTCGGAAAAACCTCTGGCACCTACTCTTTAGCTGCTTGTTTACGAAGAATCACCTTTGATAACGACCCTATTGTGTTAAATGATACAGATGCTCAGGCAAGCTTCACTAAATCAATTTGTGGTTCGGCAGCTAATGACCAAGAACCTATATTAATAGATGTTCTTGAAGGCAAAGCTAAGATAGAAGATATACTAACACCACTTGGCAGAAATATGTGGTTTATAAAATCTAACTTAAATCAAGTATATTTAGATAAGGTTTTATCAAAACCTGCTGATATTAAAAACGGAATGCTAAAATTCTACCAAAAATTATTTGAATTTTTAGGGCCAAATACAAAAGTTTTTCAAGATCACACTCCTCAATTATCGAATATTTTTGCATCAAGTGTATGCGCATTGCATGAAATGAACCATGATTTAATACGGTCTGTTATTGTTCCAATGAGAAGTGATGATTATGCAATAGATGGGGCAGAGAAAATACTGAATGAAATTTATAGTATGCAAGAAACCTTTAACTTAGAACAAAACATAGATATTCACTGTTACTTTTCAAGTATTGATAAAAGGGTATCAACAACTGGACAAGCTATTAATTCCGTTAGAAAGAATCAAAAAATCATACAACACCTATCCCCAGCAATAATTAGATACTGCGCGGAAATACCAAAAAGCATACAAAATGCATGTAATGTTTATAGTTCTGGAAAATCCAATAAAGCAGCTGAGGATTATCAAGATTTACTACAAAGTATTTTCAGCCCCCCCTCAACAGAGTGAGAATGAATAATGGTTAAATTAAATGAAGTTATGCCTGATATTAATTCTACAGAACTAAATGACAATAAAAATAATTATGTACCTGATAGGTCAAAAGCTGTTGGCAGGAAACGACGTGCATGGTTAGAAGGTGATGACTCTATCGCTCATTCTGATGATACCATCCAGTCTATAAGTATTTTAAACGAAATTACTGAATCACAAGCGCTGCCAAATAAGAGTTTGGATTCTATCAAATACTCAGATGACTATGTTGAGCAAATTATTTCTGTTAATCCTCTCCATATTAAAAGATGGGAAGAAAAAGATAGGCCTAAAAATGAATTGGGTGACATTGAAGATTTAAAAGATAGTTTTAAAAATGTTGGACAGCAAGTACCGTGCGTTGTTAGACCCATTGAAGATGACACTTTCCTATATGAACTTATAATTGGTGAATGCAGGTGGGAAGCAGCTAAACTTGGAAATTTATCATTAAAAGTAATAGTAAGAAACTTAGATGATCATATGGCATCACTGGCTCAAGCGGTTGAGAATGAAAAGCGCCAAGATCTATCAGAGTATGCAAAAGGAATGAGCTATGCAAAAAAAATAAACAAAGGCTTTCTTTCCCAAAAGGATCTTGTGGAGGTTTTGGGTATTAGTAAGCAACAAGTATCTAGGTTGCTATCATTTAATAAAATTCCACAAGAAATAGCTGATAGCATAGGTGATTTTAGAAAGGTTTCCTCTCGTACAGCAGAAGAAATATGCAGATATTCAAAAAAAGGATTGGAATATCAGAACCTGATAAAAGGATTATCTGAAAAAATAAGGAATGGTAAGTGCGGACATAATTCTATTAATAGGATTATAAAAAAACATATGGAAGCTGATAATAAAAAAATACAAACAAACACGAAGGTATATAGTGATGATGGCAGGCATTTATTTACATGGAGACTTAACAATAATAATGCTCCATCAATTCATTTTCCTAACGATATCATAAAACTCATAGATGCAGAGAGATTAAGTTTTGATGATTTTAATCAGGAGATTAAGAAATGGTTAACTAAAAATTTAACAAAGCTAAATAGCTAAGTCCCCCCGGGGGGACTAAATAAAACAACAAACCCCAATAAGGTTGGGGTTTGTGTTGGGAGTAACTTATAACTATATATCAGAACTCAAATAGTAATATAAGTTTCCCCCACGTACAAATAATTTTTACACAATTACTGTAAAAGGGGATTTTTGTGCCCAAAAAAGGACTTTCGCCACCCCAAGTGAGCGAAAAGGAATCATTCATCGGTGCGGCCATTGACGTTACAGGGCAGGGCGCAGCACCATTGGAGCCAGTCGAATTGACTCGCTCCGGTAATCGCTGTGGCCATGACCCTGCGAACCCGCGCACCTATACCCGTGACTCCGACCATAAAAAAACCTTCGATGCTCTCCAAATAGCTTCAGAGAATGCCCAACGCTATGCGTTTAGCCCTGAAGGGGTCTTAGATCTGATTGACTTTAGTCGTGAATCGGATCGACAAGTCCGATCAGAACGCCGTGAGGCAGTGAGCTTGGTGTTAGGGGTACTGATTAATCATGCGGACATGGCACAATTACGAGTAGTGCGATATCTCAATGGCACGAGCTGGCGTGACATGAAGATCACCGAGATTGCTAAGCTGGCTAATATTACCGTTAAACGCTGTGAACGGGCATTAAAAGATCTCAAGCGAGCAGGGTACTTAACCCTTGAAAAACGCTTTACCTTTAAAAAAGGGGCCATTCGTGCCTTAGTCTCGATTAAACGCTTGAATGCGGTATTATTCCATCATTTAGGCGTGGGGTGGGGTAAACTCAACCAGTGCATCCAATGGGCGAAAAAACGCCTGGAACGCCGCCAGAAACAACACAGTAAAGCCGAAGCGAAACTGGCGTATCTGGCGAATCAACATAATCAAAATAAAAAGCCCACCAATAAGCCTCAAGCCCCGAAAACGACTGGGTTCGCCAAGCTCGTGCAAAACTTACTGCCCGCGCAACAACAACTTCACAATCAAACGAAGCAGCAACAAGCCTTAGCCAAGCAGCGCAATCAATGGTTTTTAAAGAAGATGCACTTATTGCAAGCGGAGCCGGATCTTGATGACACCGCCATTCTCGCCCGTTTAGGAGCACCACCGGCCTAATCTAACCTTAACCACCCATCAACCCACTACAATGCAGTAGGGGCTTCCTGTGGCCTGATTACGCTAAAATCTCACCCTAAGCCACTCACAACCTGCTTTTCGCCCTCAGAACGCCTGAAAAGCCCTTAAATCCCATTCACTAAGCCCACTTTTTATCCACCGCTACACCCCATTAGGGGTATTCACCCCGTTATCCCCAACTTAAGTGTCGCGTAATCAGGGCTTAAGTGTCGGATGATTAATCTATTAACATCAATTAGACTTTCTTTTTTTTATTTTTAAGGACTTTTTAAACCCTTCTTAGGGCACATTCCCTACCTAAGAAAGCTTACACCGTTTAGTTGATTGGCCTGTCTTTGCTACACTTCGCCCCATGAATCCTTACCAAGTTGTGAGAAAGCTGAGAAGCGCTTTTAAAAGCACCGAACAAACCGCCTTACCGGACTGGCCGGTGGACTTCGTTGCTTATACCGAACTCTATGCAACCGGCCAATGGCGTTGCTTTTGCTCGGATTTTACCTTTTTAAAAACCCTCTACCTACAAGCGGACAGTTGGTTTAACGTACCAGATTTAGTGAATGCTGTCTCACTCACGCAAGATCGCTTTTATTTTGTCACACTGGCGTCACCGTTACCTGCGGTTTTACAACAGCTTGCCAAGCAGTTTGAGCCAATTGGTCTTTATCACCTGTTATTACGCTTTGAGTGGGATTGTCAGGGGTATTGGCGAGGCTTTTGGTTAGCAAGTCGGCAACCGGATCCGGTCGTGAACAGTGACTATTTAGCGGTGCTGGGTGAGATTGAGCTGTGGACGAAACAAGTGGGGCGAGACATGGCGCGGGTTTATCCGGTGTTTCAGCAGTTGCCGTACTTAGGGGAACTACAACCTGTCACCTTTCCACCTTTAAAGCCGCCTGAGCTGCGCTTTAGTGAGGAAGTTGATGTGATCCTAACCGCACGCCAAAAGCAGGTGATTGTGTTATTGCTTGAGGGCTTAACCACTAAAGCGATGGCGCAAGCCTTAGGGATTACGGTGCGAGGCGTGGAAAATCATCTCGATGCGATTAAAAACAAATTCTATTGCGAGAAACGCTATGAGATTTTGTATTACCTACTGCGCCATCGTAAAGTGGTTTGGCTTTAACCCGTAGTTGGCTGTAGGCTTATTGCGAGTTATCACTACCCTCAAAAAGTCCCCGTAACCGATCGACTTCATTGTTAGCGGCTTCATAAAGGGCATGGTATTGATTCGCACGACGTTGCCATTCCTCGGCTTGGCGCTTGGCGAGGACACTGTCTTTGTAAAACCGAGCTAACAGCGTTTTGAGGTGCTCAGGGTCATCGGGTAGGGCGAGAATAGCTTGAGGCAGGGGAGTGGCCTGATCGGCATCGGTTTTAAAGAAACTGGGGGAGAGGGCACGAATTTCGGCTTTGAGCTGCTCAATTTGCTCGGTCAAGGTGAGAAAGGTGGTACTGGTTTGGTTGAGCGCTTCTTTGATTACCAAGGCTTTCGCTTTGGTTTTCAGTAGCCGTTGATCGAAGGAGGCGGGCAGATCACGGGCTTTGGCTTCGCACAAGGCTTCAAAGTGCTGATAATAATTCGGTTCTAACTCCAGCCTGACGGTCTTGAATCCCAGCGCTTTTTTCTTTTGGCGGCTTTTGCGTGCTCGTGCGGCGGCGCGTTCACGCTGAAATTGCTGTTCAACCGTCCCAGATTCGGCGCTAATCGATTGATTTTGAACAGATTTTTTACTCGGCATTTTGACCCCCTGTGACGCATCATACGTGACCCGTCATCATTGTAGGGGAAGCGCTGCCCAAAAACCAGCCAAACCGCCCGAAAAGATAGCCCCCCATAAGTGACCTTATGGGTACTAACGTTCTAGTTGGCCAAATGATGCTTATATTGTATAGTGCGCGGATTATTCTTAATTAAATAAAGAAATGAGTTACACATTGAACGAAATTCGCACAAATCTCAAGTTACTTTTAAGCCATTTGTCATTAATTGGAGTCTGTATCCTACTTATTCACATAGGGCTAGATGTTGGATACCTTTATCTAGCTATACAGTATCTATACTGCGCGAATGTATTATTGCTATTATCAATACTAATCGCATTAATTATGCTGAGAGTTTTACATAGTGCCACATGTCTTTACTTGCTAATAAATAACCCCTTATACCCAGATTTTTTACAAAGGTCATTAGGAAAGCACGTCATCCCTAAAGAGGGTATTAAAACGACATTAATTCTATCCATGTTTATAGCCTTACTGCTGCTGGTTGTTATAAATTTATATCAAGTTATTTTTACAAGCCATCTATTCCCAGCAAGTTTGTCTGGATTATTAGGTAGTTTAACACATGAATGGTTTTCACTTTTTATCATTACATATGGTCTTGCTACTTTTAATGGCTACCAAGTTTTATTAAGTTTGTTTTTAAAAGGACGACAAATAAATCGAGCAATTATCAATACTGGTAATAGCCGGTAGGTGTTAAATTGTATTACTAGATAAATAGGTATTATATTATGTCTAAAACACGTATAGAGCTGGATTCAAAGGAGTTCATTTATAGTTTCACATCCTGTTCTAACCCTGATTGTCCCAAAGAGATATTTTAAGTAATCTTAAAATCCTTAGATCCAAAAAATACAATTAGTTTTCAAATTAATGTAGAGACTTGGGAAGCGGTTAATTATTTAGAGCTCAGCCCTAGTCGAGTCCAGGTTGAGTAGGCTCGATAAAGCTGCATTTTAGGATTTATGTTAGAAGTCAATATTGGAAAAGATGATAAAGGATAAGGTATGCAAAATTATAAACTGGGTTTTATTACAGATCTGGATTTATTTACACATACAAAGGAAACGGTTGAAAAATATAGGTTTAAAATTAATCTTAAGAAATTTAATAAAAACTTAATTGATCCAATTAAATTAACATTTGATTCTAAGGTTTATAACAAAACCATTAAGGATGCTATTGAAGCCGAAATTGTTAGGCAGATGGATAAGTCTAATAACAATCATATTGGATATTTTCATCAGAATATCTTTAAGTATATTGGAACTGGGTGGGATGTGCCAAAAACTGGTTATGATGTGATTAATCTTGAAAAAAATTATTATATAGAAATGAAGAATAAGCATAACACCATGAATTCATCTTCTTCTCAAAAAACATACATGAGGATGCAAAATACCGTATTAAAGCATCCAGAATCAACTTGCATGTTGGTTGAGGTTATTGCTAGAAAAAGTCAAGATATCACATGGAAAGTTCGATTAGACGGATCTTTGTGTTCTCATAAAAATATTAGAAGAGTGTCTATTGATAAATTTTATGAGCTGGTTACGGGGGATAGAATAGCTTTCAAAAAGTTATGTGAAAAATTACCACTGGTTATCGAAGATGTCCTTTCTGGAATGCCGCCAGAGGTGGAGAAAAATACAGTTTTATCTGATGGGTGCTGCCTTTATATAATGTAGAAAATATAGCATAATATACACTTTAACTTGATTACGGATGGTGTTTGGATGTTAGCTAGAATTCTCTCTGATGAAAATAATGAATTAACTATTGAGCTCAAGCTTCCACTAAAAGGATCCATGCTTGAATGTGAGGATGCAATTCTTGACGGCCTTAATGAGGTTGGAACATTAGCCACTGAAAAAGCTTTAAGTAAGTTTGATGCAGATGGCTCTCCTATCCATGTTGGAAAAATAAAGCTAACAGCACGAAGTAGAGATGAAGCAAATTACCAAACGCCTTATGGAGTTGCTCGAGTTAAGCGTTATGTTTATCAAACCTCTAAAGGCGGGAAGATCTTTTGTCCTTTAGAAGATAAGGCTAGAATTATCCAAGGATCAACACCGCGATTTGCAAAAATAATCTCACATAAATACTCAAGCTTACCTGCTCCTAGTGTTATTGATGATCTCAAGGTCAATCATAACCGTAAAATCTCACATTCATACTTGCAACGGGCAACTGATTTTGTTGGCGGTATTGCACAAGCCAAAGAGGCTGAGTGGGAATATGAAGAGCCAAAGCTTGATGCAGGCATTGAGATGCTAAGTATTAGCTTAGATGGTGCATATGTTCTCACCGTTGATGATGGTTATAGAGAGAGCATGGTTGGAACTATTTCCATGTATGATAAGCATGGTGCACGCCTGCACACAACCTACGTTGCAGCATCACCAGAATATGGAAAAGATGAATTCTTTAATAGGCTTGAAAAGGAAATAAAGCTGAAAAAGAAATATTACCCTGATGCTAAAACAATTGGCGTTGCTGATGGAGCAAAAAATAATTGGCCATTTCTAAAAAAACATACTGATACGCAAATTTTAGATTTTTGGCATGCAACTGAATATCTCGGCGAAGCATCAAAGGCAGTATTTACCAAAAAATCTGAAAGAGATGAGCGTGATGTTTGGCTCGAAGAGAGATGTCATGACTTAAAGCACAAGAAAGGTGCGGCAGGTAGAATACTTGCTGAGCTTAAAGAGCATCTAAATAAAAAACTGAATAAATCGCTTAGAGAAAAGCTAGAAGGAACAATTACGTATTTTGAAAATAATATTAAAGAAAAGCGAATGTCGTATCATAATTTGATTAAGCAGAATGCACCAATTGGCTCTGGCGTCACTGAAGCAGCATGTAAAACAATTGTTAAACAAAGATTAGGCGGATCAGGAATGCGCTGGAAAGACAAGGGAATGAAAATCGTTTTATGCTTGAGAACACTAGTAAAGACTAAAGGCAGATGGGATCAGTTTTGGGAGAAGGTCAATGATTTTGGCGTGCCAGCAGCAATATAGCCTACATTATATAGAGGCAGCACCCTATCTGATCTAAATAAAATTTCCCCAAATTTATTAAAAAGCCTCTATCTTCTCGCATTTAAGAATTATGAAGGGTTTGGAGATTTTGATGTCTAAAATTGCCGTTTCTGGACATTTGTTAGCTGATATATTGTCAGTTTCAAAGACAAACATTGAACAGTGGAGAAGCACAGAAAAAATAAAACCGCTTAAAAACGGAAAATACAGACTAAAAGACTTAAGTCATTTTCCACAAGTACGAGCATTACTTGATTCAAAGTGGAGTGATGATGAAAAAATTATTCCTAAAAAACAATATAGAACGGTTGAACTTTTCGCTGGCGCGGGTGGATTAGCATTAGGATTAGAAAAGGCTGGTTTTAATGTTGTTGCACTTAACGAAATAGATAAAAATTCATGTGCAACTTTGCGAGAAAACAGGCCGGAATGGAATGTTATAGAGGGTGATGTAAAAAATGTTGATTTTAGTATATATAAAGATATAGATCTTGTTTCGGGTGGATTTCCTTGTCAGGCTTTTTCGTATGCTGGGAAAAAATTAGGTTTTGATGATATTAGGGGAACGCTGTTTTTTGAATTTGCAAGAGCGATTAAAGAGATTCAACCAAAAGTATTTCTAGGTGAAAACGTTCGAGGCCTATTAACTCATGACAAAGGGGAAACCTTAAAGGTAATTAAATCGGTAATAGCTGAACTTGGCTATACTTTAATTGATTCAAGAGTGTTAAAGGCGATTTTTTATCGTGTTCCACAAAAGAGAGAACGATTGTTTTTAGTTTGCGTTAGAAATGACTTAGTTAAAAAAGCGAAATTCAGTTGGCCTGAGCCTTTTCCTGAAGTAATGACGCTTGCTGATGCATTTAAAAAGGGGAGGCTATACGAGACTGATTGTCCAGTATCAGAGGGTCAAGTTTATCCCAAAAGAAAAAGAGAAATTATGGCTTTAGTGCCGCCAGGGGGATGTTGGGTAGATTTGCCAGATGATCTCCAAAAAGAATATATGCAAGGAAGTTATTTTCTGGGCGGTGGGAAAACCGGGATGGCAAGAAGGTTATCATATGATGCTCCAAGTTTAACGCTTACCTGCGCTCCGGCTCAGAAACAAACTGAAAGATGCCATCCCGAAGAAAATAGGCCTTTGTCAATTAGGGAGTATGCGAGAATTCAGACTTTTCCCGATTGTTGGAAATTCTCGGGCTCAATTAGCAGTCAGTATAGACAAATAGGAAACGCAGTTCCTACTAATTTAGCGTACTGCGTTGCTAGAAAAATTGTCGCATTATTAAATGGACTTTAAAAATATTACGAGGTCCGGCCGGAATCCTGGTTAATGGTAAGCGATCCACGGGCGTCCTTGCTTCCGTAGCTAACACGTGCTAGGTGCTATCCGGCGGCACATTCCATGGCAGCAGTGCCTCAATATCTGTAAGCGATCCAGCAAGTACACCCTAGTCAACTAGTTAAATTCATGTGACTGTATGCTCCCGCAAATAGTAACAAGGAGCTTACGGTATGTCAGCAACAAATCCTGAAAATGAAAATGCTACTTACACAGATGCTTATTGGGAAAAACACCTTTCCGACTTTAAGCAAAGCAAGTTAACCAAAGCGAAATACTGCCGAGAGAATAACGTACCTTACACGCAGTTTCTCTATCGTTTGAGAAGAGAACAGCAAAAAACGCTAGCAAAGGTTGTTTGCGTGTCTGAGCAGCCAGCACAACCAGTGGCTGTCATGCAGGTCAACTCACACATACAGATTAGCTTTTATGACCAGGATAGCTTAGCGTCTTTGATTCAGAGGCTTTGCTAATGTTTCAGAACTGGAAAACACCGATCTGGTTTTATCGTACCCCTGTGGACTTTAGAAAACAGATTGATGGCCTAGTAATGCTGATTGCCGATCATCTCTCAATGACCCCAAGCTCAGGCCAGCTATTTCTTTTTCGTAACAGGCAGCGCGATAAAATAAAATTACTTTGGTACGACCAAAATGGTTTTTGGCTTTGCTACAAACGATTAGAAAAAGGTAAGCTGAAGTTCCCTAGCGAAGCAGATGAGACTATCGAGTTGACCCAAGATCAGTTAAGCTGGTTATTGTCAGGTTTAAACTGGATGAAGCAAAAGTCATTACCCAAAGTCTCCCCCGAGTTTTTTTACTAAAATGGCAAAAAAAGTCTTGACAGGTTTTTTCTGTGTTTTTTGATTTTACACGTGATTTTAATGCTTGTTTTATATCCTTAGCCCAGGCTTTGTGAGATCCGCTAGGAGTTGAAAAGAAAACATCACAATGACCAGCTACCCCAAAAAAGTAATATGCGCTAACCAAGCGCCTGAGGAAGAAAATATTGCACTTAAAATGTCATGGTACACTTTGCAGTAGTTACTTGAATGAGAAACGCAATGCAAACAGTCCCTAGTGAGCTTTTCTATCAACAAGTCGGAATAAATGAAAAGCTTTGTCATAAGCTTGAAATAGAACATGCTCGTGTTGAACAGTATGCCGAGGCTTATGATCATTTGAAGATACAATTTGCTAAGCTCCAACGACAGCATTTTGGTAGTAAATCTGAGCGCTACATAGAAGATCAGTTGCCACTCTTCGGTGATCTCTCAACACCGGAGGATCAAGAAGATGATGAAGCAGTTGTTGTCTCTTCTCACAAACGTAAGAAGAAGGTCAAGAATGAATTACCTGTGACGGTGAGAATCATTCCAGTACCTGATGACCAGCGTATTTGTCCTTGCGGTAAAGAAAAATGCCCAATGGGTTTTGAGACTAAAAAAATACTGAACTACAAACCAGCTGTCTTTGAAATGATTGAAGAGCGCCGTGAAAAACTAGGCTGTGATTGCGAGCAAGGTGGTGTTACGGTTGCACCTAAGCCTTTACATATCCTACCTAAGGCCGAGGCGTCTGAATCATTACTAGCGCATTTAGTGTCTAGTAAAATCAAGGATAGACAACCCTTTTATCATTTAGAAAAACAACTACGCTCACAATACGGCGTCAATCTATCCAGGCAAACTATGTCACGTTGGTTTATTGAGCTGACTAAACCTTTACAGCCGATTTATAATCTATTGAAGGATGAGCTGCTGGATTATGAAATAGCAAGTTGTGACGCGACTAAATTACAAGTCTTAAAAGAGCCTGGTCGACGGCCACAAACTAAGTCACTGATTCATTGCATGCGAGGTGGTGCTCCTGGTCGTGAGGTTATCCTGTTTGCCTATACGCCAAGTGACCACAGTGAGTTTCTAGTAGAATGGTTTCAAGGGTGGACTGGCAAGCTTCATACTGATGCAAGCCCTATATTCGACCAATTAGAAAATACCGGCGTTACGATCATTGCGTGCAACCTTCATGCCCGCAGGAAATTTGAAGAGATCACCAAGGCGACCAAAAAGAATGGGTTAGCCGCTCATGCTATGCGGGTCTATAAAAAACTCTACCGGATTGAAAGAAAGGCGAAAGAAGAAGAGATGTCGCCTGAGCAACGCCTTGCGCTTCGGCAGAAAGAATCAAAACCGATTATGGATGAGTACAAGGAGTGGCTAGAGGAGTATTATCCAAAGGTTCTACCACAATCTCATCTTGGCAGGGCAATGGAATATGTCATCAAGCATTGGGAAAACATGACTCGGTTTCTTGATGATGGTAGATGTGAGATTGATAACAATCACACAGAGAGAGACATTAAGCTCTTAGTGCTTGCAAGGAAGAACTTTCTATTTTGCGACACAATGCCAGGCGCTAACGCACTAGCAATGCATGCAAGTCTAGCTCTAACTGCTGAACTGCATCATCACAATGTCTGTCGATACTTCACCTATCTTTATGAGCGCCTACCACATTGCAAAACATTAGAAGATATTGAGGCACTGCTGCCATGGAATGTGCCGCCGGATAGCACCTAGCACCTAGCACGTGTTAGCTACGGAAGCAAGGACGCCCGTGGATCGCTTACAAAGAATTTCAACTTGCGAAGCGTGACATGGTCAAAAAAATGAATGACACATGGAAAGAATCCTAAGATGTTTCACTGTCCCGGGTTATGGAGATACCCGAACTATGCGTAAGAAATACCACATAAACAACCATGATTTTATCATATTATATTAACGATGAGCGATTATCATGAAACATATTGTTGATTGTTTTGAGGAAACTTAGTTATGGGTGCTGGCTCTGATTTAAAAGATAAAATTAAACGTGATACAGGAATTACAGTATATAAAATTACGATAGAGCGTTATTTTGTCTGTAAAAACCAACTTCAGTACTTAGAAAAACCTTTAAAATTCTAAATGGCACTCTATTGTACCTGTCTCATCGCATAATATCTTAAATTAATTATGCTAATCAATCTAAAAAATTATTTATACCTCAAATTTTTCTCCTCTCAAAATAAATTATTAACTTTTAGGTAATAGCAATTATATCTCGTTAATAAGAACAAGAATGATCTATCCTAAAACCCTATGAAGCCTTATTATTCACTTCAACTTAAGTATCTAGGTGATCCGCTCCACTGGTCATCAATTTCCACTAAAACAGCTGATACGAGCCTTAGGCACGATTCAGTATTAGGGAAAATTCCAACTGTATGCGTCCTTCTTTTTACCTCTCTGTTTACGCGCTCAGCTATGTTACTGGTTCTTAATCTTTTTTGATGCGGCCTGTCAAAGTTCATCACTACTAAGCCCTCCGGTATATTCACTTCCAACCAAGAAGAAAGCTCTGGTGCTGTTTGCTGATATTTATCTACCGCCATAGCCAATAGTCTTTCCGACTCATGAATGTTTGAGGCATTAAATATAGCTGTAATCTCCTCAGCTACTGGTTCCTTCATTGAGCGCTTTGGTATGTGAGCCTGAGCATTTTGCTGCAAATGAAATTGGCAGCGTTGCCAAGGAACACTGGGGAACACAGCTCTTCTAGCGGCTTTTAGGCCAGTATGAGCGTCGCTAGTAATCAACTCAATACCATGTATACCTCGCTCAACCAACTGCTGAAGAAAATCACGCCAATGTACCTCAGCCTCTGATAACGCAACAGAAACACCTAGCACTGTTCTCTTGCCGGTTGATTCATCAAAGCCATAGGCTATCAATACCGCACAGTCTTGTACTGTGCCGCTAGTGCGCACCTTCTCATAACGTGCATCTAGCCAAAGATATTTTATCTTTCCTAACGGCTTATTTCGCCATTTCTTTAAATCTTCATCCAACAATTTAGCGCAACGGCTTACCTCTGTGCTTGAAATATCTGTTCCACAGAGTTGCTTTAGCACCTTTTCAACTTTGCGCGTGGAAACCCCATGCACATACATTTCAGCGACAGCCAGCTTAAGTGCTCTATCAGAGCGTACACCTCGCTCTAAGACTGATGGATAGAAGGCTTCATTGGAGTCTCTAACCTGCGGTATCTGTAGCTCAAGCTGACCTTGACCTGTGTTAATTAACCTTGGTTTAAAGCCGTTCGCATATCCGTTTCTATCGCCAGTTCGCTCATAAGGACTGGCATTTAAATGGCGCTCCCTTTCTATTAACATAGCCTCATTCATCAACCTGGAGACAAGCTTAGGTAAAGCTTCAAACCCCTCCATCGCTAAAACATGTATGGCTTCTTCGATTAAGTTCTCATTTTTATAGCAGCTCATTGTCATTCCTCTTTTTTGGTTAAGTTTACCTTAAAAGGAATTTCTAATCTGACTGAGTCACCTGCTTATTTTCAGCAAGTCAATGGAATTTACAGAAAGGATGGCGCACTAGCAAAATTACTGATTATGAGGTTGAAGACGCTAACAAACTTTATGACTTATTAACAGATGAAACCAATCAAATAAAGAGTTGGTTGTTATCTATTTCTCAGAATGGTAGAGAAACTATACCGTTTGACATAGCGGTAAATTTAGCTAGCGACAAACAAGTACTAAATTACCTTACTTCAATGGTTCAATCCAAACATATTTCAATTTCAAATAATACAGATTTAAAATTGATTAGGGATATTATTGTATCTTCACGCCCAGATTATTTCACTTGCTTATTGTTAGTAGCAAGAAATAATGATCTTGACGCCTTATATAACATGGTAGTAATGGATATACAAGCTAGTGGCTATCGGGAAGACAGAGCTAGTCGATACTATGACAGCATTATTGCTGTAGCTAATGGTAATAACGGTATGATAAGTCATGACCAGCTGAGATGGTTATCAAACCAAAGTCAAAGTTTTCAAAGTATGATGAACTCTATAGCAGGAGCGCAAAGTAACAGCATCAATCAAGAGGGCCTGATAGAGCGTTATTTTGTCTGTAAAAACCAACTTCAGTACTTAGAAAAACCTTTAAAATTCTAAATGGCACTCTATTGTACCTGTCTCATCGCATAATATCTTAAATTAATTATGCTAATCAATCTAAAAAATTATTTATACCTCAAATTTTTCTCCTCTCAAAATAAATTATTAACTTTTAGGTAATAGCAATTATATCTCGTTAATAAGAACAAGAATGATCTATCCTAAAACCCTATGAAGCCTTATTATTCACTTCAACTTAAGTATCTAGGTGATCCGCTCCACTGGTCATCAATTTCCACTAAAACAGCTGATACGAGCCTTAGGCACGATTCAGTATTAGGGAAAATTCCAACTGTATGCGTCCTTCTTTTTACCTCTCTGTTTACGCGCTCAGCTATGTTACTGGTTCTTAATCTTTTTTGATGCGGCCTGTCAAAGTTCATCACTACTAAGCCCTCCGGTATATTCACTTCCAACCAAGAAGAAAGCTCTGGTGCTGTTTGCTGATATTTATCTACCGCCATAGCCAATAGTCTTTCCGACTCATGAATGTTTGAGGCATTAAATATAGCTGTAATCTCCTCAGCTACTGGTTCCTTCATTGAGCGCTTTGGTATGTGAGCCTGAGCATTTTGCTGCAAATGAAATTGGCAGCGTTGCCAAGGAACACTGGGGAACACAGCTCTTCTAGCGGCTTTTAGGCCAGTATGAGCGTCGCTAGTAATCAACTCAATACCATGTATACCTCGCTCAACCAACTGCTGAAGAAAATCACGCCAATGTACCTCAGCCTCTGATAACGCAACAGAAACACCTAGCACTGTTCTCTTGCCGGTTGATTCATCAAAGCCATAGGCTATCAATACCGCACAGTCTTGTACTGTGCCGCTAGTGCGCACCTTCTCATAACGTGCATCTAGCCAAAGATATTTTATCTTTCCTAACGGCTTATTTCGCCATTTCTTTAAATCTTCATCCAACAATTTAGCGCAACGGCTTACCTCTGTGCTTGAAATATCTGTTCCACAGAGTTGCTTTAGCACCTTTTCAACTTTGCGCGTGGAAACCCCATGCACATACATTTCAGCGACAGCCAGCTTAAGTGCTCTATCAGAGCGTACACCTCGCTCTAAGACTGATGGATAGAAGGCTTCATTGGAGTCTCTAACCTGCGGTATCTGTAGCTCAAGCTGACCTTGACCTGTGTTAATTAACCTTGGTTTAAAGCCGTTCGCATATCCGTTTCTATCGCCAGTTCGCTCATAAGGACTGGCATTTAAATGGCGCTCCCTTTCTATTAACATAGCCTCATTCATCAACCTGGAGACAAGCTTAGGTAAAGCTTCAAACCCCTCCATCGCTAAAACATGTATGGCTTCTTCGATTAAGTTCTCATTTTTATAGCAGCTCATTGTCATTCCTCTTTTTTGGTTAAGTTTACCTTAAAAGGAATTTCTAATCTGACTGAGTCGCCTGCTTATTTTCAGCAAGTCAATGGAATTTACAGAAAGGATGGCGCACTAGCGAGGGCCTTAAAAAATTACATGATGATCCTAGTAAAGACTCATTTTATAATGATGTAGATGTTTTATCTATATTTAATAAACGTGGCGTTGTGGGTCTTAGCCACGCTAATTCTTTATACGATACGGCAATAGCGCTTTACGAGAAAGAGATTAAGCTGGGTAATGCCACTGCGATGTGTAATCGCGCATATATGCATCAACACGGCCTGGGTGGCTCAAAAGATTGCGCGGCGGCAATAGCGCTTTACGAGAAAGCGATTAAGCTGGGTAATGCCACTGCGATGCGTAATCGCGCATATATGCATCAACACGGCCTGGGTGGCTCAAAAGATTACGCGGCGGCAATAGCGCTTTACGAGCAAGCGATTGAGCTGGGTGATGCCTGTGCGATGTGTAATCGCGCATATATGCATCAACACGGCCTGGGTGGCTCAAAAGATTCCGCGGCGGCAATAGTGCTTTACGAGCAAGCGATTAAGCTGGGTGATGCCACTGCGATGAGTGACCGCGCATATATGCATGAACACGGCCTGGGTGGCTCAAAAGATTCCGCGGCGGCAATAGCGCTTTACGAGAAAGCGATTGAGCTGGGTGATGCCTGTGCGATGTGTAATCGCGCATATATGCATCAACACGGCCTGGGTGGCTCAAAAGATTACGCGACGGCAATAGCGCTTTACGAGAAAGCGATTAAGCTGGGTAATGCCACTGCGATGAATAACCGCGCATATATGCATGAACACGGCCTGGGTGGCTCAAAAGATTACGCGGCGGCAATAGTGCTTTACGAGCTAGCGATTGAGCTGGGTGATGCCTGTGCGATGTGTAATCGCGCATATATGCATCAACACGGCCTGGGTGGCTCAAAAGATTACGCGACGGCAATAGCGCTTTACGAGAAAGCGATTAAGCTGGGTAATGCCACTGCGATGAGTGACCGCGCATATATGCATCAACTCGGCCTGGGTGGCTCAAAAGATTACGCGGCGGCAATAGCGCTTTACGAGCAAGCGATTAAGCTGGGTGATGCCACTGCGATGAATGACCGCGCATATATGCATGAACACGGCCTGGGTGGCTCAAAAGATTACGCGGCAGCAATAGTGCTTTACGAGCAAGCGATTAAGCTGGGTAATGCCTATGCGATGCGTAATCGCGCATATATGCATCAACACGGCCTGGGTGGCTCAAAAGATTACGCGGCGGCAATAGTGCTTTACGAGAAAGCGATTAAGCTGGGTAATGCCACTGCGATGAATGACCGCGCATGTATGCATGAACACGGCCTGGGTGGCTCAAAAGATTACGCGGCGGCAATAGCGCTTTACGAGAAAGCGATTAAGCTGGGTAATGCCACTGCGATGCGTAATCGCGCATATATGCATGAACACGGCCTGGGTGGCTCAAAAGATTACGCGGCGGCAATAGCGCTTTACGAGAAAGCGATTGAGCTGGGTGATGCCTGTGCGATGTGTAATCGCGCATATATGCATCAATACGGCCTGGGTGGCTCAAAAGATTCCGCGGCGGCAATAGCGCTTTACGAGCAAGCGATTAAGCTGGGTAATGCCACTGCGATGCGTGACCGCGCATATATGCATCAACACGGCCTGGGTGGCTCAAAAGATTACGCGGCGGCAATAGCGCTTTACGAGCAAGCGATTAAGCTGGGTAATGCCACTGCGATGAATGACCGCGCATATATGCATCAACACGGCCTGGGTGGCTCAAAAGATTACGCGGCGGCAATAGTGCTTTACGAGCAAGCGATTAAGCTGGGTAATGCCTATGCGATGCGTAATCGCGCATATATGCATCAACACGGCCTGGGTGGCTCAAAAGATTACGTGGCGGCAATAGTGCTTTACGATCGAGCGGTTGTATCGTTCAGCAACTTCCTAGATCGCGAAATAAGCGATCTTCTGAGCACTGGTAGTCAATTCTTTACGCCGAATAACTTAATAAATGCTCTTCTTCCACGATTGAAAACTGGAGAAACGGTTTCTACTTCTATTTATCAGTGGTTAATAAGGCATAAAAAAGAGTTACTGAAACAGATTTTAGTTGGCGAGGATGATGATACAGAAAAGTATAAAGTAATTCATTCTGCACTTACTGATCAGGACCATGTTTTATATAAAATATTTTACAAAAAGACTGGGTTTACACCTGTGGGCGTGGATAAGCCAAAATCAAATTTAGGACAGCTTAGAATAAAACATGATGAGCTTGCTACAAATCTTAACCTTCCTGTATATGACGCAGGTAAATTTATGTCTAACAGTTCAGCGTCTTTTTTTACGAATGCTTCTACTGCTAAAGTTGATACCTGTTGCGAACCAAGAGATGCTGTAGATGATTGTGAAGGATATGGGTCGGTTTTTAATAGTATTACAGATGCAGGATTGTAAGAGCCTACCTGGAAAAGAGAAGGCTCTCTTGGGTTTTATTATATAGTTCCGGTGAGTTGGTGTGACAGCCTTTTAACTTAAAACTACTCTAGTTGCTTCTAAAATCCAAGCAACTGGAGAGCCAACGCGCGAGGCAGGAAAGCCGAGGGTTCTGAGTATATTCCAATCGTAAGATGAGCCTGAAGCAGCATCTGAACAGATGTCACCATGATGGTCCATCGGTTAGTCTTCAGTGCTGATAGTATCAGCTATTTGCTCTTTTGTTATTTTCTCAAATAACGTCTTCTTTGCTTCCTGCATCTTTTGTGCAGATTCATGATCAGTCAGAGAATACGCTGATAGAGCGTTATTTTGTCTGTAAAAACCAACTTCAGTACTTAGAAAAACCTTTAAAATTCTAAATGGCACTCTATTGTACCTGTCTCATCGCATAATATCTTAAATTAATTATGCTAATCAATCTAAAAAATTATTTATACCTCAAATTTTTCTCCTCTCAAAATAAATTATTAACTTTTAGGTAATAGCAATTATATCTCGTTAATAAGAACAAGAATGATCTATCCTAAAACCCTATGAAGCCTTATTATTCACTTCAACTTAAGTATCTAGGTGATCCGCTCCACTGGTCATCAATTTCCACTAAAACAGCTGATACGAGCCTTAGGCACGATTCAGTATTAGGGAAAATTCCAACTGTATGCGTCCTTCTTTTTACCTCTCTGTTTACGCGCTCAGCTATGTTACTGGTTCTTAATCTTTTTTGATGCGGCCTGTCAAAGTTCATCACTACTAAGCCCTCCGGTATATTCACTTCCAACCAAGAAGAAAAGACCTTCTGCGAAACTAAATACTGGGCGAGCTTATGCTCGTTTGTAGTTTTAGAATCCGGCTTGAAGATTGAGAATCCCAGCAATAATATTAAATCTCATATTGTGTTTTCTGCGAAAATTCCTATACACCTCCCCAAGAATGCGGAATTTTTTAAATTTTGAGAATTGATGTTCAACCCTAATACGGATCTTGCTGTGATTACGGTTATCCTCTTTTTGTTGAGTAGTTAATTTGCCGCCTTTGGGCTTTTTATGAGGTAAGTTAACCAAGGGGTCAGTATGTTGAATTCCTTGGTATCCTAGATCAGCATATTTTTCTGCTGGTGGCAGTGGGCTGCCACGTTGTCGGATCTTAATATCATGAACCCTCCCAGGCATTGTTTGAGAGACGTTGATTATTTTTCCGGATGTACTCATTGCTATCTCCACCTTTTGAGTATGTCTTTTCTTTTTACCAGAATAATAATCTTTACGTGGCTTCTTCTTTTTGGGGCGCTGAATAGGCTGCTCCGTTACATCCATTAATATAGCGCAAACCGCATCTTCTGTTAGGGTTCTGTCTTTTTTAATATGAATATGCTTGGCCACTAAGGGTTCTAAGCGTTTAAATAAGCGGCAGACATTACTGTCATCCAAACCAACAAAGTAACCTAAGAATTCATGTGTTACATAAGTGCGATAGTACATCATGAGAAGCAAAAGGCGATCATGGTGCGTGGTGAGTTTCGGGCGCCTTCCCAGCTTACTAAACTCATCATCAAGTGATGACTTCACTTGTTGGTGTATCGTTTCAAAATCATCAAGGGTCAAACCAGTTAACTTTTTAAAAATACGCGGGCGGTTACTGAGTTGCTGATAGCTTAATAGCATATGCCTTTCCATGAATGATTATTAATCAGGCAATTATAAGGAAATTTTAGCTAGTTTCTAGAACTGCCCTTAGTTACGCAGAAGGTCTAAAGCTCTGGTGCTGTTTGCTGATATTTATCTACCGCCATAGCCAATAGTCTTTCCGACTCATGAATGTTTGAGGCATTAAATATAGCTGTAATCTCCTCAGCTACTGGTTCCTTCATTGAGCGCTTTGGTATGTGAGCCTGAGCATTTTGCTGCAAATGAAATTGGCAGCGTTGCCAAGGAACACTGGGGAACACAGCTCTTCTAGCGGTTTTTGGCTTGGTTCAATTACGGTGTATTTTAGGTATCAGGGCGCATAGAAATACCTACCCAATTAAAGCATAATAACTACTGCTCTTTAAAAATTAG
>CBDALO010000083.1:0-22306 GCA_965196985.1 Gammaproteobacteria bacterium | reverse complement strand
GTCTAAACGGGTTTGTAGTTTTTTATCGATCAAGCGGTGCAAGTGATGCACCCGAATCACCGCACTGGTGTGCTTTTCACCGGTCTTAGATTCCCAAGACTGGTATTCAAGCTCACCGGACACGGATAAATAACTGCCTTTCTCGACTTTGCCCTGGATAAACTCAGCGAGCTTGCCAAAGCAATGCAAGGTATGCCAGCTGGTGTGTTCCACCCACTGACCTTGCTGATCTTGAAAGCGTTTTGTGGTCGCAAAGCTTAACTTCGCAAAAGGCTGTTTGCCTTCTGACGTGAAAAACTTCACTTGACCGACATAACCGACTAACGACACGTTATTTTGATAGTGTGACATGGTTTCATTCCTCATTGATTAAAAAAAGTTGACCCAGCATTCGCGCTTAATCGCACGCATGCGCAGCAGTTTGCTTTACCACCCGACGTGCTTGCCGACCAAAGCGGTGCTGGATTTTCTCCATCGGCCAGCTTTGTTGCGCGTGGCGCTTAAACGGTAAGCATCGCGGTTTGTAAAACCAACGCTGTTTGTTGATAGACCATTGACAACCGACTTCACGCAAGACGTTCACGTGGGGTTTGGTTTGACCCGAGAGCCAAAGCCAATTCCCGACCACGTCCACCTGTAACCCTAGGGTCTGTAGGTGTTCGATGGTGTGAACCAATTCCGATTCAACCGCTTGCCAATTAATGTCATTTGCCATTTTTTTCTCCTCGTTGAAAAAGAAAACCCACAACCCCCTAAGGGGCGTGGATCCCCTTAGGGTGGCTAAAAAAGAAAAAACACCGCACCTTATGCGACCTGCGAACAAGGAGTCCGCTGACGTGCTAAGAGGTGTTGGTGTTGCTCACAACCCAAACGAATTGCTTCTTCTAACCTCACACCACTCACGAGTAGCTCGTTAAGAGGGTAAGTGAGATCAGTGCCTGCAATAAAGTCTTGGCTGCGGTGATACACCGAATAAGTGCCGTTAAAATGAGAGGTCACGAAAAGCTGTTCTTCGAGTCCTTCCCAAAGGCCACTCACAGTATTGAGAGCGGAACCTGTTATTAACGGCGCCCACACATAAACTGGGTAACCTTGAAAATCATTACCTAGCTCATACGCTTCCAGTTGCTCATGGTTCATCTTTTCTGTGTTGATCAAAGCCTCTATCTCACGACGAATCGTTTGACATAGTCTCTTAATCACAACGGACTTAGACGTTAAAACACAAGTAGACATGCTCGTCTCCTTTTTAAAAAAAGAAGACCCACTACGCCCTAAGGGAAGTGGATCCCCTTAGGGTAGTTAAAAGGGTGGGTGATCAAACTTATCCCACGGATCATCAAACTTTTCCCACTCTAAACGGGTTTGAGACCGTTTTTCTTGATGCAAGTAGTGTTGCCGATTGGCTAGCAATTGCTGGTAATGCAAGTAACTCATCAGTAGGGCGCGATGCAGAGAGACACCCGACTCAATCACCTTTTGCGTGTCGATCGAATCATCTGTACCACTAATGAGGTGATGACCGAGCAGCTGCACCGAATAGGTGCCCTCAAAATGATAGGCCACAATGAGTTGCTCAGGCATTTCACAGGCTTCACCGAAGTCATTATAGGCAACATGGGTAATCACCTCAGGCCAATCGAGCACCCGATATCCCAAGCTGTCATAATAGCCTTCATACAACGCAAGCTTATCGAAGTTCATACTGCCTTCACTGATTAATCGCTCCAGTGCCTGATGAATGACGCTGGCAAGATTTTTCAGTAACACATACTTTGATGTAGTCGCAAGAAAGTGAGCTAAGCTGTTTTCCTTAGGAAAATTTAACCGGGGAAACCCTTCCCAGTGCCTCACGGTATACTGAGGTATCACACGGCGTTGATCAGTCATACGATTCTCCTTAACGTTAAAAAAATCAGAGAATCGTGACCCACCCCATCGGGATAGCGATTCCCCGATGGGTAAAAAAACAGTGTGCTGCGTGACAAACCTTACAGCGCTAAAATCAACACACCCAGTACCGCAGCCACTGTAAACCAGCCTTGGCGATTGAGTGTAAAGGGAAGTAACGGCTTGCGCGGTTTTCGTTGTGATGCAGTCGGATCTAAACGATCGACCAATTCACTGCGAAAATCCGGCAACACCGCCTTAGCGCGTGCAAAGTCTGGCAGATGCAGACCTTGATGCACAAACGGCACAATCCAAACGTAGTCATGCAACGCATAACAACCAAAGCCTTTTGATCGTAAAGCTGCTTTGAGATGATTAATCACATCTAACGCTTCTTTACTGCTCGCACACGTATAAAACTCGCCCTCAGGGCAAAGCTGTAATTGCTTGAGCTGGTAATCATTGAGCTTGGTGACAAACGCCCAACACTCAGCCAAGGTTTTGGGTGAGGTTTGTTTGTTTGACGTTGATTGTGAACCGCGAGTAGCGGATTGATAAACACCTTGAGTAACCATAGTCATGCTCCTTAGTAAAAGTAAAAAAAAGGAGCACGCCATCGCTGCCCATCAGGAACAGTTGAGTACTCCCGAGGGAAACGAATCAAGGTGTCATCAATGAGTTGTTGGCGCTTTAATTCAAGTTGTTAAAGAACGCGGTCAACGAGTACTAACTCGTTTATTCTTCTTCCTGAGGCGGATTATTTCACCACGCGCTCGCCGTTGTTGCTTGGCTGTCTTAAAGAAGGATCTTTAAGTCTGCTGCGCACACGCGGATGACCACGAAATAATCGTCGCACAAGTCAGTGCTAAACACTGTGTGTAAAAGACATTGATCCAAATTCAATGTGTTGAGTTCACCGAACGCATTCTGCGACAAAACCTGTCATAGCGAATAAAGTCGGTGTAAAACGGTTAGCAAACTTCTCTCATGGCGGGCATAGCTGGCCTCGAGATCTTTTTTTAGGACGACACGATGCTAAGTCATCACTGTCTGGTATCCGTTTTAAAGGCCCATCTCACCGAAGTGAGGCTCACGACACAAATGGGCGGCCTGTGACCGAAGTAGTAGACACGTCATGTGTTTCACTGCCATTAAGCAGTTCATCAGTACTACCTTTGAATCGTTGATACTAGCAAAAAACCCGCTAAAATCCAAGGTTAATGCACAAAAAAGCTAGCAAACAAACACACGCTGGCAGGAACAAAACTCAGTAAGGCAATGGTGTAGAGGCGTCGGCGCGAGCGATCAAGCAACCCCAGTACCACACTCAGCAAGCCAACCAAAAAACAGAGTCCAGCAAGGACAGCTAACCAATAATCCAAGCGATTTAGTGGATAGTAAAGTGCTTGGATGACTGCTGCAATTAAACCTACCAGTAATAATAAGGCAATAAAGCGCCACTCTTTGAAGGGGACGGTCACTTGGTGTTGATCTTTCATGCGGCTTTCATCCTTAAAAAAGAGCCTTTCCGGTTTTTGGCTCTCATTTGAGGGCGCAAAACCGGAAGTTTGGTTGAGAAGCTAGGCGCTATCCGACTCGGCATCGGGTTGTTCAAACACCGGCTCCCCGTCATCGCGTTGCAACATGCGCTGGCATTGTGGGTCGTGGTAGAGCTGGCGAAAGTAGCCGTAGCGTTCAGAGGGTTGGCCGTCGGGTTCGACTTCCCACGACACCAAATCTTCACGCAAGTACGCTGAACCTTCGATCTTGGTAATGCGCACGGGATTGCTGTAGGGCTCACGTAAATAATAAGTACCGGTAAACCGATGCCCTAAGGGTAAATTGATGATTTTAGCTTGCAGTTGTTGCATGGCCTTTTGCACAGTTGTCACCATGTGCTCAGCATCAGGCTCACTCACATACTCCGCGAGCGTGGGTTGCATGACTTGGACGGTGTGTAATAAATTATTTAGACTATAAACTTTTTCTCTAAGACGTTTGCGTTCACCAACCATGGAAAGCTCCTTATTTAATTAGACTGCGTCATTATTCAATAAAGTTTTTTCGGCTTTGAATAAGTCGCAAACAAAGCCAGTAGAGAATAATAAAAAAGCAAAGCATTAAACCAATTGAGTACACTAAATTAATATCAGCATGGGAATAAAAGGCGTAACGAAACGTACTAATAATATAGATAATCGGATTTAATAAGGCCACCTTTTGCCAAAAAACTGGCAGCACCGTCAGAGAGTAAAAGATACCGCCCAAATACGACAAGGGAGTAATCACAAAGGTTGGGAAAATGGAAATTTGATCGAAGTTTCTTTCATACAAGGAATTCAGAATACCCATCAATGAAAAGATTGCTGAGGAAAGCAAGGCGATTGCCACCATAAAAACAGGAAAATGCAGAGTAATATGCGTAAAGCACAGTGCGATTAACGTCACGATCACTCCAACACACAGTCCTCTTAAAAGACCCGAAGTAATAAAGGCGAGTAAAATACTGTTGGGTGACATTGGCGAGATTAAAATCTCTTCAATCGAACGCTGAAACTTCGCTGAAAAAACGGTGAAGGCTGCGGCGTTAAACGAGGTGGTTAAAATACTCATCATAATTAAGCCGGGCACAATAAATTGAATATAAGGCAAGCCCGCCATTACTCCGATCCGCTGACCCATTAAGTGCCCAAAGATTAAAAAATAAAGCGTTGTGGTAATCGCTGAGGGTAATAAGGTTTGCGCCCACAAGCGAAAGGTTCGCCGAAACTCTTTTACGGCAATGGTTTTGATGCCAATGGCTTGTACCTGAATACTCATGCGGGTTGTCTCTTGATTAATTGAAGGAATAAACTTTCCAGCCGATTCGTTTTTGTACGCAGGGTTTTCACTTCAATACGTTGTTTTGTAAGCTGGTTAAACAATGCCGTTAACGTCATGCCACGTGGTAAGTGAACTTCTAAACTGGTTGGACTTATTTGCTCAACAGTACAATCAGGTAAGGTTGGCAGGGTTGTTAAAGGGTGCACTGTTTCGACCAGTAAAGCATTGACGTTAGCTTCAGCAAGCAATGCTGACATTGCCCCCGATTGAATTACTTTACCTTGGTCAATCACTGCAAGGTGACGACATAATTGCTCAGCTTCTTCTAAATAATGCGTTGTTAAAATAATTGTTTTACCAGCTTGATTGAGGTGGGTTAAATATTGCCACATGGCGTGTCGAATTTCAACATCCACACCGGCTGTCGGTTCATCAAGAATTAATAAACTAGGGTCATTGACCAAGGCACGCGCAATCATTAAACGCCGCTTCATACCACCGGATAAGCCCCGTGCGGGCAAGTGGCGTTTGCCCAATAAATCCAAGTCCTTCATGAGTTGATTCACTCGGGCGCGAACAGTTTTACGCAATAAACCATAATAACCAGCCTGATCATAAAGGATGTTTTCAACCGTCTCAAATTGGTTAAAATTAAATTCCTGTGGCACAACACCAATCAAGGATTTCACTGCTGACGGGTTGGTCTCAATATTGTGCCCAAACAGTTTCACTGAGCCTGAGGTTTTAGGCAGTAACGTCGTAATAATGCCAATGGTGGTGGACTTACCCGCCCCGTTTGCGCCTAATAGCGCAAAGAAGTCTCCCTGTTTAACCGTTAGGTTGATGCCTTTTAGGGCTTCAACACCGTTTTTATAGCGTTTTGTCAAGTCGGTTATCTCTAACGCAGCAGTCATACTTGGGATCCATTTAACAAATTAGCAGATTTTTAAGCAGGCAGTGATTTATTCACCGGGCTGCGCACAGTAAAGGATAATCACAACCATAGCAAGTCTCACGGGTATTGTCAGATTAAGATGAGCGTTTTTGTGGCGTTTGCAAGTTGGGTTTGCCTTTATGATCCCAGTACAAGCCTTTGCAGTCCGGGTAACGATTACAACCCCAAAAGTAATCCTTTTTGCCTCGCCTTCGGGCAAGCTTACCGCGTTGACACAGCGGACACGTGATCGTAGACACTTGTGGCGCCACTTTTGATTGCGGTTTACCGTCGTGATCTTGCAGTAAGGCATCACACTCTGGATAACGGGTGCAGCCCCAAAAGTAGCCGTGCTTGCCACGTCGTCTGGCTAACGGGGCTTGGCATTGCGGACAAGTCAGGCCGGCTTCGCCGGCAACTTTCTAAGCCTCTAAGAGTTTAGTCTTTACAAAGCCACGAGTATTATTAAGTCTCAAACTAGTCAAACCTGCCCATGGAATAATAACGAATAAAAATAACACACCTGCTATAGAAATTGCTTCAGGTAGCTGAGCAATAACTCACCTACTATACGCGCTTCTCATTTTACTCTAAGAATAATGAAACGCTTTAGTATCAAACAAATCTTGGTAACCAATCAGAACTGGTGGAACTTTCACACCAAGTACAAAGATAAAATCAGAGAAGCTATTGTCATTGGCATTGTTAAGCTGCTTAGCTGCAAACATCCTATGCGTGGCCATAAAGAGTATCATTGCAGTAATCAAAACTGTTCACACGTCAAATACATCCGCCATACCTGCAAAGCTAAAAGCTGTTCATCGTGTGGTAAAAAAGCCACAGAAGTATGGATACAACAACAAATGGCAATCTTACCCAACACTGCATGGCAACACATCACATTCACCATGCCCTCTACTCTTTGGGACTGCTTTTGGACAAACAGAGAGCTTCTTAATTTACTCCCACCATTAGCAGCAAAGGTGTTACTCAAGCTTGCTAAAAACAAGAGGGTTAAACCCGGTGTATTTATCGCGCTTCACACCTTTGGCAGAGATCTAAAGCGCAATGTGCATCTTCATGCGTCAATCACTCTGGGTGGTATCAACAAAGAGTTAACACAATGGAAAAGCCTCTACTTCCATCAACCTACACTAATGTCCATGTGGCGTTATGAGGTCATTAACCTTTTTAGAAACCACCACCAGGACAAAGGGCTTATTCTGCCAAATCAGTTAGCCTCTACACTGAACCACACTTTCAACTTTAATCAACTGCTTGATCAGCTTTACCAAAAACGATGGGTAGTACATTGCGCAAAGCCCTCAAAGAATCACAAACAAAACGTTAAATACTTAGGTCGATACACCAAACGTCCTCCTATTGCTGAGTCAAAAATTAAAAACTTTGATGGGAGCAGCCTCAGTTTTAATTATCTTGATCACGTCTCTAAAACCTACAAGCAATTTAAATTAACCGCGGAAGAGTTTATTGCTCGATTTATTCAACACATTCCTGATGTTGGCTTTCGTATGGTGCGTTATTATGGGTTTCTTGCTAACCGGGTGCGAGGTGAGATGCTACCCAAAGTCAGACTCCTATTAGGTGAAACTGATCCAAACACACCCCAGGTCAATTACCGCACCTTAATGCAAAATAATTTTAACATTGACCCCTATGAATGTGTTCTATGCGGTAGCCAAATGTTTTTAGCTAACTGCTGGTATAGACAACCTAACCGTTACAAATTGCTATCAAAGCATCGTGAACTCGCCTTACTGAAAAAAACCTAATAACTTCCTAGGGGGGTAGTCCGTCCAAAACAACAAATAACAGCTAGTTTTGGCTATTGTTTGTCATAACTAACCCTGCCCCACCACTAAATCGATTTTATAAAAAATACCTGTGCTAAAATTACTCATTTTAATTGGTGGTATTTTTACCAATTGACACATTGAAATTCCTTAATATCAAGGGTAGGTTTCACTCGCCACTAACCCTTGGCCACGTTGATGACGAATGGTCGCTAAGTCTTCTAACAAAAAGTCCAAGCATTCGATTTGATCGAGTAAAAACGTGTCTAACTCGGCTTTGCCCTGCGCAATGTCATCGAGCACTTGCTCCCATTGTGCTGTGGTGGCCGGGTTTTTAATCGCCTCAGGTAAAATGCTAATCAGGCGTCGGCCTTTTTCGGTTGAGATCAACTGTTTTTGTTTGCGCACCACGTACTCGCGGTAGACGAGTTTCTCAAGGATGTCAGCACGGGTCGCTTCTGTCCCAATGCCCGCCGTCTCGCGTAGGGTTTTTTTAAGGGCTTGTTCGTCCACCACTTTGGCAATGTTTTTCATCGCCGCAATTAACGTACCCTCGGTAAAACGCGCCGGTGGTTGGGTTTTCTTCGGTAACACTTGCGTGGTTTGAATCGGTAAGCTCGCGCCTTGGGTTAAGGCAGGAATCACTTGCGTTTTTTTCGTCTCACTGTCCAGGTCTTCCGCTGCTCGCACCGCTTTCCAACCTTGTCGTTGCGCCAGCTGACAGCTCGCCTTAAAGGTTTCCTCAGCCGCGCTTAAGGTAACTTGTCGATGCAAGTATTCATACACCCCTAAAAACTGCGCTAAGTACGCCTTGCGAATTAAGTCATACACCGCCCGCTCCGTCTCACTCAACGCACTCAAGGAGACCTTGCGGTTCGCAGTAGGCATGAGGCCATGATGCGCGGTGACCTTTTTGTCATTCCAAGCCGGGGAGCGCCACGTGGGATCGGCTTGCTCGACTAACGGGTGTAACTCAGGATCAATGGCCACGAGTGCGTCTAACACGGTTTGGGCTTCGCTAAATTGATTCTCCGGTAAGTAACCGGTATCAGTACGCGGGTAGGTAATGGCTTTGTGTTGCTCATACAAGGCTTGGGCAACTTTTAAGGTGTCTTTGGCGGTGAGTCCTAATTGACTGCTGCACGCCTTTTGTAAACTCGATAACGAATAACACACCGGCGGTGGCGTTTTCTTTGCTTTTTCCTCAAACGCCACCACGCACGCCGATTGATTCACTAATTGAGTCGCGACGGCGTCCGCGAGCTCACGTTTCACGCATCGCCCGTCTAAATCGGTTTGATCCTCGCCCGGTTCCCACTTCGCCCAAAACGCCCCATTTTCTGCTTGGCATTGAATGGCTAACACAAAATAGTCGGTCGCTTGAAAGTGTTCGATCAGTAAATCACGCTCAACAATGAGATTTAACGTCGGTGTTTGTACACGACCCACGGATAAGGCGCCTTGCCCGGGGCCACTGAATAACGCCGACGTTGCCATCGTCATGTTCATGCCAATGAGCCAATCCGCACGTTGTCGCCCTAGCCCTGCTTGATAGAGCGGATACGTGGATTGTCCCGGGCGCAGATCGGCAAGGGCTTTGCGAATGGAGGCTTCATCTAATGCCGCTAACCACAACCGCTCCACCGTGCCTTCAAAGTGACAATAGGCTAACACCTCTCGTCCTATGACATCGCCTTCACGATCCGCATCGGTGGCAATGACGACGTGATCAACCTGCTTGAGCAAGGTTTGCAGCACGTGTAATTGCTTTTTTGTTTTAGGATTCGGTTGTACGCTCCAAATCGGTGGAATGACCGGCAGGATCGCCATGCGCCACGGCTTTAAGTTCTTGCAATAACTCTCCGGTGGTGCGAGCTCTAACAAATGCCCGACGCACCAACTCACTAACACCCCGTCACCGGCTAAATAACCGTCATGGCGTTGGCTGACCCCTAACACCTTGGCAATGTCGCGCCCTTGGCTCGGTTTTTCGCATAAGTATAACGTTGTCATCACTGGGCCTCACTTGGTTGACTGGCTTGCTTTAATCGTCGATAAATTGGGGTTGACCACACCGGCATCACCTCGGCTTGTAGCGCTAAGGCTAACACCTCACAGTGAGCGGGTGTTAACGGCTCGCTCACGGGTTGAGCCTGTAAAATCGCTGTTAACAGTTTTGACACCGAGCGTTTATGGCGTTGGGTTTTCTTGGCAAACACAAAGCGTTTTTTAATCAGTAATAAAGTACGGGCTAACTCGGTTAAACACGCTAAGGTATCGAGTTGTTGCAACACCCGAATCAACGCTGCTTGCACGGGATTGATGAGTGGTAAGGTAAACACCTGCCGAGAGATCGGCTGAGTTTTAATTGAGGCGGTTTGCTGACGTTTCACCAGTGCCGACCAGCGTTGAATCTCCTTGTCTAAATACCCTTCCACGTGTCGAATCCTTTGATAACACTGATACAACGTCACCACCGTGGCGACGTCTCCGCTTTGACTGCGCACCGACAGTCCCGCTAATTTCACCAGTGCGGTACGCACTCGTGACGTGCCGTCCGGATGGGTTAAGTGTAACAGCCAAAGCAGCGTTTGGCTGTGTGGTTGTAATGTAATCACATGACTCATGAGTCCCCCTTAATGAATTGACCCACCATGGGTTGGAGTAGTTCAAACGTAAACGTCACCGGCACGGCCAGTAACGTGAGCGTGTCGTGCTCACGCTGTAAGGTCACTGTGGCGAGTGTCACTGACGCATGACGTTGCAACGCGGTTTTCAGACTCGGCAGCGGTTGATTGAGTTTTTTGGCAAAATCCGATAAGCCTACATCCGAGACGTACACCACCTGCGGGTCATCCGGTGTTGCCACAAAACGATCACTGCTGTTGACCGGATAACGGCTGAGCTGACGTTGTAACCATTTAATAAGCTTTTTATACAGGGCATCCGGTGTTTGACAGACTTCGCGCGTATTGACTACTGATGGTTCAACCGCAGGCGTTGGTGTGAGCTCAGTCGGTGCAGAAGCAACCGCGTTGCCCTGCACGAGCGTTGTGAGTGTGAGGCGTGTCGGTACACTGGGTAAGGTGGGCAGTGACCCACTGACACCGACCAACGGGGCTTGCCCGATTCCTGTTGGATGCAGCGGTGGAACATTTGGTGGTGCAGGACGTTGTGGTTCGTCGGGTGCGGGCGGGATAATCGGTGCGCCCTGCCCCTCTGACGAAGCGAACGGCGCAGCAGGTTGTGACATCACCGGTGTGATCGCTTCATTGACTAAATCCGCAAGCACATCACGCAAATCGTGATTGACGGTGAGTGCTGTTAATTCGCCATGCACTAAGGTGGTGAGCTCATACAACCGCCACACCTGCCCCCCAAAAAACGTCGAGACTTTGGCCGGAATGCGTTTTAATAAAATAAACGGATCGGTGTCTGCACTTAACACCCCTTCGGCCAGTGCTTTGTCGAAGACCCCGGCATACAACACCCGATAAAACACAAACACGAACAGGGCATTATTGCGTGAGCGTTCGGTCACCGTTTGATTCAGAAACAACGGATGGTGTCGCGCTCGTTTGAGCAGTGCGATTAAGGTGGCGAGCTTTTCCTCGAAATGTGTGGCTTGACTGGCGGTGCTGGAGGAGAGGGTGCTTAAGAGCTCATGTAAAAACCCTAAACTCACCAGTAACACCTCATCAAACAGTTCCAATTGCGGGGTCGGAATTTGACTGCGCAACAAAAACTGCTGGTGCTCGCTTAACTGACGCACTACGGTTAAAGGCGCTTGCGGTTGTTTTAATGCGCGGAGGTGGCGCCAACACGACATGCCCACTTTCCACAACAAGGCGACGACAACCAGTAGCCCAATACCGACTAACCCACTGGTAAGACTGAGTGTCATAGGTTCACCTCACTCAACAAAGCTTCAAACGAAGACGGCGCAGTGCCGTCGTTTTTAGGTAAGGGAATGCGGATTTTATACACCTCACCGCCGTTGGTGAGCACAAACGCTTGGCCTTTGGGCAGCGAATACAAGTCATTAACTTCGACTAAGGCACTCGGGGTCTCTGACACCGTGTCGGTGTTATAGGTGGTAAACAGTTCGCCGTTCTCACTGTCGGAGCGGTCGTTGGACATGGTCGAAGGCGTGCTGGATCGGGTGCGGATGAGCTCTAAGCACCGGGTGAGATTCGTGGCGGTGTCTTCGTTGTTCACACGCAGCGTGGTCAGTGTACCAAAGTTGCCTAACAGCATTTTGGGTTTATCGTGGCTGCTAAATGCCGCGCCTAAATCGTTGAGCGTTTGTGTCAATGCGGTGACGCGAATGCCTGTGCCCCCGGCTTTATTTAACAGCGTGATAAATTCCTCACGCACAATGTCACTAAACTCATCGCAATATAAATTGAGTGTCATCGGGGTTTGACCGGATTCGTTATACAAGCGTCCGCACAAGGACACGAGATCGGCAATGGTCGCTTGCCCGACAGCTTCGGCCACTTCTTTGTTGGTTAACGAATCCAAGCCAATGTAGACAATCTGGCGACGTTTAATAATGTCTTCCAGTCGCACTTCCGGCAGGCCAAACCCGTTTTCCCAGGAAAAGATCGGATGAGCTTGGGTTTGGTTAATTTTATCGAACACCGGGCCCACACTCGCGGTAATTTTATCATAATAGTCTTTATCCAAATTGGCGGCGTTATCCAGTGGCATAATAATCGCATCCATGAATTGTTTGACCTGCGGACTCACCGATACCCGATCAATGTAATGACGAATGTAGAGCTGCACGGCTAGCTTACGGCTAATCGGTGGGAGTAAGTTGCCTTCTTTATCAGTACGGCTGTTGTATTGATCTAAAATCGCTTGCACCTCACTTAAGTAGCCGGGCTCTATCAATGGAAAGCGTCGCTCGACGTAGGTATACAACAACAGTTGCGGTTGTTTGATATAAAAGCCGATGGTCTTGTAATTAATGGGCTCGCCAAGTTCATGCAAGCACCGCGCCACAATGTTGGTGTATTGCCACGCAAAGTCTTTAAAGGCTTGCCCTTCCCCGCTGGCACTCATCGCACCGGTAATACGTCCAGCGACTTCACTCACATTACTAAACGACGCAAGCGGGTTGTATTTTGCGGAGCTGTCCGGAAACCCTAAATGCACAATCCGCAAATCATTTAAGCGCCCTGCGGCTTTCGCCGCACAATAGACGTCTTGTATGGCTTCTAAATCACCTTTGGGATCAATGATCAACACCGCTTCGCCGTTACGAATGTCTTGATTGACGCGAATGCACAAGTAACGAGTTTTCCCTACTCGGGTCATCCCAAACACGCACTCGTGGTATCCGTCTTATTTCAGCATGATGCTCATGCTGCGCTCTCTTTAGTTTACTGCGCCTGTGATGAGCGGATGGTAATTAATTCCGCTAGCGAAGGCATAGAATAGTTTTTTGTAATTCTGTCATATATATAATCGAAGACATTAACTGCTAGCTTTTTACATGTCTCAGTAATTGTAACCATTGTATCCTTAGCTTTCGTTCCTTCTTCACTCATAGTATGAAGGTGTACATCGCGCATTCTAGCCTGCTTCCGAGCCATCAACTCTGCTGGATTGTTATGTAGAGGAAGCTCTGGCTTTTCCAGCACTAACAATAGCTGCCTTTTCTTTTTTAAGGTGAGCTCAATTTGTTTATCTAGTTTCTCGTAGCCAGTGATTGTTGAGAATAACTCAGTAAACTCATTGGATAGCTTATCTATCTCATCTTGCCCTGGGTTCTTTTTATATTCAATGAGCTTATGATAATAATCCCAAAACCTATCCAAGAAGCTGTCAACAGAGTCTTGGTGCTTCTTAAAAATTGGCGTCAGCTTTTTATAATGCCTACCCTCATGAACCCAGCACAAGGCGAGTGATTCAGTAATGAGCTTAAACTGTGGCGCATCATCGGTAATGAGTGTTTCTATCGCATAAGGACTCTTTCTATATGTTGAGATAGCTGCCGCATCAGTAATCAGCTTTCTATATTTTGGAAATTTTTTATCACCTAATACCTTATCAAGAATAACTTCCAGCTCCTTACTGTTTAAGATAGTCGATGAGTGAAATACCTTTAAGCTTTCGATTACCTTGTGGGGTAAATTCATAGTAGCCAGTAAATTAAAAGCGGCCTCATTTAATGTGAACCCAAAGTGGTCTTTGCTTAACATTTCAATGACGCTTAATCGACTTTTACTGGTCAGCGTAAAGTAAGCTGAATAATACTCATTACCCAATACATTAACATAACGGTTTTTCCCATCCTCTCTAGCGTTGGTGTCATCTAGGTGCTGGTAGTTCGTGGATTGTAAACCTGCCTTCACAACTTCTACCTTCTCGGGCTCAAGTATCGTAGGTGTTTTAATTGTGAAGCTATGGATGGTTGATTTACTAATATCTATGTTGGCGGTTTTATAAAATGTCTCAAGGCTTTCTAGCGTCATACCACCTTGAGTATTTAGGAAGCTTGTCCAGCTTTTAATAGTAGGGCCGAACTGGCCCTCATAACCAGTTGGCAGAGGTGCTGTATAGTGTTTGTTTTCAGAAGGGGAGTAATATTGTTGGCGCAAAAAAAGAGTGTTATTAGCAGCAATTTTTATATCCTGGATAAGTGTTTTCTTAGAGCCATTTGGCACAGCATCGCTGGGCAACGAATCTGGATTAATTGTTAGTGTCACTGTATTAGAGACTTCGAGATTTTTTTTACTAGATTTTGGCTTTCTAGTTTTATTGGTTTTATTTCCTTTTCTATCCTTCTCGGAGGAATGATCCTTGTCCTTGTTAGCGCGCGTTTGCTTTCTAACATTAGGCTTTCCTTGCTCACCTTTATATTTATTTAATGCGTTATTTAACGATTGCACCTTGTCTTCTAGCTTTATGATTTTCTCAGCCTGACTTTCACATACATTGCTAAAATCTGTTTCTAGTGCTGTTGGTGTAACAGTATTATTAAATCTCTCAATGAGATCGGCTAAAACTGATTTGTCAGGTTGTTTTTTCATAGGAAGAGTATACCACGGGTTTGAAAAGGTAAATTTTCCCCACACAGATGGCCGTACTGCTGAAATTATTTTTAAGCCATGAACCTGATCGATGAAAAAATAATCCGAGCATACAGCGTTGTTATAGAGCGCACATCATGCTTTTATGACACACGATGATTCCAATATAAAATTTCCAAATTTGCACGAAAAAGCTGTCAAGAACTTTTTGAATTATTTTCAAATCATGCTGATATTGAACGGATACATTAATAGTTAAGCAGTACGGAAATATTATTTTGTCTGGTGGAAAGCAAGGGTTAGCTGTTAGTAGTAATAACGGAAAAACCTGGCACCGTGTGCCAGGAATTTATAATGTTCTAAGCCTTACGGTCTCGGGCAACCACGTGTTAGTGGGGACTGACGGTGGTGGTTTAGTGGTGGGGGACTATAACAGCAGTACCGGCGCCATCACGAATCCAACGGTGTATAACACCAGCAGCACCGTGGCACTGCCAACTAATCTGGTGTCGAGTGTCACGGTCTCGGGCAACCACGTGTTAGTGGGGACTTACGATGGTGGTTTAGTGGTGGGGGACTATAACAGCAGTACCGGCGCCATCACGAATCCAACGGTGTATAACACCAGCAGCACCGTGGCACTGCCATATAATTGGGTGTCGAGTGTCACGGTCTCGGGCAACCACGTGTTAGTGGGGACTAACAGTGGTGGTTTAGTGGTGGGGGACTATAACAGCAGTACCGGCGCCATCACGAATCCAACGGTGTATAACACCAGCAGCACCGTGGCACTGCCAAATAATCAGGTGTCGAGTGTCACGGTCTCGGGCAACCACGTGTTAGTGGGGACTTACGATGGTGGTTTAGTGGTGGGGGACTATAACAGCAGTACCGGCGCCATCACGAATCCAACGGTGTATAACACCAGCAGCACCGTGGCACTGCCAAATAATGGGGTGTCGAGTGTCACGGTCTCGGGCAACCACGTGTTAGTGGGGACTTACGGTGGTTTAGTGGTGGGGGACTATAACAGCAGTACCGGCGCCATCACGAATCCAACGGTGTATAACACCAGCAGCACCGTGGCACTGCCAAATAATTGGGTGTCGAGTGTCACGGTCTCGGGCAACCACGTGTTAGTGGGGACTTACGGTGGTTTAGTGGTGGGGGACTATAACAGCAGTACCGGCGCCATCACGAATCCAACGGTGTATAACACCAGCAGCACCGTGGCACTGCCAACTAATCGGGTGTCGAGTGTCACGGTCTCGGGCAACCACGTGTTAGTGGGGACTGACGATGGTGGTTTAGTTGAAGGAAGGGTGGCTTAGAGTTGGACTTTGGATAAATTTAATAGAAAAGGCTAAAATTCGCTTGACATACAACTCATTGCTAGTTTCTAAAAGTGCATTATGAAGATTATTTTCTAGCTGGGGTTCTATTGATACAATGGCATTCGGTTAAGCATATTTGGCAGATCCTCCACTAATATTTAACCATTTTGTAACCGGCTTTCTAGATTGCCGTGGTGAATGCCTACCCCTTCTTATTTTTTGACGTACGCGAGCAATGCTGCCAAGCATGAGCGGGATACAAAGAAAACCAGAATCATTTTCTGGCAACAATAATTTTTCTAAACTTCGACCGATAACCAGTAATGTGTTTTTGAAATTAGTTTTAATATTTTTTATTTCCCCAACAAAATCTTGCCAATAGCCATCTTGCTTTTCAGGTTTATTCTTTCCCTTCGGTGAGGGTGGTGGAAGCTGATTATTAGCCTCAGACTCAAAAATTCGTGCGAAGTTTATGATTAGCGCATGCGCATAGCATTCTTGCTTTACACCAAGCTCTGACTTACTGTGAAATTCTTCAATATCAATGTTACGTCTATCTTTATTTAGGGGAATTGAGCTAGTTTTATCTCATAATAAACAAGGTTTTTAGTAACCTATCAAGGTAAAATAACTTGATATAAAAACTATAGTGAAATTAGTCATGCGCAGAATCATAAAAGCGATTAAAAGCCTGAGTGATTACCTGATCCTGCTGAAAAAAAATCCAGAGCTACTAAGGCCAGAGCAGTGCAGCCATTGCGGTGCAGGTGGACTATGGTCACATGGATCATATGATCGAAAACCAGATAGGAACCCAGGTAAAGGACGCTCTTTAAATCCCACCCCTGTTTTGAGATTTTATTGTCATCAATGTAAACGTACTTGTTCAACCCTACCTGAGATACTTTCTCCAAAGCGTTGGTATTGCTGGTCAGTTCAGCAGGCAGTGTTAATGAGCGTGCTCCTGGGAAAAGTATTAGCTCATCAGGTCAGGAGCAAGGTGTTAGTCGACACACCGTTGCTAGGTGGTTTCACTGGTTGGTTGACCACTTCGTTGATTACTCCTTCCATATCAAAGCACATCCGTTGTGGTTACAGCTTGGGCGACATAGTGATCCACAAGCGTTTTGGTTGGCCTGCCTTGGTGAGCATGATTTATCGAGCATCATGCTTTTTCTTAACAACACAGGAGTGAGCATCCCATAATTAATTAACGTGAAAAAAAGTTGAGATGGATATTTTCTGTAAACCTCACGACCCCACACAGTTTGAGCGTAGCATTCTCAACTCAAGTTGTGATTAACTCATTGCAAGTAGTTAAATCACACAGGAATTGCAAAATGACCAAGCCCATTCACCCAACAGCACTGTTTCGCCTAAGTGTTTTAGGTGAGCTATGTAGCCGAAATAGTTTTGAGCATGGTGAGCTCAAGAGCATTATTAAAAGGTTGTCCCAGCAAACCTACAACATTCCAGGTAGTAAGCGTGTTCACCTCAGTGCTAAAACAATTGAGAATTGGTATTACGCCTGGTTAAAGCAGGGTATTGATGGATTAGTTCCTAAAACTCGACGAGACAAAGGCCAGTGTCACATCAATCCAGAGCTACAAGAGTTAATTATTTCCACTAAACAGGAAAGCCCTTCAAGATCAATTCCGACCGTGATTAAACTCTTAGAAACTCAAGGGAAGGTAGCACGAGGTGAATTATCTCACGCAACAGTTCACCGCTTATTAGTAAAACACGGCCTGTCTAAAAGAACAGTCACACCTTCTAACCAAATTGAGCGCCGCTCATTTGAGGCGCTCACAGCTTGTGATATTTGGTATGGCGATGTCATGCATGGTCCAACGATTTACGATGGCCAAAAAAGAGTTAAAAGCTATTTGGTGAGTATTTTTGATGATGCCTCAAGGTTGGTCTGTCACAGTAAATTTTGTACTGATGAGAGTGCCATTACTATTGAGCATGTGTTGAAAGAGGCATTACTCAAACGTGGGCTTCCTGTTAAGCTCATCATTGACAACGGCCCTGCCTACCGTGCTAAAACGTTGCAAACCATTTGTGCTCGTTTGAAAATTCAATTGATTTACGGCAGGCCCTATGAACCGCAAAGCAAAGGCAAACTAGAGCGTTGGCATAGAACAGTACGCGAGCAATTCCTAGCTGAATGCAACCTGGATTCCATTCATAGTTTCAATGCGCTGAATGATCGATTTTGGGCTTGGGTTGAGCGTGTTTATCATCAAGCCTCGCAAAGCGCCCTGCCTGACAAGATGACCCCGTTACAACGCTATCAGCAAGACCTCACTAAAATTCAGCCGTTAGGTTGTTTGGCCGATAAGCTAGATGATTACTTCCTGCATCGCATTAAGCGCCGAGTCAGGAAGGATGGCACGGTAAGCTGGAATAATCGACTCTTTGAAGTTCCATTTGAACTGGCTCAACAAGAGGTTTATTTAGTGGTTGATCCGCATAGTGACTCCGCCCGTCACGTCGAATCATTGGAATATCAATACCTTGGTGCAGTGGGAGAGCTGGACAAACATAACAACCTTTCTAGAACCCGAGCTAGACCTCAGATGCCGGAACAACCAGCAAGAAAAACCTCGCTAGTTGAGATTGTTTATAACCAAGTTAAAGAGGATTTGGATATCACTGAGGAGATACCGTCTTAAACGTCAACAATAAATTGTAAAATTTTTACTAGGCATCCGCTGAAAATGGCTGCTGTGTTTTTAGGATGCCATAAATCATATGCACCATTTTTCTCATAACAGCACAAATGGCTAGCTTCTTTGGCTTGCCTTTTTTGAGCAGCTTTTCATAAAATTTCTTCAAAATAGGATTATGCCTTATAGCCACTAATGCCGGCATGTAAAGCGCCTTTCGCAACCAAGCACTACCAACCTTTGAGAGCCGTGATGAATTCAATGAAGTGCCTGATTGTGACTGGCTGGGATTTAAACCAATATGAGCAGCCAATTGTTTTGCGCCAGAAAATCTTTCAATATTATTAAAAAAAGCAGTTAGTGTTTGAGCGGTTTTATCACCAATGCCTGGGATGCTTTTAAGCAGCTCTGTGTTATTCTTCAGATCATCATCACTCGCGATCAGCTTACTAATTTCTTCCTGCAGTCGTAAAATTTCTTTTTCCATATAATCGATATGATTTTGTATAGAGCTAATAATTGTTTCTTCCGCTAGCTCCAGCCTGTTTTGTTCATTGCTGACTTGGGAGGTTAATACTTCAGATCTCTGTATCAAAGCTCTTAGAGCCTCTATATTAGCTGGCAAAGGCTGCCATAGCGTTGGAGTAAAATGATTTGAATAGTCCTTAATACTGACCGCATCGGCCTTGTCGGTCTTGTTTCGTATTAGCTGTCCTTTCATAAAAAACTTTATTCGTGCAGGATTAATTATACTGACATCACACTTCTCACTATGTAAATAAAGAGCCAATGCATTACCGTATTTACCTGTTGATTCCATGCAAAAATGAAGTGACTGATCAGATAAAGATTGCGTCCATTCTAATAACTCAGAAAAGCCCTCAGGATTATTATTAAAATGTTTAACGTGATCTTTTCCGCTAGTGGTGATAGCAGCAACAAAATCAGATTTTGCAATATCAATACCAACACAATTTTTTTTCATTTGCTAGAGCCTCTTAAATTTTATTACACTAACAAACTTGGGAAATCATAGTTCGGATCAACCTTGCAAATACAGGCTCACAATGGCCTAAGATACCGTTCGATCTCATGAACTTATGAGGGTGGAAGGGAGCTAAATCTCCTCAACAGGATTAAATCCTAAGGACGAACACGGCTTCACCTTCCGCCTACCCAAGCATCCTTGGGATTGTAGCAATATTGTCATATCTCTACAGTTATTTAAGATACAAGGATGAGTAAGATGTATCTTCAACATTTTGGCTTGAAATTTGATCCATTGGGTAAATCAAACATTATTGAATTGGCGCAGTCAAAGCGACTAGAACAGCAACTTAATGGTTTGCTAGAAACACGCGGCTTAGCAGTGATTACTGGCGACTCAGGGACAGGAAAGACCACGGCGCTAAGATACTGGAGCAATAAACTCAACCCGCTGACCCATCAAGTCATTTATCAATCAGACACTCACTTTCGGTCATTTGATGTGTACTCTCAGCTTGCCGAAAATCTAGGTTTAGAAAACTATTACCGATTCTCTAAACTTTGGAGAGACTTGAAGCAGAGCTTGATCGCGCTCTACCATGATAAAAACGTTCAGCCTATTTGGATCCTAGACGAGGCGCATCAGCTTAGTAATGATTTCATTCTACGATTACCTGACTTCCTTAATTTCAGTTTTGACAGCAAAGACGTCATGACGATTATCTTATGTGGACTCCCATCACTTCTAGCAACATTGCAGAGACCAGCCTATGAACCTATCAACTCTAGAATTCAGTGCTTTATTAGGTGGCATGCAATTGAAGATAGCAGGGATTTTGAGAGCATTATTCACGCTGCTTTTGAGAAGGCAGGAATGAGCAGCAGCTTATTCACTGAAACAGGTATTCGTGCAGTACACATGGCCACAAAAGGTAGGCTTCGTTATGTTGATAGGCTCATGCGACATGCGTTGCTAATCGCCGCTAATATGAATTTAAACCATATACCGGATGATGTCATTAATCAGGCAATTCATGAGCTAAAAGGTTAACTATTTGACACCATCTCACGCAAAATAGGTTGAGATGGTTTCTCTAAATTATTGTGGGACGTTACAGACCGATAACCAGTAATGTGTTTTTGAAATTAGTTTTAATATTTTTTATTTCCCCAACAAAATCTTGCCAATAGCCATCTTGCTTTTCAGGTTTATTCTTTCCCTTCGGTGAGGGTGGTGGAAGCTGATTATTAGCCTCAGACTCAAAAATTCGTGCGAAGTTTATGATTAGCGCATGCGCATAGCATTCTTGCTTTACACCAAGCTCTGACTTACTGTGAAATTCTTCAATATCAATAAACACCTTGGATATTTTATAAAGCTCCTCAATTCCCCAGCGACCATGATATACACTAGGAAATTCATCCAGCGGGTATTTTTTTTGGTCCAACAACGTGGTGCTACAAACATAAGTTTCATCACCAATAGTATATTTAATTAATCGCAACCTCACCGGTTTTATATCGAGTTCATAACCCTGCTTTCGACTTTCGTACTTTACAGCTACTGACGGCTTATAAGTAATGATTTCATCTTGACTATCACTTTCCCAAAAACGTTTTACGGCTGTATTTACAGTGCCACTCTGCATTCTACAAATAAGGTGGATGCCTTTTTCCATCGCTTTTACTAAAATCAAATAGCTGAAATACCCTCGGTCAAGAACCAAGACATCACCAGGTTGCATCGTCTCCATGTGCGCCAATAAAATATGCCGTTCGCTTCGTTCTGCATTGAGAGTAATATCATAAATATAGCCACCTAAATACTGGGCGAGCTTATGCTCGTTTGTAGTTTTAGAATCCGGCTTGAAGATTGAGAATCCCAGCAATAATATTAAATCTCATATTGTGTTTTCTGCGAAAATTCCTATACACCTCCCCAAGAATGCGGAATTTTTTAAATTTTGAGAATTGATGTTCAACCCTAATACGGATCTTGCTGTGATTACGGTTATCCTCTTTTTGTTGAGTAGTTAATTTGCCGCCTTTGGGCTTTTTATGAGGTAAGTTAACCAAGGGGTCAGTATGTTGAATTCCTTGGTATCCTAGATCAGCATATTTTTCTGCTGGTGGCAGTGGGCTGCCACGTTGTCGGATCTTAATATCATGAACCCTCCCAGGCATTGTTTGAGAGACGTTGATTATTTTTCCGGATGTACTCATTGCTATCTCCACCTTTTGAGTATGTCTTTTCTTTTTACCAGAATAATAATCTTTACGTGGCTTCTTCTTTTTGGGGCGCTGAATAGGCTGCTCCGTTACATCCATTAATATAGCGCAAACCGCATCTTCTGTTAGGGTTCTGTCTTTTTTAATATGAATATGCTTGGCCACTAAGGGTTCTAAGCGTTTAAATAAGCGGCAGACATTACTGTCATCCAAACCAACAAAGTAACCTAAGAATTCATGTGTTACATAAGTGCGATAGTACATCATGAGAAGCAAAAGGCGATCATGGTGCGTGGTGAGTTTCGGGCGCCTTCCCAGCTTACTAAACTCATCATCAAGTGATGACTTCACTTGTTGGTGTATCGTTTCAAAATCATCAAGGGTCAAACCAGTTAACTTTTTAAAAATACGCGGGCGGTTACTGAGTTGCTGATAGCTTAATAGCATATGCCTTTCCATGAATGATTATTAATCAGGCAATTATAAGCAAATTTTAGCTAGTTTCTAGAACTGCCCTTAGTTACGCAGAAGGTCTACTACCTAAATGATATAATGCGCTCATAATTCCTTGTGGGTAGTA
>CBDALO010000082.1:0-10779 GCA_965196985.1 Gammaproteobacteria bacterium | reverse complement strand
ATGAATCAACCGGCAAGAGAACAGTGCTAGGTGTTTCTGTTGCGTTATCAGAGGCTGAGGTACATTGGCGTGATTTTCTTCAGCAGTTGGTTGAGCGAGGTATACATGGTATTGAGTTGATTACTAGCGACGCTCATACTGGCCTAAAAGCCGCTAGAAGAGCTGTGTTCCCCAGTGTTCCTTGGCAACGCTGCCAATTTCATTTGCAGCAAAATGCTCAGGCTCACATACCAAAGCGCTCAATGAAGGAACCAGTAGCTGAGGAGATTACAGCTATATTTAATGCCTCAAACATTCATGGTATCCGTTCAATATCAGCATGATTTGAAAATAATTCAAAAAGTTCTTGACAGCTTTTTCGTGCAAATTTGGAAATTTTATATTGGAATCATCGTGTGTCATAAAAGCATGATGTGCGCTCTATAACAACGCTGTATGCTCGGATTATTTTTTCATCGATCAGGTTCATGGCTTAAAAATAATTTCAGCAGTACGGCCATCTGTGTGGGGAAAATTTACCTTTTCAAACCCGTGGTATACTCTTCCTATGAAAAAACAACCTGACAAATCAGTTTTAGCCGATCTCATTGAGAGATTTAATAATACTGTTACACCAACAGCACTAGAAACAGATTTTAGCAATGTATGTGAAAGTCAGGCTGAGAAAATCATAAAGCTAGAAGACAAGGTGCAATCGTTAAATAACGCATTAAATAAATATAAAGGTGAGCAAGGAAAGCCTAATGTTAGAAAGCAAACGCGCGCTAACAAGGACAAGGATCATTCCTCCGAGAAGGATAGAAAAGGAAATAAAACCAATAAAACTAGAAAGCCAAAATCTAGTAAAAAAAATCTCGAAGTCTCTAATACAGTGACACTAACAATTAATCCAGATTCGTTGCCCAGCGATGCTGTGCCAAATGGCTCTAAGAAAACACTTATCCAGGATATAAAAATTGCTGCTAATAACACTCTTTTTTTGCGCCAACAATATTACTCCCCTTCTGAAAACAAACACTATACAGCACCTCTGCCAACTGGTTATGAGGGCCAGTTCGGCCCTACTATTAAAAGCTGGACAAGCTTCCTAAATACTCAAGGTGGTATGACGCTAGAAAGCCTTGAGACATTTTATAAAACCGCCAACATAGATATTAGTAAATCAACCATCCATAGCTTCACAATTAAAACACCTACGATACTTGAGCCCGAGAAGGTAGAAGTTGTGAAGGCAGGTTTACAATCCACGAACTACCAGCACCTAGATGACACCAACGCTAGAGAGGATGGGAAAAACCGTTATGTTAATGTATTGGGTAATGAGTATTATTCAGCTTACTTTACGCTGACCAGTAAAAGTCGATTAAGCGTCATTGAAATGTTAAGCAAAGACCACTTTGGGTTCACATTAAATGAGGCCGCTTTTAATTTACTGGCTACTATGAACTTACCCCACAAGGTAATCGAAAGCTTAAAGGTATTTCACTCATCGACTATCTTAAACAGTAAGGAGCTGGAAGTTATTCTTGATAAGGTATTAGGTGATAAAAAATTTCCAAAATATAGAAAGCTGATTACTGATGCGGCAGCTATCTCAACATATAGAAAGAGTCCTTATGCGATAGAAACACTCATTACCGATGATGCGCCACAGTTTAAGCTCATTACTGAATCACTCGCCTTGTGCTGGGTTCATGAGGGTAGGCATTATAAAAAGCTGACGCCAATTTTTAAGAAGCACCAAGACTCTGTTGACAGCTTCTTGGATAGGTTTTGGGATTATTATCATAAGCTCATTGAATATAAAAAGAACCCAGGGCAAGATGAGATAGATAAGCTATCCAATGAGTTTACTGAGTTATTCTCAACAATCACTGGCTACGAGAAACTAGATAAACAAATTGAGCTCACCTTAAAAAAGAAAAGGCAGCTATTGTTAGTGCTGGAAAAGCCAGAGCTTCCTCTACATAACAATCCAGCAGAGTTGATGGCTCGGAAGCAGGCTAGAATGCGCGATGTACACCTTCATACTATGAGTGAAGAAGGAACGAAAGCTAAGGATACAATGGTTACAATTACTGAGACATGTAAAAAGCTAGCAGTTAATGTCTTCGATTATATATATGACAGAATTACAAAAAACTATTCTATGCCTTCGCTAGCGGAATTAATTACCATCCGCTCATCACAGGCGCAGTAAACTAAAGAGAGCGCAGCATGAGCATCATGCTGAAATAAGACGGATACCATTCATGAGTCGGAAAGACTATTGGCTATGGCGGTAGATAAATATCAGCAAACAGCACCAGAGCTTTCTTCTTGGTTGGAAGTGAATATACCGGAGGGCTTAGTAGTGATGAACTTTGACAGGCCGCATCAAAAAAGATTAAGAACCAGTAACATAGCTGAGCGCGTAAACAGAGAGGTAAAAAGAAGGACGCATACAGTTGGAATTTTCCCTAATACTGAATCGTGCCTAAGGCTCGTATCAGCTGTTTTAGTGGAAATTGATGACCAGTGGAGCGGATCACCTAGATACTTAAGTTGAAGTGAATAATAAGGCTTCATAGGGTTTTAGGATAGATCATTCTTGTTCTTATTAACGAGATATAATTGCTATTACCTAAAAGTTAATAATTTATTTTGAGAGGAGAAAAATTTGAGGTATAAATAATTTTTTAGATTGATTAGCATAATTAATTTAAGATATTATGCGATGAGACAGGTACAATAGAGTGCCATTTAGAATTTTAAAGGTTTTTCTAAGTACTGAAGTTGGTTTTTACAGACAAAATAACGCTCTATCGAGAAGTTATTATGATCAGTAAAAAGTTTTATAATGCTAGCCCGGAAGACCAACCTCAATTAATGGAGCAATTGATTGATGCAATGAGGAAGGATTTCCAGTCAATTCGTAAATTTTGATTAAAATAAGAGTTGAGCGGTAGATTTGGTCCCTTTTAACCAGGATTCCGGCCGGACCTCAAAAGCAGGGGGAGTAGGGGAGTAAAACGCCAGTAAAAATAGCCCCCCATAAGCGACCTTATAGGGTCTTAACTATTTTTTGTGTATCGCACATAGTTTTGCCTACCTGTTGAGCATCTATTTCCATAGTTAGTGTTTGTATGACCACGCTTGAAAAAAGTTGAGCTGTTGTTTGATTGGTGGGCGCCACTATTTAATTTTAACACTCTGTTATTAGGATTGGTGTATTGATTGTTTATCAATGGTTGCCTAGATTGATCAGGCCATGAAAAGGCTCGCCAGTTTTGTCGTGCAGAAAAACCACGTTTATTTTTTTTATCTGGATCTGCGCCTTTCGATAAAAGAATGGTGCAAATACTAGAAAACAAAGTAGTAGTATTTCTTCTTTGCTTTGCTGAATTTGCTGCAGCATTTAATGGAGTAAAGCCATGATTATTTATTTGTTCTAAAAAAGCATTAAATTGAGAGCTGTCCTTGCCGCCAAAGGCGGTGTCGGCCGCCGCGATTAAGTCTTTCACCACCTCGAGGTGACCTTCTTTCGAAGCAGTATTCAAGGGGGAGAACTGATCTTTATTCGGTTGAGTCAGAAACGCGCGAAAGCCGTCAGTGTTCTTGCCGCCAAAGGCGGTGTCGGCCGCCGCGATTAAGTCTTTCACCACCTCGAGGTGACCCGCACAAGCAGCAGAATTCAAGGGGGAGAACTGATCTTTATCTTTATGAGTCAGAAACGCGCGAAAGCCGTCAGTGTTCTTGCCGCCAAAGGCGGTGTCGGCCGCCGCGATTAAGTCTTTCACCACCTCGAGGTGACCTTCTTTCGAAGCAGTATTCAAGGGGGAGAACTGATCTTTATCTTTATGAGTCAGAAACGCGCGAAAGCCGTCAGTGTTCTTGCCGCCAAAGGCGGTGTCGGCCGCCGCGATTAAGTCTTTCACCACCTCGAGGTGACCTTCTTTCGAAGCAGTATTCAAGGGGGAGAACTGATCTTTATTCGGTTGAGTCAGAAACGCGCGAAAGCCGTCAGTGTTCTTGCCGCCAAAGGCGGTGTCGGCCGCCGCGATTAAGTCTTTCACCACCTCGAGGTGACCCGCACAAGCAGCAGAATTCAAGGGGGAGAACTGATCTTTATTCGGTTGAGTCAGAAACGCGCGAAAGCCGCCAGTGTTCTTGCCGCCAAAGGCGGTGTCGGCCGCCGCGATTAAGTCTTTCACCACCTCGAGGTGACCCGCGCAAGCAGCAGAATTCAAGGGGGAGAACTGATCTTTATCTTTATGAGTCAGGCGCGAAAGCCGTCAGTGTTCTTGCCGCCAAAGGCGGTGTCGGCCGCCGCGATTAAGTCTTTCACCACCTCGAGGTGACCTTCTTTCGAAGTAGTATTCAAGGGGGAGAACTGATCTTTATCTTTATGAGTCAGAAACGCGCGAAAGCCGTCAGTGTTCTTGCCGCCAAAGGCGGTGTCGGCCGCCGCGATTAAGTCTTTCACCACCTTGAGGTGACCTTCTTTCGAAGCAGTATTCAAGGGGGAGAACTGATCTTTATCTTTATGAGTCAGAAACGCGCGAAAGCCGTCAGTGTTCTTGCCGCCAAAGGCGGTGTCGGCCGCCGCGATTAAGTCTTTCACCACCTCGAGGTGACCCGCACAAGCAGCAGAATTCAAGGGGGAGAACTGATCTTTATCTTTATGAGTCAGAAACGCGCGAAAGCCGTCAGTGTTCTTGCCGCCAAAGGCGGTGTCGGCCGCCGCGATTAAGTCTTTCACCACCTCGAGGTGACCCGCACAAGCAGCAGAATTCAAGGGGGAGAACTGATCTTTATTCGGTTGAGTCAGAAACGCGCGAAAGCCGTCAGTGTTCTTGCCGCCAAAGGCGGTGTCGGCCGCCGCGATTAAGTCTTTCACCACCTCGAGGTGACCCGCACAAGCAGCAGAATTCAAGGGGGAGAACTGATCTTTATTCGGTTGAGTCAGAAACGCGCGAAAGCCGTCAGTGTTCTTGCCGCCAAAGGCGGTGTCGGCCGCCGCGATTAAGTCTTTCACCACCTCGAGGTGACCTTCTTTCGAAGCAGTATTCAAGGGGGAGAACTGATCTTTATTCGGTTGAGTCAGAAACGCGCGAAAGCCGTCAGTGTTGTTGCCGCCAAAGGCGGTGTCTAATTTTTGCAATGCAATGTTAATGATTTGACCGTTACCATATTTTGCGAGAGAGGTTAAAAAAGTCCACCTTTCTTTTTCATCAAGCCATAAATGTGGTGTGTCCTTCTCCTTCACTAGGAAATGTTTGTTATTTATTAGTATGATGAGGGCTTGATCAAGACTGGGAGTTTTTTTCATCCTGTGCACAAAAACATACACGCTTTCTTGTAAAAACAAACTTGCTTCAAGTGCATTATTTTGAAAGTGGCTAACTATCTGTTCATCAGTAATCTGTTGTAATAATATTTGCTTGCGTAATGTGCTTATTGCTTCATCGTTGCGCGAACTTCTTAAGTGATAACTAGGCATGTGGTTTAATATATAAAATTATTTTCTAAAGTAGATATTCGAATATAATAAAGGATAAAAATTAACAGATTATTTAGTTATTATTCAGGCTACTACAGAATATACCGATGGCATTGCCTTAAAGTAGCGGTAAATACCCGTGATAACCACAAATTAGCACGGGTTTGAGGCTCGCCAGCAACAGGATTTAAATAATAAATGACCATTGCGATGAAAATACTAGACCTTCTGCGAAACTAAATACTGGGCGAGCTTAGATGCTCCTGTTTGTAAAATAAATTATTAACTTACCTTCTGACTGGGCGATCCGGCTTGAAGATTGAGAATCCCAGCAATAATATTAAATCTCATATTGTGTTTTCTGCGAAAATTCCTATACACCTCCCCAAGAATGCGGAATTTTTTAAATTTTGAGAATTGATGTTCAACCCTAATACGGATCTTGCTGTGATTACGGTTATCCTCTTTTTGTTGAGTAGTTAATTTGCCGCCTTTGGGCTTTTTATGAGGTAAGTTAACCAAGGGGTCAGTATGTTGAATTCCTTGGTATCCTAGATCAGCATATTTTTCTGCTGGTGGCAGTGGGCTGCCACGTTGTCGGATCTTAATATCATGAACCCTCCCAGGCATTGTTTGAGAGACGTTGATTATTTTTCCGGATGTACTCATTGCTATCTCCACCTTTTGAGTATGTCTTTTCTTTTTACCAGAATAATAATCTTTACGTGGCTTCTTCTTTTTGGGGCGCTGAATAGGCTGCTCCGTTACATCCATTAATATAGCGCAAACCGCATCTTCTGTTAGGGTTCTGTCTTTTTTAATATGAATATGCTTGGCCACTAAGGGTTCTAAGCGTTTAAATAAGCGGCAGACATTACTGTCATCCAAACCAACAAAGTAACCTAAGAATTCATGTGTTACATAAGTGCGATAGTACATCATGAGAAGCAAAAGGCGATCATGGTGCGTGGTGAGTTTCGGGCGCCTTCCCAGCTTACTAAACTCATCATCAAGTGATGACTTCACTTGTTGGTGTATCGTTTCAAAATCATCAAGGGTCAAACCAGTTAACTTTTTAAAAATACGCGGGCGGTTACTGAGTTGCTGATAGCTTAATAGCATATGCCTTTCCATGAATGATTATTAATCAGGCAATTATAAGCAAATTTTAGCTAGTTTCTAGAACTGCCCTTAGTTACGCAGAAGGTCTACTACTGGTTATACGACTCAGCTTTTACGGTTCTGTCGCAAATTAATGGTTATTTGATATAATACCGACCAAATTTAGCATTGAATAATAATGGAGTTATTATGGCGATTAGTTTTAAAGGAAGACATTTCCCCAAAGAGATTATTTTAACAGCAGTACGCTGGAAGCTTGCGTACCCATTAAGTTACCGACGAATATTGAAGAGCTCATGGAGGAACGTGGTGTTAGCGTTGATCATTCTACAGTACAAAAATGGGTGGTTCGCTATGCGCCCCAGCTTGAGCGAGAGTTTCGTAAAAGCAAGCGCAAACTTGCTGATAGTTGGAAGATGGATGAGACTTATATTAAGGTCAATGGCAAGCAAGTTTATCTTTATCGTGCAGTTGATAAGTACGGTAACACCGTTGATTTTATGCTGTCAGAGAAGCGTGATCGTAAGGCAGTGCTAGCTTTTTTTAATAAAGCGATTGGATCAAGCGGGTGTATAGTTCCGGTGGGTTGGTGTGACAGCCTTTTAACTTAAAGCTACTCTAGTTGCTTCTAAAATCTAAGCAACTGGAGAACCAAGTATGACAACTGAAGAACAGGCAGCAAACACATTCACTCTAGATGATGTCTATAACCAAATGACTGAGTGGCGTAATAATAAAGAGAAGTTAGGCCATACGATTCCGGATACGATTTGGGCAAATATTTTTGCTCTTGAACCAAAATACTCGGCATCAGTCCTTAAAAAGTTTTTCGCTTTTAGTAATAATCAGTATGAGACAAAGCGTAAACAATATTTAGAGAAGTCTACCGCTTCCTCTACCACTCCTCAGAAACCTAGGTTCTGTCGCAAATTAATGGTTATTTGATATAATACCGACCAAATTTAGCATTGAATAATAATGGAGTTATTATGGCGATTAGTTTTAAAGGAAGACATTTCCCCAAAGAGATTATTTTAACAGCAGTACGCTGGAAGCTTGCTTACCCATTAAGTTACCGAAATATTGAAGAGCTCATGGAAGAACGTGGTGTTAGCGTTGATCACTCTACAGTACAAAAATGGGTGGTTCGCTATGCGCCCCAGCTTGAGCGAGAGTTTCGTAAAAGCAAGCGCAAACTTGCTGATAGTTGGATGATGGATGAGACTTATATTAAGGTCAATGGCAAGCAAGTTTATCTTTATCGTGCAGTTGATAAGTACGGTAACACCGTTGATTTTATGCTGTCAGAGAAGCGTGATCGTAAGGCAGTGCTAGCTTTTTTTAATAAAGCGATTGGATCAAGCGGGTTACCCAAAAAGGTTAACATTGATAAAAGTGGTGCAAATACAGCAGCGTTGGAAAGACTCAATACCTTATTATTTTTATCTGGATTCTGGTTTGCGATGATCGAGGTTAGGCGCATTAAATACCTCAATAATCTGGTCGAACAAGACCATCGATCGATAAAGCGTATCACGAAATATACACTGGGTTTTAAAAAGTTCAATTCAGCTAAGGCAACAATAGCTGGTATTGAGTTATGCCATATGCTAAAAAAAGGGCAGATGCGAGGCAATAGCATGATGCCAGCCTGGCAGCAGTTCTACACGCTCGCAGACTAGTTGCGCCCAAAAATAGGCTACCTCATCTAGGTGTAAATTTTTCGACAGAACCCTCTTTTTTTATCTACCAAAAATCAGCCAGGGGTTAATTTGCGTCACTAAAATGGACTTTAGTGGTCAGACAGAGTATTTCCGCTTTACGTTATCTGGAGAAAATAATTCCGAAGAGTTTTTATCAAAAGCTGCCGATGAAGAGTTTACACTCAATAAAGTTGTAACCCCAAAATCAGATACCGAACACTAAAGCTACCTGTGACACTACTTTTATATATGCGCTCTTTTAAGACGCAATACCCGTGATAATTTGTGGTTATCACGGGTATTTACCGCTACTTTAAGGCAATGCCATCGGTATATTCTGTAGTAGCCTGAATAATAACTAAATAATCTGTTAATTTTTATCCTTTATTATATTCGAATATCTACTTTAGAAAATAATTTTATATATTAAACCACATGCCTAGTTATCACTTAAGAAGTTCGCGCAACGATGAAGCAATAAGCACATTACGCAAGCAAATATTATTACAACAGATTACTGATGAACAGATAGTTAGCCACTTTCAAAATAATGCACTTGAAGCAAGTTTGTTTTTACAAGAAAGCGTGTATGTTTTTGTGCACAGGATGAAAAAAACTCCCAGTCTTGATGATAGAGCGTTATTTTGTCTGTAAAAACCAACTTCAGTACTTAGAAAAACCTTTAAAATTCTAAATGGCACTCTATTGTACCTGTCTCATCGCATAATATCTTAAATTAATTATGCTAATCAATCTAAAAAATTATTTATACCTCAAATTTTTCTCCTCTCAAAATAAATTATTAACTTTTAGGTAATAGCAATTATATCTCGTTAATAAGAACAAGAATGATCTATCCTAAAACCCTATGAAGCCTTATTATTCACTTCAACTTAAGTATCTAGGTGATCCGCTCCACTGGTCATCAATTTCCACTAAAACAGCTGATACGAGCCTTAGGCACGATTCAGTATTAGGGAAAATTCCAACTGTATGCGTCCTTCTTTTTACCTCTCTGTTTACGCGCTCAGCTATGTTACTGGTTCTTAATCTTTTTTGATGCGGCCTGTCAAAGTTCATCACTACTAAGCCCTCCGGTATATTCACTTCCAACCAAGAAGAAAGCTCTGGTGCTGTTTGCTGATATTTATCTACCGCCATAGCCAATAGTCTTTCCGACTCATGAATGTTTGAGGCATTAAATATAGCTGTAATCTCCTCAGCTACTGGTTCCTTCATTGAGCGCTTTGGTATGTGAGCCTGAGCATTTTGCTGCAAATGAAATTGGCAGCGTTGCCAAGGAACACTGGGGAACACAGCTCTTCTAGCGGCTTTTAGGCCAGTATGAGCGTCGCTAGTAATCAACTCAATACCATGTATACCTCGCTCAACCAACTGCTGAAGAAAATCACGCCAATGTACCTCAGCCTCTGATAACGCAACAGAAACACCTAGCACTGTTCTCTTGCCGGTTGATTCATCAAAGCCATAGGCTATCAATACCGCACAGTCTTGTACTGTGCCGCTAGTGCGCACCTTCTCATAACGTGCATCTAGCCAAAGATATTTTATCTTTCCTAACGGCTTATTTCGCCATTTCTTTAAATCTTCATCCAACAATTTAGCGCAACGGCTTACCTCTGTGCTTGAAATATCTGTTCCACAGAGTTGCTTTAGCACCTTTTCAACTTTGCGCGTGGAAACCCCATGCACATACATTTCAGCGACAGCCAGCTTAAGTGCTCTATCAGAGCGTACACCTCGCTCTAAGACTGATGGATAGAAGGCTTCATTGGAGTCTCTAACCTGCGGTATCTGTAGCTCAAGCTGACCTTGACCTGTGTTAATTAACCTTGGTTTAAAGCCGTTCGCATATCCGTTTCTATCGCCAGTTCGCTCATAAGGACTGGCATTTAAATGGCGCTCCCTTTCTATTAACATAGCCTCATTCATCAACCTGGAGACAAGCTTAGGTAAAGCTTCAAACCCCTCCATCGCTAAAACATGTATGGCTTCTTCGATTAAGTTCTCATTTTTATAGCAGCTCATTGTCATTCCTCTTTTTTGGTTAAGTTTACCTTAAAAGGAATTTCTAATCTGACTGAGTCGCCTGCTTATTTTCAGCAAGTCAATGGAATTTACAGAAAGGATGGCGCACTAGCGTCTTGATCAAGCCCTCATCATACTAATAAATAACAAACATTTCCTAGTGAAGGAGAAGGACACACCACATTTATGGCTTGATGAAAAAGAAAGGTGGACTTTTTTAACCTCTCTCGCAAAATATGGTAACGGTCAAATCATTAACATTGCATTGCAAAAATTAGACACCGCCTTTGGCGGCAAGAACACTGACGGCTTTCGCGCGTTTCTGACTCATAAAGATAAAGATCAGTTCTCCCCCTTGAATACTGCTTCGAAAGAAGGTCACCTCAAGGTGGTGAAAGACTTAATCGCGGCGGCCAACACCGC
>CBDALO010000081.1:0-27045 GCA_965196985.1 Gammaproteobacteria bacterium | reverse complement strand
GTTTCTCACATCTTAAGACAGGCGTTTGCCATTGTGAGCATAACCCTAAGTACCATAAGGGTTTTCAATGTACTTTCACCAAGCATTAGAACCGTGTATTCTATGGCGATTGCTCATATAAAGGACTTTATGGGTAGTTTTTCACCGTTCAGTTTTGTGGGAGTATCACATTGAAAACAAGTCAAATAAAACGTTGGGTTAACCGGGCTTTAAGTTTAGCGGTATTAGGTCTTATCTATATAGATAGTTTTGCTTCTACGACAGGTTTGCCATGGGAAGGCCCTTTGCAAAAGATTCTCAATTCACTTACAGGCCCTGTTGCCAAAATATTAGGTGTTATTGTGATCGTGATTGCTGGGTTTGGAATTGCTTTTGGTGAAGCGGGTACAGGGATGCGTCGTATTTTTCAGATTGTGTTAGGCCTTTCGATTGCATTTACTGCATCAAGCTTAATTGTGAGTCTATTTGGTTTTACTGGTGGGGCGGTATTTTAATGGCAACACCAGGTTATCGTATTAAATTACATACAAGCTTAGTGACCCCTATTGTGATGGCAGGAGCACCGCGCCGTTTTGCTATTTTAAATGGTACCTTATGTGCTGCGGTTGTACTTGGGTTGCGTGCTTTTTATGCATTGCCATTGTTTATTATCTTGCACTTTATTGCAGTGGTTCTTGCTAAGCGAGATCCCTATTTTTTTGATGTTTTGCTGAGAAGTTTACGTAAGAAAAAGTACTATGATGTTTAAGGCCAATTATGTTTGACCTTAGAGAGTATCGCAATAAACCAGAGCGTCTTTCAGATTTACTGCCGTGGGCTGCATTGATTGCCCCTGGAGTGATACTCAACAAAGATGGTTCTTTCCAGCGTTCTATCATTTTTCGTGGTCCTGATCTAAGTTCTTCAACAGAGTCGCAGCTTGTAGCAGCGACAGCACGTTTAAATAATAGTTTAAAACGTTTAGGCTCTGGCTGGGTAGTTTATGTGGAGTCAAGAAGAAAGCATTACTCAACTTACCCAGAAGAATCCTATTTTCCTGATCCGGTAAGCTGGTTGGTTGATGCAGAGCGTAGGCAGACATTTGCAAAAATGGATATGAGCTTTGAAAGTCAGTATTTTTTAACGTTGCAGTATTTGCCTCCTGCTCAGGTAGCTGCAAAGTTAGGAAAGGCATTTGTTAGAGCAAGTGAGGAAGGGGGGGGTGGTCCGCGTAGCTATGAAAAACATTTAGAGTACTTTCAGGCAACGACAGAACGATTTCATGTTATTTTAGCTGACTTTATGTTTGAAGCTGAATTCTTAGATGATCAGGCAACATTAACTTATTTGCATAGTGCGATTTCAACTTCAACTCATGTGGTGCGTGTGCCTGATATTCCTATGTATTTGGATGCAATGTTACCTGACTCGCCATTATTAGGTGGATTGGAGCCTCGCCTGGGCGATAAACATATTGCAGTTACGTCAATTCTAGGTTTTCCCTCATCAACTTTGCCTGCTTTGCTTGATCAATTAAACAACTTGCCGTTAGTTTATCGTTGGATGACGCGCTTTATTCCTTTGGATAAAGTGGATGCTGAGTCACAGTTACGTTCTTATAAGCGGCGTTGGTTCGCTAAGCGGAAGGGTTTGTTGCACATGTTGCAGGAAATGTTTACTAAAAGCGAAAGCCAAATGATCGATACAGCATCCATTGAGAAATCACGTGATGCGGATGAGGCGATACAAGAGCTCGCTGAAGATTATGTGGCTTATGGTTATTATACTGCTGTTATTGTTGTTTATGGTGATACTCGCCAAGAAGCATTAGACAACCAACGTGAAGTAGAACGTGTGGTTAATGGGTTGGGTTTTAATACTATTAGTGAAACGTTTAATGCCGTAGAGGCCTGGCTGTCATCACTTCCTGGCCAAGCCTATGCTAATGTAAGAACGCCATTAATTCATACTTTGAATTTGGCTCACTTAATTCCATTCTCAGCGGTGTGGCCTGGCCAAGAGTACGATAGACATTTTAATGCACCGCCATTGTTTTTTGCTCATACTCATGGGCGTACTCCTTTTCGATATGTTGCTCACATTGGTGATGTAGGGCATCAAATGGTGTTGGGGCCAACGGGTGCTGGCAAGTCAGTGTTATTAACTTTTATGGCTTTGCAGTTTCGTCGCTATAAAGACTCACAGGTTTTTGTTTTTGATAAGGGTGGTAGCTTTCTGGCCTCAACTCATGGGGTTGGTGGTGCATATTTCCACCTAGGTAAGAGTGGAGAGGGAATCGCTTTTCAACCTTTGGCGAATATTGATCAAGAGCAGGAGTGTATTTGGGCGGCAGAGTGGGTTTTAGGTTTGCTAATTAATGAAAACATAGAGATTACTCCCGCGATTAAAGAAGCTGTATGGGAGGGACTAAAAGCATTAGCTCATTTACCTTTGCGACAGCGTACTTTAACTGGCTTTAGAGCTTTGATTCAAGATTCTATGTTACGACAGGCTCTGCTTAACTATACCTTAGAAGGCGCGTATGGGTATCTACTTGATGCTGATGTAGAACAAGAGCGGGATGAAGATTGGCAATGCTATGAAATGGAGGAGTTAATGGCGGTTCCTAGTGTTATTGCGCCGGTATTAAGCTACCTATTTCATCGCTTAGAGCAGCGTTTTACCGGTGTGCCAACATTGCTTATTTTAGATGAGGCATGGCTTTTCTTAGACCATCCTATTTTTGCTGCGAAAATTAGAGATTGGTTGAAAACCCTTAGAAAATTTAATGTTAGCGTTATTTTCGCTACTCAGTCAGTCGAAGATGCTTTGGCCTCTTCCATTGCGCCAGCTTTACTAGAGTCTTGTCCTGCACGCGTGTTGTTGCCTAATGATAGGATCTTAGAGCCAAAAATTCAGGCTAGCTACGAGGCGCTAGGGTTAAACGATAGGCAGCTAACTATTCTAGCAAATGCAGTGCCTAAGCAGCAGTATTACTATCAGTCTCGCCTGGGTAATCGACTATTTGATTTGGGTTTAGGGCCTATTGCACTGGCATTTTGTGCGGCTGGCCAAAGTGAAACTAAGGCGTTAATCTACCAACTATTGACACAGTGTCATGGTCAGGTTGATCAGTTTATTGAGAGTTACTTAAAAGCATGCGGCTTGGACTGGGCATGGGAAGCAATTGAGTGTAGTCGACACCAAGCTGGTAGTGGGGATTAGTGATGGCAAAAAAGAAAAAGTTTCAACAAGAGGTGGTGAGCTATGACTCACCTGCAGTAGAAACTCCTTACCTTAAGGCTAAGCAGCAATGGGATGATCGGATAGGGAGTGCGCGAGTGCAAGCGGCAAGCTGGCGATTTATAGCGTTGATTTCACTCCTTATTGCTTTTTTCTTGGCGATTATAGTGATACTAGCTTTGGCCTTGCATAAAAATACTGTTTATATTGCGGAGGTGACTCAGGCAGGACAAGTTGTTAACGTTAGACCACTTGAGGAAAACTACAATCCATCACAAGCGCAACAAGAATACTTTATCGCAAGCTTCATTAAGCAGGCACGTAGTTTGCCTCTTGACCCTGTTGTTGCAAAGAAAAACTGGGTGAGTGCTTATAACCATTTAACTCAACGAGCAGCGGCTGAATACAATAGGCTTATGCAAAAAGCAAACTTGATTAGTTTGCTAGGTAAAGAAACTATAGTAGTGAACGTTACTGCAATTAACCCAATGAGCGCGAATACCTATCAGGTTGATTGGAGTGAGACAGTAGTTAATATGGCTGGTAAAACGGAAAAAATTAATAAGTACAGTGGTGTTTTCACAACTGTCATTAAACAGCCTACTACCAATGCTGAAATTTTACGGAATCCACTGGGGATTTATATTGCTAACTTTGATGTGTCAGTAAGAGATTAAGTGATGAGACTAATGGCTAACTTAGTAGGTGTGATAAGCGGTTTTGCGTTTTTAACTGCTTGTGCGAGCACGCCTAAGTTGCCAGCTAATCAACAAGAAAAGTCTCCAGTAGTAGTAAAATCTACTACAGCGAAGCGCATTCAAAAAAAACAACCCGTTATAAAACCAGAGCCTAAAGTTTTTCACCATATAGTTTATGTTAAGCCTGTTGAGGTTAAACCTAAGCGGTCTAAGTCAGTTTCAATTCATGGTCGTCACTACAAAAATAAATCTTTAACGGGTGCAAAAGCAGTTCAGTATGCAAATCACAAAGCCCAACGACAGCCTAATACCCATGGTTTTACTAATGCTATTATGACCTATAACTTTTCCCCTGGTGCCCTTTATCAGGTGTATACAGCTCCACTTGATATAACTGATTTGGAGTTTGCGCCTAATGAACGTATTGTATCTGTTGCAGCAGGTGATACTTTGCGTTGGCAGGTGTCGAAAACTTACAGTGGGGAGGATGCTGATTATCGCGAGCATATCTTAATCAAACCAACCGCGTCTGGTCTAACAAATAGCTTGGTGGTTACAACTGATCAGAGGACATATCATTTTCAATTGCACTCTACACCAGATACTTATATGGCCGTAGTGGATTGGCGTTATCCAAAAGAAAGAGTAAAAAAGAAAGTCAGTGTTATTAAAACACAGTCGCAAATGCTTAATGCCTTGAATGTGAAAAGTCTACATTTTGACTACCAAATTGCATTGAAAAGTGGGCCGCGGCCTGGGTGGGTGCCGTTAAGAGTCTTCGATGATGGTAGTAAAACATATATTCAGTTTCCTGCTGGTATGCAAAGTGCACCATTGCTTTATATTGGCCATAGTCCGAATAGCGATCGTATTGTTAACTATCGCGTTGAAGGGAATTACTATGTGATTGATTCAGTCGTTGATAACGCACAATTGCGCTTAGGGCAAACAGCGATTAGCGTAGTGCAAATTACTAGGATACCGACTGCATGACAAATAAGCCTGAACTTAAATTGCGAGCAGAAAAGCCAAAGCCTACTCAGCTTAATAAGCCATTAGTGTGGGGTGTTTTTTTGCTGATCTTGTTGCTTGTGGTAGTAGTATTGGTAAGCGCTTTGCAAACAGACAGGCATGCAGCAAACGCAGTTTCTATTAATCATGACTTTACCACTACCGTTCCTCAAGACGTTGATAAACTACCAAATAGCTATAGTAGCAATTTGGCAGCGTACTTACCCAAGCAAAAGTCAGCGATTCCAGAGGCTTTAAAAAAAGAGCTAATGAGCTTGCAGCAACAGCAGTCAACATTAGAAAAGCGTTTAGCTGCACTGCAGAAAAAGCCGCAACGGCCAGTAGATGAATCTAATCCTTTAACTGAGCAGGCGATGCATAGTGGTATTTTCTTTCCTGGTTCTGCTCCAATGTCTAATAAGCAACAAACGGCAACGACGGCTGCTAAGCAAACCAAGGCCGGCTCTAGTGCTGGTGGGAAAGAAACTGCTTATCAGCAGCAAAATATGCAGTCACAGAAGACCAGCTTTTTAAAAAGTTCAGAACAGGATACTGCAGATATCTACAATGAACATAAAATGGTTGCGCCAGTATCACCTTATGAAGTTCAAGCTGGGAGTTTAATTCCTGCAGTGTTATTAACTGCTGTCAATACTTCCTTGCCAGGTGAAGTCGTTGCTCGAGTTCGATCTGACGTTTACAGCTCAGTGACTGGACAGTTTCTGTTAATTCCGCAAGGCTCTAAATTAATAGGAGACTATGATACCCAGGTTTCTTATGGCCAACGCCGAGTATTAATTGTCTTTACTCGAATTATTCGCCCTGATGGCACCTCTATTTTGTTAAGCAAATCACCAGGTTCTGATTTGTTTGGCCAAGCAGGTGTGGAAGGTACCGTCAATAATCACTGGGGACGTGTCATTGGCTCAGCAGTACTGTCGACAATTTTAAGCTTGGGTACAAGTGCTGCAGCAACTAACTCCTTCCCAAGTAATAGTCAGTATTACATGAGCCCAGGGCAAAATGCTCTGCTGGGTGCGGCTGGAAATTTATCCAACATTGGTTCAAAAATGACTTCACAGCAAATGAACATTCAGCCAACTCTGGTTATCCCAACTGGTTATGAGTTTAATATTATTGTTAATAAAGATATGGTGATGCGGCCTTATGATAAAGCAGTTCGACAGTCGTCTTCATCACGTAAGGTACATCACGCTAAGGTCTACTATAAATGATCAGCCAACGTTTGCGGACACTGTTTCTTAACCGGTTTTTATTTGTTTTGTTAAATTTACTGGTTTCTACGGTAGTATTTGCAGATGATTTACCTCCTCCTAACCCAGCAACTAGTGAGGGTTATAGTCAACAAGCTGCTGCGGCCAGTACGGCTAATGTACAAATGAACCTAAAGCAAAAAGCTTCTGAAGCCCAAGCTGCAAAAGATTTTTTTAATAAAGGACAGTACAAATATTTAAATAAATATAATACTCAAGCAAACTTTACCAACTCTGGGAGTGACTGATGGCTCTTGATGCGGCAGCAATTAGCCTAGTTCAGGCAGGTGTCCTAGATCACTTAATAAGGGGGTTTGCTGCTATTACGCAGTATGCGCTAAACCTTTTATACATTTTTGTTGGTTTTGAGGTGGTGGTTTTTGGTTTATTGTGGGCGCTTCAGCAGGAATCTGGTTGGGGGCGGTTGTTGCTTAAGGTAATTAAGATTGGTCTGATCTTTTTTATTATCCAGCACTTTGGTGGCGTTATTGGTAGTGTAGTAGCTAGTTTTGCAGATGTGGGTAGCAAGCTAGCCCCTGTTCCACACTTAACAGATACTTTTTATAACCCTGCATTGCTATGGAAATATGGTTACAACAGTAGTGTGGCTTTGCTTAAAGCCGGTTCGGCAGTTAACGTTAGCGTGGGCCTTGCTATGGTACAGATTTCCCTTGGCTTGGGTATTTTGCTGTGCTTTGCATTGTTAGGTATTCAAATAGTTTTGCAGTTGGTTGGTTTTTATTTTACATCTTTATTGGGGTTGCTATTAATTCCATTGGGTGTTTTCTCTCCAGCAACACAGATGTTAGAGCAAGTCATTCAGTCCATATTAAAGGCAGGTGTGAGAGTTTTGGTTTTGTTTATAGTTGTTGGTGCAGCAATCACAACTTGGCATTTATTTGGATTGGACAAACAGGCTATTAATGTAACAGTCAATGAGGCGCTGGGTTTATTTGATTCAGCTTTGCTCTTTGCTTATTTGGCTATTCGTCTGCCTGGTTTGGTAGCAAATGTGGTGGGTCGCTTGCAGCTAGATAGGTTAGTAGCTCAGGCAGGTGCGGTAGTTTATCCAGCGTCATCGGTCAATACAGTATCCCCTTCTTCGCCTAGTGTTATTAGTAGTATGCAAGCTGCAGTAGCGCTGCCTTCTTCTTCGGAAGTAACAGTTGCTACACAAATTGCAAGTCAACAGGCAGCACCAGGTGCTGCTGTATCTGCTTCATCAGCGCCATCGGTTAGTGTTAATGCGGCAGTACCTACTAGTGCAATGCGGGGATTGCAGCGTGGTAAATCAGCAACAAGCGAGGCTTATCGGGTTAATAAAAGCGTGTCGGATGACTTGCTCAATAAGTTAAGTGGCGCCTTGAAAAAAAATCAGGGTGGTCTGGACGATAGGTTTAAAGATGATGGCCGCTAGGCGTTTTTATCCTTTGCTAATTAGCTTGCTAAGTCTGATTGTATTAAGTGTGGTGCTTCTTGTTATTCGCTCCCAAGGTTATTGGTTAAGCTATCAAGTTTCAGCTAGTATGCCAAAAGGCTTTTATTGGATTACACCGGTGCATGGTGCTTTGCATCGAAATGAAATTGTAGTTTTCCAGCCGCCAAAGCAATTCAAGGGGTTTTTAACAGCGCACCATTGGTTACCTGATGATGGTATTATGATGAAACATGTTATCGGTATGCCTGGTGACTGGGTCTGTAAGCGTGATGATTATATCTGGTTGAATCATCATGTTTTGGCGCCGGTTTTTTCTCATGCGCCTAAGGGTGAGCGTTTACCTGAATTGCCTTTTTGCCAAACTTTACTGCATAATCAATATTTATTAATGAGCTTGCGAGTACCTAATTCCTTTGATGGGCGTTATTTTGGCCCGGTTGTTAGACAGCGTGTTATTGGTAGAGCGATTGGGCCTTTATAAGGTGCCATTACGTAAAGAGGAAAAATGGGATAAATAAATTGATTTACGCACTGCTTTTACTCCATGGCTCGCTACGCTGCGCTTTAATTACGTAAAAGCAGTGCGTAAATCACTAGCTAACAGTGTAAGTTTAGAAAAGTGGTTTATGCAATAATATTTCTTTGTGTAACGGGTGGTTACTATGGTGCAAACTGAACAAACTTCAAAGCGACATTACGAGATGTTGCATACAGCTTTTGGTGATGTCGTTGCCAAGTTATTTGAAAATGATGACGTTATTGAAATTATGCTAAATCCTGATGCTTGCTTGTGGGCTGAGTCATTAGCAACAGGTAAGTTTGATACTGGGCATTTAATTTCACATGTTCAAGCTGAAAATATTATTAAATTAGTAGCGACACATCAGCATACAGTAGCCAATTACGATCACCCAGAAATTTCTTGTGAGTTGCCTGAAGCTGGTGGTCGTTTTCAGGGTTGGCTGCCACCAGTAGTAACAGCAGCTTGTTTTACTATTCGTAAGCACGTTGTCAGGATTTTGTCTTTAGATCAATACGTTGCAAATGGAAATATAACTAGTCAGCAGGCTGAAATACTGCGTCAAGCTATACGTGATAGAAAAAATATTATTATTGCGGGGGGAACCGGCTCAGGCAAAACTACTTTTGCCAATGCTTTACTCAATGAGCTTAGGGATTGTGAGGATCGTATTGTCGTTTTGGAGGATTTACCTGAGTTGCAAATTGCTGCTCGAGACTGTGTTAAGTTACGTACTAGCGACTCAAAGTCAATGAGAGACTTAGTTAAAGGTGTGTTACGAATGCGCCCTGATCGAATTATTATTGGAGAAGTGCGTGATGGTGCTGCGCTTGAATTGTTAAAAGCTTGGAATACAGGACACCCTGGTGGTTTGTGTACCATTCATGCTAATAGTGCTAGGGCGACGATTTCGCGTTTAGAAGATTTAATTCAAGAAGTAGTTAGCGTAGTGCCGCAACGGTTATTACATCAATCTATCGATCTTATTTTATTTATGTCACGAGATAGCAGTGGTAAACACTGTTTGACTGATATTATTGAAATGCCGGAACAATAAAGAAGGTCCGATTCGATTCTACTGCCAATTAGGGGGAGAGGACGGAAAGGGCATGAACAAATCGGGATTGATCTATTATGTCTTCCACAAATCCAGAGCAGTAGAACTAATCCGACCTGACTTAAGTCTATAACGCAAAGCTTAAGGAAATATTAAGGATTGCAGAGTAGTTTTTGCTCGTTTTGTGGCTAATTTGATTGGGGCAAAGTCAAAGCCCTAAAAGATTCATTAAGCCCTTAATTAGGCCTTTTATTCCACCCTATTTTGCTTGTCATTGATTTTCACAATTTGGTTTCAGATACCACATGATCACTTTTTGCTCTTTAATGGACTGTTGAGCTGATTGAGCTATGCTTTTTCCATTAATTAGAAACAAGGCGAGGCATTCTCGCCGAATAGATCATGTGAGAACAATTATGAACAATATTAAGGTAGACCTAAGTCACATTGAAAGCCTAGTTAAAGAGGTTAATGGATTGTTAGCTGAGCTTTATCGCAAAGAAAGTGAAGGTAATGAACAAATAGACGTTCGAGCTGAAATTAATGCAGTAGAATCAATAGGAGAAAATCTTTATAAGCTTTGTCGGGCTAAGTAACTAAAGTTGAGGCAATGAATAATGTCAGCGCTGCATAAAAAACAAGTTATTATTTTATTAGTTACGTTATTTTTATTTGCATTAGCTGGCGGGTTCTTTACAACGTTTATTGCTGTTGATCTTTATAGGGTTGCAGCAAGTAGTTGGCTTATCGGTGCTGTTTCTTCTGCCTTTTATTTAGGGGTAGTTGGAGGTGCATTTAAGTCAGCACATTTTATCAATCGCATTGGTCATACAAAAGCCTTTATTATTTTCGCTGTTATTTTTGCAATTACAGTTTTCTTACAAGGTCTGATTCTTTCTCCAGTATTATGGATAGGATTACGTTTCATCGCTGGTGTTGTTTCCGCGGGTATTTATTTAGTTATAGAAAGTTGGTTGCTTACTATAAGCCAGAGCCTGGGGCGTGGTAAATTATTTGCACTCTATATGACGGTTTTTTACTTAGCGCAGGCGTTAGGTCAATTTGTTTTATCTATTATCGACATTCAAAGTTTAGCTGGTTTTGAAGTGGTGATTGCTTTGACTTTCTTAGCTATTGTGCCCTTTATTATTGCTAGACCAGGTGCACCTAGCTTTTCTGAGTCGATAGAGCGTTATTTTGTCTGTAAAAACCAACTTCAGTACTTAGAAAAACCTTTAAAATTCTAAATGGCACTCTATTGTACCTGTCTCATCGCATAATATCTTAAATTAATTATGCTAATCAATCTAAAAAATTATTTATACCTCAAATTTTTCTCCTCTCAAAATAAATTATTAACTTTTAGGTAATAGCAATTATATCTCGTTAATAAGAACAAGAATGATCTATCCTAAAACCCTATGAAGCCTTATTATTCACTTCAACTTAAGTATCTAGGTGATCCGCTCCACTGGTCATCAATTTCCACTAAAACAGCTGATACGAGCCTTAGGCACGATTCAGTATTAGGGAAAATTCCAACTGTATGCGTCCTTCTTTTTACCTCTCTGTTTACGCGCTCAGCTATGTTACTGGTTCTTAATCTTTTTTGATGCGGCCTGTCAAAGTTCATCACTACTAAGCCCTCCGGTATGTTCACTTCGATAGAGCGTTATTTTGTCTGTAAAAACCAACTTCAGTACTTAGAAAAACCTTTAAAATTCTAAATGGCACTCTATTGTACCTGTCTCATCGCATAATATCTTAAATTAATTATGCTAATCAATCTAAAAAATTATTTATACCTCAAATTCTTCTCCTCTCAAAATAAATTATTAACTTTTAGGTAATAGCAATTATATCTCGTTAATAAGAACAAGAATGATCTATCCTAAAACCCTATGAAGCCTTATTATTCACTTCAACTTAAGTATCTAGGTGATCCGCTCCACTGGTCATCAATTTCCACTAAAACAGCTGATACGAGCCTTAGGCACGATTCAGTATTAGGGAAAATTCCAACTGTATGCGTCCTTCTTTTTACCTCTCTGTTTACGCGCTCAGCTATGTTACTGGTTCTTAATCTTTTTTGATGCGGCCTGTCAAAGTTCATCACTACTAAGCCCTCCGGTATATTCACTTCCAACCAAGAAGAAAGCTCTGGTGCTGTTTGCTGATATTTATCTACCGCCATAGCCAATAGTCTTTCCGACTCATGAATGTTTGAGGCATTAAATATAGCTGTAATCTCCTCAGCTACTGGTTCCTTCATTGAGCGCTTTGGTATGTGAGCCTGAGCATTTTGCTGCAAATGAAATTGGCAGCGTTGCCAAGGAACACTGGGGAACACAGCTCTTCTAGCGGCTTTTAGGCCAGTATGAGCGTCGCTAGTAATCAACTCAATACCATGTATACCTCGCTCAACCAACTGCTGAAGAAAATCACGCCAATGTACCTCAGCCTCTGATAACGCAACAGAAACACCTAGCACTGTTCTCTTGCCGGTTGATTCATCAAAGCCATAGGCTATCAATACCGCACAGTCTTGTACTGTGCCGCTAGTGCGCACCTTCTCATAACGTGCATCTAGCCAAAGATATTTTATCTTTCCTAACGGCTTATTTCGCCATTTCTTTAAATCTTCATCCAACAATTTAGCGCAACGGCTTACTTCTGTGCTTGAAATATCTGTTCCACAGAGTTGCTTTAGCACCTTTTCAACTTTGCGCGTGGAAACCCCATGCACATACATTTCAGCGACAGCCAGCTTAAGTGCTCTATCAGAGCGTACACCTCGCTCTAAGACTGATGGATAGAAGGCTTCATTGGAGTCTCTAACCTGCGGTATCTGTAGCTCAAGCTGACCTTGACCTGTGTTAATTAACCTTGGTTTAAAGCCGTTCGCATATCCGTTTCTATCGCCAGTTCGCTCATAAGGACTGGCATTTAAATGGCGCTCCCTTTCTATTAACATAGCCTCATTCATCAACCTGGAGACAAGCTTAGGTAAAGCTTCAAACCCCTCCATCGCTAAAACATGTATGGCTTCTTCGATTAAGTTCTCATTTTTATAGCAGCTCATTGTCATTCCTCTTTTTTGGTTAAGTTTACCTTAAAAGGAATTTCTAATCTGACTGAGTCGCCTGCTTATTTTCAGCAAGTCAATGGAATTTACAGAAAGGATGGCGCACTAGCTCTGAGTCAACTACACTGCTAAGCTTGCGTCAGTTATTTCGTTTATCACCTTTAGGCGTATTGGGTGGCTTATCATCAGGTATTATTATTGGCGTTGTTTATGGTTTGATGCCAATTTATATTGCGCAGCACTTCTCAGTGGGGTTTGTTGCTATTTTTATGGCGGCTATTATTTTAGGTGGGGCTGTTTTGCAATATCCAATAGGGTGGTTGTCTGATAGGTTTGATAGAAGGGTGGTATTAACAGGGGTAAGTTTATTTGCCACACTTTGTGCTTTTCTGCTTGTTTTCGTTAGTTCTGTGGGAGCTGTTTTTATAGCTTTTTTCTTCTTTGGTGGTTTAACTTTTGCTTTATAGCCGGTGAGCATTAACTATCTCTGTGACAAAGTCAAAAAAACACAGGTAATTTCAGCCAGCCGTGCGGCTTTATTTGCATACAGCATTGGCGCGGTGTTAGGGCCTGTAACTGCACCTGCTGCAGTGAATATGATTGGTGATAATGTTGCTTTGTTGATTTACTGCGGTTTGGTTATGGCGTTACTTAGTCTCGTTTGCTTAAGTCAAATTTGTTATGAAAAAGTCAAAGGTTGTCTTGCCAAAAACCACACTGCGCAGTTTTTATTAGAAAATAAACCTGAAGAAAAATTTGCGATAATGCAACCTTTGTTAAATAACGAAACTGTGGGTTACATCAATGTTATTGATGTTGAGAAAAATAAACAAAAACAACTTTGTCACTGTGGGCTCAGTAAAAAGTGATGCTTTGATTAGGGAGGAGACTCAGGCTGATCAGTGCACTTTGTTGCCTGGTGTAGTTAATCAATCGGAAAGTTGTTACGCTGGTAATAATAATTCTAAAATAGTGTGGAATCCTGGTATGGTTAAGCTTATTTTTATGTTGGTTGTGTCTTGTGTTTTAGAGTGGTACAACTTTTCACTTTATGCTTTGCTTTCTAGGCCATTAGAAGCTCACTTCTTTGCTAAGGCAGATATTAGTAACAGCTTTATGATGATCTTTGGCGTGTTTGCCATAGGATATTTTGCTAGACCTATTGGTGGCTTAATTATGGGTCATATTGGTGATCGTCATTCACGTAAACGCGCATTGATTATCAGTTTATTAGCGATGGGGCTTAGTACTTTTGCCATTGGCTTATTGCCTGCTTATCGTGACGTTGGTTTACTGGCTCCCATACTATTGATTAGTCTTAGACTCATTCAAGGTTTGGCATTAGGCGGTGAACACCCTGGCATTAGTGTTATCCTTACCGAAATTGCTAAATGTAATCAGAAGGCGTTTATTACTTCATTCTCTGTTGCTGGGGCAATGTTAGGTTCATTAGTTGGAGTAGCCGTTATAGGCATTACTCGCTTGTTTTTATCTCATGCTGATTTCTTTAGTTGGGGTTGGCGGATTCCTTTTCTTATGGGGTTAGTACTAGCAGCAGTTGCGCTGTTGCTTAGGTTGCAAATGAGCAAAGCATTTTTTTCAATGAATAGTTTTGAGCCTGTTAAATTTCCACTAGGTCACCTATTGGCAAATCACTTTAAAACAGTTGTTTATTGCTTTTTGCTTTTAGTTTCACCTTCAGTGTTCTCTGGTTTACTTTTAATTTATTTAGTAACACATCTCATTCAAACGCTTCATTATTCCTATGATATGGCTTTTTCTATCTATTTAATGGTTACCTTGGTTATTTTAATTGCTTACCCTCTAGCTGGTCGATTGGTTGATTATTTTGGTAATTATAAGAGGTGGTTGATCATTACGGGATGCTTATTGTTAGTTAGTGTTTTTCCTTTGCAAATGATGGCTTATCAGGGCGTTGTTTATACTTGGGTAGCTTATCTAATTTTTGCTTTGTTATATTGCTTGGCATATGCGCCATTAACACCTTATGTGGTATTGATTTTTCCTGAGGAAGTTCGTTTTACTGGGTTTGCTTTTGCTGACGGTATTGCTTTTAGCTTGGTTATGGGGGCTACGCCTATGTTAATGAATTGGCTAGAGTCATACGTTGGCAGCTATAGCCTTAGTTTATTGTGTGTTGTTGCTTTTATTATTAGTTTGACTTCGGTTTTTCTCTTTAAATCGAAGCTTTATTTTGGTGATAAAGAGAAGGGAGGTGTTGTGTGGTGATTTGGTCTTTTTGCGTGCAAAATAAAGGGCGGAATTATCCACTACTTTTTGTTAAAAATTAATCTACAGTTTGTCATTGGTCAAATAGTGACATGCCGTGTGGGAGGCTATGGTTATGGATCTTTTTTCGGCGCGAGATAGAGTAATGCGTCAAACACAAAGTATGAATCTTGATGTAATCAAAAAGTTTCAATTTGATTACGCATCATATACAGAAATTTATGCTAACGGTAAAATGCGTTTGGTTTCATCGGATACGGAGCTTTTTCAGTGTTATTACGAGCATCCGGGCATTTTTTTAAATACTAGTAGTACAGAAAGTGATTTTGATTTAAAGCAAGAGCGCTTCTACTTTCTTGATTTTCTTAAGAAGCCTACCCCAGCTACTTTACAGGTAATGAAGGCATTAGAGGAGCGTGGGTATCGGCACTCAGTATTAAAGATTGAGCATGATGTGAGAGGTTTTATTAAAGCCTATGGGTTTGCTAGTAAAACAAATGATATAGAAATTAATAATAACTATCTTAATAATCTCAATGAAATTGATCTGTTAACAAAGCAGATTGGTCGCGAGGTTTATAAAGGGTATAAGCATTTCAATAAACTGCCAGAAAATGGAGAGGTGTGTGATGAGCCAAGAATGCTTGAAAAAGTACCATGTAAACTAATTTTTTCCCCATCACTAAACTTAACGGACAGGCAAAAACAGGTAGTTGAATTGCTATTTAGTGGCTTTAAAAACCATGAGATAGCTCAGTACCTTAATATCTCTTTGCGTGGTGCAGAGAATCATCTGACTGCGATAAAAAATAAATTTTGGTGCGATAAAAAGGAAGAAATTATTTATTATTTATTAAAAAACAAAAAAGTTGCGGTGAGGTAAAGTATTATGAGTATACTAAATAAATTAGTTCGAGCGCTTTCTTATTGTGAGCCGGTTTCGTTGACTTATGCTTCTGTTATTGAAGATTATAAAATGGATTTAGTAAGTCTTTTGTTGGTCGATAAACAGGAGAATAAGTTTGCCTACATTTCTAATCAGTCTTCTCACATCAAGTTGCTATTTGATAACTTCTTTTATAAAGATATAGGCGAGTACCTTATTAAAGCATTAAATGGTCGTTCAAGTATGATCCTAGGCTTAGAAAAAAACTCTTTTGATAAAGAGCTTAGTAATTACGCGCTAATCCCAAAGTACTCTTTAATAAATAAATTGGTTAATGGTGCTTATCAAGATTGTGACGTTTACTTGTTGACTTCATTTTTAACAGACAAAGAAGAGTTTGACCTGAATGATATGATAGCTAGTAAGGATATTATTAATTATGAACTTAATAGATTAACTAAGGATTTTTTCTTTAACGTTCGTAGAAGTAATTACCTTCCGTGGATGCCTCTTAAACTTTCTGAGCTAGATGCGAAAGCTTGGAATCATTCAAGTAGTGAAAAAATATCATTGCTTACGGAGAAGGAAGTTAAGTTATTAACTCTAATGATGGGGGGGATGACCCATCAGCAAATTTCTGCTAATTGTGGTTTAACGAAAGCTCAAGTTTCTCACACCTGCTATCGTTTGTGTCGTGAGCTTAACTTTCATACTCCTCATGCTTTAGCTTTGTACTTAGTGAAGCGAGGAGTACTGTAATAGTCGTGATAGCTAATTGGTGGCAAAAAGGAACGCTAAGCTATTAAAAAATAATAAAATATAGGCTTAGCGTTACTGTAAATAAGGTTGCTACTTGGCACCAATAAAGAGTCAGTGAGTGACGTCCTTTTTGCCATATAGTTAATGCAATGCCAGTTATCATTATCCCAATAAAAAATACTGCCCACCATGCTGCCTTACCAGATTGAGTTGCATTGCTTATTATGAGCTTAGTGAAGCCGGGGTCAGCGAAAGTATTTGCTGAGGCAATGATGAAGAGCATAAGTAAGATCATTTTTTTCATGCTCGGAAGTTAGCATTACTTTGGTATTATAGTAATTCTAAATATAAGTAATACTGTGTGGTTTTTGTGATTATCTCTGCAAATATACGCAGGAATATGGCTTTATAGTTATTGTTTAGGTAATTTATTAGGTTATCATTTTTAAATCTGGTATCGGCTGCATAGATCATGAAGAAAACTTTCATTTTAATATTGGGGTTAACTTACATCGGGTTCTGTTGGGGTACTTCTGCTGCTAATAAGCTTATGTCTAGTTATGCGAGTGTTCAGCAAGGGCTTGCGCATGAGGTAAAAGCAGCTTGGCGGGTTTTGCCGTACTTTGGGCAGTACACATTAATTTCTTACGATTATTTAAATGTTGTTACTAACTCTAAGAATGATATAAGAGGTTTGATTTATAGCTTAAATAAACAAAACTTAGAAGAAAAGCCAGACTATCTAAATGAGTTAGTAAAACAGCCTGCTTATCATTACGCAGTGAAAAAGCCAACTCCTTATCAAGTCCTTGGTGCCCAAGGAGAGGGGGCTGGTGTAATGTAAGCTTAACAAAAAAGGGTTGTGTTCATATTCAGCAAGATCCGTTGTATCGGACTGATGTTCTGAATTGTGCTACTTTTGTTGAGGTGGTACTTGCTTTAATCCATGCACATAACTTGGCACAATATGAAAAGAACTTTATTTCAATTAGCTACGGGGCAGCACACTTGCTAGCTAAGCAACCATTTTCAATTTCCTATGCAAATCGTAATAATTTTGTTAGTGGTGGGTTTAACTTGATAAACCAAAAGCGAGGGCTTTTAACCGACACTACAGGAATGGGTGTATTTAAACCTTATATAAAATATACGACGACGACTATTGATCGTGCTAAGTGGTTTTCATACTTAGCTAGTCCTGAGAAAGTAAAAACTACCGTTCGAGTATTAAGTAATTTAGCCGGTGTTAATATGGTTAAACGCTTAAGAAGTAACTATGGCAGTTTTTTTAAACCCCAAAGGGTAAAGCTAGGTTATTTGCCTAAAAGTATATTGGTTAAGTCCTACAAAGCTCCAGGTGGGCATAGGGTTTATCAGGCTAATCAAGCTTTGATTAATCAAGTCCCTGTTCCTTCAGTTGTTGAAATAGTGCGAGACTTTAGAAAATGGCAGCTCGGTGGAGTTAATATAAAAAAAGTAATTGGGACTGGAATAAATGTTTCTCACTTAGGCCTGCTTTATCGGCAAACATTTAAGCCAGGCCAGTTAATCTACCACCGTATCGGCTGCTCTTTTACTAAAAGCAATAAAAAGATTTGTAGCGTTGAGCCTATTTATTGTTCCAAAAAACCAGGCTGTACAGAGACGATGATGGCTGCTGCAACTAATGCTTACCCTGATGGTTATATTTATTCTTACCAGGCTAAAACAGGTAGATACTTTTGTTCGTCAATGGATGATATGCCCAAAGGTGCCCGGGCATTAACGACCTGTAATCGTGTTACAGTAATGCCTTTAGGTGACTATTTAGCAGCTTATCAATATGGGCACTACATTTATATGGATAGAGCGTTATTTTGCCTGTAAAAACCAACTTCAGTACTTAGAAAAACCTTTAAAATTCTAAATGGCACTCTATTGTACCTGTCTCATCGCATAATATCTTAAATTAATTATGCTAATCAATCTAAAAAATTATTTATACCTCAAATTTTTCTCCTCTCAAAATAAATTATTAACTTTTAGGTAATAGCAATTATATCTCGTTAATAAGAACAAGAATGATCTATCCTAAAACCCTATGAAGCCTTATTATTCACTTCAACTTAAGTATCTAGGTGATCCGCTCCACTGGTCATCAATTTCCACTAAAACAGCTGATACGAGCCTTAGGCACGATTCAGTATTAGGGAAAATTCCAACTGTATGCGCCCTTCTTTTTACTTCTCTGTTTACGCGCTCAGCTATGTTACTGGTTCTTAATCTTTTTTGATGCGGCCTGTCAAAGTTCATCACTACTAAGCCCTCCGGTATATTCACTTCCAACCAAGAAGAAAGCTCTGGTGCTGTTTGCTGATATTTATCTACCGCCATAGCCAATAGTGATAGAGCGTTATTTTGTCTGTAAAAACCAACTTCAGTACTTAGAAAAACCTTTAAAATTCTAAATGGCACTCTATTGTACCTGTCTCATCGCATAATATCTTAAATTAATTATGCTAATCAATCTAAAAAATTATTTATACCTCAAATTTTTCTCCTCTCAAAATAAATTATTAACTTTTAGGTAATAGCAATTATATCTCGTTAATAAGAACAAGAATGATCTATCCTAAAACCCTATGAAGCCTTATTATTCACTTCAACTTAAGTATCTAGGTGATCCGCTCCACTGGTCATCAATTTCCTCTAAAACAGCTGATACGAGCCTTAGGCACGATTCAGTATTAGGGAAAATTCCAACTGTATGCGTCCTTCTTTTTACCTCTCTGTTTACGCGCTCAGCTATGTTACTGGTTCTTAATCTTTTTTGATGCGGCCTGTCAAAGTTCATCACTACTAAGCCCTCCGGTATATTCACTTCCAACCAAGAAGAAAGCTCTGGTGCTGTTTGCTGATATTTATCTACCGCCATAGCCAATAGTCTTTCCGACTCATGAATGTTTGAGGCATTAAATATAGCTGTAATCTCCTCAGCTACTGGTTCCTTCATTGAGCGCTTTGGTATGTGAGCCTGAGCATTTTGCTGCAAATGAAATTGGCAGCGTTGCCAAGGAACACTGGGGAACACAGCTCTTCTAGCGGCTTTTAGGCCAGTATGAGCGTCGCTAGTAATCAACTCAATACCATGTATACCTCGCTCAACCAACTGCTGAAGAAAATCACGCCAATGTACCTCAGCCTCTGATAACGCAACAGAAACACCTAGCACTGTTCTCTTGCCGGTTGATTCATCAAAGCCATAGGCTATCAATACCGCACAGTCTTGTACTGTGCCGCTAGTGCGCACCTTCTCATAACGTGCATCTAGCCAAAGATATTTTATCTTTCCTAACGGCTTATTTCGCCATTTCTTTAAATCTTCATCCAACAATTTAGCGCAACGGCTTACCTCTGTGCTTGAAATATCTGTTCCACAGAGTTGCTTTAGCACCTTTTCAACTTTGCGCGTGGAAACCCCATGCACATACATTTCAGCGACAGCCAGCTTAAGTGCTCTATCAGAGCGTACACCTCGCTCTAAGACTGATGGATAGAAGGCTTCATTGGAGTCTCTAACCTGCGGTATCTGTAGCTCAAGCTGACCTTGACCTGTGTTAATTAACCTTGGTTTAAAGCCGTTCGCATATCCGTTTCTATCGCCAGTTCGCTCATAAGGACTGGCATTTAAATGGCGCTCCCTTTCTATTAACATAGCCTCATTCATCAACCTGGAGACAAGCTTAGGTAAAGCTTCAAACCCCTCCATCGCTAAAACATGTATGGCTTCTTCGATTAAGTTCTCATTTTTATAGCAGCTCATTGTCATTCCTCTTTTTTGGTTAAGTTTACCTTAAAAGGAATTTCTAATCTGACTGAGTCGCCTGCTTATTTTCAGCAAGTCAATGGAATTTACAGAAAGGATGGCGCACTAGCCCAATAGTCTTTCCGACTCATGAATGTTTGAGGCATTAAATATAGCTGTAATCTCCTCAGCTACTGGTTCCTTCATTGAGCGCTTTGGTATGTGAGCCTGAGCATTTTGCTGCAAATGAAATTGGCAGCGTTGCCAAGGAACACTGGGGAACACAGCTCTTCTAGCGGCTTTTAGGCCAGTATGAGCGTCGCTAGTAATCAACTCAATACCATGTATACCTCGCTCAACCAACTGCTGAAGAAAATCACGCCAATGTACCTCAGCCTCTGATAACGCAACAGAAACACCTAGCACTGTTCTCTTGCCGGTTGATTCATCAAAGCCATAGGCTATCAATACCGCACAGTCTTGTACTGTGCCGCTAGTGCGCACCTTCTCATAACGTGCATCTAGCCAAAGATATTTTATCTTTCCTAACGGCTTATTTCGCCATTTCTTTAAATCTTCATCCAACAATTTAGCGCAACGGCTTACCTCTGTGCTTGAAATATCTGTTCCACAGAGTTGCTTTAGCACCTTTTCAACTTTGCGCGTGGAAACCCCATGCACATACATTTCAGCGACAGCCAGCTTAAGTGCTCTATCAGAGCGTACACCTCGCTCTAAGACTGATGGATAGAAGGCTTCATTGGAGTCTCTAACCTGCGGTATCTGTAGCTCAAGCTGACCTTGACCTGTGTTAATTAACCTTGGTTTAAAGCCGTTCGCATATCCGTTTCTATCGCCAGTTCGCTCATAAGGACTGGCATTTAAATGGCGCTCCCTTTCTATTAACATAGCCTCATTCATCAACCTGGAGACAAGCTTAGGTAAAGCTTCAAACCCCTCCACCGCTAAAACATGTATGGCTTCTTCGATTAAGTTCTCATTTTTATAGCAGCTCATTGTCATTCCTCTTTTTTGGTTAAGTTTACCTTAAAAGGAATTTCTAATCTGACTGAGTCGCCTGCTTATTTTCAGCAAGTCAATGGAATTTACAGAAAGGATGGCGCACTAGCTTTATATGGAGTCTCCTTCCGTATTGGGTATAAACATTGAGCTAATTCATTAAATCTGAAAAGGCTATATTTGCTTACTAATAGCAAGAGCCATCATGTGTAAGTTGGCGAATAAAGCATAAGTTTAAGTACAAAAATGGTTGATACAACAGCACCGCCTTCGTAGGGACTTTGTTGCGTAAATAGCAGGATAGATAGCCCTACTTAAATTGATTTGTGTGTTGTTTTTGCGTAAGTAAAGCGCAGCGTAGGCTCCAGTGGAGTGTTTCTTGCTATGTTGGCTCCAACCGGCCTTGCCAGCAAGCATAAGCAGGCACTAATTCCCACACTACGTTTCTCAGATATTTAATCAACTTTCTGTAAGCAAATGATTACACTGGCAGGCGGGATCGTAAGGAGTGCTCAGTGTATAGGGAATTAATTTGGATACTTGGTGTTTGTGTAAGTGTACTTTTAGGCTGTTTCTTTCTTGGGGAGCTTTGGGTTGTTCCTGCCATTAGTGACAAAAAAGAAGTCCAGGCTAACTATCATTTTGAATACTCAGCAAAAGTGCTTGCTCTCTCCCCTCACACTCGTAAAGTTTCATTAAAAATATGGGCTCGTGCTAGTGAGGCTCAATATATTCCCACTTCAATTAACTCACAAGCTATAGCAGTTTACGATATTAGAGCATATAATCTGCCAGTTAATTTGAAGGCTAGTTATAGTCGTGGTTGTAGCAAGTTAACATTGGCAAACAGTTGTTTGATTCACTTTAAGGTTTTAAAGGGGCGCTTAGTTAAGCCGGGGCGTTATTTGATTGCGATAGATGATCCAACGGGTGCGGTTAAGTACAATTTAAATTTGATAGTCCATCGTCTGTTGATTGTTTGATTATTCTATATTTACCGCTAGTAGAGCGATTAAGAATGGGGATTTTATTTTGCTTCATGATTTGACAGTAATTGTTGAAGGTTGTGCCTTTGCAGCAGCAGCTGGTTTGGTTTATGGATTATTTGGCGGTGGCTCAGGCCTTTTTTTGATGCCAGCTTTTTATTTCTTGTTAAAGTATTTTCCTGTTGCCCAGGGGCAGGGTATGCAAGTAGCTATTGCAACTACGGCAACTACAAGTGCTGTGCTGGGTTTATTTGCATTGCGAGTACAGTGGCAGAGGAAGAACATTGACTTTACGTTAGTTAAACGGCTTTTTTGGGGGGTATTAACAGGTACAATCCTCGCTATTATACTATTGAACCTTTTACCCAGCGGGCTTTTAAAGCACTTGTTTGGTATTGTAGTTATGTTGGTAGCATTATGGATGTTTCTTTATAAGCAGCATTTGGATGATAAAAAATGGTCGCTATCTTTCCTGATGAACTACTTAGCAACTAGCCTAATTGGTTTGCTATGGTTTTTATTAGGGGTGGCTGTATTTACTGTTCCTTACCTAGTAAAAAGTGGTGTAGAGATTCGCCGAGCAGTTGGTTGTGCAACGGTAGTTAGTACCTTATTCTCTGCTATAGCAGCAGTGTTACTTATGATTACAGGTTATTTCCATATTGGTTACTCAGGTACACATATTGGTTTTCTTAACGTTCCTTTGTTTTTAATTGCTTTGATACCTAGTGCTATCGCTTCTTACTTGGGGGCAAGGTTAAGCGTTAAGCTTTCTCAGGAAAAGCTGAAACTCTTTTACTCATGCTTGGTCTTTGTCGTTGGTTTTGTAATGGTTGTGTAGTTGAAGCTGATATCCCTCAGGTCAGTATGGGCTTGAAATTTTATAGGGTAGTTTAACGATTTAGAGCTGGAATTTAAGTAAAAAAAGCTGCTAATTCACTCTCAAGAAAAGGGGGTGCAAAGTAAGGAAAGTGGCTTTTCTCGGTGAGCTAACTCAACTCTGCGAGAGCTGTATCGCAGAGGCAAGATGGATGGAGTTAGCAAACCTCGCTTTTGACTTCCTTGCTAGAGCTTGTAATCAAACCCTAGTTGCATTTCATTCTTGAGCGAGTTAACAGCTTGAGCCTACTATGACATAGTTGGTCTTATTTAGCCTTAGCGATTATGACAAGCCTGTGTGGTTTTTTTGCGTAACCTTGACTTTACTTCTTTTTATTAGCTTTGTTAAACCGCTAAGTCACAAGGTGATAAAGTAACGTATGGGCTAACAAGACTTTTCTTAAAGGCTGCGCGCAATACGGTTAGATTTATTAAGACTGCGTGAAAATAACGATCGCAGTTAAACTGTGGTGGAAAACTTTTATTGCCTAGTGTAATAGAAGAGCTTGATAAACTGACTCCTTTAATTTTTCCATCAAACTGTGTAGCCAGCTTGATAAGGAGTAGTTGAAAGCGCTCTCTTACGCTGGGCAGCCATTGTTTTGCTATCCAGCCTTGGGTAAATGGTTTCCCTTGATTGTTAGAGGCTATTTGAGGAGCGATGCCTCCGCCATATTGTGGGTTTAGCAAATAATCAGGAACAGGGGTAACGTTAGGAGAAGAAGATCGATCTTGAATCTGGATAAAGAGCACTTTATGTAGCGAGTGTAGATAAACTAAATCAGCATTGATGGCGCTAAAGTTATACATGCCAGCTTGAGGTTCTAATGTCCGCCAAGAGTAGGTGATTTGGGCGCCGTTAATTTTGGGGTTTTGTAAAAGCTTTTGGTACCTTTTTGCTGGCCCACTACCTAAAAACAAATAAATTGAGGGTGTTGCATAGCAAGTGAAAAAGCTAATTGTTAAAGTAAGGGTTAATAGAAACCGTGTAACTAATTTGTTGTGAAAAGCTACTTTTATCATTTTTTAAGCCTACTTTGGTTCTTTGGCCAGAGCAGCAAGTATAAATAATTAGCCCTTTGTTGGAAAACCTCTCCTGGATAATTTACTGGTTTACTTTACCTGCTAATCAGTTGGATAGTTTTTCAGGGCTAACTAAATAGGTTTATTGTAATAGGCTTAAAGTTGATTGCCATGTTAACCATGATGTGGTTTATAACACATTGCTAGCTGAGGTAATTAAAAGCCACACTGTTATTGTTTATTGAAGTTAAGGTAGCTGTTGATCTCTTGTCAACACTTTGTTTTTATTAAAAATTATGGCAAAGAGAGATAGGGGAAGGAAGTGAGCCGATATGGTTATTTGGTGCTAGTTATTTTCCTTCTCTCAATGACTAACGCTTTTTCTGGCCCATCTTATTGTTTGCTTAAAACTTCAGTAAAAAATAGGCGCTATTTGTTGACTCATCAAGTTACTTTTGCTGAAAGTGAGTTTAAAGCTAATGTTGATAACTATGCCTTTATCACGCATGGTGAGCTCCTTGTTGAGCCGCAGTTAGATGGTAAAAGTAAGCCAGTTATAAGCCCGTTGGGCAAACAGTTGCTTCATTGGGTTTCTGCTTGCCATTGCACCATAAATAAGAAGGACGTTAATACGATTACTGGAATTTGAGTATATTCCAATCGTAAGATGAGCCTGAAGCAGCATCTGAACAGATGTCACCATGATGGTCCATCGGTTAGTCTTCAGTGCTGATAGTATTAGCTATTTGCTCTTTTGTTATTTTCTCAAATAACGTCTTCTTTGCTTCCTGCATCTTTTGTGCAGATTCATGATCAGTCAGAGAATACGCTAATTTATCTAGTCGTTCAAAGGTTTCATTTTCCTTTAAATACTGCTCAGCATTTTCAATTGATTTGAACTTTTCGTAAGGAGTCATAATGGCCTCGTAAGGGTAAAGTTTAGTTTGCTTACCCTTGCTATTAATGCTGGTTACAGGGAAGTAACAAGGTCTGTGAAAATGATAGAGCGTTATTTTGTCTGTAAAAACCAACTTCAGTACTTAGAAAAACCTTTAAAATTCTAAATGGCACTCTATTGTACCTGTCTCATCGCATAATATCTTAAATTAATTATGCTAATCAATCTAAAAAATTATTTATACCTCAAATTTTTCTCCTCTCAAAATAAATTATTAACTTTTAGGTAATAGCAATTATATCTCGTTAATAAGAACAAGAATGATCTATCCTAAAACCCTATGAAGCCTTATTATTCACTTCAACTTAAGTATCTAGGTGATCCGCTCCACTGGTCATCAATTTCCACTAAAACAGCTGATACGAGCCTTAGGCACGATTCAGTATTAGGGAAAATTCCAACTGTATGCGTCCTTCTTTTTACCTCTCTGTTTACGCGCTCAGCTATGTTACTGGTTCTTAATCTTTTTTGATGCGGCCTGTCAAAGTTCATCACTACTAAGCCCTCCGGTATATTCACTTCCAACCAAGAAGAAAGCTCTGGTGCTGTTTGCTGATATTTATCTACCGCCATAGCCAATAGTCTTTCCGACTCATGAATGTTTGAGGCATTAAATATAGCTGTAATCTCCTCAGCTACTGGTTCCTTCATTGAGCGCTTTGGTATGTGAGCCTGAGCATTTTGCTGCAAATGAAATTGGCAGCGTTGCCAAGGAACACTGGGGAACACAGCTCTTCTAGCGGCTTTTAGGCCAGTATGAGCGTCGCTAGTAATCAACTCAATACCATGTATACCTCGCTCAACCAACTGCTGAAGAAAATCACGCCAATGTACCTCAGCCTCTGATAACGCAACAGAAACACCTAGCACTGTTCTCTTGCCGGTTGATTCATCAAAGCCATAGGCTATCAATACCGCACAGTCTTGTACTGTGCCGCTAGTGCGCACCTTCTCATAACGTGCATTCTAGCCAAAGATATTTTATCTTTTCCTAACGGCTTATTTCGCCATTTCTTTAAATCTTCATCCAACAATTTAGCGCAACGGCTTACCTCTGTGCTTGAAATATCTGTTCCACAGAGTTGCTTTAGCACCTTTTCAACTTTGCGCGTGGAAACCCCCATGCACATACATTTCAGCGACAGCCAGCTTAAGTGCTCTATCAGAGCGTACACCTCGCTCTAAGACTGATGGATAGAAGGCTTCATTGGAGTCTCTAAACCTGCGGTATCTGTAGCTCAAGCTGACCTTGACCTGTGTTAATTAACCTTGGTTTAAAGCCGTTCGCATATCCGTTTCTATCGCCAGTTCGCTCATAAGGACTGCCATTTAAATGGCGCTCCCTTTCTATTAACATAGCCTCATTCCATCAACCTGGAGACAAGCTTAGGTAAAGCTTCAAACCCCTCCATCGCTAAAACATGTATGGCTTCTTCGATTAAGTTCTCATTTTTATAGCAGCTCATTGTCATTCCTCTTTTTTGGTTAAGTTTACCTTAAAATGGAATTTCTAATCTGACTGAGTCGCCTGCTTATTTTCAGCAAGTCAATGGAATTTACAGAAAGGATGGCGCACTAGCAAGAACCTGATCCGTTTCAGCTAACAACCAAGTATCCTCATGCGTATAGATTAAGCTAAACTTATTTCTAGGTGATCGTTGCTTAACAACAACTTTTCCTGACTTTTGATACTGAGCAATTAGCCTAGTAATTTGTGAACGTGAGTAACCAGTCATTCGTTGCAGGTAATCACGAATCAATCCTTTGTTCTTTTTGCACATACCGCGATAAGCAAATTTTTTTAATGTGTTCGTAACCCATAGGTAAGCTTCTGCTCGTGATGTAGCTTCAAAGGTAAGCTGGGTTGATGAGGATAGAAATTGCTCAATCTGTGTAAGGGTGTTTTAATTCTATGTCGTTCATATTGATATTCATCCATATAGGATGAACGATCACGCAACAACTTCAGGCCCACTTTGCATTGGAAAGTGGGGGCTATTTCATGGCTCATCTTGCATTGGAAGAGACTAAAGGTTGATCTTCCTGCTGATCCTTGGCAAGATACATATTCTTTGATTCGTTCTTTAGTTGTGACTCGTTCACAACCCTTCTCTTTTTTAACGTACCTTCATCATTCAGATTTGCCAATAAGCGTTGCGGACTTGCGTGAAGTAGTCCAGGCTAGATCGCTTGTC
>CBDALO010000080.1:0-64834 GCA_965196985.1 Gammaproteobacteria bacterium | reverse complement strand
TATGAAGGAAGAAGGGAAGTTCTTCTACACAACTATGCGGTTCAATTAGATGAAGAGGTAAACAACCCTGAACTACCGATACAAGGGCCACTAGATCTAGCAACTCGAGCAGTGAAAATTTATTCTGAAGTACAAAATAAAGATATAACTTTTTTTAATACCCTAACTGAAACAAGGGGGGCTCTCGCAGAAAAAGCTGACACCGAACTTTCTCATTCAATCAGCCCTAGCCCTACCCCCTCAATATAGTAGTAAAGCTAATAGACTTTAATATAAGCTTGCGCCCTCAATTGAGCAATCCAATTCATTAACTGTTGGCTAAACTCACGCTCAAAAATCATTTGCTCAACTTGTTTTTCCTGCTCAGCATGAGAACCCTTTAAACCTGAGTGCCTAATACCAAGCACTTTAATTACATGAAAACCATTAGGTGTACGAATTGGGCCTGCTACCTGACCAACTTTCATAGACTCTGCATCCTTAACGAATGGTGTTGGCAGCTCAGCCAACTTACGCCAGCCAAGATTGCCGCCTTGTAAAGCTTGCTGGCCGCTAGAATTAGCCAGTGCTAACTTTTCAAAGTTACCCCCCTTCTTTAGCTTCTCTACAACAGCCTTAGCCTTATTTTGTGCGGCCTCTACTTGTGTAGGAGAAGGTGATTCAGGTAATGAAATTAAAATATCGCCTAACCGATATTCTGTTAACTGGCGATGGCTACTTGCCAAGACCCCCAAATAGTCATCAACCTCTTGCTTACTAATGCTAATCCGAGCTGCAACCTCTCTTCCCTGCACTAATTGCATTAAAATTTCTTTACCAACCTCACTACGAAAGCTCGCTTTTGTATAGCCATCTTGCTCAGAAGATTTATAAAGCTGAGCCACACTTAAGTGGTTTTGCGCAGCAATACGTTTTATAGCTGTATCAATTTGCGCTGAAGTAACTTTAATCCCCAACCGTTGAGCTTGTTGAAGTTGCAACTCACGGTCGATAAGTTGCTGTAAAACTTGTTGTTTTAAAATTGTATCACTTGGCAACTGAACGCTCCTATGCTCTAAGCGCTTTTTTATCATAGCTAGTTGGCTATTTAAATCATCTTGTGTAATCACATTATTGTTAACTACCGCAGCAATACTATTAAAAGAGTCCGCCATTGCCGATACGCTAACCAAACAAAATAAAACAGCTACTAATCGAATAAAGTATTTTTTCATCACCCTAACACCGTCTGATCAAAGTTATCCTGAAAACCACTAATTTTATCAGCTAATAATGGGCCGGGGTTTTCATTACCCGCACTACCCAGCCCCCGAAGGTCAAACTGTATAAAATAAGCATTATTAAACTGGTTTTTATTCTCATTATCAACACCCTGAAAAGCTCGTGAGGCAACCAATCGAATTGCCCAACAAGCACTATCATATTCAATTCCAGCTAAATACGTGTTGGCTTGATCATCAGTCTGATTCCCCTTCCAAGAATAATTCCAAGCCCCATATAAAGCAACGTGTCGCCCAACCAGCCACTCACTGGATAAGCTGATTTGCTTAAGCAAACTAACCGCACTACCTGATGGCTGGCCAGTAATAGGACCACCGTTTTTAACGTAGCTATACCCTATATTAACAATATGCCTTTTATGGTCGTTATAGTTAAGCGAAGCATTTTCGTAACTAAACTGTCTCACATAAGGGTTCCATGTCAAACCACCTGTCAAACCCCACCCTTTCCACAAGGTATAACCCGCTTGTAATGCTACTGGTGAAAAACTCTCACGATTAAGTGAGTTATTATAAGAAGAAGATTGGCACTCTTGCCCCACACATAAGCTCACACGACGATTAGAAAAATAAGCTATCTCACCCAAACTAACATAGCCTTGCTGACTACCAGTTTCTTCATTAATAATACGGGAAGTAACTGCATAAGCAATTTGATTAGCATTTTGGATACGATCAATACCGGTGAAACTATTATCTAAAAATAAGGTATTGTAGTTAAAAGCCTGATCTGCTGTATCAAAAACTGGCTCTGTACTCTGATTATGATAAGGAACATAAAGGTAATAAAGCTCTGGCTCAAGGGTTTGTAAATAAGATGAACCAAACAGCTTAAAATTACGATCAAAGTACAGGCCGCCATGTACATCAACTATTGGAATTGCAACTGTTGTGCTACCTGGAACATTGGTTGGTGAAGGCAGCCCACTACTTAAATACTCTTGATTTTGGCGTAAATTATAACTTGTGAACTGTACCTGGACACGTGGTGTTAAATAGCCATAAGGCTCGATCATTGGGTAGTCAATCACCGGGCGAAAACTAAGGCGATTACCAATAACTGGGTCTACCTGCGTACTATCAGGGGTCTTCTCTTTATAAAACTGTGTATCATCTGCCACAAAAGAAAAATCAAAACCCGATACTACATTAGGATAAGAAGACCCAAGTTGTAACTCCGGCAAACGTGCGTATTGATTATCTACGGTCTGTTGATCAATTGCATGCAGGGTTTGGTAGTTTTGTAAAAGTCCTAAAAAGTTCCAATGCAGCCCTTGATACTGCAACTCACCTTGCTGTAATAGTTGATTATTACTGTTGTTAATAAAACCACTACCAAGATTTTCAATAACATAAGGATCACTCACTAAATTGTAATCAACCTTAGCACTCCAATGGTCATTAAAAGTAGAAGAATTATTCAAACGGAAAGCCCAACGCGTATCACTATCATTAGCTAGGTTTCGCAATCCAGTTGGTTGACTTGCATATTCAGGGTTGGTCTGTGCTGACTTTTTGAAAGACTTAAAAGCTCTATCATTTGGCAGCACATTAAATGTAATATTACCTTGGCTTTTCTTCGTTAAATACCGAAAAGCAGGAGTCAACATAAAGCCTCGCTTACTTAAGTAAGTACCAGTCCACGTTGAGTCATAGTTAGGTGCCATATTCCAGTAATAAGGGATACCAACCTTAAATCCTGAATTATTGCTAGTACCATAAACAGGCATAAGAAAACCACTTTTTCGCTTATTGCTTAACGGAAAATCAATATAAGGCAGCCAGAACACAGGAATATGCTTAAACCAAAGCACTGAGTTCCAGGCATCACCCACTGCTTTTTGTTTATTTAACTTAACAGTTGAGGCGTGTAAATGCCATGTACACTGCTTTACTGTTGGTGGACAAGTTGAGTAAGTTGCATTGTGTAATACATAAAATTTTTTCTTAACCTGGTTGATTTGTTTAGCATGCCCCCAAAAATTTAAGCCGTAGTTTCTGTACTCAACCTTTTTAGTTTTGGAATTAACTACTTTAATGGGCTCCTTAGCCAAAGGGGTTTTATTTCGATAAGCTGCATTATGCAAAACAATAGTATTTTTACTAAGGTTTGCCTGGCCATAACGAGCAACCAAGAGCTCACCAGGAGTGAGTAAGCTTACGTTATGAAAAAAATCTATTGTTTCAACTTTACCAGTCTTTTTATTACGATATAAATAAGCTAATCCTGAAGTTAGTTCTCGATGGGGCTGCGTTACTCTGACATGCCCCCTTAAAATAGAAGTACCCTTTGTTGAGTAAAGCACATGGTCTGCCACAATGTTGTAACTATTTTCCTGTGACTTAACCATAGGATTTGCCAGGTAAGGGATAGGGTAAGAACGGTAGTAACCACCAGCAAGGTTATAAGGATTACCAGGCTCCGATACCCAACCTAAAACTTTTGCATAATCAAGTGGCTTATCATTAGGCACTGCGGCAGGTGTAGCATTAACCACAACTTGCGTCACAAACAATGAGAGAAAAATAACCAGCTTGTTAGGTTTAAATACCATGGTCAACCAATTTTACTTCATATAAAACAGGGGGAGAAAATTTGCTCCACACCTTGTCATAGAATGTCACTAGGTGCAAGGGATTTCGTTCTCTTGTCTTGTCCTAAAATCTTTCTTACTATCGAAGTTCCTTTTCTTCCCAGACACTTTATTCCATGATGAACTCTGAATTACGCTACTGGCTAGCGCTGAATGCGACGGGTAGCTTTACTGGTCGACATTTAGAGCGCTTACAAAAACACTTTGGTGAGCTCAAAGCTGTTTTTTATGCTTCATACAATGCTTTATGCGCTGCTGGCTTAACTGCGAAACAAACTCAGGCCATTAAATCATTTAACCTTAATAGTATTAAGGTTGACTTAAACTGGACTGAACAGAAAAACCACCACCTAATAGTACTAACTGACCCTCATTACCCCAAGCTATTAAAGCAAATTAATGACCCACCACTAGTGCTTTACTTGCTTGGCGACCCCGAGTTATTACATTATCCGCAACTTGCTATAGTAGGTAGCCGCAAACCCACCCCTGCCGGCATAAAAAATGCAGGCCTACTTGCCGGGCAACTCGCTGCACAAGGCCTAATTATCACCAGCGGCATGGCTCTAGGCATTGATGCTGCTTCTCACTGGGGTGCCCTAAAAGCAAAGGGGTATTCAATCGCAGTGCTTGGAACAAGCATTGATCAAGTCTACCCTCAACGAAACAGGCCCCTGTTTCACGAACTTAAAGAAAAAGGCATTATTATTAGTGAGTTCCCGTTAGGTACCCAAGCTCATCCCTATAATTTCCCTCGCCGCAACCGTATTATCAGCGGGTTAAGTCTCGGTACACTAGTTATCGAAGCAGCTCTAGCAAGTGGCTCATTAATTACAGCCAAGTTAGCCGCAGAACAGGGTCGAGAAGTTTTTGCTTTACCCGGCTCAATTCATAACCTACAAGCTAAAGGTTGTCATAGTTTGTTAAAAAATGGGGCCTTTTTAGTTGAAACTAGTGAAGATATATTGTTTCAACTAGCCCCTTTACTAGAACACCATTACCCACAAATATGCTCAAAATCCTCCCCCACCAATAGATCAACTTGACCCCCACCTAAAGGTGGGGGTTTGGTACAGAGGCTGAAGCCTCATTACAGCTAAAGCCGTTTAGACGGTTCGGATTAATCCGACTTAAGCTCTTCCTCATCCCATACCTGAAAACCCTCCGGCGTATCATCTTGATTCTCTATGTAGCGTTTGACCTGCTCTTCTGTTACAGAACCAACCGTTGCGCAAAAATACCCTCTCGACCAGAGATGATTGCCCCAGTATTTCTTGCCAAGCGTACTCCTAAATTCTCTCAATAGTCGATAGGCACTTTTACCTTTCAAATATTGAGCCATCTTTGATACCGATAAGTGGCTCGGCGCCTCAATTAGAAGGTGAATGTGATTCGACCTCACATTCCCCCTCAATATCCTCATCCCCTTCTCAGCACAGATCTCTCGCAAAATGCTTCTTGCTCCTAAACCTATATCCCCACATAACACTGGATATCCATATTTTGTCTTCCATACAAAATGATATTTTAAATCCAGTACCGTATGCGCGCCTTTCCTATAGTTGTTTGCTCCAGTCATTTAGATCGCTCCCTTATTAAAAATAAAAAGCGATTCTAATACATCACATTCTGGCTGGTGATAGGTTTGCTAAAGACATTTCCGCCTAAAGGCGAAGGTTTATACCCTACCAAGTGGAAATTAAAAAATAACCAAAAATGCATTAAAAGTTATTCTAATGCACTTTTTTCACAAGAAAAGCTTGATTTTAACCAATTAGATAAAGATCATAAGGCGCTTTTACAGTGTGTAGGCGATGAGCCCACCTCAATAGAAGCACTCATCACTCAAACTGGCTTTACGGCAACCCAAGTATCTGCAATGCTAGTTGAGTTGGAACTGCAAGGACTGCTAGTAGCTAGTGCAGGTGGTTACTGCCGAATGAGATAGAGCAATGAATAGAGAAAACTTATTACAAGCCCTGATGTTCTTATTTGAAAACTATTTAGAAGATACAACTGATATTGTTGGCGATGAAACTGAAATTGCTAATGAAATGTTACAAGCTGGTTTTGCCAAAACTGAAATCAATAAAGCGCTTAACTGGTTTGATGACTTAAACTGCATTAAACAAAGTGTTGCTGGCAAAAAGCCTATTACCCAACACGCCTTACGTGCTTTTACCGACTACGAAATGGACAAAATCACGTCAGAAGCGCGTGGTTACTTGCTTTTTCTTGAGCAAGTTAACATCATGGACCCCATGAGCCGTGAAGTTGTTATTGATCGAGTAATGGCCCTTGAACAATCTATTGTTGATCTGCCAGAACTCAAATGGGTCGCTCTAATGGTTCTATTTAGCCAAACTGAAAAACGCCAGCAGCTCAAACTGATGGAAGACCTCGTACTACTCCACGAAGACATGACCCCGCATTAAGGAACAACTAAGCAATGTCAAACCTCGTTATTGTTGAATCACCAGCAAAAGCAAAAACAATAAAAAAATACCTGGGAAAAGACTTTGACGTCTTAGCCTCTTACGGCCATGTCCGTGACTTATTGCCCAAAGAGGGTGCTGTTGATCCTAATAATCAATTTGCAATGCAATATCAGCTAATAGAACAAAATAGCAAGCACATGAACTCTATTAAGAAAGCAGCTCGACAAGCAGATGCTATCTACCTTGCTCCAGATCCTGACCGTGAAGGGGAGGCAATCGCGTGGCACATTGCTGAAATACTTAAACAAACCAAAACCTTAGCTAAAAAGCCAATTCACCGAGTGGCCTTTCACCAAATCACTAAAAAAGCTATCCGTGAAGCAATCGACAAACCCCGCGATATCTCTATGGATTTAGTCCATGCACAACAAGCAAGACGGGCTCTCGATTACCTAGTTGGCTTTAATCTATCCCCTTTGTTATGGCGAAAAATTCGACGCGGCTTATCTGCAGGGCGTGTTCAAAGTCCTGCTTTACGCATGATAGTTGAGCGTGAAGAAGAAATTGAGCGCTTTAAACCCCAAGAATATTGGAGCATCACGGCCTCACTTGAAAAAGAGCAACATCCTTTTGGTGCTAAGCTCACTGTTTATGACAGTCAAAAGCTCGAGCAATTTACGCTTACCCAAGATCAACAAGCTAATGATATTAAAGAAAAGCTAGTTACTGCAGCAAAAGGTAAGTTAAGTGTTACTAAAATAGAAAAGAAACAGCGCAAACGCCATCCTGCCGCCCCGTTTATCACGTCTACCTTACAACAAGAAGCGATTCGTAAACTTGGCTTTACAGCACAGCGCACCATGCGAACAGCACAACAACTTTATGAAGGAATTGATTTAGGTAACGAAACTGTTGGTTTAATTACTTATATGAGAACCGACTCAGTAACCTTGGCTCAAGAAGCAATTGAAGATATTCGTGAACATATTGCTGAACGTTACGGCAAAGAAAATGTGCCCGATAATGTCCCTGTTTACAAAACGAAATCTAAGAATGCCCAAGAAGCTCATGAAGCTATTCGCCCCACCTCCATTTACCGTCGTCCGGAAGACTTAAAAAACATCTTAACGCCTGACCAGTTAAAACTTTATACTCTTATCTGGAAACGCACTTTAGCCTGCCAAATGATCCATGCCACCATCAACGTTGTTGCTGTTGATTTAAGCGCGGGGATTAAAGACTGTTTTAGAGCAAATGGTTCAACCATTGCAAAACCCGGTTTCCTTGCTGTGTATCAAGAAGGAAATGATGAAGGCACCAAACAAGATGAAGAAAAACTACTTCCTGAACTAAACGAAGGCGAAGCAGTCACATTAATCAATATAGAGTGCCATCAACACTTCACTGAGCCTCCCCCTCGTTATAGTGAGGCAAGTTTAGTTAAGTCGCTAGAAGAGTATGGCATTGGCCGACCATCAACCTATGCTTCGATCATCTCTACCTTACAAAATCGCAACTATGTTATTCTCGACAAAAAACGATTCTACCCTACAGACGTTGGCCGTATTGTTAATAAGTTCTTAACTCAGTACTTTACCCAATACGTTGACTACGACTTTACTGCTAATCTAGAAGATACCTTAGATGCTATTTCACGCGGTGAAAAGCAATGGGTCCCTGTTCTTGATGATTTTTGGCACCCGTTTATTAAACAAATTGGAGTTATTGGCGAAACTGTACAGCGCAGTGACGTTACTCAAGAAAAGCTTGATGAAAAGTGCCCTGAATGTGGCAAAGAGCTCTCTATTCGTCTAGGGCGCAATGGACGATTTATTGGTTGCTCTGGTTACCCTGATTGCTCCTATACACGCAGTCTTGATGAAGAAAATGGTGACGATGAAAAAGACGCTGAATTAGTTAAAGACCGCCATTGTCCCAAATGTGAATCTGAGCTTGTTATCAAGCGTGGTCCATACGGAAAATTTATTGGCTGTAGTGCCTACCCAAAATGTCGTTACATTGAGCCTTTAGAAAAACCAGAAGACACTGGTGTCACTTGCCCAGAATGCCAAAAAGGCATGATCCTAAAACGAAAATCACGCCGTGGTAAGATTTTTTATTCTTGCTCCCGTTACCCTAAATGCAAGTATGCGTTATGGAACTTACCAATTAATGAAACCTGCCCACAATGTAATTGGCCTATCCTAAGCTTCAAAGAAACCAAGCGTGCCGGCAAAGAAATCGTTTGTCCACAGCAAGACTGCAGCTATAAACGCCCTGCTGATGACTTTGAACCTAGTGATAAAGAATCTTAAGCCACCCTCCTTTGCAACCTAGAATCTGCTAAGCGAGCAAAATTCGACACTACTCTCGGAAAAAGCTTAACCTTGCTTAAATAATTCCTCAGTAAAGTCCATATTTGAAATTATTTCCTAGACAATAATGAGGAGAATATAGATGACTTATAAAGATAGAGCCTTTTTTAGCAGCATAGCTACCAATCACAGCTCTAATAATAGAGAGCAACCTGCTGATGTAAGCGAAAGAGGAACTAACAATAGCAAAGGAGAGGCTTCATTAAAGCAACAACTTCGCTTTTCTGTAACAAGCAACTGGACACAGTTTGGCATCTTTATAGGTAAAGAGCACGCTTACGACTGTGTTTACAAACACCTCAATGGGCATAGATTACTACTAGGAAGCGCACCACAGAAAAGTCAAAGAGAAAGCTTCCCTCCTTACGCTGCTGTCATCTCAGCCCTAGAGAGCTGGGAACAACAATCCTCTGGTTACATGAGTAAAGCTGACTGGGATAGCTACGCACAAGCTCACCCAGACTTTCAGTTCATTAACCTTCCCATGGAAGATTTCGGTTCTAATGGGCTAACTCATGAACAAGCCGACAAGCTTACTATGCAGATTGCGGAACGCTTGGGCTCAAACTCTGGGGATGTCTTAGTACATTGTAAAGCTGGACGTGGTCGCAGCTGGATTCTAGTAATGTGTTATTTAATTTCTATAAAAGATGATCCTGGCGCTACAAGTCAGGCCGGCTTCGCCGGCAACTTTCTAAGCCTCTAAGAGTTTAGTCTTTACAAAGCCACGAGTATTATTAAGTCTCAAACTAGTCAAACCTGCCCATGGAATAATAACGAATAAAAATAACACACCTGCTATAGAAATTGCTTCAGGTAGCTGAGCAATAACTCACCTACTATACGCGCTTCTCATTTTACTCTAAGAATAATGAAACGCTTTAGTATCAAACAAATCTTGGTAACCAATCAGAACTGGTGGAACTTTCACACCAAGTACAAAGATAAAATCAGAGAAGCTATTGTCATTGGCATTGTTAAGCTGCTTAGCTGCAAACATCCTATGCGTGGCCATAAAGAGTATCATTGCAGTAATCCAAACTGGATAGAGCGTTATTTTGTCTGTAAAAACCAACTTCAGTACTTAGAAAAACCTTTAAAATTCTAAATGGCACTCTATTGTACCTGTCTCATCGCATAATATCTTAAATTAATTATGCTAATCAATCTAAAAAATTATTTATACCTCAAATTTTTCTCCTCTCAAAATAAATTATTAACTTTTAGGTAATAGCAATTATATCTCGTTAATAAGAACAAGAATGATCTATCCTAAAACCGATAGAGCGTTATTTTGTCTGTGAAAACCAACTTCAGTACTTAGAAAAACCTTTAAAATTCTAAATGGCACTCTATTGTACCTGTCTCATCGCATAATATCTTAAATTAATTATGCTAATCAATCTAAAAAATTATTTATACCTCAAATTTTTCTCCTCTCAAAATAAATTATTAACTTTTAGGTAATAGCAATTATATCTCGTTAATAAGAACAAGAATGATCTATCCTAAAACCCTATGAAGCCTTATTATTCACTTCAACTTAAGTATCTAGGTGATCCGCTCCACTGGTCATCAATTTCCACTAAAACAGCTGATACGAGCCTTAGGCACGATTCAGTATTAGGGAAAATTCCAACTGTATGCGTCCTTCTTTTTACCTCTCTGTTTACGCGCTCAGCTATGTTACTGGTTCTTAATCTTTTTTGATGCGGCCTGTCAAAGTTCATCACTACTAAGCCCTCCGGTATATTCACTTCCAACCAAGAAGAAAGCTCTGGTGCTGTTTGCTGATATTTATCTACCGCCATAGCCAATAGTCTTTCCGACTCATGAATGTTTGAGGCATTAAATATAGCTGTAATCTCCTCAGCTACTGGTTCCTTCATTGAGCGCTTTGGTATGTGAGCCTGAGCATTTTGCTGCAAATGAAATTGGCAGCGTTGCCAAGGAACACTGGGGAACACAGCTCTTCTAGCGGCTTTTAGGCCAGTATGAGCGTCGCTAGTAATCAACTCAATACCATGTATACCTCGCTCAACCAACTGCTGAAGAAAATCACGCCAATGTACCTCAGCCTCTGATAACGCAACAGAAACACCTAGCACTGTTCTCTTGCCGGTTGATTCATCAAAGCCATAGGCTATCAATACCGCACAGTCTTGTACTGTGCCGCTAGTGCGCACCTTCTCATAACGTGCATCTAGCCAAAGATATTTTATCTTTCCTAACGGCTTATTTCGCCATTTCTTTAAATCTTCATCCAACAATTTAGCGCAACGGCTTACCTCTGTGCTTGAAATATCTGTTCCACAGAGTTGCTTTAGCACCTTTTCAACTTTGCGCGTGGAAACCCCATGCACATACATTTCAGCGACAGCCAGCTTAAGTGCTCTATCAGAGCGTACACCTCGCTCTAAGACTGATGGATAGAAGGCTTCATTGGAGTCTCTAACCTGCGGTATCTGTAGCTCAAGCTGACCTTGACCTGTGTTAATTAACCTTGGTTTAAAGCCGTTCGCATATCCGTTTCTATCGCCAGTTCGCTCATAAGGACTGGCATTTAAATGGCGCTCCCTTTCTATTAACATAGCCTCATTCATCAACCTGGAGACAAGCTTAGGTAAAGCTTCAAACCCCTCCATCGCTAAAACATGTATGGCTTCTTCGATTAAGTTCTCATTTTTATAGCAGCTCATTGTCATTCCTCTTTTTTGGTTAAGTTTACCTTAAAAGGAATTTCTAATCTGACTGAGTCGCCTGCTTATTTTCAGCAAGTCAATGGAATTTACAGAAAGGATGGCGCACTAGCCCAAACTGTTCACACGTCAAATACATCCGCCATACCTGCAAAGCTAAAAGCTGTTCATCGTGTGGTAAAAAAGCCACAGAAGTATGGATACAACAACTAATGGCAATCTTACCCAACACTGCATGGCAACACATCACATTCACCATGCCCTCTACTCTTTGGGACTGCTTTTGGACAAACAGAGAGCTTCTTAATTTACTCCCACCATTAGCAGCAAAGGTGTTACTCAAGCTTGCTAAAAACAAGAGGGTTAAACCCGGTGTATTTATCGCGCTTCACACCTTTGGCAGAGATCTAAAGCGCAATGTGCATCTTCATGCGTCAATCACTCTGGGTGGTATCAACAAAGAGTTAACACAATGGAAAAGCCTCTACTTCCATCAACCTACACTAATGTCCATGTGGCGTTATGAGGTCATTAACCTTTTTAGAAACCACCACCAGGACAAAGGGCTTATTCTGCCAAATCAGTTAGCCTCTACACTGAACCACACTTTCAACTTTAATCAACTGCTTGATCAGCTTTACCAAAAACGATGGGTAGTACATTGCGCAAAGCCCTCAAAGAATCACAAACAAAACGTTAAATACTTAGGTCGATACACCAAACGTCCTCCTATTGCTGAGTCAAAAATTAAAAACTTTGATGGGAGCAGCCTCAGTTTTAATTATCTTGATCACGTCTCTAAAACCTACAAGCAATTTAAATTAACCGCGGAAGAGTTTATTGCTCGATTTATTCAACACATTCCTGATGTTGGCTTTCGTATGGTGCGTTATTATGGGTTTCTTGCTAACCGGGTGCGAGGTGAGATGCTACCCAAAGTCAGACTCCTATTAGGTGAAACTGATCCAAACACACCCCAGGTCAATTACCGCACCTTAATGCAAAATAATTTTAACATTGACCCCTATGAATGTGTTCTATGCGGTAGCCAAATGTTTTTAGCTAACTGCTGGTATAGACAACCTAACCGTTACAAATTGCTATCAAAGCATCGTGAACTCGCCTTACTGAAAAAAATCTAATAACTTCCTAGGGGGGTAGTCCGCCCAAAACAACAAATAACAGCTAGTTTTGGCTATTGTTTGTCATAACTAACCCTGCCCCACCACTAAATCGATTTTATAAAAAATACCTGTGCTAAAATTACTCATTTTAATTGGTGGTATTTTTACCAATTGACACATTGAAATTCCTTAATATCGAGTCTTTTCAGGCATCACGGAATCTCGTACACTTTGACTTTCTCGTTGATGGGCTGCTCATGCGTCATTCAGTACAAATTAGCGTCATCCTTTTCTTGGGCTTTCTTTTCTATTCCTTAGATTACTTTTTTCGTATCTCACAAAGCATCATTGTGGCACCGTTAATGCAGCAGTATCACATTACTGCGATTGGTATCGGCTCCTTTGCTTCTGCGTTCTACTTGGGCTACGCATTGTGTCAAATTCCTGTTGGCTACTGTTTGGAGCGTCTTCCTACTCACGTGTTTTTTAGTGCCAGTGCATTCCTGTGCTCGATCAGTTATTGCCTGTTTCTTTTTTGCCATCACTTCTGGCTTGGTTATTTACTGCGATTTGTCATCGGGGCTACCTCAGCCGTTTCTTTTATCGGTATTTTGTATTTGGCAAGAGTCACCCTCTCCTCAAACACGTTTTCCTTAGTCGCTGGTTTAGCAATCTCCATTGGAACCGTCTCGGCTTCCTTAGTGCAAGTCTTAGGGGTTTTTTTAATGAAGCACCTGAGTTGGCAAGTTGCCTTATCCCTCTTTGCACTGACTGGTATGCTAGTCAGCTTACTTTTTCTTTTGTGCTCGCCACCGAAAACGCCTCGGCGCGTTATCCACTTCACTCATTTACGCCAAGGCTTGCGTGACTTTTTCAACAACAAAACCCTCGTGATGAATGCGGCTGTGGGCAGTTTATTCTATCTCCCCACAACCTTATTCGCATCACTGTGGGGTGTGCCATTTTTAACGACGGTTAAACACCTCGATGCCAGTCAGGCAACCTACGGGATTTTCTTTCTTTTTTTAGGGTGGGCGGTTGGTGCGCCTTTCATGAACCTACTGGCTAATAAAGTGCAACAACCGTATCACCTCATACGCTATTGCGCCATGACCGCGACCTTGCTCACCTTACTCCTGATTTACTCGCCTGTCAGCAGTGAGACTCTCCTCTTTTTGTTGTTACTGGGGTTGGGCTTGCTCTCCAGTGCCCAAGCCATTGTTTGGCGTTTGTTTGATCTGTCATGCCCAGCAGCATTCAGTGGGTTAGGCATCGCCTGTACCAACACGGTAATTATGTTGATGGGATCCGTGTTCCATTTAGTGATTGGACTCCTGGTGCAAACCACTGCGCCTGTGAACCAATCAGGCTTTCATTATCAGTTGGGGTTGTTACTGATGCCACTCTCGTTCCTCTTGGTCGCACTCAGTGCACGCTTTTTAACACTTAAACCCGCCTCATAGAATCCACTACACCGCACTTTGCCCTTTTAAAAAAGCAGCAATGTTTTTTTTCGACCAAGGTAATTAATCCTTCTGCCTCAAGCATGGGTGCCCCCACTTTGTTTTTATCAAACACACAACGGGTAATTTCTTTCACCAGCTCGTGTGTTTCCAGAATAGGCTGTAATAACGGGTTCGGTTCTTTCACGGTTTGGTTTTCAATCACGCGCAAACCCATTTCAATTAAATCCGCCGCCATGCTTTCATTGCGTTTGCCTTTTAACTCGGCGTGCGCATCAATGCGCTCGACAATGTTACTGCCTAAATCTAAAGTCATTTCCATGTGTGTTCCTCTTGTTGTTAATGATTAGTTTATCGCTCACCAAGCTCACGGCCTTTATCAGCGGGTTCAGGGGGAATTAGACCACCTTCTAATCCTTCTTTTTGCAAGCGTTGTGCTAAAGCAAGAAAGCGTTCGTTTTCTTCGTGATACCCTTCAAGGGTTAACGTGTCTGGCGGAAGACGCGGTTCATCCGGTAACGTAAGTACAGGTTCTTTCGGCAGCACTGGATCAGGCGGCAGCGTGGGTGCTTTTTCGTTAGCTAACTGCCTAGCGACCTGTGCTATTTTTTCGTTATCGGCTTCATAAATTCGTTGATACAAGGCTTGTTCTTTTTCCGGTGTTAAAATCGCTTGAAGCGTTTTAAGCGGGAGCGGCTGCTGCATTTGTTTGATGACTTCTGCCAACCCTTTCTCACGCAGCAAATCATTAAAGTCGCCTCGATGAGCAATGGTTTGCGCGTCGGGAAGCAAAACCGCTACCGTCTTTCCTGCGGCTTCTAACCGTGCTACTGCTTTTTCAATTAACTGATTGGTGTAGGTTTGCACCCCATCATGATCTAAACACAGCACCACCTTATCCGCGAGCTGGTCTAAATGAATGTTGGCAAAGTTAGATTTCCCTAGCACGGCTAACACGTGTGCCTTTTTGTTCGCCTCAACCAGACTTAATCCGGTTTCAATGCCTTCGGCTAAATACGTGATGCTGAGCTCGGCGGCGTGATTCAGCACAATGCCATACCCTTTACTGGGGCCATAGGTTTATTTAGCCACTGCTGAGCGAGTGTCTTTCTGTGCGGTTTGTCGGTCGAGCTTAATCACCTGGACATGATGAATCGCACCCTGCTCATCCTTAGCAAACGCTAATAAGGCGGGCGTTTTGAATTTACTCTCCCCTTTTGCCGGTTGACTGTTAATCCAGGGTAAAAAACGTAAGTCCGCCTGTTGAGTATGATGCACCTTGCGGTGATCGTTGAGGTACTCTTCGGCCAACGTGCCTTTGATCGGTTTAGATACGCGGTAAAGTAATTGCGCGTAATCTTGCGTAGTGCTTTTGCTGCTTTTGTCTTTCACGTGAGACGGTTGAGGCCGGTGAACAGGGGCAGGCAGGGAATCGTGCCCCAGAAAGTCAGACGCATAGCGCAGTACCGCTTTAAAATCACTCAAGCCTTGCTCTAGGCGGATTAAGGCGAGTAGGTTTCCTTTCTCGCCTGTTTCATGATTAAACCACAAACCAGTTTCCAGATTAATCGCCAAGCTGCCCTTACTGCCGTAACGCAATTGACCACGTCCAGAGAGTTTGTTGTTCGGTTCCCCTAATAACGTAATCGCTAGCCGTTCAGTTTGTGTAACGTCCCACAATAATTTAGAGAAACCATCTCAACCTATTTTGCGTGAGATGGTGTCAAATAGTTAACCTTTTAGCTCATGAATTGCCTGATTAATGACATCATCCGGTATATGGTTTAAATTCATATTAGCGGCGATTAGCAACGCATGTCGCATGAGCCTATCAACATAACGAAGCCTACCTTTTGTGGCCATGTGTACTGCACGAATACCTGTTTCAGTGAATAAGCTGCTGCTCATTCCTGCCTTCTCAAAAGCAGCGTGAATAATGCTCTCAAAATCCCTGCTATCTTCAATTGCATGCCACCTAATAAAGCACTGAATTCTAGAGTTGATAGGTTCATAGGCTGGTCTCTGCAATGTTGCTAGAAGTGATGGGAGTCCACATAAGATAATCGTCATGACGTCTTTGCTGTCAAAACTGAAATTAAGGAAGTCAGGTAATCGTAGAATGAAATCATTACTAAGCTGATGCGCCTCGTCTAGGATCCAAATAGGCTGAACGTTTTTATCATGGTAGAGCGCGATCAAGCTCTGCTTCAAGTCTCTCCAAAGTTTAGAGAATCGGTAATAGTTTTCTAAACCTAGATTTTCGGCAAGCTGAGAGTACACATCAAATGACCGAAAGTGAGTGTCTGATTGATAAATGACTTGATGGGTCAGCGGGTTGAGTTTATTGCTCCAGTATCTTAGCGCCGTGGTCTTTCCTGTCCCTGAGTCGCCAGTAATCACTGCTAAGCCGCGTGTTTCTAGCAAACCATTAAGTTGCTGTTCTAGTCGCTTTGACTGCGCCAATTCAATAATGTTTGATTTACCCAATGGATCAAATTTCAAGCCAAAATGTTGAAGATACATCTTACTCATCCTTGTATCTTAAATAACTGTAGAGATATGACAATATTGCTACAATCCCAAGGATGCTTGGGTAGGCGGAAGGTGAAGCCGTGTTCGTCCTTAGGATTTAATCCTGTTGAGGAGATTTAGCTCCCTTCCACCCTCATAAGTTCATGAGATCGAACGGTATCTTAGGCCATTGTGAGCCTGTATTTGCAAGGTTGATCCGAACTATGATTTCCCAAGTTTGTTAGTGTAATAAAATTTAAGAGGCTCTAGCAAATGAAAAAAAATTGTGTTGGTATTGATATTGCAAAATCTGATTTTGTTGCTGCTATCACCACTAGCGGAAAAGATCACGTTAAACATTTTAATAATAATCCTGAGGGCTTTTCTGAGTTATTAGAATGGACGCAATCTTTATCTGATCAGTCACTTCATTTTTGCATGGAATCAACAGGTAAATACGGTAATGCATTGGCTCTTTATTTACATAGTGAGAAGTGTGATGTCAGTATAATTAATCCTGCACGAATAAAGTTTTTTATGAAAGGACAGCTAATACGAAACAAGACCGACAAGGCCGATGCGGTCAGTATTAAGGACTATTCAAATCATTTTACTCCAACGCTATGGCAGCCTTTGCCAGCTAATATAGAGGCTCTAAGAGCTTTGATACAGAGATCTGAAGTATTAACCTCCCAAGTCAGCAATGAACAAAACAGGCTGGAGCTAGCGGAAGAAACAATTATTAGCTCTATACAAAATCATATCGATTATATGGAAAAAGAAATTTTACGACTGCAGGAAGAAATTAGTAAGCTGATCGCGAGTGATGATGATCTGAAGAATAACACAGAGCTGCTTAAAAGCATCCCAGGCATTGGTGATAAAACCGCTCAAACACTAACTGCTTTTTTTAATAATATTGAAAGATTTTCTGGCGCAAAACAATTGGCTGCTCATATTGGTTTAAATCCCAGCCAGTCACAATCAGGCACTTCATTGAATTCATCACGGCTCTCAAAGGTTGGTAGTGCTTGGTTGCGAAAGGCGCTTTACATGCCGGCATTAGTGGCTATAAGGCATAATCCTATTTTGAAGAAATTTTATGAAAAGCTGCTCAAAAAAGGCAAGCCAAAGAAGCTAGCCATTTGTGCTGTTATGAGAAAAATGGTGCATATGATTTATGGCATCCTAAAAACACAGCAGCCATTTTCAGCGGATGCCTAGTAAAAATTTTACAATTTATTGTTGACGTTTAAGACGGTATCTCCTCAGTGATATCCAAATCCTCTTTAACTTGGTTATAAACAATCTCAACTAGCGAGGTTTTTCTTGCTGGTTGTTCCGGCATCTGAGGTCTAGCTCGGGTTCTAGAAAGGTTGTTATGTTTGTCCAGCTCTCCCACTGCACCAAGGTATTGATATTCCAATGATTCGACGTGACGGGCGGAGTCACTATGCGGATCAACCACTAAATAAACCTCTTGTTGAGCCAGTTCAAATGGAACTTCAAAGAGTCGATTATTCCAGCTTACCGTGCCATCCTTCCTGACTCGGCGCTTAATGCGATGCAGGAAGTAATCATCTAGCTTATCGGCCAAACAACCTAACGGCTGAATTTTAGTGAGGTCTTGCTGATAGCGTTGTAACGGGGTCATCTTGTCAGGCAGGGCGCTTTGCGAGGCTTGATGATAAACACGCTCAACCCAAGCCCAAAATCGATCATTCAGCGCATTGAAACTATGAATGGAATCCAGGTTGCATTCAGCTAGGAATTGCTCGCGTACTGTTCTATGCCAACGCTCTAGTTTGCCTTTGCTTTGCGGTTCATAGGGCCTGCCGTAAATCAATTGAATTTTCAAACGAGCACAAATGGTTTGCAACGTTTTAGCACGGTAGGCAGGGCCGTTGTCAATGATGAGCTTAACAGGAAGCCCACGTTTGAGTAATGCCTCTTTCAACACATGCTCAATAGTAATGGCACTCTCATCAGTACAAAATTTACTGTGACAGACCAACCTTGAGGCATCATCAAAAATACTCACCAAATAGCTTTTAACTCTTCTTTGGCCATCGTAAATCGTTGGACCATGCATGACATCGCCATACCAAATATCACAAGCTGTGAGCGCCTCAAATGAGCGGCGCTCAATTTGGTTAGAAGGTGTGACTGTTCTTTTAGACAGGCCGTGTTTTACTAATAAGCGGTGAACTGTTGCGTGAGATAATTCACCTCGTGCTACCTTCCCTTGAGTTTCTAAGAGTTTAATCACGGTCGGAATTGATCTTGAAGGGCTTTCTTGTTTAGTGGAAATAATTAACTCTTGTAGCTCTGGATTGATGTGACACTGGCCTTTGTCTCGTCGAGTTTTAGGAACTAATCCATCAATACCCTGCTTTAACCAGGCGTAATACCAATTCTCAATTGTTTTAGCACTGAGGTGAACACGCTTACTACCTGGAATGTTGTAGGTTTGCTGGGACAACCTTTTAATAATGCTCTTGAGCTCACCATGCTCAAAACTATTTCGGCTACATAGCTCACCTAAAACACTTAGGCGAAACAGTGCTGTTGGGTGAATGGGCTTGGTCATTTTGCAATTCCTGTGTGATTTAACTACTTGCAATGAGTTAATCACAACTTGAGTTGAGAATGCTACGCTCAAACTGTGTGGGGTCGTGAGGTTTACAGAAAATATCCATCTCAACTTTTTTTCACGTTAATTAATTATGGGATGCTCACTCCTGTGTTGTTAAGAAAAAGCATGATGCTCGATAAATCATGCTCACCAAGGCAGGCCAACCAAAACGCTTGTGGATCACTATGTCGCCCAAGCTGTAACCACAACGGATGTGCTTTGATATGGAAGGAGTAATCAACGAAGTGGTCAACCAACCAGTGAAACCACCTAGCAACGGTGTGTCGACTAACACCTTGCTCCTGACCTGATGAGCTAATACTTTTCCCAGGAGCACGCTCATTAACACTGCCTGCTGAACTGACCAGCAATACCAACGCTTTGGAGAAAGTATCTCAGGTAGGGTTGAACAAGTACGTTTACATTGATGACAATAAAATCTCAAAACAGGGGTGGGATTTAAAGAGCGTCCTTTACCTGGGTTCCTATCTGGTTTTCGATCATATGATCCATGTGACCATAGTCCACCTGCACCGCAATGGCTGCACTGCTCTGGCCTTAGTAGCTCTGGATTTTTTTTCAGCAGGATCAGGTAATCACTCAGGCTTTTAATCGCTTTTATGATTCTGCGCATGACTAATTTCACTATAGTTTTTATATCAAGTTATTTTACCTTGATAGGTTACTAAAAACCTTGTTTATTATGAGATAAAACTAGCTCAATTCCCCTAAATAAAGATAGACGTAACAAGGTTTGTTGTGCCAGTGCGTGACTAATGGCTTTTGCGTCGACCGTCGGTTCTCGGGGTGTCATTGCAACACTCGGCCTAGGCTGCTGATCCCTGGTTGACTGTTTGCCATGCTCAGAAACGTCTGACCGCAAGTCCTCATTAACGGGTTTTAATCGCTCCGTGTTGCTGGCACTAAAGTACGCTTCTTCTTCAGTGCGTGAGCTTTGCTTTGTTGGTTGATCGAGTGCACTCAGTGGGTCAGGTGCTTTCTGGTTTTGCGCATCGGTGGACTCGACTAACCCCAGCACTTCTAACGCAGAGGTTTTCTCAGCCGCTTGTTGTTTCTCCGGATCGCTTAAACGATGAATCAGCTCGGCTTTGTTATCGGTGTAGATGACAACATTAGACACACCGCGTGAGAGATCCACGTAAAAGGTTTTGTGAGTGGTGGCATTCACCCGCCAGGATAAGGCTAAGAAAATAACCGAGCGATCATCTAAGCCTTGTACACCCATCGAGGTGTAGGTGTAGGCATAGTCCCAATGACGATCACTGTCCTTTTGGGTATCCAGCACTAACAAGTCCCCGTCTTCTTTGAGTAACGTCACCTTCTCCTGATCAATGTGCTTAACTGTGTATTCAGTATTCGCCAGCCAACCCCGCTCTCGGTTGGTTTGTCGCAACCGCAGTCGGTCACCCAGCGCTAACGGACTGGTTTGAGGGGTGAGCGCACTCATCTGTGCAGGAATCGCCAGCGTCGCAGGATTAAAGGTCATCTGAATGTGTGACTCGCGGTTTTGACAGCGCAATTCGTTACGGTCAGGGATAACCCCTAACACCGTCCAATGATCACCCGCATTAACCCCACCAAAGGAACGCTCAAAGTGCAATTCATCACCGGCTTGAAAGTTTTTGACATGCAGTAAATCCGCTTGATCGAGATTCTTACTCATCCAGCGGGTGCTGCTGAGTTCCTCACCGTGAACCACACCTTGTTCTTTTAAACCCGCACGAATCAGCGTATCAAGTATCTGACGGTCTTCGTGAGTATCAGCGACCACTAAGGTTTTTGCTCGATGCTCAGGCGTTCGGGTCAAATAATCTTTTGCCATGGTTTCATAAAGACTCGGTTTGTCTTCTGGCGTTCCACTGGCTTGATTCGGTAAATCCATTGTTAGCCCGTGCTTGTCTTCAATGGCTGTTGCTAAACTCAATTCCTTATCATCATGGACAGCAGTCTCACCTGGTTCTTTGGGTTGACTAATCTCAATGAAGCTCGTGGTTGAAAAGGATTCAATGCCTTTAACGTCACGGTCAATCGTCTCTTGTGGGTTCAGTCGTTCGAGTTGCTCAGCAGATTGCGTAATCGCTTTGTTGGCTGCAAATAACACCGCTTGTTTATAGCCAGGGTCTTGTTGGCGCATCACCTCGTTCATCTCCACATACGGCAAGACCCCCGCTGCTTGGGCGAGTGGGACTGGTTTGCCTGCTTCCACTGACGGGTTTTGATGTTTGTCCCCCACTAACAACGCACGGCCACCGGATTGAATCAGCTTGTCTTGCAGGTCACTGAATAAACGACTGCCCAGCATCGAGACTTCATCCACAATAAACAGTGTCTTTGCCGTAAAGGTCATGCTGTCATCAAACACAAAGCGGTGAATCGTCACGGTTTCAATCCCTGCTGCTTTTAACCGACGCGAGGGATCGGGCAGTTGCAGCGAGGCATCCATTTTTTTAACCGCAACATGAGTGGGCGCTAAGCCAATGACGTCAAACCCTGCTTTGAGGGCGTGTTCTTTTAACGTACGCATCATGGTGGTTTTTCCGGTGCCTGATAAGCCTTGCACACTGACAAAGCGATCTGCTGTGGTTAACGCCAAACTCACGGCATTGCGTTGGCCTTGGGTTAAGCGTTCTGGCAGCTCCAGTGGTTGTTCCGGTGAGGCAATCGGTGTGAGCGCTTGCTGACCCGCTTTGATCTTCTCAAAAATGCCTTGCTCTAATGCTAAGGCACCCTGTCTCGTCCACACGCTGTCCTTGCCTAAGAGTTGCCCTGCTTGCGCTTTGGCTTGAAAGGCCGCTTCGATGGCGTGGTCACTGACTTCCCCCAACGCATAGGTCATTGCCGTCATCACCAAGTCTTTATGCTCAAACGCGGCTTCACGTTCCCCCAGTTTCGCCAGCGCATAAGCCACTGCGGTGTCAACACTGCCTTTTGCCTCACCACGCAAGGCATTGGCTACCGCTTCAAGATCATGACGAATGGTTTGATCGGCATATTGCACGTCTCGATAAATGAGTGAGGGTTGACCCGATGCCACTTGTGAGGCTTGCCAAGGCAATTTGGATTGGGTGAGTTGCTTCTTGGCTTTGGCTTCATCGAGGGTGAAGACTTGGAGTTGCTTTTGTCCGTCACTGAGTTCACTCAGTAGTTGGCGGTTCATCTGATACGCGGCTAACGGCGTGCAAATGACTTGATCGGTTTGATCGAGTTGGCTGGGCTTTTTTGTATACGCATAGTTGAGTGTTGCTTCTTGCAACGCCTCACGTGACCACTGAAAGACTTGTCCCGCCCTTTCCACTTGCAGCCCGTCTGCCTCAACCCGTTTGACGGTAAAGACTTGCCCGACTTCAAGTTCCGGCTGTGCTTGCCAGGGCTTATCTAAACGCAGTTGCTCGCCTTCGGCAATCGCTAATTGACTGGCGCGATTAACCCATAAGGTTTGAGGGGCAGTCAGATCCAATACGTTAACTTGGCCTGACTCATCCTGGACAAGCAGGCTCGTTGGATCAGTAGGCTTTGCAGTTGTGTGTGTTGTCTGTGCATCCACCACCCGATACACCGCACGACTGCGCGAATCCATGCCGTTGACTAACAAGCGATCCCCTGGGCGATAAAAGCGGGCTTGGCTTTTCTCCGCATCACTTAAGCTTTGCGTGGAGAGCACTTGAAAGGTGGTGCTTTGCCAGCCCAGTTGCCCTTTCACTTGTTGGTGGCCACGGATTAACTGCACTAATTCGTTTTGTTGTTTGTTGGTGGTACACACTAACGTCGTTTGCTCACGCTCACCCTCATCAAGCTGCACGTAGCGTTTGGCTAAGGCTTGCAGTGGTTGTGCGCTGACCTTTAATTCAATGGGGGTTTGTTGACGTTGGATGGCATGATAAACCGGCTGAATCCCTGCTTGTTCAACCGTCGCCATCACATGCCCTGCTTTAAAGTTCGTGGTGGCTTGGGTGTTATTCAGGAGGATCAGTTTGGATTTTCCTTTCTCCGCTAATTGATCAAGCTTTTTAAACGCGGCTAAGCTGAGCTTTTGGGCATCGTGAACCAGGATGCAATCATGCTGGGTATTGAATTGCCCTAAAAAACCACTCAAGGCTTGTTCACGGCGAAAGCTAAACCCCGCCACGGTTTGCACCAAGTCAGGCTTTTGACTAAAAAAATCCGCAATCCAATCAAACAAAGAATAATGCGCCTTAGAGCGCTGTACCGCTTGTTGCAGCTGGTTCGCTTGTGTCTTCCCAACATGCAGCACTTGCACCGGTACACGCTTCGCTTCGGTTTGCGTGACCAAGGTTTGAATCAAGTCAGGCCGGCTTCGCCGGCAACTTTCTAAGCCTCTAAGAGTTTAGTCTTTACAAAGCCACGAGAGGTGCTGCCTTTATATAATGTAGAAAATATAGCATAATATACACTTTAACTTGATTACGGATGGTGTTTGGATGTTAGCTAGAATTCTCTCTGATGAAAATAATGAATTAACTATTGAGCTCAAGCTTCCACTAAAAGGATCCATGCTTGAATGTGAGGATGCAATTCTTGACGGCCTTAATGAGGTTGGAACATTAGCCACTGAAAAAGCTTTAAGTAAGTTTGATGCAGATGGCTCTCCTATCCATGTTGGAAAAATAAAGCTAACAGCACGAAGTAGAGATGAAGCAAATTACCAAACGCCTTATGGAGTTGCTCGAGTTAAGCGTTATGTTTATCAAACCTCTAAAGGCGGGAAGATCTTTTGTCCTTTAGAAGATAAGGCTAGAATTATCCAAGGATCAACACCGCGATTTGCAAAAATAATCTCACATAAATACTCAAACTTACCTGCTCCTAGTGTTATTGATGATCTCAAGGTCAATCATAACCGTAAAATCTCACATTCATACTTGCAACGGGCAACTGATTTTGTTGGCGGTATTGCACAAGCCAAAGAGGCTGAGTGGGAATATGAAGAGCCAAAGCTTGATGCAGGCATTGAGATGCTAAGTATTAGCTTAGATGGTGCATATGTTCTCACCGTTGATGATGGTTATAGAGAGAGCATGGTTGGAACTATTTCCATGTATGATAAGCATGGTGCACGCCTGCACACAACCTACGTTGCAGCATCACCAGAATATGGAAAAGATGAATTCTTTAATAGGCTTGAAAAGGAAATAAAGCTGAAAAAGAAATATTACCCTGATGCTAAAACAATTGGCGTTGCTGATGGAGCAAAAAATAATTGGCCATTTCTAAAAAAACATACTGATACGCAAATTTTAGATTTTTGGCATGCAACTGAATATCTCGGTGAAGCATCAAAGGCAATATTTACCAAAAAATCTGAAAGAGATGAGCGTGATGTTTGGCTCCAAGAGCGATGTCATGACTTAAAGCACAAGAAAGGTGCGGCAGGTAGAATACTTGCTGAGCTTAAAGAGCATGTAAATAAAAAACTGAATAAATCGCTTAGAGAAAAGCTAGAAGGAACAATTACGTATTTTGAAAATAATATTAAAGAAAAGCGAATGTCGTATCATAATTTGATTAAGCAGAATGCACCAATTGGCTCTGGCGTCACTGAAGCAGCATGTAAAACAATTGTTAAACAAAGATTAGGCGGATCAGGAATGCGCTGGAAAGACAAGGCAATGAAAATTGTTTTATGCTTGAGAACACTAGTAAAGACTAAAGGAAGATGGGATCAGTTTTGGGAGAAGGTCAATGATTTTGGCGTGCCAGCAGCAATATAGCCTACATTATATAGAGGCAGCACCCGCCACGAGTATTATTAAGTCTCAAACTAGTCAAGCCTGCCCATGGAATAATAACGTATAAAAATAACACACCTGCATAGAAATTGCTTCAGGTAGCTGAGCAATAACTCACCTACTATACGCGCTTCTCATTTTACTCTAAGAATAATGAAACGCTTTAGTATCAAACAAATCTTGGTAACCAATCAGAACTGGTGGAACTTTCACACCAAGTACAAAGATAAAATCAGAGAAGCTATTGTCATTGGCATTGTTAAGCTGCTTAGCTGCAAACATCCTATGCGTGGCCATAAAGAGTATCATTGCAGTAATCCAAACTGTTCACACGTCAAATACATCCGCCATACCTGCAAAGCTAAAAGCTGTTCATCGTGTGGTAAAAAAGCCATAGAAGTATGGATACAACAACAAATGGCAATCTTACCCAACACTGCATGGCAACACATCACATTCACCATGCCCTCTACTCTTTGGGACTGCTTTTGGACAAACAGAGAGCTTCTTAATTTACTCCCACCATTAGCAGCAAAGGTGTTACTCAAGCTTGCTAAAAACAAGAGGGTTAAACCCGGTGTATTTATCGCGCTTCACACCTTTGGCAGAGATCTAAAGCGCAATGTGCATCTTCATGCGTCAATCACTCTGGGTGGTATCAACAAAGAGTTAACACAATGGAAAAGCCTCTACTTCCATCAACCTACACTAATGTCCATGTGGCGTTATGAGGTCATTAACCTTTTTAGAAACCACCACCAGGACAAAGGGCTTATTCTGCCAAATCAGTTAGCCTCTACACTGAACCACACTTTCAACTTTAATCAACTGCTTGATCAGCTTTACCAAAAACGATGGGTAGTACATTGCGCAAAGCCCTCAAAGAATCACAAACAAAACGTTAAATACTTAGGTCGATACACCAAACGTCCTCCTATTGCTGAGTCAAAAATTAAAAACTTTGATGGGAGCAGCCTCAGTTTTAATTATCTTGATCACGTCTCTAAAACCTACAAGCAATTTAAATTAACCGCGGAAGAGTTTATTGCTCGATTTATTCAACACATTCCTGATGTTGGCTTTCGTATGGTGCGTTATTATGGGTTTCTTGCTAACCGGGTGCGAGGTGAGATGCTACCCAAAGTCAGACTCCTATTAGGTGAAACTGATCCAAACACACCCCAGGTCAATTACCGCACCTTAATGCAAAATAATTTTAACATTGACCCCTATGAATGTGTTCTATGCGGTAGCCAAATGTTTTTAGCTAACTGCTGGTATAGACAACCTAACCGTTACAAATTGCTATCAAAGCATCGTGAACTCGCCTTACTGAAAAAAATCTAATAACTTCCTAGGGGGGTAGTCCGTCCAAAACAACAAATAACAGCTAGTTTTGGCTATTGTTTGTCATAACTAACCCTGCCCCACCACTAAATCGATTTTATAAAAAATACCTGTGCTAAAATTACTCATTTTAATTGGTGGTATTTTTACCAATTGACACATTGAAATTCCTTAATATCAAGTAAAAATGTATTTGATTTATGAGTGAAGTTAAGAAAATCCGGCCTGTAGTAAACCCAGGCAAAGCAGCACTAAACTTTGTTTGGGAACACGCTTTAAGACAGCTAAATAGAACCAACTCTTCGCTAATAGAATCTATAAATTTTAATAAAAAAATAAACTACCTTATGGCCTTCTTTGATTTAGTCTTTCTTCCCTACTTGAAAGATGACAAACCATCTGTGGGAGGCTGCAGTCGCGCCCTTTCCGTTGCTAGCGAACTATACAATTACGCAGTCAACGAAAGTATCGAACCAACGGAATTTTTAGAAATATCTGAATCTATATTTAAATACCGCACTTTTAAAGCTACAGTTGCCCCTTAAACCAGCACCTTGTACAACAGGGCCCAAAGGTTTTTATTAAAATCAGCTGAAGTTCAGGACTGGCAAAACCCTCCCGAACAGTTTAAACGCTTTGCTGACATTGATTCATTGACCGAGGAAAGCAGCACAGCCAACTATAGTTTCCCTTCTATACCTACACTTTAACAAAGAAACTTAATAACGAAAAACTTTCATATAGCGTAACCTAAGCCGTGGTTACGCTAACCTTAGTGTTTCGTAGCTTCTTGAACCCCATCAAGAAAACCCCATAGTGCATCGCAAACTTTCTCTGTTGCAGCCAAAGCCTTTGGCTTTTGATCCTCAGGAAGCTTTTCAATAAGATCAGCTACTTCCTGAGAGTGCCAAACATCTGCACCTAAGTGAACCTCAAAGAATGCTAAAGCTTTTGGACACGTAATTCCATAAAACTCTTTAAGCCCATCTATCTTACTACGTGCGGTTTTGGGAACTTGCTTTTCATAAGCATATAAAGCGCCCAACCCTTCCGAATAAGATGATAGTGCTAAAGAATAAAATGTATCGATAAGGTTTCTTGTTTCTGAGGCTACCTGGCTTGTTTTAATTTCTGCTTTTGTTTTACCTAAAGACTCAGCAAACCATAACCACAGCTCGGGGTGGTTTTCATCGGATAGAGCGTTATTTTGTCTGTAAAAACCAACTTCAGTACTTAGAAAAACCTTTAAAATTCTAAATGGCACTCTATTGTACCTGTCTCATCGCATAATATCTTAAATTAATTATGCTAATCAATCTAAAAAATTATTTATACCTCAAATTTTTCTCCTCTCAAAATAAATTATTAACTTTTAGGTAATAGCAATTATATCTCGTTAATAAGAACAAGAATGATCTATCCTAAAACCCTATGAAGCCTTATTATTCACTTCAACTTAAGTATCTAGGTGATCCGCTCCACTGGTCATCAATTTCCACTAAAACAGCTGATACGAGCCTTAGGCACGATTCAGTATTAGGGAAAATTCCAACTGTATGCGTCCTTCTTTTTACCTCTCTGTTTACGCGCTCAGCTATGTTACTGGTTCTTAATCTTTTTTGATGCGGCCTGTCAAAGTTCATCACTACTAAGCCCTCCGGTATATTCACTTCCAACCAAGAAGAAAGCTCTGGTGCTGTTTGCTGATATTTATCTACCGCCATAGCCAATAGTCTTTCCGACTCATGAATGTTTGAGGCATTAAATATAGCTGTAATCTCCTCAGCTACTGGTTCCTTCATTGAGCGCTTTGGTATGTGAGCCTGAGCATTTTGCTGCAAATGAAATTGGCAGCGTTGCCAAGGAACACTGGGGAACACAGCTCTTCTAGCGGCTTTTAGGCCAGTATGAGCGTCGCTAGTAATCAACTCAATACCATGTATACCTCGCTCAACCAACTGCTGAAGAAAATCACGCCAATGTACCTCAGCCTCTGATAACGCAACAGAAACACCTAGCACTGTTCTCTTGCCGGTTGATTCATCAAAGCCATAGGCTATCAATACCGCACAGTCTTGTACTGTGCCGCTAGTGCGTACCTTCTCATAACGTGCATCTAGCCAAAGATATTTTATCTTTCCTAACGGCTTATTTCGCCATTTCTTTAAATCTTCATCCAACAATTTAGCGCAACGGCTTACCTCTGTGCTTGAAATATCTGTTCCACAGAGTTGCTTTAGCACCTTTTCAACTTTGCGCGTGGAAACCCCATGCACATACATTTCAGCGACAGCCAGCTTAAGTGCTCTATCAGAGCGTACACCTCGCTCTAAGACTGATGGATAGAAGGCTTCATTGGAGTCTCTAACCTGCGGTATCTGTAGCTCAAGCTGACCTTGACCTGTGTTAATTAACCTTGGTTTAAAGCCGTTCGCATATCCGTTTCTATCGCCAGTTCGCTCATAAGGACTGGCATTTAAATGGCGCTCCCTTTCTATTAACATAGCCTCATTCATCAACCTGGAGACAAGCTTAGGTAAAGCTTCAAACCCCTCCATCGCTAAAACATGTATGGCTTCTTCGATTAAGTTCTCATTTTTATAGCAGCTCATTGTCATTCCTCTTTTTTGGTTAAGTTTACCTTAAAAGGAATTTCTAATCTGACTGAGTCGCCTTCTTATTTTCAGCAAGTCAATGGAATTTACAGAAAGGATGGCGCACTAGCTTTCATCGCCCTGCTCTTCATCAATTAGGTTCTCTAACAATACTTGCCTTGACTCCAGATTATCACAATTAGCATGAGTTGCACTCACATAACGCGGAAAATAGTCAACATGATGGTAATACTGCTCCGCATAAAAAGCTAAATCATCCATCGTTAACAAACCCTTACTCCAATCCTGATAAAAAGGGTGCTGAAGTAGGTGCTTTGCTTCAATAATAGAATTAAATTCCTCCAAACTAACCATACATTATCTCCTCGTTTAACTCATCAACTAACAAATGGCTCCACTTATCCTACTTATGTAATCTCTAGCCCTAACTGAATCAATCTGTTGCTGAGTTTTTAATGCTCTAGCATGAAACTCAACATTATGAACTCGCAAATAATCAACGCCTAGCTTGCTTAGCTCAATAGATAAAATCGCGCTTTCTAAATCCCTTTGACTTGCAGGCTTTGAAGTAATTAGCTCGTGAAACGACTTCCTAGAGTGTCCAACCAGAAGTGGCAAATCTAAAGACTTAAATCGATTTGCATTACAAATTAAGGCAAGGTCTTGATAAGCATATTTTCCAAACCCGATACCAGGATCAAAGATTAACCGTTCTTTATCAACACCAAGCTGTTCTAACAAACGTTTTTTATCTCTTCCCCACTGATAAATAGTTTCAATAAAACTACTATTAGTAGCAAGCTTCTGCCCATTAGGAGCTTTATTTAGGGGAATTGAGCTAGTTTTATCTCATAATAAACAAGGTTTTTAGTAACCTATCAAGGTAAAATAACTTGATATAAAAACTATAGTGAAATTAGTCATGCGCAGAATCATAAAAGCGATTAAAAGCCTGAGTGATTACCTGATCCTGCTGAAAAAAAATCCAGAGCTACTAAGGCCAGAGCAGTGCAGCCATTGCGGTGCAGGTGGACTATGGTCACATGGATCATATGATCGAAAACCAGATAGGAACCCAGGTAAAGGACGCTCTTTAAATCCCACCCCTGTTTTGAGATTTTATTGTCATCAATGTAAACGTACTTGTTCAACCCTACCTGAGATACTTTCTCCAAAGCGTTGGTATTGCTGGTCAGTTCAGCAGGCAGTGTTAATGAGCGTGCTCCTGGGAAAAGTATTAGCTCATCAGGTCAGGAGCAAGGTGTTAGTCGACACACCGTTGCTAGGTGGTTTCACTGGTTGGTTGACCACTTCGTTGATTACTCCTTCCATATCAAAGCACATCCGTTGTGGTTACAGCTTGGGCGACATAGTGATCCACAAGCGTTTTGGTTGGCCTGCCTTGGTGAGCATGATTTATCGAGCATCATGCTTTTTCTTAACAACACAGGAGTGAGCATCCCATAATTAATTAACGTGAAAAAAAGTTGAGATGGATATTTTCTGTAAACCTCACGACCCCACACAGTTTGAGCGTAGCATTCTCAACTCAAGTTGTGATTAACTCATTGCAAGTAGTTAAATCACACAGGAATTGCAAAATGACCAAGCCCATTCACCCAACAGCACTGTTTCGCCTAAGTGTTTTAGGTGAGCTATGTAGTGACTGACAGAAAACCCGCAAAGCCTTTTATTTTCAATGTTTCGAGGCGAACTGGTCACATGAAGATTTTCAAAAAACAGCACTAAATACTCGTTTTCCAGCTATTTACAGCTTATTTTCGATATAATGCCTTAATCTTCGATGATTTTTCGCCACAGCATGGTAACTCTTCACTGGAAAGCAAGAATGACAAGACTAGCCCAAAATCCACAAATGCAAATTGGCCAAGTAGATATTTCTAAAATTCAAATCAGCTCTAAATCACGGGATGACATTCCAAAATTATTAAAAGGGCTACAGTTTATTTATAGTACACCCTCTGTACGGAAGGAGATTTTCGAACTACTAGAGGCTCAGATTGCACCTGAGGTTGACAAGAATAATGGACGCCCTGGTATGGAATTATGGAAAATATTGGTCATGGGAGTACTCCGCCTGAGTCTAAATTGTGATTATGATCGACTGCATGAACTTGTGAATCAACATAAAACCATTCGTGAAATGCTAGGGCATGCTGATTTTTTCGATAAAATAGAGTATCAGCTGCAAACAATTAAAGACAATGTCTCGCTACTCACTCCCGAGTTGTTAGATGAGATTAATCAAGTTGTTGTGAAAGCTGGTCATTCATTGTTAAAAAAAAGTGAGCCTCTGCGAGGCCGTTGCGATTCCTTTGTGGTTGAAACAGACGTACATTTTCCAACAGACATAAGCTTACTGTTTGACGCAATGCGCAAAATAATTCAGCAGGTGGCCAAGCTGTGTGAACACAGCGGATTGAGTGACTGGCGTCAATATCGATATAACATCAAGCATCTGAAACGGCTCATGCGAATAGCTCAACTAAAAAAGCGCAGTAAGAGCAAGCAAGCAGATCAACAAAACAAAAAGGACAAGGCAATCAAGGATGCTCATCAGGAGTATCTCAATATTGCGCAAAAATATTTAGATAAAGCACATGCCTCAATAAACGCTATCCAGAAAGCCGATCTACTGAAGCCGCAAGATGCGCCACTGGTTGAAAGTATAGAAATGTTCACGGTTCATGCAGATCGCCAAGTTGATCAAATTAAACGCCGAATATTATTGGATGAAAAGATCCCGCATGAAGAAAAAGTCTTTTCTGTCTTTCAGCCACATACTGAATGGATTGTAAAAGGAAAGGCTGGTGTACCAGTCGAATTAGGAATGAAAGTCTGTGTCTTGGAGGATCAACACCAATTTATATTGCATCATCGTGTGATGGAGAATGAGACTGATGACAAGGTCGCCGTATCTATGGTTCAAGAGACCCAACAAAAGTTCCCAGAGTTAAACACATGTAGTTTTGATAAGGGCTTTCATTCAAAAGAAAATCAATCTGCGTTAGCAGATATTTTGGAAGTTGTTGCATTGCCGAGAAAAGGTCGACTCTCAAAGGAAGCACAGGAAATTGAAAAGTCAGACTCGTTTGTGAAAGCGAAACAAAAGCATTCTGCGGTAGAATCCAGTATTAATGCTCTTGAAGTTCATGGGTTGGATCAATGCCTAGATCACGGCATTGATGGCTTTAAGAGTTATGTTGGCTTAGCGATTGTTGGAAAAAACATAGATCGTATCGGAAGTCTTATACAAAGAGCTGAGCAAAGGAAAGCAGCGCGACTAAAAAAACGCATTCGAGGTCGCAGCCCACCGTTAGCTGCCTAGTCAGCCTCAGAATATCCCATTGTATTCCAGAAAGCAGGATGCTTTTTTTCGTATCAAAACAGCGAGATTTCATTTTTTTGTACGCGGCCAGGGCTTAACATGCTATTTTTATTATGATCTCGCGCGGATATAAAAAAATGAAAGTGTAATAAAACAACAAAGACTAAGAATTAGTAGGTTTTCTGTCAGTCACTAATTAATTAACGTGAAAAAAAGTTGAGATGGATATTTTCTGTAAACCTCACGACCCCACACAGTTTGAGCGTAGCATTCTCAACTCAAGTTGTGATTAACTCATTGCAAGTAGTTAAATCACACAGGAATTGCAAAATGACCAAGCCCATTCACCCAACAGCACTGTTTCGCCTAAGTGTTTTAGGTGAGCTATGTAGCCGAAATAGTTTTGAGCATGGTGAGCTCAAGAGCATTATTAAAAGGTTGTCCCAGCAAACCTACAACATTCCAGGTAGTAAGCGTGTTCACCTCAGTGCTAAAACAATTGAGAATTGGTATTACGCCTGGTTAAAGCAGGGTATTGATGGATTAGTTCCTAAAACTCGACGAGACAAAGGCCAGTGTCACATCAATCCAGAGCTACAAGAGTTAATTATTTCCACTAAACAGGAAAGCCCTTCAAGATCAATTCCGACCGTGATTAAACTCTTAGAAACTCAAGGGAAGGTAGCACGAGGTGAATTATCTCACGCAACAGTTCACCGCTTATTAGTAAAACACGGCCTGTCTAAAAGAACAGTCACACCTTCTAACCAAATTGAGCGCCGCTCATTTGAGGCGCTCACAGCTTGTGATATTTGGTATGGCGATGTCATGCATGGTCCAACGATTTACGATGGCCAAAGAAGAGTTAAAAGCTATTTGGTGAGTATTTTTGATGATGCCTCAAGGTTGGTCTGTCACAGTAAATTTTGTACTGATGAGAGTGCCATTACTATTGAGCATGTGTTGAAAGAGGCATTACTCAAACGTGGGCTTCCTGTTAAGCTCATCATTGACAACGGCCCTGCCTACCGTGCTAAAACGTTGCAAACCATTTGTGCTCGTTTGAAAATTCAATTGATTTACGGCAGACCCTATGAACCGCAAAGCAAAGGCAAACTAGAGCGTTGGCATAGAACAGTACGCGAGCAATTCCTAGCTGAATGCAACCTGGATTCCATTCATAGTTTCAATGCGCTGAATGATCGATTTTGGGCTTGGGTTGAGCGTGTTTATCATCAAGCCTCGCAAAGCGCCCTGCCTGACAAGATGACCCCGTTACAACGCTATCAGCAAGACCTCACTAAAATTCAGCCGTTAGGTTGTTTGGCCGATAAGCTAGATGATTACTTCCTGCATCGCATTAAGCGCCGAGTCAGGAAGGATGGCACGGTAAGCTGGAATAATCGACTCTTTGAAGTTCCATTTGAACTGGCTCAACAAGAGGTTTATTTAGTGGTTGATCCGCATAGTGACTCCGCCCGTCACGTCGAATCATTGGAATATCAATACCTTGGTGCAGTGGGAGAGCTGGACAAACATAACAACCTTTCTAGAACCCGAGCTAGACCTCAGATGCCGGAACAACCAGCAAGAAAAACCTCGCTAGTTGAGATTGTTTATAACCAAGTTAAAGAGGATTTGGATATCACTGAGGAGATACCGTCTTAAACGTCAACAATAAATTGTAAAATTTTTACTAGGCATCCGCTGAAAATGGCTGCTGTGTTTTTAGGATGCCATAAATCATATGCACCATTTTTCTCATAACAGCACAAATGGCTAGCTTCTTTGGCTTGCCTTTCTTGAGCAGCTTTTCATAAAATTTCTTCAAAATAGGATTATGCCTTATAGCCACTAATGCCGGCATGTAAAGCGCCTTTCGCAACCAAGCACTACCAACCTTTGAGAGCCGTGATGAATTCAATGAAGTGCCTGATTGTGACTGGCTGGGATTTAAACCAATATGAGCAGCCAATTGTTTTGCGCCAGAAAATCTTTCAATATTATTAAAAAAAGCAGTTAGTGTTTGAGCGGTTTTATCACCAATGCCTGGGATGCTTTTAAGCAGCTCTGTGTTATTCTTCAGATCATCATCACTCGCGATCAGCTTACTAATTTCTTCCTGCAGTCGTAAAATTTCTTTTTCCATATAATCGATATGATTTTGTATAGAGCTAATAATTGTTTCTTCCGCTAGCTCCAGCCTGTTTTGTTCATTGCTGACTTGGGAGGTTAATACTTCAGATCTCTGTATCAAAGCTCTTAGAGCCTCTATATTAGCTGGCAAAGGCTGCCATAGCGTTGGAGTAAAATGATTTGAATAGTCCTTAATACTGACCGCATCGGCCTTGTCGGTCTTGTTTCGTATTAGCTGTCCTTTCATAAAAAACTTTATTCGTGCAGGATTAATTATACTGACATCACACTTCTCACTATGTAAATAAAGAGCCAATGCATTACCGTATTTACCTGTTGATTCCATGCAAAAATGAAGTGACTGATCAGATAAAGATTGCGTCCATTCTAATAACTCAGAAAAGCCCTCAGGATTATTATTAAAATGTTTAACGTGATCTTTTCCGCTAGTGGTGATAGCAGCAACAAAATCAGATTTTGCAATATCAATACCAACACAATTTTTTTTCATTTGCTAGAGCCTCTTAAATTTTATTACACTAACAAACTTGGGAAATCATAGTTCGGATCAACCTTGCAAATACAGGCTCACAATGGCCTAAGATACCGTTCGATCTCATGAACTTATGAGGGTGGAAGGGAGCTAAATCTCCTCAACAGGATTAAATCCTAAGGACGAACACGGCTTCACCTTCCGCCTACCCAAGCATCCTTGGGATTGTAGCAATATTGTCATATCTCTACAGTTATTTAAGATACAAGGATGAGTAAGATGTATCTTCAACATTTTGGCTTGAAATTTGATCCATTGGGTAAATCAAACATTATTGAATTGGCGCAGTCAAAGCGACTAGAGCAGCAACTTAATGGTTTGCTAGAAACACGCGGCTTAGCAGTGATTACTGGCGACTCAGGGACAGGAAAGACCACGGCGCTAAGATACTGGAGCAATAAACTCAACCCGCTGACCCATCAAGTCATTTATCAATCAGACACTCACTTTCGGTCATTTGATGTGTACTCTCAGCTTGCCGAAAATCTAGGTTTAGAAAACTATTACCGATTCTCTAAACTTTGGAGAGACTTGAAGCAGAGCTTGATCGCGCTCTACCATGATAAAAACGTTCAGCCTATTTGGATCCTAGACGAGGCGCATCAGCTTAGTAATGATTTCATTCTACGATTACCTGACTTCCTTAATTTCAGTTTTGACAGCAAAGACGTCATGACGATTATCTTATGTGGACTCCCATCACTTCTAGCAACATTGCAGAGACCAGCCTATGAACCTATCAACTCTAGAATTCAGTGCTTTATTAGGTGGCATGCAATTGAAGATAGCAGGGATTTTGAGAGCATTATTCACGCTGCTTTTGAGAAGGCAGGAATGAGCAGCAGCTTATTCACTGAAACAGGTATTCGTGCAGTACACATGGCCACAAAAGGTAGGCTTCGTTATGTTGATAGGCTCATGCGACATGCGTTGCTAATCGCCGCTAATATGAATTTAAACCATATACCGGATGATGTCATTAATCAGGCAATTCATGAGCTAAAAGGTTAACTATTTGACACCATCTCACGCAAAATAGGTTGAGATGGTTTCTCTAAATTATTGTGGGACGTTACAATGCATAAACACCAAGTTAACTGATGAATTCTTCACAACAGTTCGCATTGCTTCATCTGAAAAAGCTGTTTGATCATTGATCCAGTCAACACCAGCTTCGATAGCCCTTTCAGCAACCTGATAATTATAAGTATCAATACTAAGCTTAGGTTGAAAACTATCGGGAGACCAATAAGATTTCAATGCCTTAAGTAGGTCATTAATCACAACCCACTCTCGCTTCGCAATAACCTTACTTGCATAAGGTCTTGTTGAAACAGCACCGATATCAATGACTTCAGCGCCTTCGGCAAACATTTTTTTAGCCTGGCAAAATGCTAGTTCTGTAGTATTAAATTGATTGCCATTAGAAAATGAATCTGAGGTTAAATTCAACACACCAACGATTACTGGCAAATCAAGTCGAAATGGAGTTTGTTTAGTTTTGCATGGTGCATTACCATCAAACCTTGAACCCCAATGAGCTGCTAACTCTTGAGCAGTTTTGTTTTGTTTCTGAAAAAAATAGTCAGGAAACAAATCAACCAATGGCCACAATGCAAAGGGACGGTCAAGCAATCCTGAGTGAGGAATACTAAGTTCCTCTCCTGAAAAACAAACCCCCTCCCAAACCAAAATGTCAATATCGATACAACGTGGCGCCCACCTTCCTCGCTCAACCCTCCCCATACAAACTTCAATATCCTTAACCCGAGCAAGCAACTCAGAAGGAGATAAAGATGACTCACAAGAAATTGCTACATTAAAGAAAGGCTTACTCCACTCTTCGGGCATTTCCGGCCGCAAAAGTGCTTCTGATTCATAAACTGAAGAAATATTTTTAACTGTAATGTCAGAGGCATGACGTAAATAAGAAAGAGCCCTGCGCAAATTTGTTAAACGGTCACCAATATTTGAGCCAAGCCCTAAAACTATCATAACCAGAAATCACAATAAAAAATTAGCGAAATATTACGCTTTCCTCAGCAAAAAAGATTAAAAAAGCTAGTGCGCCATCCTTTCTGTAAATTCCATTGACTTGCTGAAAATAAGCAGGCGACTCAGTCAGATTAGAAATTCCTTTTAAGGTAAACTTAACCAAAAAAGAGGAATGACAATGAGCTGCTATAAAAATGAGAACTTAATCGAAGAAGCCATACATGTTTTAGCGATGGAGGGGTTTGAAGCTTTACCTAAGCTTGTCTCCAGGTTGATGAATGAGGCTATGTTAATAGAAAGGGAGCGCCATTTAAATGCCAGTCCTTATGAGCGAACTGGCGATAGAAACGGATATGCGAACGGCTTTAAACCAAGGTTAATTAACACAGGTCAAGGTCAGCTTGAGCTACAGATACCGCAGGTTAGAGACTCCAATGAAGCCTTCTATCCATCAGTCTTAGAGCGAGGTGTACGCTCTGATAGAGCACTTAAGCTGGCTGTCGCTGAAATGTATGTGCATGGGGTTTCCACGCGCAAAGTTGAAAAGGTGCTAAAGCAACTCTGTGGAACAGATATTTCAAGCACAGAGGTAAGCCGTTGCGCTAAATTGTTGGATGAAGATTTAAAGAAATGGCGAAATAAGCCGTTAGGAAAGATAAAATATCTTTGGCTAGATGCACGTTATGAGAAGGTGCGCACTAGCGGCACAGTACAAGACTGTGCGGTATTGATAGCCTATGGCTTTGATGAATCAACCGGCAAGAGAACAGTGCTAGGTGTTTCTGTTGCGTTATCAGAGGCTGAGGTACATTGGCGTGATTTTCTTCAGCAGTTGGTTGAGCGAGGTATACATGGTATTGAGTTGATTACTAGCGACGCTCATACTGGCCTAAAAGCCGCTAGAAGAGCTGTGTTCCCCAGTGTTCCTTGGCAACGCTGCCAATTTCATTTGCAGCAAAATGCTCAGGCTCACATACCAAAGCGCTCAATGAAGGAACCAGTAGCTGAGGAGATTACAGCTATATTTAATGCCTCAAACATTCATGAGTCGGAAAGACTATTGGCTATGGCGGTAGATAAATATCAGCAAACAGCACCAGAGCTTTCTTCTTGGTTGGAAGTGAATATACCGGAGGGCTTAGTAGTGATGAACTTTGACAGGCCGCATCAAAAAAGATTAAGAACCAGTAACATAGCTGAGCGCGTAAACAGAGAGGTAAAAAGAAGGACGCATACAGTTGGAATTTTCCCTAATACTGAATCGTGCCTAAGGCTCGTATCAGCTGTTTTAGTGGAAATTGATGACCAGTGGAGCGGATCACCTAGATACTTAAGTTGAAGTGAATAATAAGGCTTCATAGGGTTTTAGGATAGATCATTCTTGTTCTTATTAACGAGATATAATTGCTATTACCTAAAAGTTAATAATTTATTTTGAGAGGAGAAAAATTTGAGGTATAAATAATTTTTTAGATTGATTAGCATAATTAATTTAAGATATTATGCGATGAGACAGGTACAATAGAGTGCCATTTAGAATTTTAAAGGTTTTTCTAAGTACTGAAGTTGGTTTTTACAGACAAAATAACGCTCTATCTTAAAAAAGATTAATTAAAACCGTTTGACGATGTGGATTTTCGGAAAAGCTTAGTCGTCCTTCAAAGAAAATTGAGCAATACCTATCGAACAAGAGTCAGGAGAAATTTTGTTAATAGTCATACTTAATTTACTTGAGGTATTTAATAAAGACTTCGTATAAGTAAAAAGCTCGTAGCCCAGATACTCTAACAACTTAAACTGCTTGCTATGACAAAATAATTGTAACCGTTTAGCCAGCTCCGCATAACAAACCGTATCACTTAATTCATCCGTCATACAAGCAGCAGGAAGTCTAGTTAAGCTTACAGTTAAGTCAACCAAAACCGATTGAGGCTGTCGTCTTTCGGATAAACCCCACCCCAAAAAAACTGACAACTGAAGTTTTTTAATTGATAATTCAACCTTCAAAATTAAGTCCTCATCCAATAAGTTCGAGATGATAGATACAGATGGTCAATCACGTCAACCAAAAAACAAACTCCTACAAGGGGTGCTGCCTTTATATAATGTAGAAAATATAGCATAATATACACTTTAACTTGATTACGGATGGTGTTTGGATGTTAGCTAGAATTCTCTCTGATGAAAATAATGAATTAACTATTGAGCTCAAGCTTCCACTAAAAGGATCCATGCTTGAATGTGAGGATGCAATTCTTGACGGCCTTAATGAGGTTGGAACATTAGCCACTGAAAAAGCTTTAAGTAAGTTTGATGCAGATGGCTCTCCTATCCATGTTGGAAAAATAAAGCTAACAGCACGAAGTAGAGATGAAGCAAATTACCAAACGCCTTATGGAGTTGCTCGAGTTAAGCGTTATGTTTATCAAACCTCTAAAGGCGGGAAGATCTTTTGTCCTTTAGAAGATAAGGCTAGAATTATCCAAGGATCAACACCGCGATTTGCAAAAATAATCTCACATAAATACTCAAACTTACCTGCTCCTAGTGTTATTGATGATCTCAAGGTCAATCATAACCGTAAAATCTCACATTCATACTTGCAACGGGCAACTGATTTTGTTGGCGGTATTGCACAAGCCAAAGAGGCTGAGTGGGAATATGAAGAGCCAAAGCTTGATGCAGGCATTGAGATGCTAAGTATTAGCTTAGATGGTGCATATGTTCTCACCGTTGATGATGGTTATAGAGAGAGCATGGTTGGAACTATTTCCATGTATGATAAGCATGGTGCACGCCTGCACACAACCTACGTTGCAGCATCACCAGAATATGGAAAAGATGAATTCTTTAATAGGCTTGAAAAGGAAATAAAGCTGAAAAAGAAATATTACCCTGATGCTAAAACAATTGGCGTTGCTGATGGAGCAAAAAATAATTGGCCATTTCTAAAAAAACATACTGATACGCAAATTTTAGATTTTTGGCATGCAACTGAATATCTCGGCGAAGCATCAAAGGCAGTATTTACCAAAAAATCTGAAAGAGATGAGCGTGATGTTTGGCTCGAAGAGAGATGTCATGACTTAAAGCACAAGAAAGGTGCGGCAGGTAGAATACTTGCTGAGCTTAAAGAGCATCTAAATAAAAAACTGAATAAATCGCTTAGAGAAAAGCTAGAAGGAACAATTACGTATTTTGAAAATAATATTAAAGAAAAGCGAATGTCGTATCATAATTTGATTAAGCAGAATGCACCAATTGGCTCTGGCGTCACTGAAGCAGCATGTAAAACAATTGTTAAACAAAGATTAGGCGGATCAGGAATGCGCTGGAAAGACAAGGGAATGAAAATCGTTTTATGCTTGAGAACACTAGTAAAGACTAAAGGCAGATGGGATCAGTTTTGGGAGAAGGTCAATGATTTTGGCGTGCCAGCAGCAATATAGCCTACATTATATAGAGGCAGCACCCCCTACAAGGTATTGCATTATGCAAGAATATTTCATCTCAATTATTGAAGCAATAGGTGAAAATCCCGATCGCCCTGACTTAACCCAACTTTGTCCGTTCTACAATTAAACCTATCCAAATCAATGACTTACGTTTTAAAAAAACGTTTAGGGTCACTACAACTTAACAAATTGTTTTTTCAGTGTCCCCAGGTTCTGAATTCATGCCTAACGATTTATAGATCACAACTTGCTCTGGAGTTGCCTTAGAGGTTCTTCTAATAGAAAGCAATTTATTATTTTCAAGCTGCATTGTAGTAGTGATACGAACCTGAGTGCTAAAAATCTGCCGTATAGTTTGCCAGCTACTATCAATGTTCTGCAATTTAAGTTGATGGCGAATAGTGTGTAGTAAGTGATAAGCAAGAATACTAATAAACAGATGGGCATCAACTCGCTCTTGCTTTTGATGGTAGATAGGACGCAGGCCTAACTCTGATTTTAATGATCTGAATGCCGATTCAACGTCAGTTAGAGTTGTATAAATTCTCAAAATTGTTTTTTCATCTAAATCCATTCTGTTACTACGCAAACAATATGCACCCAGATTCTCAGAGTTAACTTTACTCCAACTGATTTGCGTAACCTTATCACCCTCTGAATCAAGCGTGATAGTGTAGCGAGCTGAAACACGTTTATGCCGCTCTTTTATTCGACCTAAACGCAATGTTACTTTCTCAATTGCTTTCATGCCGGTTTTTTTAGTGAGTCCATTAGCTAACTTAATTAATTCCTCTTCGAAACGAGCCTCGGCCTTACTAATCATATTTAAGCTTTTTTCGTATCCGTCTTATTTCAGCATGATGCTCATGCTGCGCTCTCTTTAGTTTACTGCGCCTGTGATGAGCGGATGGTAATTAATTCCGCTAGCGAAGGCATAGAATAGTTTTTTGTAATTCTGTCATATATATAATCGAAGACATTAACTGCTAGCTTTTTACATGTCTCAGTAATTGTAACCATTGTATCCTTAGCTTTCGTTCCTTCTTCACTCATAGTATGAAGGTGTACATCGCGCATTCTAGCCTGCTTCCGAGCCATCAACTCTGCTGGATTGTTATGTAGAGGAAGCTCTGGCTTTTCCAGCACTAACAATAGCTGCCTTTTCTTTTTTAAGGTGAGCTCAATTTGTTTATCTAGTTTCTCGTAGCCAGTGATTGTTGAGAATAACTCAGTAAACTCATTGGATAGCTTATCTATCTCATCTTGCCCTGGGTTCTTTTTATATTCAATGAGCTTATGATAATAATCCCAAAACCTATCCAAGAAGCTGTCAACAGAGTCTTGGTGCTTCTTAAAAATTGGCGTCAGCTTTTTATAATGCCTACCCTCATGAACCCAGCACAAGGCGAGTGATTCAGTAATGAGCTTAAACTGTGGCGCATCATCGGTAATGAGTGTTTCTATCGCATAAGGACTCTTTCTATATGTTGAGATAGCTGCCGCATCAGTAATCAGCTTTCTATATTTTGGAAATTTTTTATCACCTAATACCTTATCAAGAATAACTTCCAGCTCCTTACTGTTTAAGATAGTCGATGAGTGAAATACCTTTAAGCTTTCGATTACCTTGTGGGGTAAGTTCATAGTAGCCAGTAAATTAAAAGCGGCCTCATTTAATGTGAACCCAAAGTGGTCTTTGCTTAACATTTCAATGACGCTTAATCGACTTTTACTGGTCAGCGTAAAGTAAGCTGAATAATACTCATTACCCAATACATTAACATAACGGTTTTTCCCATCCTCTCTAGCGTTGGTGTCATCTAGGTGCTGGTAGTTCGTGGATTGTAAACCTGCCTTCACAACTTCTACCTTCTCGGGCTCAAGTATCGTAGGTGTTTTAATTGTGAAGCTATGGATGGTTGATTTACTAATATCTATGTTGGCGGTTTTATAAAATGTCTCAAGGCTTTCTAGCGTCATACCACCTTGAGTATTTAGGAAGCTTGTCCAGCTTTTAATAGTAGGGCCGAACTGGCCCTCATAACCAGTTGGCAGAGGTGCTGTATAGTGTTTGTTTTCAGAAGGGGAGTAATATTGTTGGCGCAAAAAAAGAGTGTTATTAGCAGCAATTTTTATATCCTGGATAAGTGTTTTCTTAGAGCCATTTGGCACAGCATCGCTGGGCAACGAATCTGGATTAATTGTTAGTGTCACTGTATTAGAGACTTCGAGATTTTTTTTACTAGATTTTGGCTTTCTAGTTTTATTGGTTTTATTTCCTTTTCTATCCTTCTCGGAGGAATGATCCTTGTCCTTGTTAGCGCGCGTTTGCTTTCTAACATTAGGCTTTCCTTGCTCACCTTTATATTTATTTAATGCGTTATTTAACGATTGCACCTTGTCTTCTAGCTTTATGATTTTCTCAGCCTGACTTTCACATACATTGCTAAAATCTGTTTCTAGTGCTGTTGGTGTAACAGTATTATTAAATCTCTCAATAAGATCGGCTAAAACTGATTTGTCAGGTTGTTTTTTCATAGGAAGAGTATACCACGGGTTTGAAAAGGTAAATTTTCCCCACACAGATGGCCGTACTGCTGAAATTATTTTTAAGCCATGAACCTGATCGATGAAAAAATAATCCGAGCATACAGCGTTGTTATAGAGCGCACATCATGCTTTTATGACACACGATGATTCCAATATAAAATTTCCAAATTTGCACGAAAAAGCTGTCAAGAACTTTTTGAATTATTTTCAAATCATGCTGATATTGAACGGATACCTTTTTTCTTCCTTAGCCTGAGAATGGCAGTACAGTAAGACTTCATTTGCTTCAGTATCTTTAACTAATTGCGCTGTAACCGTATTATTTACTGATTCTTTTACTAGCACTTTATCAATGGTTTCATCGACATCAGGCAATGCTCTACGGCTGACTACGATATAATGGAAACCTTTTTCAGTAAGCCATGAAATATTTTCTTCAGTTGCAAAACCAGCATCTAGGACAATTGTTGCCTCTGGCTGTGCACGAAGCTCAGTTAGTATTTCGGGTAATGTTTTAGGCTCGCTAACATTTCCTTTGAAGAATTCACTCCGTTGCGGGAACCCTGATCCATCCAGCACAAGACCTAAAGAAACAAGCGGACAATCAGACCGCTTCTCCTTTGATCGCCCATGCTGTGCATGATCATTTTGTAATGCGCGACCTTCAAAGTAGGTATTGGTTATATCGTAGAGAGTGATCACCTGATTTAAACTAAACAGATTTTTCTCACGTTCAAATAATTGATCTTCAATCACTTGTTTATGTTTAAGTAACTCATCAGCAGTCTTATAGAATTTCTTGAGTGATAGTTCTGAGAAATCAGTACCCAGTAATTCATCTAGCGCACTTTGATTGCTTAAATAATAGTGCGTACTCAAATCACTTCCTGGAGCAACTAGCCGCCCAATGATGGTAGCAATCATCAGGTAACATTGTTTTTGATTAAAGCCCACAGCCCTGAACAATTCTTCAAGTTGTAATTGCCTAGCAGCATGTAAGCCCAACGCCTCAGCTCCAACGTGGCGTATGTCCGCGCTCTCAATGGAGTTAACATCCACTGTTTTAAAGTCAGGTTCTACCGCGCTTACTGAATTGAGAGTAATGCTTGTCTCATTCTCTTCTGCACGCTTTGCACGAATGCGTTTTACATACATTTGAGCCTGTTTTTCTAGATGCGCTGGTATTGAAATTAACGAGCCTTGGCCCGTTAAAATTTCCTCAATACGGTCAGCTAGCAATTTCCAACTGTCCTTCTTTACTGAAAAATTTGCACCAAGATTTAAAATCAGTCTTTGACGTACTTTGCCGTCAGCAGTGCGATGAGTATCAACAAGTCGGTAGGTTGCGTAAGGCTCACCTGTCCGAGGACTCTTTTGTGTAGAGGTTCGAATATACATAACTCAATACTCTCATCACCTTACCAGCCCATGCAACCCCTTATTAACATTATGTGTCACTACATCCGAGAATTCATGTTACTAGGCGAGTAAAATCAATGGGTTGAGTTAAAAATAATGCTGAAATTTTTGATTTTCAGGGTGAAATGGCCAAACTTGGGTTAAGAGAAACACCTGGCCGTGCTAGCAAAGCCATACAATGGCTTACATCAGGTTATCAACAAAACATTCAAGACTTAGTAAATGGCGCCATTTTTCCTTCCACCCTATCTGAGATGGTCGTAATAAAAGATATTGAAGTTTATTCCCTTTGCGAACACCACTTAATGCCCTTTATAGGAAAGTGCCACGTTGCCTACCTCCCACAGGGCCATGTTATAGGCTTATCAAAAATCCCTCGTATAGTTGATATGTTTGCAAGACGACTACAAATTCAAGAGCGTTTCACTGAACAAATTGCCAATGCACTACAAGAAATAACTGGTGCTTCTGGCGTAGGCATAATCATTGAGGCTCAACATCTTTGCTTAATGATGGGAGGCGTTGAAAAACAAAATACTGTTGTTAAAACCTCAATGATGCTGGGCACATTCAGAACCAACAGCTCTACTCGCACAGAATTTCTCTCTCTAGTCCGTTAAGCATGAAATTAAAAAGCCTACTAAACTCAGCTCACACAAAACAAATGGACCTTTCCTTGGAGCGCATAAAACTCGCCGCCAAGAGAGAAAGCCTAACCAAGTTCTGCTGTCCAAAGGTCATTATTGGCGGCAGTAATGGTAAAGGCTCCTGTCTAAATGTCTTGGAAAATTACTATCTCTCACTAGGAAAGCGAGTTGCTGTTTATACTTCACCCTATTTATTCACCCCTACTGAACAAATACGAATAAATGGTAAAGTAGTTACAAGGGAGCAGCTTATCGAAGCACTACTATTTATTCATCAATTGAGGAAAGACATCGCTCTTACTGAGTTTGAGTTAATGACATTGGCTGCACTCTATCTTTTTAAGCAAACTAAACCTGATATCTTACTCTTAGAAGTTGGCTTAGGAGGACAGGATGATGCCATTAATATTATCGACGCTGACATAGCCATCATAACCAATGTTTCCTTAGAGCATTGTCAATGGTTAGGTAATACTAGAGAAGCCATTGCACAAGTAAAAGCCGGCATCATGAGACGCAATCAAATTGTGATTTACGGTGAGAAAGATGTGCCTAAACCTATTATTGACAAAGCACAAAAACTTCATTGTAAATTATTTAAGCTTGGTCAAGACTTTATTTATAAACCAAATAATCAAGCCTGGGAATGGCAATCTAAACAATATTGCTTCCAGCACTTACCACAACCTAATTTGGTTTTAGAAAGTTGTGCTGCCGCATTAATGGCAATAACAGCAAATCCTTTTTTTTCAGTATCTAAAATAGCTATGAGGCAAGCATTACAAAAAGCACATGTGCTAGGCCGATGGCAGCAACTAACCTTCCCTAAATTACAACTCCTAGATGTTGCTCACAATCCTGCTTCGATGATTAAGCTAAGCGAAAAGCTAATAGCTTCTTTTAACGGTAAAAAAATACACCTCGTCTTTAGCTTATTTAACGACAAACCAGTTAAAGAAACTATCAACCCTTTACTGCCACTCATTGATACTTGGTATATTGCTGAACTCAATCATCCTCGTGCAACCAAGCTTAGCAAAATAAAAAATACTTTAAGGCAGCATGTCCCAACCACAAAAATAAAAGCCTGCACCTCTATTAAGCAAGCCTATTACCAAGCAATAAGGAGCTCACAAAAGAACTCAGTAGTAATAGTAACAGGCTCTTTTCAAACAGTTGCTGAAGCAATACTAGCGCTGACACCTCGGACAATAAACGGTCTGGCGCTGCCCTAAACGAATTTCTTTTAAGGGAGTTTGACAATTATTGCAGGCCTTACCACCACGACCATAGACAGCAAGTGATAAACTAAAATACCCTGCCTCACCGTTCACACCATAAAAATCCTTCAACGTCGTGCCACCCCGCTTAATAGCTGCCCTTAGCACCACCTTAATAGCCTCAACTAACCGACTTATGCGTACTTTGCTTAATTTACCAGCGGGCGTTAAAGGGTTAATACCACTTTGAAACAAAGCTTCATTAGCATAAATATTTCCTACGCCTACAACCTGTTGACTAGACATAATAAAAGTTTTGATTGGTAATCGGCGCTGACGGCTGCGCTTAAAAAGGTATTCTGCACTAAAATCAGTTGATAGTGGTTCAGGGCCCAAGTTAATAAGCAACTTATGTTTCAAAGGGTCTTGCTCTGTCCATAAAACACAGCCAAATCGCCTTGGGTCCGTATAACGCAGCACCTCTCCATTTGCTAACTCCAAGTCAAAATGGTCATGTTGTTGTACTGCTTGCTGCTGAGATAGTACTCGCAAATGGCCAGACATCCCCAGGTGAATAATCAGGCAACCAGAATTAACTTTAATTAGAAGGTACTTCCCACGTCGATCAACTTCTTTAATCTGTTGCCCTAAAAGCAACTCTGGCAAACATGGCTCAATAGGCCAACGTAATTGAGGTTGACGAATAATAACTTTTCTAACGCTTTGTTTAAGCAGAAAAGGTGCAATACCTCGGCGTGTTGTTTCGACTTCAGGTAATTCAGGCATAGGCTAGCACCCCTTATAAAAAGCGCATGGTTGCACAAATCATTTTTTACCTAAGCTCATACTTTATCTACCGATTTGTATACTACTTTTGCTCCATGGCTTGCTACGCTGCGCTTTACTTGCGCAAAAGTAGTATACAAATCAACTTAAGACGACTTTGATTTATTAAGCTTTAGGGTCTTATTTACATTTGCTAGAGATTTTTCCTTTAAATACTCTCGGGCGGCTTTTCCGCGCCAACCACTCATGTAACAAGTTTCTACAAAAAAGGCCTTATGAAAAGGCCTTTTACTTCCAATAAAATAATTAAGTAAATTTATTTAATTTTATCTTCAACAAACTCAACGTGCATGCCAAACCGCTCTGTTTCTTTATTCCAGGCACGTGGATCAAAGTATTTCTTTCGAAACTTACCGGTCATATTACGTTTGTTTTTTGTAGTTGTTTTAAAGTAACCCGTTTTGGTTTTACCATCTTTTTTAAGGCCAGTAGAAACCATACGAATCTTTTCACGAATTGCCTTAGCCATTAGTGTTTACCTCGCTCTTTTTCTTCACGAGCTTTAATATCAGCTAAAACTGCTTCAATACCTTTCTTATCAATAATGCGAATACCTTTTGCACTTACTCGTAACTTAACAAAACGGTTTTCACTCTCTACCCAGAATTTACGTTCATGTAAATTCGGCTCAAAGCGGCGCTTTGTTTTGTTATTAGCGTGCGAAACATTATTACCAGTAACAGGTCGCCTTCCTGTTACCTGACATACTTTAGCCATCATTTTTCTCCTGGCAACTGCTTAAAAATAGACCAATAGGCCGAATTTGTGCGAAAGTGCGCATTTATACCAAACACCCCCCGGTTTAGCAAGGAATATCGACCCTTAACCTAGAAAACCTTATTTGCAATTAATTTAGATTCTGCAAAAATAAACCAATCTCAAAAAACACAGCATAGAATAGTCAATGATTTGGAAAAACCTCTGTATTGCTACGCTTAGCGCTTTTTTTATAACCACTTTCTGCGTTTTCCTCTTTCGTACCGCTGCTTATAAAGTTGGCCTTGTTGACACACCCAGCCAACGAAAAAAGCACACTGGCAACATCCCGCTTGTTGGTGGTGCTGCGATGTTCCTTGGCTTTTGTTTTGCCTACCTTATGCTTTATGTCCCCCTGGAAAGTTATCGCGCTTTTTTTGCTGCAGCAGGCTTGCTAATGCTAGTTGGGGTAATTGACGACTGGTGTAATCTTGACGCTAAAATTCGCTTAGCCACCCAATTCCTAGCCGCTATGCTAGCAGTTATCTGGGGTGGAGCCTCGCTACATAACTTTGGAAACTTATTTCTTTTTGGCAATATTCATATAGGCAGCTGGGGAATTATTGTCAGCATTCTTGCCTTTGTTACCATGGTTAATGCTATGAATATGCTCGATGGCGCTGATGGCTTTGCCGGAATTATTGCTTTTATCCAGCTTGCTTTCTTAGCAATTATAGCTTTTATGAATCACTCTTTAATTGATGCACAATTTATTGTATTGCTACTAGCTTGCCTGCTTGGCTTCTTGCTTTTCAACTTCCCTCTTCCTCGCAGTAAGAAAAACCCTTTTCACGTGTTTATGGGCGATGCTGGCAGCACCTTCCTCGGCTTTACCATTGCTTGGTACTGTGTCAAATTATCTCAACAACATTCAGCTAGCGTTGCACCGATTAACTTCTTATGGATTATTGCACTACCACTATTTGATGTGGTCACCTCAGCCGTTAGGCGTATTAAAAAAGGACAATCACCATTCCAAGCAGATCGTGAACACTTTCATCACATCCTAAAGGCAGCTCGGTTTTCTCCTTTCCAATGCGCTATTACTGCCGCCCTGATCACCCTAACAACCTCTGCTATAGGTCTAATTCTAAACTGGTTCAATACTCCTGACTTCTTCAGCTTAATCCTTTTCCTTTGCGCACTAGCTATCTATATGACCTTAATTATGAAAGCCTGGACAATAAAAAAATTATTGAGATTTTATAAAAGCAAACTTAGGGCTTTAGCTGATAAATAACTACCTGCCTATTGTGCGAACCTCTAAAAGCTTTAATAGGTGCTCGCTTCATTAGCTGCCCTAGTTGTACTTTCTGTTTCACACTATCGATACTTATAGCTAAATAGTCACTATGAACCCTAATCAGTCCACCAAGCTTAGCCCAACTAAAGCAAGTTTTTTTAGGGTAATGCTCTAAATAAGCACACTGCCACCCATTACTAGTTCGATTAGAAATAAAAGCTATCTTGCCATCATTAGTATAAACAGTTGCTGTCGGCGCAGTATGCTCCCTAAGCCAAACAGCCGCTAAATAACGATAACGCTTAGAAGGGCCAATATGAAATACTGTTGAAACGGCCTGAGCAAGCATCAGTAATACCACTAACCACAACAATACTTTCCTCCAGGGGAAGTAGCGACATCGAACATCCCTACTACTACAATAAAGCCTAGCTAAACCAGGAATCGCTATCGTTAACAACAGCGCACTAAGCGGCAAAAAATAACGTACAACAAAGTAGTACCGAGAAAAAGAGTACGCTGACACCAATACAAATGCTATAACCACGTAAACCAAAATAGCTCTATAGTATCGCCAAACAACACCTCGCAACCCATAAACCAACCCCACCAAATAAGGCAATGTGATACCAATAATGCAACAATAAATAAATGTCCCTATCAAACCGCTCAGAGTAAAAACCCAACCAAAACGTGCGGCGGGAGGAGGCAAAACGTACTTACTGACATAAAAAACAGCCAGATAAAACTCACCCCAAGCCGTTCTAATAAAATCCACTATACCATTTAGCAACCCTGACAGACGGCCTGTGCTATTCATGCCATGATGTGAAAAGAGCAAAACAAAAAATGCCATCACAATAAAGTAAATAACTGTTAAAGAATTAAGCTGAATGTAACGCCTCAAAGTCCCAAGCTTATCCTTGGGAAAATCAAACCAAACAATTAGTGGTGCCAAAACCAAAAACAAAGTACCCTCAACACGAAACAGCAAAGCCAAAGTCATAGCAATATTCCAGGCAACTGCCTTGTACCAACGTGGTTTATTAATAAATGAAATAAGCAGCGCCACACCAACTAAAAAAAATGCCAAGTAGCCTGCGTCTCGAATAATATAGTGTGAATATTTAGTCAGGGGTCGAAAAGTTAAAATAACAAACAGTGCTAACCATTGTAACTTAACAGAGTAAGCCAACTGTCTAACAATAGTTAAAAATGCGATGGTAATTAATGCAAAAAAGAGACCACTTAACCAATAAGCAGCCGTTAAAACTGTAACACCAAACCACCGTGACAACTCCGCAATCAACACTGAGAAGAAGGGCCAAGGGTATTGCTGGTAAGCTGCTTTAAAACCCCCTTGTAAAAAATCACGTGCCGTTTGTAAGTACAGCACACCATCAGCATTAAAAGTGCGATACTGACAGATCGACAACCATGTCAACAAAAAAGAAACAACGATAGCAGTCCCATAAATTAGGTATGTGTTAAAACGATTTGATTTGGCCAACTCCACTACTTAACTCCTTCGATACAGAAGGTGCATTTTAGGCATCGCTTACGCCTAAAGCAAGCCAAGCTCAATCAGTGAGCAGGTTTCATTTATGCCAACGATAATATGATCCAACAATAATACATCGATTAAAGCTAAAGCTTCCTTTAAATGTAAAGTAATCCGAATATCGGCCTCACTTGGCTTTATATCTCCCGAAGGGTGATTATGTGCAATGATGACTGCTGCTGCATTATACATTAGTACCTGCTTGGCCACTTCACGCGGATAAACTTCAGCTTCTCTTAAACTACCATGGAATAGCTCTTCATAAGCAATGACCTGGTATTGACTATTAAGGTATAAACAAGCGAAAGTCTCTCTTACACACTCGCTCAGCTTACTAAGCAAGTAACAACGGACCTGCATAGGATTGTCTAGGCTACTTTGCTGATGCACCTCTTCATATAATAAGCGCTGACTTAATTCTAAGGCAGCCTGCAAATGAAGATATTTCGCCTCACCAAGCCCTGCTAAACAACAGAAACTTTCTTTATCAGCTGCAAAAATCTTCCTTAAACTGCCGAAGTTTTTTAATAAACTGCGGGCCAAATCAAGCACCGACATTCCCGGAATACCTGTACGTAATAAAATTGCCAATAACTCTGCATCAGATAAAGCAGCTCGTCCAAATCGTAACAACTTGCCACGAGGCTGCTCGGCTATAGGCCAATCATTTATTTTCACTTTAGGCTCCTTATGAATAAAAATCAGTAACGACTTGAGCTGCCCACACAACAAAAGCAAAAGTAATAGAAGAACTAATCAGAAAGAGACAAGGTTTAAGATTCTGAGAACTACCCAAAATTGTTATCTCCCTACCTGAACTGAATTCGATAATTCTTTTTGTTCTTCTTGAGAAACACTATTTTCTTTAAAAAATTGCTCTACTAAGTGATACGTTAGAAGTTTTCTAATACCCTTCGCAATAAAGTGTCGTGTCACCTTGCCCTTACCATCTCCTAATTTAGCTAGCATAATTGCGTAATCGTCATAAGCTTTTTCCTTACCTATCTCATACAAATATGAGGCCACATAAAAACATACAGCCAGTAGATTTTGTATCCCTTTAAAATTTTTTATCTGCATATTTTCCCAGCCTAGTCCTTCCTTGAGAAATTTAAAAACATATTCAATTTTCGCACGAGATAGATAGGCTATGTATACCTCATACGCCTCATCAAAAGTCGTTACTTTTTTATTAGTTAATAGCAGCATGTCATTCTTAAAAATTCTCCTACCATCTCTGCCTGTAATTTGGATTTTAATTGCATTGATGTTCTCAAACTCTCCAAAATAAATAGTTATTTTTCCGTCTTGTACGCAATTCTTTCCAACTGTTAACTTTTGGAATTGCTTTTCGCCTTGAGCATCAAAATCAGCGTTAATCAGCTTAAGCTTTTTACCATCATCACCTCTACCTTCTATTGTTCTTGTTATTTTTGAGCGAATAATAAAGTCTTGATCTAGGTTTGTATCAATTAGTGAGAGATAGTCATTATCATCAAACTCTCTATCTAGAATATGGGTAATGGTTGCATCTTCATTCTTTGATTTTAGGCAGATTCCTATTTTTTCTATTTCACGAATAGACAGCAGCTTTTTATTAAAGTAATCACCAGATTCATAAAGACTCTTGGCCTCTTTATCTCCCTCAAATGGCTTTCCAGCCTCTATTTTCTTAATATGCTCAGCTTTTAAAAACTTAGGGTCTTTATTGCTGTAGCTTACATGCGATAGTAGATGCACAGCCTTATCACCAGGTACTAATGCAACTGCGTTATGCGTGCTGTAACCATTGATAATATCCCCGTCCAGACTCCTTACTTTACCTAGATTTTCAGTTTGCTTGCTATGTGGCTTTCTAATATCAGAAGGATCATGAAGAACATCAATTTTACTGGCGTGTGAAAGTTTTTCACAGCTCTGTTCTAGCAATACATCATTTGTTTTTATTGGATCTAAATCGGTGCTTTTATTTTCACCGGTAAGTGTACGAATCATCTTTTTATACTCATTGTTATCTTTTGATGAACTGAACAACTTACAACTACCTTCAGTTAATAGCTTTCCTACAATCGTCGATAGATTTTTTTAAAACAACTTTCCCAGTTAATTTTGAAAAAAGAGGGGCAGCGTAATCGGCGAAGTTTAACATTTATACTCATCTCGTTAGTCTTGTTAAAAAGACAAAGCATAGTCATTTTTACACAATATTTCAGCATTATTTTGCTGATTTAAATTTTGGGTAGTTTTCAGTAAGATTATGATATACTCGCTGGAAATCAACAAGCGAACAAACAAGCTATGACAACAGTTGAAGTAAAAGTACTTAACCCAAAACTAGGCGCAAAGATCCCATTACCTCATTATGCTACCCCCGGATCCGCAGGCTTAGACCTTCGTGCTTGCATTGATACACCACTCACCTTAGCACCTCAACAAACCGAACTCATTCCTACCGGCCTAGCAATACATATTGGTGACCCAGGGCTAGCGGCTCAAATTTTGCCGCGCTCAGGACTTGGTCATAAACATGGAATTGTTCTGGGTAATTTGGTCGGACTAATTGACTCAGATTATCAAGGTGAACTACTAATTTCCTGCTGGAACCGTGGACAGGAAGCCTTTACCATTCAGCCCAGCGATCGTATTGCACAACTCATTATTGTCCCTATAGTACAAGTTAAGTTTGACTTAGTTGACGAGTTTGCTCAGTCAGAGCGCGGAAGCAACGGATTTGGCTCTTCTGGACACCGTTAATAACCAATTTATTTTTATAGCATTTTTCAGATTTAACTATTTATGCAACAGCACCTAGTATGAACTAACAATCTCAAGTTTATCTAATGCTAGATCTATGCTATTTTGGTGCCTGTATAAACTACCACACTCAAAGAAAAATGGTTGAAAAAGAAGCAAAAAGAAATATGATTACCCAGCAAATTCGTGCCTGGGAGGTATTAGATGATGATACGCTAGAGTTGATAAACTCTGTTCCGCGTGAACGATTTGTCCCAAATACCTACAAAAAACTCGCTTACGCTGATACAGCTATTCCTTTGGCTCATGGTCAAGTTATACTACCGCCTAAAGAAGTAGGTCGTATCATCACTGCACTAGATATCCTCCCCACGGAAACGGTTTTAGAAATTGGCACTGGCTCTGGTTACTTAACCGCTTTGCTTGCCAAGCAAGCCAACCACGTTTATAGCATCGACCTATTTGCTGACCTAACTGAGCAAGCACAACAAGTTACCAATCAGCTCAAACTCGACAACATCACCTTTAGCACAGGTAATGCTCACCAAGGATGGCATGAAAATGCACCTTATGATGTTATCGTGCTAACTGGTTCAGTAGCAAAGTTACCACACACCTTGCAAAAAGACCTTAATAACGCTGGCAGAATTTTTGCTGTGATCGGTGAAGGCTCTAACATGCAAGCAACATTGCTAACAAAGGCATCCGAAACAGGCTGGGATAAAAAAGTACTTTATGAAACCTTCGTACCTAGCTTACTAGAAGGTCACGAAGAACAAACCTTTACTTTTTAAGCGACTTACTATGATAAAGAAACTACTGATAACAAGTATAATTGGTACAAGCCTTGCAGCTAGTGCAGCATATGGCCAAATAGCCAACTTAATTGACATTTATCATGCCGCACTAAAAAGCGACCCCAAATTTCAACAAGCCTTGGCTCAAAGAGACATTGCACAGCAGCAGCTCCCTCTAAGTGTCGCCGCTTTACTGCCACAAATTAATTTACAAGGCAACGCAGGTTATACCAAAACCAAAATCCATGGTGATAACATTTTTAATACAGTGTCTGGTGGATATAGTAATATCAATGCTACTAACAAAACAAAAAATTTAGGTTTTACAGTTACCTTAAGCCAAACTATTTTTAACTTTACTAACTGGATGAACTTGGCCTCAGCAAAAAATTCTGTTAAATCAGCTTACGCAACCTACACAGCTGCTGTGCAAACCTTGATCCAACAAACTGTTAAAGCTTATTTTGCTGTTTTGTTGGCCAAGGAAACCCTTGACGATACCGCAGCTGAAAAACGCGCCTTCTATCGCCAATATATCCAAGCCAAAGAAAGCTATGAAGTTGGCGTTAAAACAATCACTGATATGTATAATGCCAAAGCTTCTTATGATTCCTCTGTTGCAAAATACGTTACTGCAGAAAACAACCTAGAAGATGCCCGCGAGAATTTACGCGCAATCACTGGCATTTATTACCCACATATTGCTGGAATTAATCGCATACCTTTATTAAAACCTAATCCAACCAATATTAATAAATGGTCACAAACGGCAACTCGTTATAATTGGAGCCTAATCGCTGCTCGCTACACCATGCTAGCCAATCAAGATAACATTAAGGCGGCTTTTGGCGGCCACCTTCCAAGTCTAAATCTAACCGGTAGCTACTCGAATAACTACAATTCTAACGTTGATGTTCCTGGCAGTAATCGTATGGAAAATACTGAAGTTGGGCTACAACTTAACTTACCAATATTTTCTGGTGGCCAAGTAACAGCTCAAGTTAAACAAGCAATCGCTGAATACGACTTGTCAGCAGGCCAATATCAGCAAACCTATCGATCAACAGTAAATGATGCTCGTCAAGCCTACCTAGGTGTCATTTCAGGTATTAGTAAAATCCAAGCGGATAAGCAAACCCTTCTATCAAATCGCAGTACTTTGAAAGGCATGGAAGAAGGCTACAAGGTTGGCACTCAAACCATGACTAACGTGCTAATTGCTGAATCACAACTTTATAGCACTGAAAGACAGTATGCTTTAGATCGAAACCAATATATCAATAATTTAATCGACCTAAAACTAGCTGCTGGTACTCTAACCGTGAATGATGTAATGCAACTAAATACTTTTCTTTCCGATCACCCTGCCAAGCTGTCTATACCCCCTATGCAAAACAAGAAGTATGCTCATCGCCAGACAAAACATAAAAAGAAAACCTTGGCACGAAAACCAAAAACACACCAAGCAAAAAAAGCTGAAACTCATAAGCATGCGGCCAAAGCAACCCACAAAAAAGAAACTATAAAAAGTTAAATTTATTCCACCTGCCGATAGCTTAATGCTTCTGCTACATGAGCATATTGTATTGGTTCGCTACCCGCCAAATCAGCAATAGTACGCGCAACCTTTAGTGCACGATGAAAAGCGCGCGCTGATAAATTAAATTTTGTTACCGCACGTTCGAATAATTCGGCTTCTTTTCTACCTAACTGACAATACAATTCAAGTTGCTGGTTGCTTAAACAAGCATTATTTACTTCAGCTCGTTTATATTGAGCTCGCCTTGCTTGCTCAACTCGCTGCTTAACTCGTTGGCTAGATTCTACTTCTATTTTATTTTTCTGGCTTAACAAAGTTGCCTTAACGCGAGGAACTTGCACGAACAAATCGATTCGATCCAAGAAAGGACCAGAGAGTTTATTCTTATAACGTTGAATTTGGTCAGGTGAACAGCGGCACGCCTTTTCAGGGTCACCTAGAAACCCACAAGGGCAAGGGTTCATCGCAGCAACTAACTGAAAGTTAGCAGGGAAACGACATTGCCTGGCTGCACGAGAAATTGTTACACAGCCTGACTCAAGCGGCTCCCGCAGAGCTTCTAAAACAGGGCGAGCAAACTCTGGCAGCTCATCTAAAAACAATACGCCATTATGTGCCAATGAAATTTCACCCGGCTTTGGAGGATTTCCACCCCCAACCAAAGCCACGCTTGAAGCACTATGATGAGGGGCACGAAAAGGTCTCAACCGCCATTTTTTTACATCAAAACCTTGATAACTCACCGACATCACCGCTGCAGAATCTAGTGCCTCTTGTATAGACATTGACGGTAAGATAGTTGGTAATCGGCTTGCCAACATTGTCTTGCCCGTACCCGGAGGACCCGCCATAAGCAAGCTATGCCCGCCAGCTGCTGCAATTTCCAATACGCGTTTAATAGGCTCTTGCCCCATTACATCTTGCAAGTCAATCCCATGCTCAACTGCTTGTTCAGTTTGAGTTGAGCTAAATGAAGTTAGGCCAGAACCTTTAACTAAATGAGCACATACCTCTCCCAGATCTTTCGCTGGGAGGATCGTCAATCCTTTTACCAAGCTCGCTTCTGCTGCATCCTGGTGAGAAGTAATTAAAATCTTATTAGCAGCTTTCGTTGCAATGGCAACTGGCAACATACCTGATACAGGGCGCAATTCACCTGAAAGCGCCAGCTCACTAGCAAACTCATAATTATCCAAATCAATACTTGGGATTTGTTTGGAGGCAGCCAAAATGCTTATTGCAATTGGCAAGTCCAGGCGGCCACTTTCCTTAGGCAAATCTGCTGGTGCTAAATTAACAGTGATCCGATAAGCAGGAAAGTCAAATTGTGAATTTAAAATTGCACTACGCACTCGATCAGTACTTTCCTTTACCGACTTCTCGGGTAAACCAACAATTCTAACCTTTGGTAAGCCAAACGACATATGGCACTCAACCGTCACGTCAGGCGCATTAACACCCATAACGCCACGGCTGTGCACGACAGCAAGTGACAACATAAAAACTCCGCGGGAAAAAAGATAAGAACTATGATTCTAGCAAAGCTTATTGTTAGAAAGAAGTATTGTTTGGCGCTTAGTTAAGTAGCTCAATTTAAAATACTCTAAACGACACCACTAGAGACAAACCGTGCGCTATTATAATTTAAACCAAGCCTGTCTTCCTCTATCAGCCCCTCTCTAGATTCTCTGAAAAATGCAGGAGAACTAGAGCTAGAATTAGAATGACGACAACAACGATTTAAGCGGCTAACAACCGCACTAAGCATACCTAAACCTAAAACTCCTGCAGCAATAATAGCAGAACCAATAAGAACATCTTCTAGCATTTCAACTTCACTGGAACTATTGTCAACTAAAAGTTCCGCCACAAATGGAGCAGCGACTGTTGCCGCAAGATACAAAACAGACTTCAAGATTTTAGAGCACAGCTTAAGCGCCAAAAGATTACTACGCTCTACTCTACGAATAGCATATGCACCAACGGCTCCTGCTATAGTCCCCGTAATTGATCCGCCTGCAAGGTATGCAATTGCCTCATCATGAACAGAGTGACCGCATAATGAGGCACCAATTGCAACACTTGCAGCATTAATCAAACAAGTCGCGGCTCCTAAAAAAACAGAAGCATCACCTTCTGCTTTGTTTTGATTTGGCATATCCACCCTCCAATAAGGTTTTTGTTTTTAGTTCACAACAGAATCTATGGGGTAAAATGGGTTTTGTATTTTTCAAAGCTTTTACGGCTAACGGGTCCTGTTACGAATCATTTCCTAGCGTGCTCGCAAGCAGCATTGCTGGGAACCCTTGATTCGTGCCATCCGTTCTACAGCCCTGAACAACAAAAACACAAAACTCATTGGCTGCTTACCTACCCACACTCTCTGAAAGAGAACCTTATTTTTAACAATGGCTTATTGTAACTGGATTACTTAAAACAGTATGGAGGAAGAAATACCTTAATTGTTTACCTGGTTTTAACCCAAAAAACTTTTGCTCAATTAAGCTTTCAACATCTTTTCAATTTGTAATTGCTTGGCCTGCCAAAGCTCATTTAACCATTGTTTAAACTGCTCTTGATGGATTTCATCTTTAAAATAATCGCCAATGAGTTTTTTATTAACCTCAAGAACCTCTAAGTGAACTTTAATTTTTGGGATACCACTGCAAAGAAACTGCCAAAGGTCTTTAGCACCATCAGGATAAACGATGGTGACATTAATGATCTTTTTAATCATTTCATCCATAGAGGCTAGCACACAAGCAATACCACCAGCTTTTGGCTTAAGTAAATTAGGGTAAGGGGAGTGCTGCAAATCATGTTTAGCCTGAGTAAAACGCGTACCTTCAACAAAGTTTACGATTGACACAGGCAAGCAAGCAAAATTCTTACAGCTAGCTTTTGTCCTTGCCAAGTCTTTACCACGCAGCGAAGGGTTTCTGCTAAGAGCTTCCTTTGAATGCCTCTTCATAAAAGGAAAATCCAATCCCCACCAAGCAAGCCCAAGTAATGGCACCCACTTCATTTGGTCTTTTAAAAAGAAACGGAACATAGGTATTTTGTTAGTAAAAATATATTGCAATGTAACGATATCAACCCAGGATTGATGATTAGCAATAATTAAATACCACTCCTTTTTACAAAATTTTTCTAAACCGGTGACTTCAAATTTTGTCTTAATACCAAACTTAATGCCAAACTTAATGATTGTTGCCCATATGGTTGCTATCCAGTTGTTCACTCGGCTACAAATACGCTGCAAAGGAACAATTGGAATAAGCTTTAATAATGAAAAAAAGTATAATGGTATACAAAGAATTAAAGTTTCCACTATCAACACAGCCAAAAGTAGAGCACCGCATAATTTTGGAAAAAGTTTCATTAATAGCTTTCCTTAGTAAATGAAGCACAAGCTTATCAGCTTCTGTTCAAGGTTTCAGCGTGGAAAATATCCACTATTGCCCCATCTCCAACAGCTCTTTTGGATGACCGATATCTACCCACCTGCCATCAAAGTGCTCACCACTCACCTGACCTTGTGCAATTGCCGGTTGTAATACTTTAATTAAAGGAAAAATCTTTTCCTCTATGTAAGAAAATAAATTAGGGTTAAGAATCGCTATGCCACTATAGGTTAAGCTTGGCTCTCCGTTTTTACGAGGAATAACCTGCCCTTGCTGCAAGCAAAAGTCACCCGCGGTATGATGAGAGGGATTATTAACTAAAACCAAGTGGGCCAATCCGTTAATTTCCCTCGGTAACTTACTATAATCAAACTCAGTTACTAGATCAGAGTTTGTCAGGATAAAAGGCCTATCATCTAGCAGGGGCAAAGCGTTTTTTATCCCTCCGCCTGTTTCAAGTAGTTCATCTTCAGTAGAATAAGTAATCTGTAAACCATAACGCTCACCGTTTCCCAATTTACTCTGAAGCAATTCACCCTGATACCAGGTGTTAATAATTACTTCTTTAATACCTGCTTTAGCTAAGGCAAGCAAACGATATTCAATAAAAGTTTTACCACGATAGGGTAATAATGGTTTTGGTACTTCCCGAGTCAGCTCTCCCAAACGGCGCCCTCTTCCTGCTGCTAAAATCATTGCTTTCATAGCTTCTCCCAAGCAGGCAATAAAGCCTCACCCAATAAAACCGAAAAGTCTTTAAGCTCAGGGTAGTGCACGATAACAGCCTGCACATAACTTAAGGCTCGTGGAATAAACTGCAAATAAAACTCATCACCATCACGCAATGCTTTCCGGGCAAAAATAAAAATAGCTTTGACATGACGCTGTATACCCATCAAATCAAACCAGCGGCGAAACAACTCGAAGTTGACTTCAGGATATATCCGTTGATTAACAATTAACCGTTGATAAAAATAATTCAGCCATTGCTCAACCTGCTCAGCAGGCCAGCCAATATAGCAATCCCGCAACAAAGAAGCCACATCGTAAGTTATTGGACCAATGGATGCACCCTGGTAATCAAGTAAGCCAACTCGTTGGTTAACCCACATTAAATTGCGAGAATGATAATCACGATGTATACCAACCTGTGGTTGGCTAATTGCATTATCAACCAAAATATCAAAAACTTTCGTCAACTGCTGTAATTGCCCTGTTGTCAATTCAATATCAAGCAACCTTTCAATAAACCATTCTTTAAAATAATTAAGCTCTGTTGTTAAATTTTCTTTCCCAAATAAAGGCAAATCCTCTCCTGCTACTTCACAACAAGTTTGCACTATAAGCAAGTCGTCTAAAGCGCTCTTATAGAACTGGTCTACATTGTGTTTATCTAGAGAGCTATGATAAAGCTGATTACCAAAATCTGTAATAACTAAAAAGCCTTGCTCAAGATCTGCATATAAAATATTCGGCACTTGTAAACCAAGCTGTTGATATGCTTGTGTCACTTTTACAAAAAGCCGAGGATCTTCCAGGTTAGGAGGTGAATCCATAGCAATGAATGATTGTTCCCGGCAATTAAAACGAAAATAACGCCTAAAGCTAGCATCACCAACCAGTAGCTCAAGTTTACCTATATCATTACCAAATTGCTGTTTAATCCAATGGCTAAGGCGCTGTTGACGACAGTTCATATCTTTTATTAACTTATAACAACCCAAAAAGTTTTAGGATAATAGCAAGACTATAGTTAAAGAGCTAAATTTTCAACCTTAATTAAGTTTTTTAGGTTAAAATCCCTTTTTTATAGTAACCTCAAAAAGGATCAATAATGCCTCAAGATTTTATTTTTACCTCCGAGTCCGTCTCTGAAGGTCACCCAGATAAAATTGCCGATCAAATCTCTGATGCTGTACTTGATGCCATCCTTGAACAAGACTCTCATGCCCGAGTTGCTTGTGAAACTTACATTAAAACAGGGATGGTAATGGTAGGGGGTGAAATTACCACCTCAGCCTGGGTTGATATTGAATCACTTACTCGTGAAGTTATTAAAGATATTGGCTATAACAGCTCTGCGATTGGTTTTGACTGGGAATCTTGCGCTGTACTATCAACAATTGGCAAGCAATCTCCTGATATTGCGCAAGGAGTTGACCATGAAATTGATGAAAGCCAAGGTGCTGGTGATCAAGGACTAATGTTTGGTTACGCTTGCAAAGAAACTGATGTATTAATGCCAGCCCCCATTACCTACGCACATCGCTTAGTCAGACGCCAAGCAGAAGTGCGTAAAAATGGCACATTACCTTGGCTGCGTCCTGATGCCAAAAGCCAAGTTACCTTTGCCTATCAAGATGGCAAGCCCTCACATATCGACGCCGTTGTGCTTTCGACTCAACACGATGAAGATATTAAACAAAATGACTTGGTTGAAGCTATCATGGAAACCATTATTAAGCCTGTACTACCTGAACAATGGCTTGGCCAATCAACCAAATACTTCATTAATCCAACCGGACGTTTTGTTATCGGAGGACCTCTGGGCGACTGTGGCTTAACTGGTCGCAAAATCATTGTTGATACTTATGGTGGTATGGCTCGACACGGTGGCGGAGCTTTTTCAGGCAAGGACCCCTCTAAAGTCGACCGTTCGGCCGCTTACATGGCACGTTATGTTGCCAAAAATCTTGTTGCAGCAGGCTTAGCTGACCGCTGCGAAATTCAAGTTTCCTATGCAATCGGCGTTGCTGAACCCACTTCAATTAATATTGAAACCTTTGGAACTGGAAAGGTTTCTGACCAAAAGCTTACTGACCTAGTCCGAGCCCACTTTGATTTACGCCCTTATGGACTAATTAAAGCCTTAAACCTAATTCAACCTATTTATCGCTCAACAGCAGCCTACGGCCATTTTGGACGTAAAGACTTAGCTCTGCCCTGGGAACAAACCGACAAAGCAGAGCTACTTGCGGCTGAAGTCTAATGCGGACTATTCGTGTTTATCATGCTAAGACACTTGCTATAGGCAAGGAAATTACACTATCAAAACCTGCCTCACAACATTTAAGCAAAGTATTACGCTTAAGGCCTGGTGCTACCGTTAATCTTTTCAATGGCCGAGGTGAAGAATACCTCGGTGAAGTTACTTCGTTAAAAAAAGATGCGATAAGAATAATAACTAAGCAGGTTATTACTCAGCCCAGCAAAGAGTCAAACTTGCAGCTTGAGCTTGTGCAGGCAATCCCACATAGCGGCAAAATGGACTTTATTATTCAAAAAGCTGTAGAGCTAGGCGTAACACATATCACCCCTTTAATTAGTGAGCACTGCTCAATTAAACTCTCTGCTGAACGATGGCAAAAGAAAGAAAACCACTGGCAAAAAATTGTCATTAATGCCTGTGAACAATCAGAACGAGTTATTTTGCCAATACTTAATTCACCTTGCTCATTTACTGATTACTTCAATTGCTGCCAAGCTGAGTTAAAGCTCCTCTTACACCCCCGCATCAAGCAAGCTTCTAACCACCCAATGTCAGCCCAGTCAATTTCCTTACTCATCGGACCAGAAGGTGGCTTCAGTCAATGTGAAGTTGATTTTGCTCTGTCACAAGGCTTTAAGCTTTGGCAGCTCGGTCCTCGTATTCTGCGCACAGAAACAGCTGCGCTCGCTGCCATGACTCTAGCCCAAGCTAATTGGGGTGATTTGTAACTATCCTACGCTGTAATGGTAAGTTATCTACTTGACGTTTTGCCCAACTCCAATGATCCTAAACACAGGGGGTAAGCAAAGATAAGAAGGTAAATTCTCATCTCTGATATTTTTATTATAAATAAGCTGGTTATTTGAACTAATCAAAGGACTTTGAATAAACCTTATGAAAAACCACCATACCTTCTTCCTAGTAACCTTCAAAAAAAGCGCTAAGCTTTTTTGTTTTGTTGCTGGGCTCCTAATTACTATGCATGCCTTTGCTAAACCTTTTGAACTAAATCAACCTCGTTTTTTTGTCAAATTAAGCGCGGGAGCTGCTTACTTAGTAGCCCCAGGGACAAAAAACACGGTAGAGCTCCTACAAAGGCCTTACGTACCACCTATAAACTTAACAGCAATTAATAGTTCAAATACTAGTGGTATAACAATAACTCCAAGCCTTGGTTATAAAATGTTTTTTTTAGCAAACTGGCAGTACTTACTCGGCATAAAGGATAGAGCGTTATTTTGTCTGTAAAAACCAACTTCAGTACTTAGAAAAACCTTTAAAATTCTAAATGGCACTCTATTGTACCTGTCTCATCGCATAATATCTTAAATTAATTATGCTAATCAATCTAAAAAATTATTTATACCTCAAATTTTTCTCCTCTCAAAATAAATTATTAACTTTTAGGTAATAGCAATTATATCTCGTTAATAAGAACAAGAATGATCTATCCTAAAACCCTATGAAGCCTTATTATTCACTTCAACTTAAGTATCTAGGTGATCCGCTCCACTGGTCATCAATTTCCACTAAAACAGCTGATACGAGCCTTAGGCACGATTCAGTATTAGGGAAAATTCCAACTGTATGCGTCCTTCTTTTTACCTCTCTGTTTACGCGCTCAGCTATGTTACTGGTTCTTAATCTTTTTTGATGCGGCCTGTCAAAGTTCATCACTACTAAGCCCTCCGGTATATTCACTTCCAACCAAGAAGAAAGCTCTGGTGCTGTTTGCTGATATTTATCTACCGCCATAGCCAATAGTCTTTCCGACTCATGAATGTTTGAGGCATTAAATATAGCTGTAATCTCCTCAGCTACTGGTTCCTTCATTGAGCGCTTTGGTATGTGAGCCTGAGCATTTTGCTGCAAATGAAATTGGCAGCGTTGCCAAGGAACACTGGGGAACACAGCTCTTCTAGCGGCTTTTAGGCCAGTATGAGCGTCGCTAGTAATCAACTCAATACCATGTATACCTCGCTCAACCAACTGCTGAAGAAAATCACGCCAATGTACCTCAGCCTCTGATAACGCAACAGAAACACCTAGCACTGTTCTCTTGCCGGTTGATTCATCAAAGCCATAGGCTATCAATACCGCACAGTCTTGTACTGTGCCGCTAGTGCGCACCTTCTCATAACGTGCATCTAGCCAAAGATATTTTATCTTTCCTAACGGCTTATTTCGCCATTTCTTTAAATCTTCATCCAACAATTTAGCGCAACGGCTTACCTCTGTGCTTGAAATATCTGTTCCACAGAGTTGCTTTAGCACCTTTTCAACTTTGCGCGTGGAAACCCCATGCACATACATTTCAGCGATAGCCAGCTTAAGTGCTCTATCAGAGCGTACACCTCGCTCTAAGACTGATGGATAGAAGGCTTCATTGGAGTCTCTAACCTGCGGTATCTGTAGCTCAAGCTGACCTTGACCTGTGTTAATTAACCTTGGTTTAAAGCCGTTCGCATATCCGTTTCTATCGCCAGTTCGCTCATAAGGACTGGCATTTAAATGGCGCTCCCTTTCTATTAACATAGCCTCATTCATCAACCTGGAGACAAGCTTAGGTAAAGCTTCAAACCCCTCCATCGCTAAAACATGTATGGCTTCTTCGATTAAGTTCTCATTTTTATAGCAGCTCATTGTCATTCCTCTTTTTTGGTTAAGTTTACCTTAAAAGGAATTTCTAATCTGACTGAGTCGCCTGCTTATTTTCAGCAAGTCAATGGAATTTACAGAAAGGATGGCGCACTAGCGCATAAAGCTTAGCT
>CBDALO010000079.1:0-8510 GCA_965196985.1 Gammaproteobacteria bacterium | reverse complement strand
TAGATTAGATAGCTTATCACCAAACTGTTCCTCAATAGCAGCAACTTTTTCTTCCGCTGTATCGCTTCTATCAAGAATTAACAGTGTTTGATAGTAAGACAGTATCAGTGAATTTGTTTGTTCCGCTTGTGCGAATTGATAAGCCTCATAGCGATCTTTTGCGTTATTCTCTATTTTTCTAACCCAAACTAAAAACACTTGGACTAAATCGTCCATTGCTTTAGCCACTTTCATATAAATTAAAATAATGACTAAAGCGTAACGTTTCAGTTCACCAACCTTTTTCATATCGGATTGGTCAATAATCATTGCTTCATCACGCAAATGTTCTAATCGCGCTGGCGCTATAAAGTCAACGTTAACGTATAGCCTGCTTTGTAATTCCTTTAGCTGATTAACGTAAGTAATAAAGCGTCTCATATTCTTCACCGTCGGGCTTTTAGGTTCTTGTTTTAGACCAAACCACGTCCATTCAGTTTCCTCTGCTTCTTTGCCGTCGCCAAGCCGCAGCAGTTGATTAATTAACTTTTTTTGCTTAATGGTAAGAAGGTTACTAATTTTTATATAATGACCTTGGTTTGTTACTCTCCTTGCAGCCCTAGCTAGTCTAACTAATGCTTGATAAGCTGGTAGCTCAAAACGTTGGTAAAAAATTTCCTCAATAACACGGTTTATAATGTCAGCTAAGTTTTCTTTGGTCTTTGCAGCCTCTAAAGCAGCTTGCTTCATAATCTTTCTACGCTCTCTTTGGTTATTTGAGAGCCCTAGATAACAACGAATGGCCTTCTTATGCTTTTTAATTGTTGATTTAGAATAAGTAGTTAAGTCAGTAGTTGGTTTAATGCCGAGTTGTTCTGCAACGTATTGCTTAATGCTTTGGGCTATTTGCTCAACCTGAACTGCTCTGCCTAGATATTGATAACACTTCAATAATATTCCAAACCCAAGACTAGAGGTAACGTTATTTACTTTTGTTTTCCTGTTAATAAAATCTATTTCATCAACAGACAAACTAAACAACTCATCTAGTTCTTTAGCTGTTAAATAAGGTTTAAACCGAGGATAGGCTGTTTCATGTATTGCTGCCATGGAGTTTCCAAGCTTTTATTTGTTATTTGTTTCATAGTAAGAAATAGGAACGTTCCTGTATCTTAAGTATTTATAAAGCGTGCTCTTTGAAATACTAAGCTTTTTACAAATTTCAACAACAGATAGTTTCTTCTCTTTATATAATGTCTCAGCAGCGCAAGCCGTTGCTTCAGCTTTTTTTGTTAAACCTCTCGGCCTGCCACCAAGTCGACCTCGTGCACGTGCTGCACTTAAACCTGCCTGGGTTCGCTCACAAATAACATCACGTTCAAACTCAGCTAACGCAGCAAAGATATTAAACACCAAACGACCTTGTGGGTTCGTTGTATCAACTGGATCATTTAAACTGCATAGACCAATATTATTTTCCATAAGTTGCTGCACAAGATTAACTAAATTTTTAAGTGACCGGCCCAGTCGATCTAGCTTCCAAATAACCAATACGTCACCAGGTCTTAATTGATTAATCAGATTAGTTAAAATAGGGCGATCTGCTTTAACGCCACTGACTTTTTCTTCATAGATTCGCTCACAACCAGCTTCCTCTAACCCAATGACTTGCAGATCTAAATTTTGCTCACGCGTACTAACTCTGGCATAGCCAATTTTCATTCAACTCTCCTAACTCTCAATAAGTACGGTTCGCGTTACTTAATAAACAGATAGTTCTGTAGACTTTGATTTTAAGGACCAGTATCTTATACTAAATTCGCGCTCATTGAGTAGCTAAAAATTAAGAGACTATGGGTTCATTAAAACGGTCGTTTTTTCGAACTAAGAAATTTAAAGGTTTGCAAGTATAACTATGAATATTTGGTTACCACTGTTCAGTATTATAGCTGCAGCAATTGGTGGATTTATTGGAAGCTAGTGCGCCATCCTTTCTGTAAATTCCATTGACTTGCTGAAAATAAGCAGGCGACTCAGTCAGATTAGAAATTCCTTTTAAGGTAAACTTAACCAAAAAAGAGGAATGACAATGAGCTGCTATAAAAATGAGAACTTAATCGAAGAAGCCATACATGTTTTAGCGATGGAGGGGTTTGAAGCTTTACCTAAGCTTGTCTCCAGGTTGATGAATGAGGCTATGTTAATAGAAAGGGAGCGCCATTTAAATGCCAGTCCTTATGAGCGAACTGGCGATAGAAACGGATATGCGAACGGCTTTAAACCAAGGTTAATTAACACAGGTCAAGGTCAGCTTGAGCTACAGATACCGCAGGTTAGAGACTCCAATGAAGCCTTCTATCCATCAGTCTTAGAGCGAGGTGTACGCTCTGATAGAGCACTTAAGCTGGCTGTCGCTGAAATGTATGTGCATGGGGTTTCCACGCGCAAAGTTGAAAAGGTGCTAAAGCAACTCTGTGGAACAGATATTTCAAGCACAGAGGTAAGCCGTTGCGCTAAATTGTTGGATGAAGATTTAAAGAAATGGCGAAATAAGCCGTTAGGAAAGATAAAATATCTTTGGCTAGATGCACGTTATGAGAAGGTGCGCACTAGCGGCACAGTACAAGACTGTGCGGTATTGATAGCCTATGGCTTTGATGAATCAACCGGCAAGAGAACAGTGCTAGGTGTTTCTGTTGCGTTATCAGAGGCTGAGGTACATTGGCGTGATTTTCTTCAGCAGTTGGTTGAGCGAGGTATACATGGTATTGAGTTGATTACTAGCGACGCTCATACTGGCCTAAAAGCCGCTAGAAGAGCTGTGTTCCCCAGTGTTCCTTGGCAACGCTGCCAATTTCATTTGCAGCAAAATGCTCAGGCTCACATACCAAAGCGCTCAATGAAGGAACCAGTAGCTGAGGAGATTACAGCTATATTTAATGCCTCAAACATTCATGAGTCGGAAAGACTATTGGCTATGGCGGTAGATAAATATCAGCAAACAGCACCAGAGCTTTCTTCTTGGTTGGAAGTGAATATACCGGAGGGCTTAGTAGTGATGAACTTTGACAGGCCGCATCAAAAAAGATTAAGAACCAGTAACATAGCTGAGCGCGTAAACAGAGAGGTAAAAAGAAGGACGCATGCAGTTGGAATTTTCCCTAATACTGAATCGTGCCTAAGGCTCGTATCAGCTGTTTTAGTGGAAATTGATGACCAGTGGAGCGGATCACCTAGATACTTAAGTTGAAGTGAATAATAAGGCTTCATAGGGTTTTAGGATAGATCATTCTTGTTCTTATTAACGAGATATAATTGCTATTACCTAAAAGTTAATAATTTATTTTGAGAGGAGAAAAATTTGAGGTATAAATAATTTTTTAGATTGATTAGCATAATTAATTTAAGATATTATGCGATGAGACAGGTACAATAGAGTGCCATTTAGAATTTTAAAGGTTTTTCTAAGTACTGAAGTTGGTTTTTACAGACAAAATAACGCTCTATCTATTGGAACCTGGATCAGACTAAACTCCGAAAGAAGCAAGCATCTTTTTAATCACAAAATGACTATATAGTGACTGACAGAAAACCTACTAATTCTTAGTCTTTGTTGTTTTATTACACTTTCATTTTTTTATATCCGCGCGAGATCATAATAAAAATAGCATGTTAAGCCCTGGCCGCGTACAAAAAAATGAAATCTCGCTGTTTTGATACGAAAAAAAGCATCCTGCTTTCTGGAATACAATGGGATATTCTGAGGCTGACTAGGCAGCTAACGGTGGGCTGCGACCTCGAATGCGTTTTTTTAGTCGCGCTGCTTTCCTTTGCTCAGCTCTTTGTATAAGACTTCCGATACGATCTATGTTTTTTCCAACAATCGCTAAGCCAACATAACTCTTAAAGCCATCAATGCCGTGATCTAGGCATTGATCCAACCCATGAACTTCAAGAGCATTAATACTGGATTCTACCGCAGAATGCTTTTGTTTCGCTTTCACAAACGAGTCTGACTTTTCAATTTCCTGTGCTTCCTTTGAGAGTCGACCTTTTCTCGGCAATGCAACAACTTCCAAAATATCTGCTAACGCAGATTGATTTTCTTTTGAATGAAAGCCCTTATCAAAACTACATGTGTTTAACTCTGGGAACTTTTGTTGGGTCTCTTGAACCATAGATACGGCGACCTTGTCATCAGTCTCATTCTCCATCACACGATGATGCAATATAAATTGGTGTTGATCCTCCAAGACACAGACTTTCATTCCTAATTCGACTGGTACACCAGCCTTTCCTTTTACAATCCATTCAGTATGTGGCTGAAAGACAGAAAAGACTTTTTCTTCATGCGGGATCTTTTCATCCAATAATATTCGGCGTTTAATTTGATCAACTTGGCGATCTGCATGAACCGTGAACATTTCTATACTTTCAACCAGTGGCGCATCTTGCGGCTTCAGTAGATCGGCTTTCTGGATAGCGTTTATTGAGGCATGTGCTTTATCTAAATATTTTTGCGCAATATTGAGATACTCCTGATGAGCATCCTTGATTGCCTTGTCCTTTTTGTTTTGTTGATCTGCTTGCTTGCTCTTACTGCGCTTTTTTAGTTGAGCTATTCGCATGAGCCGTTTCAGATGCTTGATGTTATATCGATATTGACGCCAGTCACTCAATCCGCTGTGTTCACACAGCTTGGCCACCTGCTGAATTATTTTGCGCATTGCGTCAAACAGTAAGCTTATGTCTGTTGGAAAATGTACGTCTGTTTCAACCACAAAGGAATCGCAACGGCCTCGCAGAGGCTCACTTTTTTTTAACAATGAATGACCAGCTTTCACAACAACTTGATTAATCTCATCTAACAACTCGGGAGTGAGTAGCGAGACATTGTCTTTAATTGTTTGCAGCTGATACTCTATTTTATCGAAAAAATCAGCATGCCCTAGCATTTCACGAATGGTTTTATGTTGATTCACAAGTTCATGCAGTCGATCATAATCACAATTTAGACTCAGGCGGAGTACTCCCATGACCAATATTTTCCATAATTCCATACCAGGGCGTCCATTATTCTTGTCAACCTCAGGTGCAATCTGAGCCTCTAGTAGTTCGAAAATCTCCTTCCGTACAGAGGGTGTACTATAAATAAACTGTAGCCCTTTTAATAATTTTGGAATGTCATCCCGTGATTTAGAGCTGATTTGAATTTTAGAAATATCTACTTGGCCAATTTGCATTTGTGGATTTTGGGCTAGTCTTGTCATTCTTGCTTTCCAGTGAAGAGTTACCATGCTGTGGCGAAAAATCATCGAAGATTAAGGCATTATATCGAAAATAAGCTGTAAATAGCTGGAAAACGAGTATTTAGTGCTGTTTTTTGAAAATCTTCATGTGACCAGTTCGCCCCGAAACATTGAAAATAAAAGGCTTTGCGGGTTTTCTGTCAGTCACTATATATATTAAATTAATAGAAAGTTACCGAAACGTTATTATTAGTAAGAGTAATCAAGAATCTCGTCAAAAGTATGTATCATCACAAGAGCAAGTAAAGCTGATAGCCAATAGAGAAGTTATTATGATCAGTAAAAAGTTTTATAATGCTAGCCCGGAAGACCAACCTCAATTAATGGAGCAATTGATTGATGCAATGAGGAAGGATTTCCAGTCAATTCGTAAATTTTGATTAAAATAAGAGTTGAGCGGTAGATTTGGTCCCTTTTAACCAGGATTCCGGCCGGACCTCAAAAGCAAGGGGAGTAGGGGAGTAAAACGCCAGTAAAAATAGCCCCCCATAAGCGACCTTATGGGAATGTATCAAAATATAATCATCAAAAAAGAGAGCTGAAAATTATATGCTCACATTCGCCGAGGATTTGAAAATTGTTTTGCTGAATGAGTATTCTCATGGCTAGTAGAGGTATTAGGGGTGAAAAAAGTTGAGTTGGTCTGAGTAAGCCGAATGTCTTTGCGAAATTTTTTATGATTATAGATCTCTTGTTGTTCTGAATTAGACTGAACATGTTCTGCTGAGAGGCTAAAGGCTTCTTGATGCGTGCGCTTAAGTGGTTGGGTTTGCTGTGCAATAGTATTACTTAATTGTTCTATATTTGGAACATCATCGCATGTGTGGCATACCTCAGCTTGAGAATGACTACTAGCGACATTGCTATTACCAGATGTTGATGCTGACATTGTGTGTTGCTCCTGTCCCAGTATTATTGATGAAGTAGCCGAAGCGTTATTCGTATTTAAAGACTGAGCAGCAAGAAGGAGCAAGTGAATCCAGTTAGGCTGACCATCTAAAGCTGGTTGAGGTATTGCGCTTCTACTCTGGTCCGCACTGAATGTAGGATAAATAGGAATTGGTTTATGAATAATTGGAGTAGGGTTATGCACTTGTTGTTGCGCGCTTACTGGATTATGAAGAGAAGAGTGCAAAGCATGGGTTGGTTGTACAGGAGGCACAAGGTGCTGATCAGTGCCTGACTGGACGTTATTATGAACCATGCTAGATGAATAATGAGGCGCAATAGTTGATGTGCTATCGGGTTCTGGAGCAGGACTTTTGGCTTGATAGGACGATTTGACGGCCTCAATGTTTTTCGAGCCACCGTCATGAGAGGCAATTTGCGTTTGCTCGGCAGCAAGTTTGAGTTCGTGACGATTTGACGGCCTCAACGAGCCCCCATTATTTGAAGCAATCACGATTGCTCGGCGGTAAAGTCAAGTTCCTTGAGTTCGTGATAGGACGATTTGACGGCCTCAATGTTTTTCGAGCCCCCATTAGTGAGAGCAATTTGCACGATTTGCTCGGCGGTAAAGTCAAGTCCCTTGAGTTCGTGATAGGACGATTTGACGGCCTCAATGTTTTTCGAGCCCCCATTCTTTGATTTTGCACGATTTGCTCGGCGGTAAAGTCAAGTCCCTTGAGTTCGTGATAGGACGATTTGACGGCCTCAATGTTTTTCGAGCCCCCACCGTGTAAAGCAATTTGCACGATTTGCTCGACGGTAAAGTCAAGTCCCTTGAGTTCGTGATAGGACGATTTGACGGCCTCAATGTTTTTCGAGCCCCCATTTTCAATTTGCACGATATGCTCAGCTTTTAAAAAGTTCCTTGAGTTCGTGATCTTTATTGCTGTAGCTTACATGCGATAGTAGATGCACAGCCTTATCACCAGGTACGTAATAGCACGACTTGACGGCCTCAATGTTTTTCGTGCCCCCACCGTGTGCACCAATTGCACGATTTGCTCGACGGTAAAGTCAAGTCCCTTGAGTTCGTGATAGGACGATTTGACGGCCTCATGTTTTTCGATCCCCGTCAGACTTTGCACGATTTGCTCGGCGGTAAAGTCAAGTTTTGAGTTTGCTTGCTATGTGGCTTTCTAATATCAGAAGGATCATGAAGAACATCAATTTTACTGGCGTGTGAAAGTTTTTCACAGCTCTGTTCTAGCAATACATCATTTGTTTTTATTGGATCTAAATCGGTGCTTTTATTTTCACCGGTAAGTGTACGAATCATCTTTTTATACTCATTGTTATCTTTTGATGAACTGAACAACTTACAACTACCTTCAGTTAATAGCTTTCCTGCAATCGTCGATAGATTTTTTTAATACAACGGTAGTAATTACAATTAAGTTTGATGCACATTGAAAAATAAGCCAGTTAATTTTGAAAAAAGAGGGGCAGCGTAATCGGCGAAGTTTAACATTTATACTCATCTCGTTAGTCTTGTTAAAAAGACAAAGCATAGTCATTTTTACACAATATTTCAGCATTATTTTGCTGATTTAAATTTTGGGTAGTTTTCAGTGTTCTTGAAGCGAATCTATAAGCTCAACGACTATTTCTGCACTAGTGGTATGCTCATATCTGCTCTTACGACAGGATAGATCTGGTCTTCGCTGATCCAATAAAGCATCCAATAAAATTGGATTTTTATAGGTTGATTTGTTAACAGCTGTTCGCAAATAATCTAAGCCGCTAGAACTCTGAAAAAGCGTTTTTAGATAAGCGCTTTTTCTGGGTTCATCATCCTCAATTAATGCTATTGCTTCCATGATAATTGAGTCAACTATCTTCGTCGGCATTGCCTCAAATAAATCCTTATTTAATCTGACATCTCGTATCGCGGAAAGCTGACCTATATTCAGATATTTACATAGGCTGTAAAGTGATGATGTTTCAGCTTGATCCTTCATTAAATAGGTTTTTGCAAATTGGTGGATTTCTTCAGATCTACTCTGAGCTACTTCAGTAAATACGTTTTGCTGATAGTGAGCCTCCTTTAAAATAAAAGCTCTATAGCAGAATACCTTATCCTCAAAGTTCATTGAATCGACTAGTGACTTATTTCGTAGCTTTTTGTTTGGATCATCTAAACCATGAGAAACATTAAGTGAGGTTAATAAATAATCATCGAGTTTTTTGTGATTATTCTGTGAGATTATTAAAGAAGATCCATCAGTCTGGTGAATCTGATTTTCAAGATCTGAAATAAGCGCGTCTGGAGCAACT
>CBDALO010000078.1:0-4171 GCA_965196985.1 Gammaproteobacteria bacterium | reverse complement strand
TGTCTTGGACTAGTCCTTTTGTAAGTTAAGTCTTTCCTTGGGTTTTGAAGGTTTCTTAAACATCATAACTGGTGCATTGTCTACCCATTGGTGCAATGGGCGTTGATCTAGAGCCTTCTTCAAATTTTGCAACCAAGTTGTGAACAAGAAAATTTGAAATGAATTTTGGAATTTGGGAAATGGGAATTGGAAATTTAATTTTTTTGCCATGGTTCTAACTATTTTGTCTCAACTTTCTAACTATCTTACATTTGATGAATAATACTTCCATAAACAATAAATTATTAACTAGAAACTTTAGGTGAATTTGAAACTGTTTTGGATGTCATTCTGCTATAATCTTTGCCAACTACAAGCCTTCATGTGGCCATTGCAGCACTCGCAAAACATCACATTTTCCTCGTGCTCTTGATTCTGGGATGCCATACGTATGTGTAGCTGCTTTTGAAGCTTTCCATCCAATTACTTGTGCACTGGTTTTAGGAAATGTTTGTTTCTCTTTCTCTTTATCAGCTGAGTTTTTGTCACCTTGGGTCTGTTGTGACATTTCCATTTCTCGCTTGAATTTTGGAGATGATTCCTGTAACTAATGAAATTAAGAAAACATTAATTTGTAGCATGACGTAATGCTAGTTGCTGCAACAACAACAATACCACACTCAGCAGCTAGTAGCTACAATCTTACAGATTTTAATTCCTCTGGTTGATAAAGGCTGCAAGCAGGTTTCTAAGAAGGTTGCTTAAATTGATAACAGCACCAACCTCTATCAGTGTTTTAAAAAGCATAGCCCATCAGGATGCAAACATTAATTGTAATTTTAGGAGGATTTGTAAAACTTATTTATTCTAATTCATGTTTTTTGTAAACATCATTTTTATCTTTAATACCGTATATTCGCTCATTTTAACTATTACGAACAACCAAATTTAAATCAATACGTTATTAAAAATGACAATGCCACACCTATGTTTGTTGAGGAAGAATGACAGTACATAAGATTTAAGGCTGTACGACGTTTTAATATTTCTCTTGACTCAAGTCAGCTGGCTATGAAGATTCCAGTGAAACGCAAGCAAGCTTCTTTCAACAGGGTTTAACTTCCTGACGTACGATAAGTTATGCATTTTGGAATGATTTGACAAGGTATGTTGTTTATGCATCGAGGCCCTAGCCAAAGCTTCAGGTACTGTATTTATATCATTTAAGACCATAATAAAGCTGGCATTGTTTGATTTACTGCGTTAGGTTATAGTACATTTGCCACTCAGAGGTGAACTTTTACCCTGCCAAAACCAATAAAGTACCTATTTTACTAGAAAACTTATCTATTAAGTCTACAAAACAATGCATTAATTCCAAATTTCAAGATATAGCTAACCTTGAATATGTGGAAAAAAGCTTCCACCACTCAGCTCTTGCTGCATGGAAAAAAAGCATCCCCATCTTAATCAAGGAACTGCGAACCCCCTGCCAACCGTGCCATGGTCCAAAAGAACATTAAAACCTTACTTGAAGAGCTGCAAGTAAATCGAAACACAATTCCTTGCAAGAGCAGCAAAGAGGACCCAACGATTTATTCTGTTTAGTTTGTAAATTTAATGCGCGTGGCCTAATGCAGATCAAAATCACGTGAAAAGAGGAACAATGCACCTGATTGGCTACTTGCATTGACTAAACGACCGCCCATTTACTCCTTTATTGCTTGAATAGTCCAGGTGAGACAACGAACTTTTAGAATGCAGCCACAGACAGTGCGCAAAACTACGGACCAGGCACCCTTCCTCCTGGGTAGAAAGCACAATTTTTTGTGTTACAACGTTGCCCATGGATGCTATCCTCAGAAATGGTAATGGTGAGGATTCGAGCCGGTGACGCAAGGTCGCTAGTCTTAAACCTTAACCACTACACCACAGAAACCACAATGCGGCTTTTTCATGCAATTCAAAATTCATTCATACCCAGTAGACGGTACAGCAGTACCGAAATAATTCAGGACCTGGATCGTTTGTGAAAAATCACTGGCTGTAATCGAATACTCAAGCCATCCAGGCTCATTTTCAATGTTTCTCCTTGCTTGTCTAGACATCTCCAAGTTCTGTTGTACAGAAAGAGCGAAGATCAAAGCATCCAAAGATGATGAATGTGATCATAACGCTATCCGTTGTTTTCGCCTTTGTTTTGGAGCCTGTGAGCATGGCGAGAAATGCAGGTTCCATTGGACAAGCTGAAATAAACAGAGTTCACGATGTGATTGGCCGAGCCATGAGCTGGAACAGAATTCCTGACGATGTTTTGAAGTGGCTTGCAATATTCAACAAGCACATGGCTTTATTATCATGCCTCCCAACGGTTAGGAATGGAAACTGCTATCAATCACAAAAATTTTGCAGCGTTGAGTCAATAAAGGTGGATGGTAGGCCTATCAAGGCACAGTTCACTGTCTGCAAATGTCCCCTCAAAATAATAGTTAGGTATCGAATTCTATCGAATCCCACATGGGCAAGATTGTTGCTTGGCATCGATGCGGAACCGATTGTTATCCTATTTGACACACGAAAGAACGAAGGAGTAACAAAGATTGACTCATCTGCTACTGCTAAAGTCCGTTTGCTTGGGCTGGGGAGTTCAAAACTAACTTTGAAAATAAACGGACTACTTCGCTGGGATTGTACAAAGCCTCGTAACTTTCTTCAAAGATTACGTTACAACACTGAATATGAAGACAGAAGATCAGGTGACAGTTTCAATAAGATTTACTACAAGCTTCGTGTGTGTTTCGAATTCAAGGTGAACAAATTGTTGCGTTTCTGTTTTCGAGATGGAAAATGCGAGGACTTAATCAACGTGCAAGGAGATCTAGGTGAAGGGTCACAGAAATGTAACAAAGAAGTAACAAATGCGATGCAATGGCTCTATAATGGAAACCCAACACGAGGAATGAAGGTTTTTCGACGAAAATTCGCCCCGTTTAAGCTTTGTGCTTTGGAGCCCGGAAACTATAGTCTGGCTGAAAGAGTCTATTTGTTTTACTTAATGGCAAATCCGAAAAAGTATACGCCTGGAATAAAGATTGTTTTTGCTGGACTAAAAAAGAAACGCGAACGAGTAGATTTATTGGAATTCCTTAAACACAAGAAAGCACCTTGTCTCCTCGATATCTAATTTGCTGTAGCCACAATACATAGGTATCACATACATAGGTATCACAGCTTGCGTGAACGTATCAAAACACGGTTTGTTCTGGAATCCCCAATACCATAATCCAGGCACTGAGTATGATTGGTCAAGTTCATAGTTGCCATAGAGATCACGCTAGTTACTCTTCTTTTGCTTGATTTGTAAAGATATTCCAATCAAAGACGAGCCAATAAAAAGACGAATCGCATTATTTCTATGGCAGTTAAAAACTGACCAATCAGATTCATTATCAGGATAACACAGAATCTTTCGAGTTTGCCCAGACGGTGTTTAGATACCTTTATCTTAATAATTCAGTTTATCGTAAAATTTGTTTTTTGGCTAATCGTATGAAGCAAGGGTTGCAGTTTTATCAATAGGATATTAGTCTGTTAATGATTGTATAATATCGTTTTGTTTTGTTTTTAGGAAACCAACAAATAAAGTTGGTACTCTTATTATAAGACGCATTGGCCTGGTAGCTTTCGTGAAAATAGAGATTGAGGATATAGCATGAAGCACGACAGAGTTTCTTTTGAGTATTTCTTTCGTGTTTTTTAAACATATAACCCAATAATCCATTACACTTGAAATGTAAAGAACAATGTCTTCAACAATCACGGTAAAAGTAAACTTGCACGAAGTTCCAAATTTAGTCATTTTCTTTACGATATTAGTTGCACATCAGCAAATCCAAACAGCTACAAATACCTTTCGGGTGTTTTCGTAATATCTTGCAGAAAGTCCCTGAAGCAAAGGAAAGCCAATTCCTAAAATTCACAGCACACTACAGCACTCTGCAACACTACATAACACTACAAAACACTCTGCAACACCCTACAACTTTATTGAAGTCAGGCTTAAATGCTACAAAGCAAAATCGTGCATTTTGATGTGTCAAGATAATATGTGAGAACGGCGTACTGCGCTAGATAGAACGGAAACGAAAGAGAAAAAAGAGGTGTCTTGAAAAAGCACGAAAAAATAATAATA